>PSMA01000042.1:0-20450 GCA_040289905.1 Blastocatellia bacterium
GCGTCCTTGCTTTGAATCATACGTTCGATTGATGGCGTAGTCCAATCCGGTTCGCTGTTGCGATTTCATAATAACCCAGTGTTCAAGCATCGGTCATGTCCCTCGGCATGGGCCTTACGAGCGGCGCAGAAAAAGCTGGGTTTTTGTAGTATCTTGAATGGATCACGAGGCGTTCAGCGGAACAATTCGGTCCGGCGTCGGAAATAAGATAATGATTTCACCCGGAAGGTTACGCCCAAGGCGCCTGTCTTAACGCGGGCGGTCGGGGTTGATCGCGAATTCGCGATCTGTTACTACACATCTGCAAGCCTTAAATAATCAAATGCTCGACGTCGCTAGCGATGTCGGGCGATAAATATTTGACTCGAAGCAAAAGCTCCACGCTCTCAGTCCAAGCGAGGACTCGATTTCTCTCCGGCCCGTTCAGGGAGCCGAGCATTTCCCATCACGATTTAAGATCGCGGTCGTTAAGGCGGAGAGCTTTGAGCCGATTCGAGCGTACCGAAACCTTGCTCGTGCAAGGCCGAAGGTATTTGTCAACATTGGCCGCTGTTGCAACCGAATCCGGCTCCGAGCCGATCGATACGTCAGTCGGGCAAAATTCATTGAAAACTTGAAAACCAGAAAATGAGTCGCGGTCAAAGGCCCTAAGCGTAATCTCGGTCCTTTATTTACAGCGTCAGCAATCCGTCGCTCACGAAACGCTGCATTTTCAGATTCCGCGTTCGAAATGGTCCGGCAAAACGCCGTTGGAGAACCATACCGCACTAAAAGTTTCTGTAGATCGTTGGTCCGGGAGCAACCACCAAGTCATGAGAGTTTCGATCGTCCGTTTACGAACTTATGGAAAGGCAATAGTGTCGTAGCGGCAATGTTCGAACAAAAACGATTGGCTGACTTTCTCCGCGCGGCTTAGTTTTCTTGACAATCACAACGTTATGAGAAACAATACGAGTTCTGCAATTGAAACCCGTTTTCAGTAAGAAATTCTCGTAAATTAGGAAACGACGCTGCGATGTTAAGAAAACTGTTTCGTATCAATACTATTGTTTTTGTTTTTGTCTCGATGTTGGGAACCGTCATCGGTCAGTACGGATCGGAGCTTAACCGACGGATACTGGATAGCAATGGAGCAGCTATACCGGGAGCCCAGGTCATTCTCAAGGGGCTGACAATTCGCTTTCAACAGGCGTTACAAACAGGCCCGGACGGAAGTTATTTCGTTCCGAAATGTTCCATCGGGCGACTATGAATTGCTAGTTTCGAAAAGATCATTTGCCGTTCAGAGAGAACGACTTAGTTACCCTGGCCGTGCGTTTGTCACTGTGACGTTGCTTCCTCAGCCGCTCGCGGTCGAAGTATCGGTGAACGCGAATTCCCTTGCGTGTACGCAAGCCAGTCTGTCCGAAATACCTGGATCGATCGAGCGGGTTGATTCCGAAACGCTGCTTAGCAGCCATCCTTTTAATGTTTCCGAAGTGCTTCGTAAGGTCTCCGGCGTAAACGTAAGGGAGGAGGAAGGGTTTGGGCTACGACCGAACATAGGCATTCGTGGTACGAACCCGACGCGTTCGACCAAGGTTTTGCTGCTCGAGGACGGAGTTCCTCTTACCTACGCACCATATGGCGATAATGCTTCTTACTACCACTCGCCGATCGAGAGATACGAGTCCGTAGAAGTTTTAAAGGGATCGGGTCAAATAGCCTATGGCCCGCAGACGATTGCAGGACTAGTGAATTATTTGACACCGAATCCGACCAAGGAACCCTCTTTCGGGATCCGTCTAACCGGCGGCAGCCGCGCTTTTTTCAATGGCAGCTTTACGGGAAGTGGAACGATCGCCAAGACTGGAATTTTTGCCGATTATGTACGAAAGCAAGGTGACGGAGCCCGAGAAAACATCAATTCGAAGCTTAACGATATTTCTACCAAGGTAGTCCAGACATTGAATGAACGCAATGCATTAACTCTGAAGCTTAGCTATTACGGCGAGGATTCAAACATCACATATTCGGGCTTGACGACTGCCGAGTATGCTGCCAACCCACGATCAAATCCATTTAAGAACGACTTCTTTTACGGCGATCGATACGGGTTTTCGGCTTCGCATTCCGGGGTTATTTCACCGAAATTGGTATTTAATACAAATTTTTACGCGAACACTTTCAAGCGCAACTGGTGGCGACAGTCTTCGAATTCTGCTCAGCGCCCAAATCGATTGAATGTCGATCCGGATTGTCGGAGTATGGCCGATCTAAACACCACGTGCGGCAATGAGGGGCGCCTGCGGAAGTATGAGACCTACGGCATCGAACCGCGGCTGACGTTCAATTATGACGCGGGAGCAAATTTCCGAGGTGAACTACAGGCTGGTGTCAGGGCACATTGGGAAGTGCAGAGACGCAGGCAAGAAAATGGCGATCTTCCCAACAGCCGATCAGGAGTTGCTGTTGAGATCAACGAACGACGCAATATTGCTTATTCGGGGTTCGTGCAGAACCGCTTTATCTTTGGTCAGCTTGCAATAACGCCAGGAATTCGTTTCGAGAGGATCATTATTGAGCGAAAGAATCTGTTGGCGTCACCTGTCGCGATTGGAAGAACCACGCTCAGCGAGCTAATTCCGGGCGTTGGCGTCGCTTATGCGGGTCTTCCGAAGACGACGATATTCGCCGGCGTACATCGTGGATTTTCACCGCCCAGGGTCGAGGACATTATTTCGAATTCGGGCGGCGTGGTCCAGCCCGATTCGGAATTGAGTTGGAATTACGAAATAGGCTTTCGCACCAATCCCGTCACGGGGTTGCGGCTTGACGGCGCCTTTTTCCGGCTTGACTATGAAAACCAGATCGTACCAGCCAGTCTTGCTGGTGGAGTCGGAGCCACCCTCACTAACGGCGGAGCGACGCTGCAGCAGGGACTGGAATTTTCCGGCCAGTTCGATTCCGGAGTGGTCTTTGAGTCCAAACACAACGTCTACTTGAGGACGGCTTATACTTGGCTGCCGATCGCAGAATTTCGTGGCGTTCGATTCAGTTCCGTGAGCCCCTCGATATCGATTACGGGAAACCGCCTGCCATATGTTCCTGAAACAACGCTCACGACAAGCATCGGTTATTCGAACACAAGGGGGTTTGACGCGTTCATCGAGAATGTTTACATCGATCGTCAGTTTAGCGACGATCTCAACACGATTAACCCAATCGCCAACGGACAACGTGGGGCGATACCATCGCAGACCTATTGGAACGCGACAGCAAACTACCGTGTAGAGCAGTGGAAGTCTACTTTCTTTATTACGGTTAAAAACTTATTCGACCGAACGTTAATAGTCGATCGCAGCCGTGGAATCTTACCTTCGAGTCCGAGGCTTTTGCAGGCAGGCGTTCATATCAAGTTCTGATCGAGCCATGGCCGGTCGAGAACTGCGTGCCAAATATATTGCAAGACTCTGGTTACCGTTCTCGACCGCCCCGTTTAGTAGCTTCGCCTCCTCGTCCGGAGACGTTGATGCGCGTTAGCTGCAAACCGGACGCCACAATCGTCAAGAAGAATCGAGCCTTTAGACCAATGCCTCGGAAAACACGCTAATGGTTCTTTCGATGTCTTCTGGGGTATGAGCAGCCGAGACAAACATCGATTCGAATTGCGATGGCGGCAGATAAACGCCATTCTCGATCATTCTCTGGAAAAAGCTGGCAAATGCTTTTGTGTCCGATCGCTTTGCGGTGTCGAAATCCGTGACCGTGATGTCAGTAAAAAAGACCGTCAGCATCGAACCAGTTCGATTGACAGTGTAATTCAAGTCTTTCTCGGCGATGGCCTGTAATAGCCCGTCGGCAAGTTTAGCAGAAGTGGATTCAAGCTTCGAGTAAAACTCGGTATCTTCGTCGATTACCCGGAGCGTTTCAATCCCCGCAGCCATCGCAACCGGATTGCCCGAGAACGTCCCGGCCTGATAAACCGGTCCCGCCGGTGCAATCAAGCTCATTATTTCCGCGCGGCCGCCGTATGCACCGACCGGCAAACCGCCCCCAACCACTTTGCCAAAAGTCGTCAAATCCGGTCTTATACCGTAGATTTCTTGAGCTCCGCCGCGTGCTAGACGAAAACCGGTCATAACCTCGTCAAAAATTAGAAGAATGCTTTCTGCGTCGCAAATATTTCTCAATTTAGAAAGAAACGTCCTGTCTGCGGGAACGCACCCCATATTTCCTCCGACCGGCTCGATAAAAATCGCCGCGACGTCCCCGCGATTTTTTTCTATCGCCTCCACTACCGATTCAAAATCGTTAAATCGAGCTGTCAGCGTGTCTTTGGCGATTGACTTTGTAACGCCCGGACTCTCCGGCAATCCAAGCGTTGCCACACCCGAGCCCGCCTTTATCAAAAAGGAATCGCCGTGCCCGTGATAGCAACCCTCAAATTTGATGATCTTATCGCGACCGGTGAAGGCCCGTGCAAGCCGGATCGCACTCATCGTCGCTTCTGTCCCGGAGTTCACCATGCGGATGATCTCTATCGATGGGACAAATTTCTTGACCAAACTTGCGAGCTGCAATTCTTGTTCGCAGCAGGCCCCGAAGCTCGTGCCGTTCTCGGCGGTTAGCTTAATTGCTTCAATGACGCGGGGATGTGCGTGGCCTAGAATCATCGGCCCCCACGAACCGACATAGTCGATGAACTCGTTGCCGTCAACGTCATAAATCTTTGAGCCTTTGGCTCTTGCGATATACAGCGGATCGCGGCCGACGGACTTAAACGCCCGAACCGGTGAATTTACGCCGCCCGGCATTTGTTTTTGCGCATCTGCAAATAGCTTGCTGCTTGTTGAAGTATTCATTTGTTTTTTAGGACGCGTGCTGCGTCTTTTGCAAAATAAGTGATTATGACATCCGCCCCAGCTCGCTTGATCGAAGCGAGGATCTCCATTATCACTTTCTCTTCGTCGAGCCAGCCGCTCGCTGCGGCGGCTTTAACCATTGAGTATTCGCCACTTACATTATAGGCGGCAAGCGGTATGTTGAACGTATCTTTGGATCGACGAATCAGGTCGAGATACGACAATGCCGGTTTGACCATCACGATGTCGGCGCCCTCGGAAATGTCGAGGGCAATCTCTCGCATCGCCTCGTCGCTATTGCCAAAATCCATCTGATACGTTTTTCGATCGCCGAATTGAGGCGCCGATTCGGCCGCTTCGCGAAATGGGCTGTAGAATGCAGAGGCGAACTTGGCCGAATATGCCATTATCGACGTTTCACCAAATCCTGCCTCGTCTAGTGCTTTTCGGATCGCATCGATGCGGCCGTCCATCATATCACTTGGGGCGATGATGTCGGCTCCGCTCTCGGCGTGCGAAACGGCTTCACGCGCGAGCAGTAGCAGGGTTTCATCGTTTTCAATCCGACCATCTCGGACGATCCCGCAATGTCCATGCGAGGTGTATTCGCAGAGGCAAACATCAGTAATGACGAGCATATCCGGAAACGTTTGTTTGACTGCGCGAATTGCGCGCTGAATGATCCCGTCTTGCGCATATGCTTGCGAGCCTACCTCGTCTTTTTCGATCGGAATGCCAAACAGTAGAACACTTTTGATGCCGAGCGATCTTAGTTCTTCGCATTCATGAAGGACGTTGTCAATCGAGAGCTGAAATTGCCCAGGCATCGATGAAATTTCCTTTTTTATATTTTCGCCTTCGACGATAAAGAGCGGATAGATGAAGTCTGCCACGCTGAGCGAGGTTTCTCGAAACATATCTCTAAGTGCAGCAGAACGCCGTAGACGGCGGAGCCGAGAGATAGGAAAATTTGGCTGGATGAACTTGGTCATTTTTTTAGGTTCCTCTCAATTTTGTTCGCAGTTTCGAATGCATTTGCAACACAGTCGCCAACCGAAATGCCGCGATAGAAATTACTACAGAAATAAAGGCCGCGGTGATTCTTTTCGAACTCCGTACACGCGTCTATGAGTTTTTCATAACCGAGACTGTATTGCGGAATCGCTTTTCTCCAGCGTTTAATGTAAACGAGATCCGGCTCCCCCGAGACGCCTAAAATTTCGCTAAGTTCAGTACGGACCATCTTTTCAAGATCATCGTCGGTCTTTGTGTCCAGTGACTCGCCGGAACGCACACCGCCGACGAATGTTACCAAAAGCTCGTGGCCGTTCGGTGCACGTTCTGGAAAGACGACTGAATGAAAGACTGTTCCCAGAATCGGGCGCCTTTCACTGCTGGCAATGAGAAATCCGAAGCCGTCGGGTTTGACCTTAAAACTCTCCGATCGAAAACCGAATACAACGACAGCAATTTGAGGATAACTGACTTCGCTCAAAAGACCCGCGAGGCGATCATCCAGCCCTCTGATTAAATTTGCGGCTACGAAAGCCGTCGTCGAAATGACGACCGAACTGAATGTTTCTCCATTGACGAGGTATAAATCGCCGGCTTTCTCTATCTTTTCGATCCGGCTCGAAAGCTTAATTTGATCGCATAATTCATTCGATAGCGACGAGATCAAAGTCTTTAGGCCGCCCTGAAAAGAAAATGTTCTCGGAAAATCGGCGTGGCTTTTTTTCACTTTCCGGCGTAGAGCGGCCATGATTAGACTTCCATAATCGCGTTCCATCTCGAACAGTTTCGGAAAAGCCGCACGAATGCTCAGGTTGTGCGGATCGCCGGCATAAATGCCTGAAACGAATGGATCCAGAGCTTTTTCTACAACCTCCCTGCCAAAGCGGCGCGATATGAAGTCGGCAACCGATTCTCCCTCGGGAGATCTCGAACGATTGAAGGGTTCGCGGATCAGCGCTGCGATAGTCGCAAGCGAAAAGTAGCCGTTGATGAAAGACCGCAAACCGATAGGCTCTAGTTTTCCGTCGAAAAGCACGTATCTTTTCTTTGCTGCTTCGTCGGAGGCAATAACTCGATCGTCTAGCTTTAGCAACCGTATTAAATCGACAAGTCGAGGCGATCTGAGCAGGCTGTTAGGACCTGCCTCGAAAGTGTAGCCATCGCGGCTGACGGTTTGTATATTGCCCCCAAGCCGATTCGTAGCTTCGAAGACCGTAGTCTCCAGACCTGATCTTTTCACGAGATAAGCGGTCGTTAAACCCGAGATGCCGCCGCCAATGATCGCCACGCGCCTGCTCATCTATGTGCTGCAGCAGTTGCTCCGGTTTGCTGGTCGATTCCGATCGTCTGAAGTACCAATTGGGACAGAGCGTGAATAAATATCGGTGAATCGTTGAGGCCAGCGGTGACCTCAAAACGCTCGACCCCAACCTCGGTTGCGACATGATGATATTCGATGCCAAGCTCGAACAGCGTTTCGAGGTGATCCGATGTAAATGCGACCGGAATAACGACCATATGTTTTACACCATTTTCGGCAAGTTGCCTGATCGTATCCGGCGTCGAAGGAGTAAGCCATTTAAGCGGTCCGACCTTCGATTGATAGCACAAACTGCTTTTTTGAACATATCTGCCGCGTTGCATAATTAGATCGACTGTTTGCCTGATCTGGCGCGAGTACGGATCGCCCTGGCGAACCAATTTCATCGGTGTGCCATGGGCACTGAAGACAAGATGAATTTTGTGTTGTTCGTCGGCTGGGAAACGAGCAATCGCCTCGTTTATGCGGTCGATAAACGCGTCAATGAACGGCGGAAAATCGTAGTATGCTTCGATAACAGTGGTTTCAATATCAAGTTCCTTTCGCCGGCCAAGCTCTTTGTACCACTCCTTTACACTTGACCCCGTCGTAGCCTTCGAATACTGCGGATAGAGTGGCAAAAGAATGACTTTTTTTATACCGTCTTTTTCAATATGTTCGAGCGTCTCTTCGGTTGTAGGTCGCCAGTAGCGCATCGCAGCGTAAACTTTGGCAGGGAATTTTTCGCTCAACGTCGCTTCGAGCAACGATGCCTGCTTTAAGGTGTGCTCCTTGAGCGGGGACTTACCGCCGATTTTCACGTACTGGTCGCATACCATTGGCGTGCGGCGTGTCGATATGATTTTTGCGAGGCGTTTTCGAAAAAGGAAAGCTCCCGGAAAATCGATTATATCCGGGTCGCAGAATAGATTGTAAAGAAATGGTTCGACCGCATCGAGCGAGTCCGGCCCGCCGAGGTTAAGCAAAACTACTCCGATCTTTTCACTCATAAGACTTCCTACACCGTTTTCGAGAAAACCGGTTGCGTTTGCATCATTTCCTCAAGATACGCGTCAAAACACATCGCGACGTTTCGTATAACCAAAGCTCCCGCACGCTTAACGCTGATCTTTTCTGAGTCGGCGGCGACCAAGCCTTCGGCGATTAGCGGAGCAAGCTTTGCAATATCAGCAGAAAAATATTCGTCGAAGGCAATATTGAACTTGTCTTCAATGCTCCGCTTGTCGATCTGAAGATTACACATTATTTGCATAATAGTTGCTTTTCGAATGTGATCGTCCTGCGTCATTCGGTATCCGACACTGGTAGCGAGTTTCCCGCTATCAAGGAGTGCGTAGTATTCGCCGAAGTTTTTCGTGTTTTGGGCGTAAATATTCTCGAACTGACTTATTGCCGAAAGACCGAAGGCGTAAACGTCGCAGCCCGCCCTCGTCGAATAACCCTGAAAATTACGATAAAGCGTTTGACTCTTTTGAGCGATCGCGAGCTCGTCCGTCGGTTTGGCAAAATGATCCATACCGATGTACTCGTACCCAGCGGCAATCAATCGCTCGATCGTCATTTGGAGGATCGATAAGCGTTCGTCAGGCGTCGGCAATGCGTCCTCCTGTATTAACGTTTGATGCTTTTTTAGCCAGGGAACGTGTGCGTAATTGAACACCGCGACGCGATTCGGCGAAATTTCGATGACGCGTTCGACCGTATCGGAAAAAGATTCGACGCTCTGAAAAGGCAACCCGTAAATGAGATCAAGATTGATGCTCCGAAAACCAAGTTCGCGGGCCCAGGTCACGGTTTGACGCGTAATTTCCTCCGATTGCACGCGGTTGATCGCTTGCTGTACCTTCAGGTTAAAGTCCTGAACGCCGAAGCTCGTTCGATTAAAACCGACCTCGCGAAGAGCTTCCATATGCTCAAGGGTGAGGCCGCGTGGATCGATCTCGACACTAGCATCTAAATCATCGTCGAAGTCAAAACTATTACGGATGTACTGTCCGATATCGCGAATCTCGTCAGGGTAAAGGTACGACGGAGTACCGCCGCCCCAATGAAGCTGCGTCACCTTTCGATCGTTCGAAATCATTGGACGAATCAGATCGATTTCCTTTTTAAGATAATTGTTGTATCGCGCGATCAGAGTTCGATCGTGCGTAACGCGCATATTGCAGCCGCAGAAATAGCACAACCTCTCGCAGAACGGGAAGTGAAAATAGAGCGATATTGGCTGGCCGGCTTTTACCTGATTCGATCGGGTGATTTCGAGTAGAAAATCCTCGCCGGTAAATGTTTTTGAAAATAGCGGGGCAGTCGGGTAGGAGGTATAACGCGGCCCTTGCTGGTTGAACTTCTTCAAAATTTTAACATCAATTTCGCTTCGGCAATTGATCATCTCTGATACTGCGAATGGTATTTACCGCTCATCTCCTTTACGCAGTTTACCAAAAACTGGGCATTCTCGACCGGCGTTTTCGGCAAAATTCCGTGTCCGAGATTGAAAACGTGACCAGTACCCGTTCCAAATCGCTCCAGAATACGCTCGACCTCAAGCTTGATCTTTTCTTTAGGAGCGAATAGCACGCACGGGTCAAGATTTCCCTGCAATGCTTTCGTCGAGCCGATCTCGGCTCTGGCCGCTCCGATGTCGAAAGTCCAATCGAGCCCGATTACATCACATTTTAGATTGGCTATCGCCGACAGATCTCGCGCGCCCTTAGCGAAGATGACTACTGGAGCTCCGCTCGTCTCAAGGCGTTCGCAAATCGAACGAATGTATCGAAGCGAAAATTCTTCAAAATCCCATGGCGATAGGGTTCCTGCCCACGTGTCAAAAATTTGAACGGCATCGCATCCTGCACGGATCTTTGCATTTAGATAATTGACTACGGCGTCCGCAAGTATCTCTAACAATTTATGAGCAGCTATCGGGTCCGCGTAGATCAAGGATTTTATCCGTTCGAAGCTTTTTGACACTTTACCCTCGACCATATAAGTCGCAAGTGTCCACGGTGCACCAGAGAAGCCAATAAGGGGAACACGGCCGGCGAGCTTTGCCTTCGTCATTTTTATGGCGTCCATTACGTAACTCAACCGATCTAAGACGTCTTCAAATTTCAAACGCTGCAGGTCACTGCGCGATCGGATTGGGGCATCGAAGACTGGCCCTTTGGATTCGAGCACTTCGAGGCGCATGCCCATCGCCTCGGGGATGACGAGAATATCCGAAAACAATATCGCTGCATCGACGCCAATAATGTCGACCGGCTGAATAGTCACTTCACTGGCAAGTTCCGGTGTTTTGCAGACGGTTAAAAAGTCCGACTTCTCTCTGATCGCACGATACTCCGGCAAATAGCGGCCAGCCTGGCGCATTATCCAAATCGGAGTCCGTTCGACCGGCTCACGTTTGCACGCCCTTAAGAATATATGATTTGCGTTACTCAAAGCGTTTTAAAAATGCGGAAAAGTCTGCCGCAAAGTCCTCCGCGGTTGATCGATTAGAAACGAACTCGACCTTGAGGCCGGCTTCTGTAGCTTGCCGGGCAGTCGCCTCTCCGATAGCAGCCGCTTTCAAGCCACCGAAGTCGCCGTCACTAAAAAGTGCCAAAAAGCCATCGACTCCGGATGGACTAAAAAAACATACCCAGTCGATTTCATTTTCTTTCAATTTGATTTTAACGCTCTCAATCAGATCGCCGTCCGGCGAGCAATTAATCGTTTCGTAAACGACTAGTTCATCTATGCGCGCGATGCCGCCAAGCATCTCTGGGATCGTACGAACGCTCCGGTTCCCACGAATAAAGAGAAACCTTTTCCCGGCAAATTCCCTTTGATCGATCGCGTTGATCAAATCTTTCGCCGTGTTGGCGGCCGGTCGCGAAATCACGTTTAAGCCCGTATCCGCAAGGGACGCCCTGAGCCGGTCACCTAACACATAAACCGGACCGACAAACTCTCGCCCTTCGGATTCTAGTTGTCGAACGAACAACTCCCCTGCCGCCGGGCTCGTCAAAAAAATGCCGTCGTAACGTTCGATCTGACGAATAATTTCCACAAACTTGGCTAAATCGGCTATCGGCTGGGTTCGAATCAGTTCAAGGTTTATCACCTCGCAACCGATCTTCGTTAGAACCTCGCTAAAGTGGCCCGCGGGCCTGGTAACAAGAACCGAACAATGCCTCATAAGATCAACGCCTCGGACGAGGCCCCGAACTGTCGTCTATTTCCTTCGAGCAATTCGTTAGCACCTTTCGATATCAGTATTTCAGCGAGATCCATTCCCAACTTCTCGGCACGGTTTGCAGAACCAACCAAAAAGTCGCGGTAGATAATTTTACCGTCGAGCGAACCGACCATACCTTCCAGTCGAATTTCGTCATCGACTATCGTGGCGATCGCCCCGATCGGGACCTGGCAACCGCCCTCCAATCGACGAAGAAAAGAGCGTTCGGCGGCGACACAGCTTCGGGTTTGCCGATGATCGAGTACACCTGCAAGTTCCGTAGCCGCCGCGTCGTCCGATCGTATCTCGACCGCGATCGCACCTTGCCCGACTGCCGGAAGCATTTGGTCGAAAGGTATGATCTGACTAATCGTCGCATCAAAACCAAGACGATGGAGTCCAGCGTAAGCGAGGATTATACCGTCAAGGTCCGAATCGTTGAATTTCTTTAACCGCGTCGGAACATTGCCACGGATTTCGGCTATATCCAGATCCGGTCGACGATGCAGCAATTGGCACTTTCGGCGTAAGCTACCAGTTGCAATTCTTGCACCGCGGGGGAGATCGTCGATCGAGGTCGCAAGTTCTGAAATAAGTACATCATTTGGTAGTTCGCGTTCGCACACCGCACCGATGATAAGGCCGACCGGTTGAACGGTTTGAAGATCCTTTAGGCTATGGACGGCGAAGTCGATCTGACCACTTAACAATTCATTCTCGATCTGACGAGTGAAAAGACCCTTGTCGCCGATTTTTGAAAGCGCAACGTCTAATTGTTCGTCACCGCTTGTCTTAATGATCTTGATCGAGAAGGTTTTCTCCGGGAAGGCGCGCTCAAGACTCATTCTGACAAAATTTGCCTGCCACAAAGCCAGATCGCTACCGCGCGAACCGATGACGTATGCTTTTTTCATCTCACAGAGGCACCAACCGCGATCGCTTTCAAGGATTGCAACTTGCGGATCAAAGAAAAGTGCGCTCGAAGATCATTTTCAAAATTCGCGCCCGAAGTCATAGCAAATTTATGGATCTCCGCGACGTTTTCGTCTAGCACCGCCTTGATCCTGAGAATTTCATTGATCGTTTCCGGATATGGTTTTTGACCCGTTTTCTCAAGTTCCGGTAGAAGCGGGAGCAGATAATACCAGGTCAGAAACTCGACCATTTCGCTGACGATCATCTCTTTGACCTTTGGAAGGTCGGCCATCCGCCTGGACAGATTCTCATCGAGCACGGATTGCAAATCGTCTATGTTTTTAACGATCACGTTGGGGTTCTCCCGCACGGAATCTTCTACGTCGCGCGGGACAGCGATGTCAACGACCAAAAGTTTTCGGTCACGGGCAATTAAATCTTCTTTGCGAAGGATAGGCTCAGCGGAGCCGGTTGAGCTAATTATTATATCGACCTCGTTGAGCCGGCTCTTGAAATCAGCGAATTCGATTATCTCGCTCTCAAACGACAGAGTTTTGCCCAGTCGGGCAAGCAGGTTCTCGGCATGCGCCAGAGTGCGATTACTGAGCAATATCTTTCCGACAGATTTGTCAACCAAGGCCTCGGCAGTGAGCATTGCGGTATCGCCGGCTCCGAGAACTAAAACCGTGCGCCCTCGCAGCGGGCCGAGGATCGAGGTCGCTAGCTCTACAGCCGCAAGGCTGATGGATGCTGCTCCCCGATGGATTGCGGTTTCGGTATAAGTCTTTTTACCGAGTTTCAATGCACGCTGCATTAGTTGATTGAGAATCTTTCCCGTGCGTTTTTGTTGTTGAGCAAACAAATAAGCCGAGCGAAGCTGACGCAAAATCTGTGAATCCCCGAGAACTTTGCTGTCGATACTGGTCGCGACATTGAAGAGTTGCTTGCATGCAGAACAGGAAATCAAGCTGAAGAAATACTCATCAGCGACGAAACCACGAGCATTTTTGAGATCGATCAACAGGCTTTTGTGAAACTCTAGATCGATATTCTCCGAATCGCTAACGGCGTAGATCTCGGTTCGGTTGCAGGTAGACAGGACGACACATTCCGCTAAAGTTTCACGTGTAAGATCCAGAAACGACCGAATTTCCGTTTCACTGAGATAAAGTTTTTCGCGTATTTCGACCGGAGCTGTTTTATGGTTTAGCCCAAATGCGAAAAATGTTTTCGGCAAAGTTTCCAAAACGCACTCCTAGACGGGTCTCAGCACTTCGTCAGACTCTAAGTATAACTTAAACGTGATGTCGAAAAACGTCGTCATTACAAATATTTCCTAACGCATAAAATAAGTGTTCATTATAGCAGCTATGCCCTTTCGATGATGCGCGGCGTTGTTTTAGCGAATTCGTATATCCGACGAACGCGTGCGGGGCATTCCTTTCGAAATCGTTCGGTATTGTTCTTTCTTTGGAATGTCGGTGTGCAATGCCGTGGCAACCAATCGAATAGGACCTAGGTCCGAGGCGTTAAGAGTTATATTACTACTGGCTCCGATTCCCAGGATTTTCGCTTTCAGGAAGATGCATCGGCGGGATACTAGCGAAAGTCCTTTATCACTACAATATCGGTAAAGGTTTGTCCTTGAGAGAGAAATATGGTTTTAGCGTCGTGGGCAAGTTCGAAGTTCCAAACATTGAATGTAAAATCTGTGAGTCTTCGCGGAGCTTCCCCGGAGACGGGCTGCAGCCACAGATTATAGACGTCGTTGTGCCAGTTCAGATACAAAATGCCGCTACCATCGGCCGTCCAGCGAAGTCTGTCGTATCCGTGTGAAAAAGGGAGTACGGGAAAAGTTTTCAACGGCTTTCCTCCGTCGGCGGGCAGGATCGCGATAGCGGCGCGCCGGGCGTGGCTGTTGCTCGGCAAAACGCAGGCTATCGATTTGCCGTCAGGAGAAAACACAGGAGCGCCGCACGAATAATCCGTTAGCCGCACCGTATCCACGCCGTCGATAGAAACTCGCGCGACCGCATCCGTTCGCCCGTCCGACATTGTAAAAAGAATGTTCTTGCCGTCCGGCGATACACTCGGCAGGCTGTCGATCGAGCTCCCAAAGGTTAGCTGCGTTACGCTCGATCCATCATCCGCACTCATTCTGAAAATATGACTTTCGCCGGCCATATCCGATGCAAAGACCAGATATCTTCCGTCCGGAGACGAACCGACGTCTCTTTGCACAAACGGATCGGCTGTTAAGGGTCTCGCGTCCGTTCCTTCTTCGTTAACGATCCAGATGTCCCAGTGCTCGCCGGCCCTCGTTATATAAGCGATTCGTCCATCTGGCAAAGCTGTCAGGCCGGTTCGCCCGTTCGATGCTCCGCCCCAGATGCGGACAGCCTTCGTCGGGTCGCCGTTCAGATCAAACCGGGCCAGTTCCTCTTTTCTTTCCCAGACGGCGGCGACAAGCGTGCCGCCATCGTCCGTGATGCCCAACCCGTAATTGCCGTAAAACAGAACATCGCTGGGTATCGCACGCAGATCGCCGCCCGCGGGCTCGAGCAGCCAGATGCGGTTTTCTCCGCGCCGGCGCTTTGCGACAAAGATCAAATTGCTGCCGTCGGGCGTCCACCGAATACTGCCGATCTCCGCAAAGCGTTCATCGGTCAGCGGCGTAATCGATCCTGAGCTTACATCGATCGAATATAACGTGTATTTTGCGTCAAAATCGTCCGGTTCCGGGTCGGAGCTGAAGACAAGCGTCTTGCCGTCGCGCGACCAGGAAAGAAAAAATCCGAGCCACATTTCATCGTAATTCCTGGCGAGCAGTTCCGGCTCACGGGTTCCATCGGTTGTGGCGATCACTATACTCTTTTTACCTTTTTCAGGGTCGTCGCCGTAAAACGCCAACTGCTTTTCGTCGGGCGAAAGGGCGAAGCACCATTTAACCTTATCAACCAGCATTTTTGGAGTCCCGCCGAATACAGGAATGCTATAGAGAGCCGAATCCGGCCGACGCTGGTCATTCATTACAAAATAGATTAATGAACCGTCGCGTGAAAAATCCGTGCAGCCAAAGTTGTGACGGCCTGGCCCGAAAATGCGGAGTTCCCGGTTCGTGTTTGTTTGGCGGACAAAAAGCGAGCCTGATCCCCCAAAATCATTCTCGATGTATGCGATGAGTTTTCCGTCCGGCGAGATTGATGGCGCTCCATAGAGCCGACCATCCGTGATCCGCGTAACCGACATCTGAGGTGGCACCGCGGATACACCATTAGAAAGTAAAGCCTTTATGCGATCGCCCAGCGGTTGATAACCGGCAATGGCCGCGATTAGGATGGCACCTATGCATGTCGCCGCCACGGCAAATTGTGATTTCAGAGAAGGTTCGGGGGTCGAAGTTTTCTGTTCCGCAAAATCGCTTATCTCCACGAACGTGCGGCTAGTGTCTACGGTTTCGGGATTTTGCAGCCGGTGATCCCATGAATCTTCCGATTCCTGCGCGTCGGCGGTAACATCGGCCACGAAACGATAGCCCTTGCCGGGCACGGTCACAATAAATCGATGCTCGTCCCTGCGTTCGCCAAAAAGTTTTCGAAGCGTTCAGATTTGAACCGCCAGATTGTTTTCTTCTACGAACTGATCTTTCCACACGGCGTCGAGTAATTCAGACTTTGCTAGCACCCGATCACGGTTTTCGACCAGCACTACCAAAACATCGAAGGCTTTCGGATTCAGCGCAACTGTCTCGCCATCGCGCATGAGAAGTCGGCGAAGAGGATCCAGCCGATAACCTGAAAAAGTGTAGGTAAACTTTTGAGCCGCAACTTCCATTTGTGCTCATAAGGACGTGCGAAAGGCTGATTGTTTGCCGCAACGGGCTCCCGGCCGTCGAAACTCCGAAAACCCAAAAAGAAATCTTAAGAAAAATTAATCCGCTTCTCAAAGAATTCTAACCGGCTGTTGGCTGAATATGAATGCGTTAAGAAACCGGCCTTCTATCGTTTGAGCGTTGGAAATGATGCATATTTTACCGGACAAACGGGCAAAATTGAATGAATTTTCGAGCCGCTGAAAACGGTTGACCGCCAACAGACAAAATTTACTGGAGGGAAAACAATATGGGTTTTATCGACACGGCACCGGGCACGAATCTTCCGGTTTTTTACAATGTGGTTCACGCCGTCGGCAAGCAGTGTCCAAATATGCGCGACGATGTGAAGCTAGTCCAGTACCTGCTGATGGCCTACTACGATAAGCTACCACCCAGCGAGCGTCCGAAAGGCGAGATCGCTGTCACGGGATATTGCGGCAGCGCGACGATGAATTGGATATTGAAATTTCAACTTGATTTTAGCAAGCACTTTCCGGGCAAGGTTACAGTCGATAATCGCGTTGATCGGATAAGAGACAAGACGGCTTTTAAAAGGTCGATCCGCAAAATTTTCTATACGCTGGCGATTCTGAACATAAATGTCGCCGCGAATAACCCGGAGGCATTTTTAGCCCTGCCGTCGCTTGTCCCGCTCCAGAACCCGGCAAACGTCCCGCCGCCGTCGTGGAATGTAATTCATGAAATGCAGATTCCTGCGACTGGGGGAGCATAAGCAAATTCATAGAGTAGTGAGGTTGCTATTTGAAGAATTTCAGCCGAAAAAAAACAGATTTACGGGTACAGGTTTACGGAGGCAGTGAATATGGCAGTTCAAAATAATTGGCGGTTATGTGCAAAATGCATGGGCATGTTTTTCCGAAGGTCATAAAACCAAGGGGAAATGTCTGGTAGATTTTGGCCTGCAGGGTATTTTTGAAGCGGAACATCGTCCTGACCCCTTGGTCCATCTACAGTTACAGTTCGCAGTCGGCAAGATGCTGGGCTTTCAGGACAATTGGCGTTGGTGTCGCAAATGCGAGGGCTTAGTTTTCCATGGGAATTTAAGCGACGGCCTTGTCCAGCCGGTGGCTGGCACGATGCAAGCGCAAGCGGAAACTATCAAATACAGTTCGCCCCGACTAAAAAAATAAATATCGGGGGCACATTGGGGGAAATTTTGTGGTGTGCTAAGTGCCAAGGAATGTGGGCGCATTTCGGTTCTAACTTCGGCTTTTGTGCCGGCGTCGGGGAACATTCCCGAGAGGGCAGCGGCAATTATTTTATTCCAAGTATTTGAACTGCCAGTCGCGGGCCGCACCGGATAAATTTATGACCAAGAAGATGAACAAAAAACTTTATTTGGGGATTTACCTCGCAAGCTTTCTGCTTGCGGCGGCGGCATTGTTCGCAGCGCTTCTCTCCGGCCTGACGTTTGCCGAAAAACACCCTGTTATGGTCCCGGTCCGCATAGTAACCGGCATAGGTGTCGTTCAATTTCTGCTTGTCGCTGTCGTTTACCCGCTTGTCCTGCTGGCAAAAATGTGGGGAGCGATACAGGACGGAAGTGCCAGAACGACTCCGGGAAAGGCCGTCGGTTTTTTATTTATACCTTTTTTCAATCTTTACTGGGTTTTCAATGTGTGGGCGGGTTTCCCGACAGATTATAACGATTACGTCACGCGTCGCGGTTTGCCGGTCGAGCCGCTCTCCAGGAACCTTTATCTCGCCTACCCGATTTTGCTAGTTCTGTCGCCGCTGCCTATCATCGGGATTCTTTCAGCCGTCGCGTCCATTCTCTTTCTACCCGTTCTGGCAGCAAACGTCTGCGACACGGTCAACAGGCTGTCAGAGTTCGGCTAGCATATCCCGCGGCAAGCAGGGATCATCGCTAAGCGGCAAAAACCACGAAGCAGCAAAAAACACGAAAGCAGGAGGAACTTCGAAAATGAAAACAGCAATTAGAATCACATTTCCGTTATTCGTGTTGGCGGCGGTCGCGGCCGTGGTCGGCTTTTTTGCCCCGGCCTGTTCGGTCAGCACTGGGCGAAGTCTGTCCCTTTCGGAGGCCATGACCGTGATCTACCGGTTTCGCGATTCGTCCATGCCGCCCGAATATCACCGCAGCTACACGATTACGGTCACAAGGCGGAAAGCGGAACTGGTCGTCGACAGCTACGGTAAAGTTCTGAGTGAAACCCACAGGAATATGACAGAAGAAGAATTTTCGCAGATTCTCGATGCGATTCGCGCCGCCGGTATCGGCCGCCAGTTTGAATTGGCCACCGGCTCAAGATGTACCGGCGGCACCACTGAATCGCTGAAGCTGCTCAATGGCGAAAAAGTCATTTTCGACGGGACAGCATACCGGTGCGGCAACGACCGATTTGGAAATCTCGCTGGCGACACATCGGCGGTGCAGAAAAGACTCGTCCGCATCTTTCCGGATTTTGAAGAGCATTTGAATACAGACCTCTGAGGTCCGGCAAACACTTTGAGATTTTACGATAAGGAGAAGAACCATGAACAGTAAAAGAAAAACATTTGTCGCGCTCGCGCTGTGCGCATTATTGATAGGGATTACCGCAATTAACGCGACGGCGCAGCAGATTCAATGTTCCGGTCCAGCCGGAGAAGTCACGGCCATGACAAACCCTGCCGGCCACACGATCGCCACAAAGTTTCAACTCGATAGTCCCAATCTTCAGCCGCTCCTCCAAGTCACAATTCGTACCAAACGAGGCTGTCTGGTTGCTCATCTAGGCGGGTTGGCGAGAATTACGGACAATTACGTCGTTTTTCAGGTTCGCGTGGACGGCGTGCCGATGAAGGCGCATGCGTTTATACAGGGATTTTCTACTCCGGTGCTCTTCTGTTTGCTCGATGCTAACTCTGAGTTTCAGGACGAGCAATTTATTGACCCGATAAAAGTCGTCTCTTACAACTTTTTCAACCGGGTGTCCGATGGCGAGCATACGGTCGAGGTTTTGGCGCCGGCGGGAAGCAGCATTATCCCGGAAAATCCGCCGACCGTTCAGGCTCTCGTATTAACCCTCGAGTACCGCTAAAACGTCAACCATTTTGCGCGAAAGGAAAGACGAATTATCGAGAAAGCAAATTATGGGATTCATTTGACACAGGTCCGGGATTCTTTCCGGTCTTACCAGAGAGGTGTTTGATTATGAAAACGAAACAATTATTTATCGGTACAGTTTTGCTTGCGCTTCTTCTTGCCGCAAACGCGGCGGTCGCGCAAACCGCGCCCATGTCCACTGCGAGCTCCCGAACTGCAGATATCGTATCGCAAGCTCCTTTATCTTCTCCGCCATCAGGTCCTGCTCTCCTGCTCGCGGCTCGTATCTGGTGCTCTTTCGCCTAAGCCCCACCAATCCGCATGACCGACGCTCACTCAGCCTGGAAGGGTCTAATGAATCAAGACGAAAAAGACTCTCAGAATGAAGAGTATTAGGAGAGTATTAAAAGATACGATGAAGGATTCTAGGCCGGTTATTAAGAGGTACTTGGCTGGGGAGTCGATCGCGGTGTTGTTGCCGGAGACAGGTTTGAGCAAGCAGACGCTGCACAAATCGAAGGGCGAGCTTGTGAGGAGGGAGAAAGGCGAGGTTAAAAAAAAGAAGCTTGAGAGATGAGGAAGGAGATCCGCGAGCTGCGGATGGAGGTAGAGATCCTAAAGAAGGCGGAGTTTATCTTTGAGCGTTGCGAGTAGAGCGGTACGGATTTATTGAGCGAGAGCGTGAGAATTATCCATTGCGGATCAACGTGCAGAGATTTGAGAGTGAGCGTGGCGGCGTATTACGCATGGCTTGGGAGACGGGATCGGGTAGATGAAAAAGGGGCATCTTCGCAAGGTTCAAAACCGAACTCGATGTCAGATATTCCAACTCGGTCGAGGAGGCACGAAGCATGGCTTTCGATTACATCGACTGCCACTACAACCGGATCAGACGACACTCGGGACCACCGTCCCGAAGTTCGAGCAACGGCTCAAGAACGCAGAAACCGGCCGTGGAAATGCCGCTTAAGTGGAAACCGTGGAAACCCTCAGAGCAGATCTCCCACCGTTCACACAATCTCTTGGAAAAGCCCAAAACGGCTTTCCCACATTCCCACAGCCACCACTGCTATATATAAACTAAAGGCGAAGAAAAGAGACTTTTTCGTCTACGTCTACTTGAACGTTCCATCAAATTCATAAAACGTCGGCTGCACCGGCGCATTCAACGGCCCAAGACTCCCGCTCGCGTC
>PSMA01000008.1:0-84509 GCA_040289905.1 Blastocatellia bacterium
GGCTATGAGGTCTATCAATGGGCCGATTCGCCTGGAGCCGTTTACGGTTTACATATGCACCTCGAAGATCAATCGCATTGGATAATTTCCGGCTCGCTGGAAGTATCGATCGAATCCGTCGGCACAGTAGTCCTTTCGGCCGGCGATCGCGACTTTATGCCGGCCGGCTGTTATCATTCGGCTCGGGTGGTTGGTGACGTTCCGGTAATTTATCTGATCGGCGCAAAGAGGGCGGCAGGTCCAGTACCTGCTGAGGCTGAAGACGATTCGACTGAATACGATTCGATAGACGACATCATATCTTCTGTCCTCAACAGGTTTCATTAACGGCTGCCTAGAGTCAAATTTCGGCCGGAACGAACACTGCTACGTTCCGGCCGCGAGCTAGTATTGCATTGCTCGAAAAAATCAATACTTCCACTTGAGGGTCAAATTTTGGACCTTACCTGCGATAGAAATAACGCGGATAATTTTTCGTTTTCGGATTGATTTTGTAGGTGTAAAGAGCGGCACCGCCGGCGCCAGCTGCCGCACCGATTAGAGCTCCCTTTTTGCCGCCGATCAATCCGCCAATTATGGCTCCGGCTCCGGTTCCGATTCCAACATTGATTATGTTCCGATGCCGATCGTAAATATTACCTTCATCGCGGCAAACGTATCGGCCTTCGCGATTGTAGTAACAATCCCTTTGAGCCAAGGCCTGAGCGGAAAAAACCGGAACCATCAGGGCCATCACTGTAGCAATCGTAAGCGTTGAGATAAACTTTTTCATTTTCTTTCCCCCTAAATTCACGCCACCTAGCGAAGGCAGCGGCAATTTCGCGCTTTAATAACATCAAAAGCCGTGCCAAACGGTCTAATTCATTGAAATGCAGGCCCTTATAGGTAGAAGCAGATTCTCTAAGGACTTACTATTTGGTATAAAGTGAATTTGTTTGGTGTAGATCACTGGGCGATCCAGGGCTAATAGCGAAGACCGACGGGTTATGTAAAAATGCACCGCTCGGGTTAGCTGGACTTTCCGATTAACGGTAAAAATAGCGGCGTTTTTTGGGCTTCAATTTCTATGTGTAAAGAGCAGAACCGCCAAGTCCAGCAAGAGTTCTTCAGCCAGCACCGCTCCTTTTGCGGTTCCGATGCCCATATTGATCAGATTACGGTGCCGCAGATAAAAGCTGTGTTGCCGTTCAGTGGTATAGCCCCTGACTTCGTATCGCGGCGCCTTTCTGTAGTATTTGGCCGAATAAGCTTTTCGACCCTTTCTCCGGCAGGTTTGGGCATCCGCCATCGCCGGCAATGCCGTCGCGAACGCCGTTAAAACCAAAAGTAGAATTATCGTTTTCCTTATTGAATTTTCACTTAGTCCCTCCATTTGTTTTTTTGGAGAGAGTTTCAAAGGTCGAATTTTCGGAGAGAGCTTAGAGTGGTTTGAGGGCTGCGCGGGACTTGTGATCAAAATGGCTGATGGTATCCCATTTAGCAGGTCGCGTTTTACGTTCAAGCGGTTTTCAAGGACGTTTTTCGCTATGTTAAACTCACTAGGAAATGCTCAAAGCCGATATTCCAGAACTCGTCCTTTTTTTTGACCTCGAATGGGTTCCCGATGCCGAGGCCGCTCGTAAAATTTACAACCTATCGCCCGAAATCGATGAAGCCGAGGCGATGCAGAAGCTCTGGGAAATGTCCCCGGATTACCGCGAGGAGGTGCCGCAGCCATTTGTTAAATATTTGTTTTCGCGCGTGGTTTCGATTGCCTTTATGTCGCGGAAAACGGTTTACTACGACGGCGAGCGCTCCATCGAATTTACGCTTAATTCATTGCCAAAATTGCCAGTCGAAACGGACGATGTAGATGAAGCTGCCATTATTGAGCAGTTTCTTACGATAGTGGGCAAGCGGCGCCCACAGCTTGTTGGCTTCAATTCAAGCGAATCAGATTTCCAGGTATTGATCCAACGTGGCATTGTAAACGAAATTACCGCTCCACTTTTTTGCGAGCGGCCAGTTAAAAACTGGGATCCGGGCGATTACTTTCGTCGGTGGGATAACGAGGACCACCTTGACCTCTTGAAGCTGTTCCTAGGATCGAACAAAAAGATGGCGCCCAAGCTAGACGATTTAGCTAAATTATGCGGCTTTCCTGGCAAGATCGATGTCGCTGGCGACCAGGTATGGAAACTCTGGTTGGAAAGAAATATTACAAAAATCATCGAATATAACCAGCTCGATGTGCTGAATACATATCTCGTCTGGCTTCGGGTTATTTTTTTCACAGGTCGGCTTTCAGAAGAACAATACGCCGCCGAATTATTGGATTTTAGATCGTTTCTTGAAGCCAAGGCGGAACTGCCCGAATTTAGCCATCTGGGACCGTTTTTATCGGCCTGGAATGCAGCGATATGAGGAGCATCTTGCGAACTACTGGACGGCGGATGGCAGGTTTTCTGCCCCGGCGGGATTACCCTGTATTGTCGGGCCCGCTTTTCGGAGCACGCTTCGTTCTCGGCTCGTTTGCTGGAGATGGCGGCGGCGTATCTGTCTTCTTTAACCGTTCCGAGCCGGAACAAGTGTTGGAGTTTGCGGCGACGGTAAAAGCCGGGAACACAGTTCTCGATATTGGTGCTAACGTCAGGCTCTATTCGATTCTCGCTTCGCGCAGGGCCGGCCCGTCCGGCCGCGTCTATGCATTCGAGCCGGCTCCCCGCAATATCCAATTCCTCAATCGCCACATCAAGCTCAACCGTGCCGAAAATGTGTTCGTTGTCGAGGCTGCCTGTGGCCGACAGGTTGGCGAAGCTGATTTTTTTCCCGGGCCAAATTCTGCGATGGGCAGCCTTCAGAAAGTCGGCGGCGATAAATTTCGCGTAACAGCTATCACGATTGATCAATTTGTGTTGGCGGAAAAAATATCGCCGGATGTTATCAAAATCGACGTCGAGGGCGCGGAACTCGACGTAATTTATGGCGCGGAAAATACGCTATCGCGAAGTCGGCCGGTGATCTTTCTATCAACGCATTCGCCAGGTCTTCGCCGGGAATGTTTGGAACGGCTTGCCGAGTTTGGTTATAGCTATCGCCCAATATCGGGCGGTGATGACCCGAACGAATTTATACTCTTTGCCGGTGGAAATGGTTAAATCTTCCGCCCAGTGAACCGATTGAGATCAAAAATGATAGAATTTGGACGAATTTATACGGAAAACTGTATCGAGACGATGGGGCGAATGTCAGCGGATTTTCTGGATATGACCATCACTAGCCCGCCTTATGACGACCTTCGCAATTATAACGGCTATCATTTACCCGTCGAGGAAATTTCGCGGTTGCTTTTTGAGAAGACAACGCCGGGTGGTGTTGTAATCTGGGTCGTCGGCGACCGGACATTTAATGGGAGCGAATCGCTGTCCAGTTTCAAGCATGCTTTTGCCTTTCGCGAGGCGGGCTTTCGCGTTCACGATACGATGATTTACGCAAAGAATAATCCGATCCCGAGTGATTGCGGCAAGCGTTATCGTCAATGCTTTGAGTATATGTTTTGCTTTTCTAAAGGTCAGCCGAAGACCTTTAATCCAATTACTCAGCCCGTAAAGCAGGCAAAGGCATTTAGGTCTTTCAGGATTACAAAGGTCGGCCGCAACGATTTAGCTCACGACCACCTGCCGCCGAAACGTCGCAAACTCAACAACATTTTTTTCTACAACGTGGGGACGTCTTCTTCCAAAGATAAGGTCGCTTTCTCTCACCCCGCGATTTTCCCTGAGCAACTGGTTGAAGATCAGATACGAACGTGGACGGAGCCGGGCGATATTGTTTATGATTGCTTTATGGGCAGCGGAACTACGGCAAAAGTGGCACAGCTGATGCGGCGGCGATGGATCGGCTCGGAGATTTCTGAAGAATACGTCCGGCTGGCAACCGAGCGGCTCGAACCGTATCTCGAACTTAAAGCAAATGTCGCTTAGCAACGAAATGCAGCGCGAACTACGGATGACACAGCGTCGCACGACACTCGGTTTTGTTCGATTAGGCGTCGGAGGCTGCACGATACAGCGAACAACAATGCAATGAAAATAATCTCGCTCGCTTTCTTGATTTTTCTGTTTACTGCTGCGGCGTCGGCGCAGCCAAGAACCCTTTCCGGAGTGCCGGATAAGACTCAGGCTCGGACGTTACCGCCGGCACCCGATTCACTGTCTGTTAAATATGAAGGCGGTTTCCTTGGCTTCAAGAAGCGGCAGGAAGGCACGCTGAAATTCGACGATATTGGGCAAAGGCTCGTTTTTTTGAATGAAAACAGCAAGGAACTTTTTTGGTTTCCGTATCGATCGATTTTTTCTGTTTACGCAGACGAAAAATCAGTAACTTCGACAACCGGCAACGTAATTCGCACAATACCGATTCCCGGAGCGGGGCTTGGTGGTCTAATCAAAGAGAAAAGGCGTTTTCTAGTTCTCCAGTTCGAAGATCCGGACACGGGAGGTAACGGCATCTGCAGTTTTCGGATCGGAAACGCAGAGTTGCTTGAATCCGTGATCCATACGCTTGCCGAACGGGCGAAACTTGTCCAGCGCGGTGATGCGTTTTACCGCCCGCGCTCCGCCGAAAAGCAGTCAAATTAATTTAGATCGCCAAACCTATTTTGCAGAATTGCCGATATCGCAATTGCCGCGGTATCGGCTTTCATAATCCGGCCTCCAAAAGTTATAATCGCTAGGCCGACGTTTTTTGCCATTTCCAGTTCTCGATCGTCCCATCCGCCTTCAGGGCCGAAAATAGCAGTCATCTGTTTCGATTTTAACAAGCTGTTGAAATTCCTGCCCGAGCGTTCGCTAAACATCACTCTGGTTTCGTCGCCTGCGGCCGGTGTTTGTAGAAATTCGTCGATTGAAATCAGATCCTCGATCTGCATCAGTGCCGCGCGACCGCATTGTTTGGTTGCCTCAAGTGCGATGCGGCGCCATCGCTGAAGCCGCTTGCTGATTCCGTCGGGGCGGACGTCGCACCGCTCGGAGACGAGCGGTCTAAAGCTCCGGACGCCGAGTTCAACCGCCTTTTGGACAATTATGTCGAGTTTATCGCCCTTCAAAAGGACTGCAGCAATCCGAAGATCGAGAGGCGATTCCGGCGATTCGGGCGGAACCGGTCCAATAATGGAAAAACGCGTTTTCCGGCGTTCAATTTCTTCAATGCGGCAGCTGAATTCATTGCCGACGCCGTCAAAAACACGTATTCGGTTGCCCACCTCGAGCCGTACTACATCTCGTAGGTGATGTGTTTCCGCTTCATCGAGTATTCCTTGTGCGCCGGTAATTTCATCCGGCCGGACATAAAAACGCCTTGTTTCCATAACTCGATAGTTTACAACAAGTTGGAGAACTTTTCTGAAAATTCCGGCGATCTCAGTCGGAGCGCGAGCCAGTTTTCGAACATTTCTGGCGTTTCGAGCCAGATAGCGAGCCAGGCCGCAATTTCGGCTAAAACTTCTGCCTTTTGCGGCGTTTCATCTTGAACTGCGGCCTTTTCCTTCAATGACTTGCGAATAGCAATAATTCTGCGATGGAGCTGCTTGATCGCTGCCATATCGCCCGCGGCTGCAAACCGGCAGCGAAGCGATTCGACGCTTCGGATTGATTCCAGCGCTTCGGCGAGCGATGCAAAGCGAAACATCTTGGAATGGTCAGCCGACTCAGTGGATTTTGGAAACCGACTGATAAAAAGATCCATTATTTCCGAATGCCGTAGCTCGGCCCCTTCGTCCGCAAGCAACCGGGCAAGGCGAATCGGAAAAAACTCCTCTTCTGGGCCGAACTTTGCGATCAAAGCGCGTTCGATCGCCAATAACTCTGCTGCCCCGACGGATTCGCAGTCCAACCGCTCCCAAGTTTCTATTATGAAATCGGTTTTCGCATTATCTGGCTTTTGCATTTCCTTTGGCGGTAATCAGGCATTACGTCAAAGTTCGCTTTAGTAATTTGGTTGACGAGTGATTTTTCGGGTCACCTACGATTACAACTCGGCCGCCAACCGCGTGGACGATCTCGCGTTCCGGCACTGTTTCGATTGTGTAATCGGTTCCTTTGGCGTGAAAATCTGGCCTTAGAGCCAAAATTAGTTCCTTAACGGTAGGCTCGTCAAAGATCGTAACGTAGTCAACAAACCGAAGAGAGGCAATAAGCTCGGCTCGTTCGCGTTCCGGCATTGCCGGGCGGCCATTGCCTTTTAGTGCCCGAACCTGCAGGTCAGAATTTATTGCCGCAATCAGGACATCGCCAAGCGCTGCTGCTCCTTGCAGATAGCGAATATGGCCAACGTGCAGTAGGTCAAAGCAGCCATTTGTCAGGACGATCGACTTTCCACGCAGCCGAATCTCCTGGACCGCATTCGTCAGGGCTTCGCGTGAAAGAATCGGCGCGGACGATTTCATCAGTATTCTAGTATCGGCCATTTGTTTCATCGGTCACTCATCGCAGAAATACCATTCATGCGGACGGCTCTTTCAAGCGAGGCAGCTAATTCATCGATATTCGCAACCGCAGTGCCTTTCTTCATTACAACGATGCCGCCCGCGTGGTTAGCAATTTCGGCCGCTTCGCGAAAATCCGCGCCGGCCGCAAGCGCAAGCGAAAACGCAGCGATAACCGTGTCGCCCGCACCGGTTACGTCAACAGGGTCTTTTGGCCCGATTGCATCGATTCTTACTGGCACACCGTGCTTTTTATCGACTATCAGCATTCCAGCCGGACCGAGTGTCACCAGTAGAGCCTCGGTTTCTAAGAATTCCCGAAGACAATTTACTAAACTTGCTGAAGACTCCAAAAAATCTTTTGAGCTCGTTTCAGCTACTGTTTTCGAAAGTTGCGAGCTGCCCGAAAACTGACACCTAGCAATTAGCTGCTGCGCTTCCTCCAGATTCGGCGTCGCTGCTGTCGCTCCTTTGAATTCACCCAATCGGAATCGCGAATCGACTGTCACCGGAATCGAATGCTTATGCGCCAAATCGCGAATAATACGAAAGATCTCCGGCGTTGCGGCTCCATAGCCATAATCAGAAACGATAATCGCATTTGCGGTTGGGGCAAGCTCATCGATTTTCCGTAGTATTTGATTGGTGGCGGCCGCTGTCAGGGTGAAATCCGGCTCAAAATCGACACGGATAACCTGTTGGCGGACGGCAAACTGTGGTCCAGCCAGCACCCGCAGCTTCGTTGTCGTCGCAAGCTTTTCTTTTCGGATGAGATGTTCGGTTGAAACTCCCACACTGCGAAGCGATTCGGCGAGCAAATCGCCGTTTTGGTCATTTCCAATCAGGCCGACAATTATTGGGACGCCGCCAAGGGCCGCAACGTTAGCAGCGGCATTTGCGGCACCGCCCGGGCGGGTTTCAGTTTCCTCATGTTTTAGGATAAATACCGGCGCTTCACGTGAGACGCGGGAAATAGTGCCGGAGAGAAACTGATCGGCGACCGCGTCGCCAACTATCAAAATTCGCTTCCCGCAAGAATTTTTTAGAATCTTTTGTAAGTCCATTAGCTTTGAGTAAATTTAAACCGCCGAACGGGTTCGAGCAAAATGAAGAAGGCGGCATACTGCTTAAAAGTATGCCGCCTAAAAGCCTCCGTGAAGCCGATTTCTAGTGGGTATCAAAATTGGCGACAGGATAATCGTTTGCCGTTCCCCATTGGATCGAGGTCGTCGAAATCGTTACCTGATTAAAGACAAAGAACTGTCCAGTAGAATTTCTCCAAACGGCTATATCGGTCTTACCGTCGCCGTCGTAATCGCCCTGAGCGGTGTAGTCCGTACCCGTCAGGCCAAAGGGAACGAAGAGCGGTTCACCATCAGAACTTTTGATTATGTACCACCAAAGGTTATCCGAAGCCGTTGCTCCTTCGCGGACTACCGCTATGTCAGTCTTGCCGTCTCCGTCATAATCGCCGGGTACGACGAAATCATTCGCAAAACCCCAAGGAACGGCGCGAAATCCGGCCGTTGTCTGGTTTATAAAAAACGTGCTGAGTTGGTTTGGACTTGCGCCGGGTCGCTGCACGGCGAGATCAAATTTGCCATCGCCATCATAGTCGCCCGGAGCTGTGTAGTCCGTTGAAAGGCCAAACTGAGCCACAGATAGGCTCAAATCCGAACTTCTGAGGATATACCAAATCATTGCCCCATTTGAGCGCCGGACAACTGCAAAATCCGTCTTCCCGTCGCCATCGTAGTCGCGCGCTACCGGTTCGTCGCCTGTGACACCGAATTGTGCGATGGACACTGTGCTCGTGCCGCTGTTGATTACGAACCAAATGCCGTTTGTATCACGCCAGACTGCCAGATCCGCCTTGCCGTCGCCGTCGTAATCGCCCGGAACGAGGTGGTCTTCATTTGCAATGCCCCAGGGCTGAATAACTACATTGTTTTGACTAGTTAAAATGTACCAGTAATTATTACTTGGCCGGAAGATGACATAATCTGCCTTTCCGTCCCCATCGAAATCCATCGCTCTGCGAAGCGAGACCTGGCCGAAAGCGAGGCTGGCAATCGTCAGAAGTAAAAATGCCGAGGCCACGAGCCTGCCAAAAAACGTGAATATACTCTTCATTTTGAAATTCCTTTTTAGTTACGAACTGTCGATACAAACCTTCTGCAAAGACCTTCCTGCAAGGCCCGACAACACGAGGCCTAAACAGTATAAGTATTTAAGCACTGCGAAATCAAGAATTCGGCCCGCTTTTCAAGTCAAAGTGACTGAATTTTTATAACCGCCTAGCAAAAATCCCCTGCTGCCGTTTCAAGACGCAGTGTAAGACGCCAATGCTAATTAAAAAGTTGGAATTAGCAAAAATTTTCATCAGTTCACTCCGCGGAGCTGGTTTATACTTACAGCCTGGCCTGCAATCCTGATCGTTCCGGTGCGCGACCAACGCTGGCTCGCAGCTACACGGAATGTGACCTGTCCGGAACCGCTGCGAACTTCAGGCCCGTCGAGGATAATCCACCGAGTTTCAGATTTGACATCGTATTCGCAATTGTTTGCTGCGGTTACCGCGACTGTTCGATAACCACCACGGAAGCGGACCGTAAAGGAATTTGCTGACAGGTTAAAGTCGCACTGGGTCCGATTCTGAAGCGCCGCAGCAACGTTGAGTCTTCCGCCGGCTTTAACGATGTTTGCCCAGGCCGGCAAGACATCAACGGTGTTCATCAATGATGCCTTCAGCGAGACGGGCGAAAGCGAAGGATCGTAGGCCGAAAGCAACGCCGCAGCTCCGCTGACGTGTGGTGTTGCCATCGAGGTTCCGCTTAGCGTTCCGTAGCTTGAATTTGATGTCCGCGTCGTGCTCAAAATACCCGATCCTGGAGCGGCAAGATCGACGCTGGTGGCGCCCCAATTAGAAAAACTCGAACGAGCATCGGTATTTGTCGATGACGCGACGGCAAGGATGCCGGGCGATTGGTACGATGCTGGAAACGTCGGGGTAATGTCGTTGTCCCGGTTGTCGTTTCCGGCCGCAAAGACATTTAGCACTCCAACTGCGGTTAGAGCGTCGAGGGCATCGCGCGTCGCCTGATCATAGCCACACGCTTCGTCACAGCCGCCGTAGCTATTGTTCGTGACGCGGATATTTACGCCTCGTAACTTCATCATTCGAATGTAACTATAGGCGTTGACGAGCATTGCGGACGTCGTCCCGTAGCCTGTGCTGTTATAGATCTTTATCGCCATAATCCGGACGTTCCAGTTTACGCCGACAACGCCAAGGAAGTTATTGCCGACAGCTCCGATTGTACCGCCCGTATGCGTTCCATGGCCGTTTTCGTCCCAAGGGTCGGGATCGTTGAAAAAGAAATCATAACCGTAATAATCGTCAACGAATCCATTTCCATCGTCGTCAATACCATTTCCGTTAATTTCGCCCGGATTTCTCCACATATTTGCAGCAAGGTCCTCGTGTGTGTACCGCATTCCGGTATCGATATTTGCGACAACGACGGAGCTGCTGCCCGTAGAAAAATCCCAGGCTGCCGGCGCTGCAATTTTTGTCAAACCGTAAAGGCCGGACGAGCCCCATTGCGGATCATTCGGAACTGCAAGCAGATGGTAATAGAAATTAGGCTGAGCCGCCTCTACCTTCGGATCGGCCGCAAACGCGGAAATTGCGCTGCTTACAGCGATTTCTTTACTGAATTTCACAAGGACCCAGCCTAGATCGCCGACCGGCTCTGCTGACACGGCGGACGGCAAGGGTGGGTTCGCGAGAAGGTTCGAAAGCTGCGTTTGCGGCCGCAATTTGACTAAAATCTCACCCTCTGCGAATGGCTCGCCGCGTGGTTGAGCTAGAATTGTGGCAGCAGCGATTAAAATCGATGCGAGCAACTTTGCAAATCTGCGAAAAAGCATTAAGAGGACGATATGAACTCTCCGTCGAAACTCACTGGAAAGGTCTTAGCAACAGTGGTTTTGGGTAGCTTGAACCGATTTAATGGGGCGGCCAGTGGGACTCGAACCCACGACATCCAGAACCACAATCTGGCGTTCTAACCGCTGAACTATGGCCGCCGTAAACTTTAAGACGCCGCAAATGCAACGAATTGACTAAAGCTGAACCTGAGAAAAGATGCCAAGCGGAAATTTCCACGTGTCTACGGTCAAATCTTCGCCCCCGGCACGACTCGAACGTGCGACCCACAGCTTAGAAGGCTGTTGCTCTATCCAGCTGAGCTACGGGAGCATCTCAAAAAGCAACTTAAGATACTACCGATTGCGGCATCTGAAGTCAAATTTTTGTCGCTCCAAGAACCCGCTTTTCCTCGATTCTGGCAACCATCGTTTCGAAAACTTCTTCAAGGCTCATATCGCTCGTATCTAGAACGATCGCATCTTCGGGAATCGTCAGCGGCGAATCCTTTCTGGCAACATCGCGGGCGTCGCGGGAATTTATTTCGGCAAGGGTCTCTTCGTACGAGATATTGACGCCGCGTCGCTTGTCCTCTTCGTATCGCCGCCTGGCCCTAGTCTCCGGTTTCGCGGTCAAGAAAAATTTGAAGTCTGCGTCTGGGAATACGACCGTACCAATATCGCGTCCTTCCAATACACAGCCCTGCGACGCGGAGTTGCCAATTTTCCGCTGGAGGTTCACCATTCTCCGGCGGACAGCCGAGACAGTTGAAACGATCGATGCTGCGCGGGCGAGGTCCTGCGTCCTGATCTTGTCGGTTATATCCTTGCCATCGAGAATTACCCGCAAATTATTCGCTTCACCAAAAAGCTCAATCCTTGAGTTTTCAGCGACTTCAGCGGCTGCGGCTTCATCTTCCGGCTTTAATCCGCGTTCGGCTAATGCAAGCGCAACGGCCCGATACATTGCGCCGGTATCGATGTATAAAAGCCCGTATTTTTTGGCGAGCATTTTCCCGAGCGTAGATTTGCCGGCTCCCGACGGGCCGTCGATTGCGATGATCATAAACTGTAATTTTAGAGGTTAACTTGCAAGGTGTCTAAACTGCCGACCGTTGTCAGGCCGTTTTCTTGAGTTCGCCTCGGACCGAAACCGGAGGTTTGTCAAAGACGAGCGTATAAGACTGCGTGAACAGATCGTCAAGATCGTCGTCGATGAAAGCGTTCCGGTGCACGGCAAACCAATGATACCTCGCCACCTAAGGTGCCGGTTTCAGGCCCACTCGCGTAGCCGGCACGCTAAATTTTTCCGGCGATTACCTAATCGAAATAGTTCGTTCGGGATTTTCGGGTTCCGTTATACGGAACATCTTATCACCGACGCTAAAACACAGGTTGTTACCCCATTTGACCTTCTCGACCGAATGCGGAAACGAAATACACAGTTCGCGCACTGCGTCGATCGTTACTGAATCCTGCTTCCTTTTGCCATTCAGTAGTTCGGAATTTACGATTCGTCGTACCTCTAGTTAGGCCCTTTTATGCCACAAAGCCCTTCGCCAAGGCTTTTTGCAGCGCAGCGATCGCCGTCTCGATGTCTGCCCGCGTTACGTCGCGGTGCGTCACCATTCGGATCGAATTTCCGAATGGAATTGCCAATACACCCGACGCCCGTAAAGTATTGCAGATTTCCGTGGATGTCTTGCCTGTTTCGGAAACGTCAAATATGACGATGTTTGTTTGCACATTCCCTGGGTCGATCCGGCACCCCGGAATATTGGCGATCGCTTCGGCCAACAATTTTGCATTTCTATGATCTTCTGCAAGCAACTTGGGCGATTCTTCGAGAGCGACCAGGCCAGCGGCTGCAAGTACCCCTACTTGCCGCATTCCTCCACCAAGCCGTTTACGCCAAATACGAGCTTCATTGATGAAATCCTTCGAACCGACCAAAACCGAGCCGGCCGGCGCACCGAGCCCTTTCGAGAGGCAAAACTGGACCGAAGCGCAGCCGAGCGTGAGATCTGCGACCGATTCACCGAGCGCGGTAGCGGCGTTGAAAATCCTAGCGCCGTCCAAATGGACGGGAATTCCGTATTCTCTCGCTTTTTCGCAGATTTCGCGACAATGCGAGGCAGTCATCACGCTGCCGCCTGCAAAGTTATGGGTATTTTCAAGACAGATCAGGCCCGTCGGGCACGAATAGTACGGCTGGTTTATATGAAGCGATGCGGAAATCTCCGCCCAAGTCAAATGTCCGCTGCCGTCTACACTTTTCACCGTTCGCAAAAGCACTCCGGAAACAACCGATGGCGTTGCCATTTCATAATTAAAAATATGGCCTCGCTCTTCGATGATTACTTCATCGCCCGGCCTTGTATGCAGCTTTACGGCGATCTGGTTTCCCATTGAACCGGTCGGGACAAATAGGCCGGCTTCTTTTTGAAATAATTCCGCGGCGCGCTCCTGTAGGCGATTTACGGTCGGGTCTTCGCCGTAAACATCGTCACCGACTTCCGCCGTCGCCATCGCCTTTCGCATCGCGGGAGACGGTTTAGTAACTGTGTCGCTTCTAAGGTCGATCATTCTTTCGAATTTTGCTACTCTAATTCCAGTTCGCTAGAGTTCCAGCCGGCACATTTTGAGCCGGCGCGGTAGGCCGATTCGAGGAAATTGAGTATCGAGCCCTCGGCGTCGGCAAGTTGCCTGACGTCATCATACATCAGCAGGGCAAGAAGTCCGCTCCCGTATACAATCCATTTTGCCATTGTTGGCTCAAAAGGCTCCTGGGTCAGTTGGCGAGGCTCGGGCTCCGTGTAGGAATAAAATGCAGAAGCTGGCACCTTGTCATCACCAAACCAAAAGCCGAAACTTATCAGTTCGTGCGAATAGGCTTCCCGCTTGACCCGGTTCACATTTTCCATTTTTGGAGCCCTGCGGCCGGAAAAACGCGTAAGCGCAAGGTCAAAACTATGCCAAAACAAATGCACCGGTGTCGATTTACCGATGAAGCGGCCTCGAAATTTCGTCAGGACGCCATCGGCAAACACCAGTGTTTCATGAAATCGGCGAACGAACGCGAAGTCATACGAGCAGTTTTCGGTATTCTCGGCAAATGGTATTTTCGAGGGAGATTCGTATGGGATCGAATTTATCACGGGGCGGAGGCCAAGTTTGGCTAAATTTGCGATCAGGCTGCTGTAACAATCCGCAACGGACAATCCGTCGTAAATCGCGAAATCCTCTTCGCGGCCATCGCCGGTAGCGATCGCTAGACGATGACGCACGAAATCGAGCTCGATTCTGTAGTTGCTTTTGCCGAAGGGAATTGTTCCGGTCGAAAGGCCGCGGGGCGTCACATAGAGCGAGACGTGCCACCAATGATTAAGTTTCGGATGCAAAGCCATCCGAATTTTGCCGATAATCTGGCAGTAGAGATGAACGGTATTTTTTGTATCCCGACAATCGTCAAGCGGCATCGGCGGAAGTATTTCGCCCATTGTAATTCAGTCGGACGCAAGAAACAGTTGGATCAGCAGCCGGAAACTTTTTCGATTTCTTCGATTTCCTCGACACGCCGCTTGTGCCGGCCGCCTTCGAATTCGGCTTCTAAAAAAGCTTTCACGGTTTCCGCAGCGGTTTTATCATCGATATACCGTGCAGGCAGCGACAGCACGTTTGCGTCGTTGTGCCGACGCGAAAGCGCTGCAATTTCGGGGTTCCAGCAAAGCGCTGCCCGGACGCCCTTTATTTTATTCGCCGCGATCGCCATTCCCTGGCCAGAGCCGCAAAACAAGATGCCGCGATCGAATTCGCCACTCGCGACGGCCCGCGCGACCCGTTCAGCAAATGGCGGGTAATCGACAGATTCGGGAGAATCTGTGCCGTAATCGGAAAAGTCGATTCCAAGCGATCTGAGAGTTTCCTTTATTTTTTCTTTTTCTTCAAACCCGGCGTGATCGGCGCCGATCGCTACTTTCAATGTCATAAGCTTTGATTAACTGATTGTATGCTCCCGCAGGCGAAATGGCCAAATCCAATCGGCTTCGCGGCCCGTGAAACGGTTGTGAATATTCACTGGACGAAATATAATTCTGCTCGTGTTTGCCGCGGCTCATATTCACAGATTCCTCTTAATCGGCTTGATTTTTGTTTTCGTCGATATTGCTCGAACTCAAGAATATCTGCCTGAGCTTGTTCGCAGGATTAAGCCTTCGGCCGTAGCACTCGAGACGTTCGATGCGAAAGGAAATAGCCTCTCGCGCGGGAGCGGCTTTTTTATCGCCCACGATCGCATTATCACGAACCGCCACGTAATCGAGAAAGCAAGCCGTGTCGAAGTACATCTGCTCGACGGCAGGCGGTTTACAGCAAAAGGCGTACTGGCACTGGACGGCGAAGGGGATCTGGCTATTTTGGAAGTGGACGTGCCGGAGCGTTACGCTCGGCCGCTACCGGTTGTGCGCTCGGTCCCGCAAGAAGGCGAATCGGTTGTCGTAATTGGTAATCCGTTTGGTCTGGAAGGTAGCGTTTCAAACGGGATCGTTTCCGCCGTCCGTGATATATCCGGGTACGGGCGAATTATTCAGATAACGGCGCCGATTTCCCTCGGGTCATCCGGCTCGCCAGTTGTGAATATGTCCGGCCAGGTAATCGGAGTTGCGACGCTGCAGGCCGCCGAAGGGCAAAGTCTCAATTTTGCAGTGCCGGCGGAGAGAATTGCGCAGATGCGGATTGGTGAGTTGCAGACATTTTCGGCGGTAAATTCTGAATCGTTAAGGACAAAGCGGTCAACCGCGGAAAGGTTCTATTCTCAAGGCGTTGCGCAAATGTCGCTGGACGATTATGCGCGTGCCGCCGCCTATTTCGAGAAAGCAGTTGAACAGGATCCAAATTATCCGGAAGCACTTTACCAACTCGGTTTCTGCTATGGGGCCCTCGGCCGCCACTTAGAAGCGCTAAAGGCGTCAAAACAAGCTGCACGTTTGCGGCCTGAATGGCCGGAGACGTATGCAAACATAGGCGCGTCGAATTTCGCACTTGGCCAATACCGCGAGGCTGCGGATGCCTACCGCCAGGCGCTGAGACTCGATGAAAACAACCCTGACATCCAATATGCATACGGCCTTGCGCTCAACAAACTCAGCCGTGCAGACGAAGAAATTCTAGCTTATCGACGAGCAATCGCGCTCAAACCCGACCACCTCAACGCTCTCGAGCGTCTAGGGCAGGCTCTTTTAAAACAGAAACGTTGGGCGGAGGCCGCGAAGACTTTTGAAACTCTCAACACCTACCGGCCGGACCCGAAGTCGCTGAACGCTCTAGGCGAGGCTAGGCTCGAGCTCGGCAGCATTGAAGAAAGCATCGAGGCTTTCAATACCGCACTCGCGTTTGACCCAAACCTCGAAAAGGCGCGTTATAATTTGGGTCGAGCATATATCAAGGCAGGAAATACGCAGCTTGCATCCGTCCAGTATGAAATACTCCGTAATGCAAAAAGCGAATGGGCAGACCGGCTTTTCATTTTGATCAGCCGCTAGGCCATTTGCGATTTATCAGCGACGCGACAAATCCGGCTCCGAAGCCATTGTCGATGTTCACGACCGTAACATTCGAGGCGCAGGAGTTTAGCATTCCGAGGAGGGCAGCGAGGCCGCTGAAAGACGCTCCATAGCCGATGCTGGTCGGTACGGCGATGACCGGGACGCCGACAAGGCCGCCGACGACGGACGGTAACGCACCTTCCATTCCTGCGCAGACGATAACGACGCGGGAATCCTGAAGTTTTTCGCGCTCGGCAAGAATACGGTGAACACCGGCGACGCCCGCGTCCCAGATTCGACGGACGCGGTTTCCCATAGTCTCGGCGGTCAGCGCCGCCTCTTCGGCAACCGGGATATCGCTCGTTCCGGCAGTGCAGACCGTAATATCGCCGAGCCCGAGTTCGGTGCGGTCGCGGAAAACGCGAACGAGCCGAGCCGCTTCGTGCCACTCGGCTTCGGTGCAAAGATTTCTGAGCTGGCCGTAAACCTCTGGCGTAGTGCGGGTTACAATTGCGTTTTGTGAGCGGGCGACTATTTTTTCGAATATGCCAGCGATCTGCTCCGGTGTCTTTCCCATTCCAAAAATTACCTCAGGAAAACCCTGACGGCTTGCCCGGCCTTGATCGACGCGGGCGTAACCGATGTCCTCAAACGCCAGATTTTTAATCGCCGAAACGGTTTCGGCTGAGTCAAGCGAGCCGTTTCTATAATCTTCAAGGAGTTTTTCGAGTCGGGAAAGGTCCATAATCGATACTTTAGCCAGCTTTGATTAATTTAGCCTAGAAAAGTTCACCTTGCGAAACGTCTCAACGCAGTCGGAGGCGAATTACCGTTTCTGACTTTGTATAAGCGGCTGCGAGAGTCTAAACTTTAGCAAATGGAACTTACGGTAGCGATAACCGGAGCGTCCGGCTCGATTTACGCGTACCGAACGCTACAATTAATTGCCGATAGCGGCGCTGTTAAAACCGTCAACTTGATCATTTCTGGTACCGCAGTAACGGTCGCAAAGGTCGAGCTCGGAGTTGATCTTAAAAATCTGGACGTTGCCAAGGTCAATGCTTGGTTGGGCTTGCCGGCCGATTCAAGTTTGATTAGGCTTTGGCGGCTCGACAATCTTGCGGCAAAGCCGTCCTCCGGTTCGAATAAACAGGACGGAATGATAATTCTTCCCTGTTCGATGGGAACTCTTGGTGCGATTGCCTCCGGCGCGGGCACGAACTTGATTCATCGCGCGGCGGACGTTTGCCTGAAAGAAGGACGAAAATTAGTCCTCGTGCCGAGGGAGACGCCGTATAACGAAATACATTTAGAGAACATGCTTCGGCTTTCGCGAGCCGGAGCTCGGATCTTGCCTGCAAGCCCCGGTTTTTACCACCGGCCCCAAAAAATCGAAGAACTCGTCGACCATCTTTGTTTCCGTATCCTCGACCAGTTCGACATTCCGCATCCGCGGAAAACGCAATGGACCGGCAGCGAAATCGAGCACGAATAATTTAGTCGAAAGAACGTCCGCACGGATGAGCGAAATCCAACCCAGCATTGAGCGTTTTACGAATCGCGTCGGTAACTACGCACGATTTCGGCCCCAATATCCGTTGCAAATGATCGGATTCTTTCGATCGGAGCTCGGGCTTGAAAAAGCGCACTCGGTCGCCGATGTCGGTTCGGGAACCGGTATTTCCGCCCGCCAATTTCTCGATTTTGGCAATACGGTTTACTGTGTCGAGCCGAACGCAGCAATGCGCGAAATCGCTGAACGTCAGCTCGGGCACTTCGCGACGTTCCGGAGTATCAACGCAACGGCGGAAAACACCGGCCTCGCATCGGGTTCGGTGGAGCTTGTAATCGCGGCACAGGCTTTTCACTGGTTTGCCGAGCCGGTGGTGGCTGCCGAATTCGAGCGAATACTCGCGGGATCCGGAGCAGTAGCCCTCGTTTGGAATGAGCGATCGCTCGACGCAACGCTGTTTTTACAAGAGTACGAGAAGTTGCTCCTCCGCTACGGAACGGATTATTCTTCTGTTCGCCATGACTGTATTACGGCCGAGAGCTTAAGCGGCGTGTTTGGCCGCGTTTTTTCGTCGGTTTCTCTTCAAAATATACATGTCCTGGACTTCGAAGGCCTAAAAGGACGTACGTTTTCGTCATCTTATATGCCAGCACCGGACGAATCTTCAGCCTATGCAATTGTTCGAGAACTTGAATGTCTTTTTGCGAAACACGCCCGGCAAGGTAAAATAGCAATTTTCTATAACACGAATATTTTTTATACAAAGTATTGATCTATGTCTTCTAAACCTGAATCTTCTGCCGGAATCCGAACGATTACTGTTGCCCACTCACCGGATTCTGATGACGCATTTATGTTTTACGGGCTGGCCACGAACAAGCTCGAAACCGAGGGGCTGAAATTTGAACACACGTTAAAAGACATTCAATCTCTCAACGAAGATGCGAAAAATGGCGTTTATGACGTTACGGCGATCTCTTTTCACGCCTATGCCTATGTCGCGGATAAGTACGCTCTTTTACCGCATGGAGCCAGCATCGGCGATAAATACGGGCCGATTGTAGTTGCCCGCGAGCCGCGCGCGCCGGATGAAATCGGAAATATGAAGATCGCAGTGCCGGGCGAGCTGACGAGCGCTTTTCTCGCCTTGCGTATTTTAAATCGGGACTTTCAATACGAAGTCGTTCCATTTGACCAGATAATCGATGTGGTAAAGCGCGGAACGGTCGACGCTGGCTTGCTTATCCATGAAGGGCAGCTTTTCTATAAACAACTGGGCCTAGACAAGGTGATCGATCTTGGTGAATGGTGGTTCGAGCGAACTGGCCTGCCATTGCCGATGGGCGGAAATGCGATTCGAAAGGACCTCGGCCCGGATCTGATGAAACAGGTTTCGCGGCATCTTCACCGGAGCATTTTATACTCGCTCGAAAATCGCGAAGATGCGCTTGCATACGCAATGCAGTTTGCACGCGATATGGCGCCTGAACTCGCGGACCGGTTCGTTTCAATGTGGGTTAACAACCTAACGCTCGATTACGGCGAGCGTGGCCGCGAAGGTGTTCGTCGGCTGCTAAGCGAAGGTTTTGAGGCGGGAATAATTCCGCATCGGGTCGAAGTCGAGTTCGTGAGCTGATCGGTGATGTGTTGGCAAATCTGTTGAACAATTTTAGGCGAACCGATGCCGGGTTGCTGGCATCCATTCAACGCGATATGAGATCCCGGTTGCTTCTAGCATTATTTTTCATTTCCACAGGCATACTTGGCGCTCTGGGCCAGTCACGGAATGAAACTTCTAATATCCGGAAAGAGCCGTTAAGCGATGCCGAAATCCAACGGATTATAAAAGCTTTCAGTGAAAACGAAAAACTCTTTCGCGAGGCGCTGACTAATTACGTATTCAATCGTTATGCGACAATAAATACAATCGGGCTCGGCGGGCAGATTACAGGAACATTTCGCCGCGATTCCTTTATGACGTTTACGCAGGATGGGCGGCGCTTCGAACGTATTCTCTATGCGCCGGTTCCTACGGTTTCGCCCGGATTAGTAACAGCTGAAGATCTCGAAGACCTCGGCGGAGTAAATCCATTTGCGATCGAGCCGGCCGCCTTGCCGCTTTACAATTTTTCTTACATCGGAAAGGAAAAAATCGACGACCTCGACCTTTTTGTATTCGACGTTACGCCAAAAGTAATTCCGGACCCAAAAAAATCAAAACAGCGTCTATTCATAGGTCGAATTTGGGTTGACGATAAAGATTTAATGATTGTCAAATCCAAAGGCAAAGCGGTGCCCGAGACGAAGAACAACAAGTTTCCGGTAGTTGAAACCTGGCGTGAAAACGTCGATGGCAAATACTGGTTTCCCTCGTTTGCAACATCGGACGATGAATTAGTCTTTGACAATGGTTCAGTGATCAAAATACGGATGCGCGTTAAATACAAGGATTACAAACTCGGCCGGACGGACGTTATTATCGGAGACGCCGAGGACGCGTCAGGCGAAAAGTCCCCAACAAAAAAGCCATCTTAGTTAATCCGCTTAGCAGATTTGATAACGCAATTATGCGTTTTGCTCGAGCCGCATACTTCCTAATTTACGTAGATTAACTTGCGAGCCGCTTAATTATTTGCTGGCTCCTGCCGTGCTAATTCGGCGGCGATTGCGGCTCGTGTCTCGGTCAGAAGTCTCGAAACTCCATTGTCGCCGGCGTAATCGGCAAGCTTTATGGGTTGGCAAATTACAATTGTGATTTTTCCCGGAAAGAGAACTCCAGATTTTTTCCCCATCAAGGCATCGGTATTTTTAATCGCAACCGGTACTACATCTGCCCCAGTTTGCAATGCAAGGTGAAACGCTCCTTTCTTAAAGGGTAGTAATTCGCCGGGCATTGCCCGAGTCCCTTCCGCAAATACACCGAACGAATAACCACTTTCGATTACTTGCCTCGCCTTTTCCATCGACTTTCTTGCGCGTTCCGGATTTGAGCGGTCAATCGCGATGATATTCACAAACCCCATACCTTGCCCGAGAATCGGAGCTTTGAGAAGTTCTTTCTTTGCGACTAGGCCAATTCGGCGGCCGGCATATCGAAACAGCGCCGCAGTGTCCAAATAGGATCTGTGATTCGCAACGAAAACATAATTTTTCCCGTCTTCGAGGTTCCCACTGCCACGGACCTCGACGCGGACTCTACATAGCTTGAGCCAAACTTTTGCTCCCCATAGAGCGAGCGGATAGAGCCACAGTCGACGGTTGATTACCCAAAGAATTAGTAGAGCGGGCAGGCCAACAAACAAAAGCAAAATCGAAGCAACAAACCAGCACCACCAGTAACGGAGGCGGCCAACAATGTGCGATTTGCGAGGCGGGGCGAAAGGAAATACTATTTTCGTATTGTTTATTATTTCTTCATCTAACGATAAACTCGAAAAATGTTCGTTCATATTCGGCTACTCGCAGCTTTTCTCCTAATTTCTACTGCCGGTTTTGCGCAGATATCGCCTCGCGAATTCCTAGGATTTACGCCCGCAGATGATAAGACAATAGCAGACTGGAAGCAAATAACTGACTATTTCGCCAAGCTCGACGAGCAGAGCCCAAAGATAGCTGTCCGCGAAATCGGCCGCTCGACGCTCGGCCGGCCACTGATTGTCGCATTCATTTCATCTCAAGAAAACATTAAACGGCTCACTCGTTATCGCGAGATCAATCAAAAGCTGGCCGATCCCCGGCGAATTTCCGGCGGAGCCGAGCTCGGCCGCTTGCTCAGTGAAGGTAAAGCGATCGTTTCAATTTCCTGCTCGATTCACTCAACTGAGATCGTCGCTTCGCAAATGTCAATGCAGCTCGCTTACGAACTGGTAACGGCTAACGATCCTGAAACGCTCGAAATACTTCGCAACACAATCCTCCTTTTAATTCCATCGCCGAATCCGGACGGCATAGATATCGTCGCCAATTGGTACCGAAAGACTCTCGGGACAAAAAGCGAGGGCACAACGCCGCCGGAGCTTTACCATTATTATGCCGGACACGACAACAACCGAGACTGGTTTATGCTCAACCTTGCCGAGACGCAGGCGGTAACAAAACTCTATTGGCAGGAATGGTTTCCCCATATTGTTTACGACGTCCACCAAATGGGACAAACAGGTCCGCGTTTTGTCATTCCGCCGTTTTTCGATCCGCCGAATCCGCGAATTTCGCCTTCTATACTTCGCGAAGTCGGTCTGGTCGGATACAAGATGGCGGCCGATTTGCAGGCAAAGGGAATTGCCGGCGTGGCCACGAATACAACTTTCGATACGTGGTGGCACGGCGGATTTCGCTCCGCCCCGTATTTCCACAACTCGATCGGGATTCTGAGCGAGGCGGCAAGTGCAGATCTAATGTCGCCGGTTACGATTACGCGAGCGCAGCTTGAACGGACGCGGCCGGCTCGAGGGCTCAATTCTCCGCTTGAGGCCGTAACGGCGCATCCGGATCCGTGGAGCCCAGGCGTCTGGCGTCCGCGAGATATTGCGGAAATTGAAATGACTGCAAGCCGTTCAGTACTTTTGCTCGCGGCAAAATACCGCCGCCGTTATCTCGAGAATTTTTATCGTCTCGGCGCGGAAAATTTAAAAGATGATCCGGACGAGCCGAAAGCATTCGTTATTCCAGCCGGGCAACCAGCCGCCGAAGCAATTTCGCGGTTAGCGGAAATCCTCAGATGGCAGGGAATTGAGATTTACCGACTTCGAAACGAGCTATTCGTTAGAACCGAAACGGACGGTGATTATCACGAAATGCCGCTGAACAGTTTTTTGATTTTTACGAATCAGCCACAAAAGCACAACATAATCAGCCTTTTTGAACGGCAGGTTTATCCCAACCGCGTCGGGTCAAACGGGGAGCCCGATCCGCCATACGATGTCGCCGGCTGGACGCTACCGCTGCAGATGGGAATCGAGACCCTTCCAGTTTGGGAAATAAAAGATCTGGAAAAATCGCGCTTCACGCTCGAGCCCATTACTCAGATCGATCAGGTTCGATCGATCCTAAATCTTAAGCCGGCGGTTGGACCGTTTCAGAAAATAGAAAATCCGATGCGTTCACGGCCGCGAATAGGCCTTTACCGCGGCAACCTGCCGTCGATGGACGAGGGCTGGACCCGCTTTGTTTTTGATCAATTTCAGATTCCATATAAATCTGTTTCGGACGCAGATTTTCGCTCCGGCCGGTTTGATTCGGACGTAATTGTATTGCCGGCGGATGACGAATCGGCGATCGTCAACGGTCTTTCGGCGAGCCGCTATCCGACAGAGATCGCGGGCGGCATCGGTGAAGCGGGCGTTGAGAATTTGCGAAAATTTGTCGAGCAGGGTGGTCGCCTCGTCTGCCTGGACGATTCGTGCGGATTGATAATCAAGCGTTTTGGCCTTCGAATCAAAAACGCCCTAGAAGGGCTCCGCCGTAATCAGTTTTACAATCCCGGATCAATTGTTAGCATTCGCGTAGATACAAGTAATCCAATCGGCCGCGGCGTTGCGCCCGATACAGCTGCATATTTTAGAAACAGCAGCGCTTTTGAGGTCGTCGAAGGTGCGGACGCTCGCGTGATCGCGCGATACGCAGAAAACGGTGCACTGTTGTCCGGCTGGATGCTCGGTGAAAAATACCTCAACGGCAAGGCTGCAATCGTTGAGGCAAATTACGAAAAAGGGAAGATCATACTATTCGCCTTCAGGCCGCAGCATCGTGGACAGAGCTGGGCAACGTTTCCTTTGTTTTTCAACGCTCTGGAGAAGTAACGTTTTATGTCGATACGTACGAAAGTTGCCTGTATTCTTTTTTCGCTTGCAGCTGCCGCATTTGTCACATTGCCCGCACCGGCGCAGGTTTCTTCCGCGGCTAAAGCACAGCTTGGCTCACGAACCGCCCGCGAAGGCTTTATCAACGAAACTCAGATCAGAGATAAATTCAATTCCTGGCGAGAAGATGCGGACGCCCGCGCGTGGCTTACAAAAATGGGATATCGGCCAAGCGAGATAGAAAGCGTGACGGCGATAAAACCGCATAACGATAAGTCGGACGTAGTTGTGACAATTACTAGCGGCGGAAAAACGTTTCGCGAAGGTATTTCGATAAAGCTCGTTAGCGGCGAGAACGGATTTAATCAAATCGATAAAAGATGGCTTTCACATTATCGGAGAATGTGGTCGATGCCGCCGCCGGTTGAATCGGCGCTTTCGCTTTTTGTCGGAGAACGACCGCCAGACAGGCCTTCTCGCAGGCCGGAGAGAATGTTTCTGAGCGAACTTTCGAACGAAGAGAAACGGGCGGTCATCGACTTTTTTGAAACGAACCGAAGCCGAATTCTCCGCGACATTTTCGCCGGCGACGGCCCGAACAGAGCTAATTGGCTGCTCATTGCCAAAAGGTCCGCCGCTGGACGTGAGTCTGCAATTTTCCAAATCGAAAAAGCGATCGAATTCTTCGGCACGGGAAAAATTGAAATTACTCGCGCCGGCAATCTTCGCATTGGCCGCATAACAGTTCAGCGGAAAGGCGGCGACGCAGGCCGCGAAACCGCGCGAATGCTTCAATTCAAAATCAACCCGATGGAAATGCTCCGGAAAGCGAATTAGCAAGGGGAAAGCGCTTAATTGAATTCGTCTTCTAAGATCGGGTAAGCTTCCATATTGCCGTTTCGCTCCGTGTAAATCGTTATCCGTACTGAGCAGTATCGAATCGAGCGATTCCTATTGAATTCGACTAATTCGAACGGCACCGAACGCCACAGACACTTGTGCGATACTAACACTTGAAGAGCGACGCAGAGTGACACGCATAAAAATTGTCAGGTAATGCCCGAAATGTTTTCTGAATTCGGTGGCTGAAGTATTGACAGTTGGCAACGGCAATTGGCCACGGACAGCTGGCGCGAAATCTTTCCGGGGAAGCGATGAATTGCTCGCTGATTTCGATACTGACAGAAGTTCGATTCCTTTACTGGCTCAAATTGCTGCTTTCTCCGAGCAAACGACGTAGGTTTCCGCCAAGTATGTCGGCGATTTCTTCAGAAGAAAGGCCAACGGCCGCCAGTGCATCGAGCTGAGCGTCGAGGATCGCTGCATTCCAACCCCGAGGAAAGAATGACGAATCCGTACCGAACAATAAGCGCTTGGGACCTAGGAGTTTTAAGGCGCGATTGAAGACGCCGGCAAGCGTGAGCTCGTGCGGAAAGTATTCCATCCAACGATTGCTGCTAGAGGTGTCAATGTAAATATTCGGGCAGAGTTCGGCTGCCATCATCGTTTCGACAAACAGCCCAGCGCCGAAATGCGGGATTATAAAATTGACTTCAGGGAATTCGACCGCGAGTTTGTGAACTTCAAGCGGGCTCGATTTTCTGATATCGAATCGGCTCGGGATGCCGAGTTTTGTCCGAATTCCTACGCTTAGTGCTCCGCAATGAACAAATATCGCTGTACCAGGTCGCTCGGCAACGAGCCGCGCGATCATTCGGACATTTTCATCGTCGCCGACCGAATAACAATGCATCGCTGGAAAGAGGCAGATCACCTTTAGATTGAGTTCGTCAAAGGCACGATCCGCTCGATTTAACGCATCGGAAATAGTCGGGTTGAAAAAGAAGCCGCCGGTGATCCGGTCAGGGAATGCCTCGACGGCGGCTGCAACAGAATCCTCGTCGCCCGGCAGGCTCGCCATCATCATCGCGCGGCTGATCTGGTGCCGGTCAAGTTCGGCTACCCATTCGGCCGCAAACTGCTTCGGATCTTTCGGCGGCATTTTGAGTCCAGTGATCTTTCCGATCTCGGCTACCGCGTCAGGGAGATTTGCGAGTTTTTGGGATTGCAAAGCAAGCAGCGAAAAGAATCGATGAGAGAAAAAATGCGTGTGGGCGTCGAATATCTCGAAATTGCCCAGCTTTGAGTGTTTCAGCATAAACACTTAGTGATCCTACGGTCGGATTAGAAATGATGGAATCCGCCCGGCGGAAGCAGTTCAATTTTTCCGTCGCGTTCGAGCTCGATGACGCCATGATTTGCAGTGATTTCGCCGATTTTAAAAATATCGGCTCCGAGCCGTGATTCAAGCTCTGCGTCTTCCGAGGTGAAGAGAAGTTCAAAATCCTCGCCGCCGTTAAGCGTCAGGTCCAGCATCGTATCGATCGAGCCGGCAAATTCCATAAGTTCGGCAGTAAATGGAATGTCGGCTGCCGATATTCGGGCACCAACGCCGCTTGCTCGGCAGATGTGGGCGAGGTCCGACGATAGGCCGTCACTTAGGTCGATCATCGCTGAAACCGAGCCGGTCGAACGTAACTTTTGGCCAAGCTGGACCTGCGGCGTTGGTCGCAGCAGCTTTTCGATCAGTGGATCAGGAGCTGAAGGATTGTATCTTGCTCCGGCGTTCAATTTTCTAAGTCCCGCAGCGGCACTTCCGAGCGGGCCAGATACGTAAATCCAATGCCCGGGCTCAGCACCGGAACGTCGGATTGCACCTTCGTGCGGGACATCGCCGATTACGGTAGAGTCGATGAAGACTTTTGCCGGCGTTCGCGAAATATCTCCGCCAGCGAGGGTGACGCCGAACCTGCCCGCTAGCTCAAACCACCCGTCGTAAAATCGGTCCATAAACTTCGCCTGCCAAAGCGAGCCGGGAAGTCCGACGGTAACAAACGCAAAAGTCGGCTTGCCGCCCATTGCAGCAATGTCCGATAGAGAGACTGCCAATGCCCGATAGCCGAGATCTTCCGGTGTTGTCCATTCAAGATAAAAGTCAATTTCCTCAACGAGCGCATCCGTTGTAACAAGAAGATCCTCGGCCGCCCACTTTGGTAAGATCGCGCAATCGTCGCCAACAAAGTCAAGCGAGCGGCGGTTCTTGAGGTTTTTGATGAAGTCAAATTCATTCATATTCGGGAAAATCAATTGACACAACCTGGACAAATACTTACAATAACGACGTCTTAACTATAGAAAACTTTAAGCGAAAGTCAATAGGCGCGGCATAAAATGGGGCAGGCTGCGGTGGCAATTCCTGAGAAAATCTACTTTAAGATCGGCGAGGTTTGCGAGATCGTCGGTGTGCAGGCCCATGTTTTGCGTTATTGGGAAACCGAATTTCCACAGCTCGCGCCCCAAAAGAACCGCTCTGGACAGCGGAGCTATCGGCGTCGCGATGTCGAGATTTCATTGAGAATAAAGGAATTGCTCTATGACGAGATGTACACAATTGCCGGCGCCCGGAAAAAACTTCAAAGTGAATTAAAAGAGCCTCCAAAACTCAAAATCGTTCATCCCGAGCCAAAAACTGACGGTGACGGCGGCGAACCTTCATTAAATTTTGAAGCCGCGCCAACTCTATTCGTGGACGCCGCGTCCTCGGGCCTTTCTGAAGAGCAAAGGCAAGCTCTAGAGACGATCTCGCGCAATCTGATGGAAATTCGCGAGCTCCTAAATCGGAATCGGGGCTGAAGGATTTCCAAATTGACAAAGTAGCATCGCTAAATTTAATCTTGGTTTATCGAGTTTTCGGGACGTAGCGCAGTCTGGTAGCGCGTTCGCTTGGGGTGCGAGAGGTCGTGAGTTCAAATCTCGCCGTCCCGACCAACAAATGTGAGGCTTTCGGCGATTGCAGGAAGCCTTATTTTTGTATGACTTGGTTGCAGGTTGTTTAGCTTTCACCTGATTCTCTTTATTTTTCTCACCCGAAACTACTGGATTATCAATCGCTTTCCGAAAACGAAGATGACGTTCTCTACTTGTTTTGACTCCTTTCCTATGGCTAGCAAGGCAAGGCTCGGTTCTCGCTTCAAAGCTAACGGCACGTCGGGTACTGGTTAGCGGCAACGATCGGGTTTAGGACGGTGTTTACGGCACATCGCTCGTCTCGTTGAAACGATTGCACGTCGCTCCCGTTTTGCCAGCCGATAGTTTAGCACGCGGGTTGTAACGTCCGGCGTGCGTTTAGACTTACTCGCTAAACATCATCATTCCTGTAAAAAAGGCTTTCATCTTTTTTTTGAGAATCGGCTCGAACCGAGAGGTGCGGGCATTAGATGTTTGCAGCGGAATAAAGTCAGGAGATCTTCTAATAACGTCAGGCGAAGCGATTGATTTTTCCGGAAAAATCACAGAAGAAGTCAGGAGGAACACTAATTTCACAATATTTCAACTTAGGATCGTATGTCTTTCACGTCCTTTTGGCATTGCCATTTCTTGAAATCTCGCTCGAGAAAAGTTCTCTGCGAACATAGGCTCGTAGGTGAGATTAAGAGCGGCTAGTTCGGTAATTCGACATGGCGACAACACTTAGATTTTGCAACACGAACTATCTGACTGGATAGGCGGGCACGCTACACTGCCGTAGCTACAATAAACACAGCAATCACCTTGCTTAGGTCGCAGCACTGTCTTACACTTCGAGCATTCATAGAAAAACTGGCACGAATCCGTTGGCATTGTTTCCGTGCGTTTATGATTACATTTCGGGCAGGTTATTATCGACACTAAATTTATTTGCTCCATGATTTTTTCCACTTCCTTCACCGATTGGGACCTGGTTCACTTAACCGCCGACCAGCAAAAACATTACTCTACAACCTATGTATTTAATATTTGTAATCGATACTTGGCCTAGTTTATTAAATACCCAAGTCCGCACCGCGCTGCTTATAGCATATAACTAATATCGGAATCGCTTGTCGGGTATGCGTAGATCATTCGTTTCAAATCACGCGCCGTCAGCCCCGATCGAATTGCGAGAGCGAAGATGTTGATCACTTCTTCGGCATGAACGCCAAGAAGATGCGCTCCGAGGATGCGGCCGGTGTCTTCTTCGACAAGTGTTTTGTAAGCTGAATAATTGAGACCCACTCTCCGAGAAGAGTACCATCCGGAAGTGTCTTCATATTTGACCGTAAATTTCAATCCCTGATCGGCCGCCTCTTTTTCGGTTAAACCGACGGCTGAAAGCGGCGGAATCGTAAATACGACCGTCGGAACTCCGTTATAGTCCGGTTGGATATGGTTACCTTTCAAGATATTCGATGCGGCGATCAGTCCCTCTAATGCCGCAACTGGCGTCAGCGGAAATCCTCCGCTGTCCGCTGCATCACCCGCAGCATAGACGCGCGGATTTGAAACGCTTTGAAGATACTCGTTAACCCGTATTCCGCGTTCGCCATATTCGATGCCGGCTTTTTCCAAATTCATATCGTCGATGTCCGGAGTTCGTCCTGCGCTATGCACGACTATGTCGGCTTTGAAAGATATATGCGAAAACTTGTTCGAAGTCCGAACGATAAATTTTTCGCCCTCTGTCTCAACTGTCGCGACCGAACTCCCGAGGATGATCTCGATGCCCGCGTCATTTGTCGCCTCGATAAGAGTTTGTACGAGATCCGCGTCGAATCCCTCAAGCGGCCGTTCGCCGCGGTGGATGATTTTTACTGAAGAACCCGCACGAGCAGCAATATGAGCAAACTCAAATGCGATGTAGCCACCGCCAACAAAGGTGATTTCCGCGGGGAGTTCATGCAATTCAAGAAAATCGGTGCTGGTGGTAAGATGTTCTTCACCGCGAATACCGAGATTCGCGGGTTTTGCACCCGCGGCAATATGAACGAATTTACCGGTAAGGATATCGTCGCCGACCTGAACGGTGGTCGAATCCAGAAACTTTGCGCGCCCGTGAAAGGTAGAGATGCCGGCTTTGGCAAAGGCTCGCTCTCGGTTTGCCGGAACCGGTTCCGTGAATGTTCGTTTGAACCGCATCAGTTCCTGCCAGTCTATTTCCGCGGCGTTGCCCACGATTCCGTTTCCGCGCATACGCCGGTTCCAATCGATCAATTCGGCGGCTCCGACAAGTACCTTTTTGGGATCGCAACCGCGCAAAGCGCAGGTTCCGCCAAAGGGCAGAGAGTCAATTATCGCTACCTCCCAGCCCTCTTTTCGACACTTATGTGCGACGGATGAGCCGCCGGCGCCGGTGCCGATTACGACTATGTCAAATTGTCTTTCCATCTTTGATTAATTCCTATGTCTGCCATTCTTGGCCAGTTCCTGAGCCACAAGCGCAGCGGCAGATGCGTCGAATCAGAACTGAGAGTAAGTAAATCGTATTTATTATTTGCCATCATTCGTCAATCTAAGCGGTCCCGACCTTCGCGGATCTAGTAATTGTTTCCCGAGCAGCTCCGGGCCAAGAATTGAGCCTGCGAAGACGCGTTTCGTCGATGCGGCCATATTGTGTTTTAACTGTTGTAGTACTGCGACCTTCTTTCACTCAGCGCAGCCGATTGCCCCGGCACAAACCGATTCGCCAATCGTCAGTGAAGTCCCCGAGCGTCAGCACGGTGGATTCCCTGATGCAAATGCCAAGTCATTCTGGCACCCTCCTAAATTGTAGTATCGAGAAAAATCTCAGCCAGTCTTACGCCCTCGAATCCGAGCTGTTGCGGGGCGTGCTGCCGATCGAAGACGGATTAAAAGCTGAGCGCAGCCGAGGCGGAACTTTTGATCTCAATTGTCGAACGACGATCGCGAAAAAGGTCGGGCTCTCGCTTAACCAGATGTTCTGCTACACTCAAATCATCGATCCGCTCGTTCTTGAAAGAAGACCCGTCAGCCAATTCGCCTATGCAAACTCGGATAGTTCCGTGATCCGCCGCGGATTTGAAACTAACCTCCGAGCCGACTACAAGCTTGCCAAGCTCTTTGTCGGTGATACGTTCACTGACGCAAAGGCCGGTTACTTGCCGGGCAGCCGCATCCTGCCGCTGACACCGAAAAGCAAGATTAATTCGTCGTTGATCGTTGAGGAGCACGATCGCTTCAAGGTCGGCATCGAGGCGCATTATACCGGCCGCCAGACACTCGCGGATCGCCTTTCGGCCCGTTCTTACGTGGTTGTAGGCGCCTTCAGTGAGAAGACCTTCAAGAATTTCAGTCTGTTTATCAACGCCGAAAACATCACCGATGTTAGGCAAAGCCGCGACGGACAAGTCGTTTTTCCTCACTCTGCAGCGCCTACCTTTTCGGAGGTCTTCGCACGCCTTGAGGGCCGAGTATTCATTGGCGGCATCAAAATTCGTTTCTAGGCGTTGTCCCAGGCGGCAGATTTTGCTCTGCCGGATTTTCCTGTAAGCGCGACTTGCACTGGCTAAAATTGTTAGACCGGCGGCCGCTGCAATGCTTATAATTTAGAAAGTGAATGCTGAAATGACCTCAAATTCAAGTGCCGAATCCGAACGCATTTTCCGACTCGTGTCCTATGCGGTAGCCTTGAGTGGATTCGTTACATTGTTTACCTCGGGTGCATTCAATGTGACGGCGCTCGGGTTGTTTTTTATTTTGGCGTTTGCTGCGTGGAAACTCGAACAAGTTGGTCGACATTTGCCTGAGCGGGTTGGAACTGCCCTGACGGTTCTGGCGTTACCTGTTTTCTACTTATTTTGGAAATTGGGTTTTTTCGCCGCTGGCCCCTCCGAAACGGTCTTGCCGGCCATACTTGCGAAACTGATCGTCTTTCTTGCCATAATTAAGCTCTTCCAACAGAAAACCGATCGTGACTGGATTTTTCTCTATGTAATGTCGTTTTTCGAGGTTTTGCTTGCTGCCGGCTTGAGCATCAGCCCGACGTTTATCCTTAGTTTTCTTCTTTTCATCTTTTTCTTCACCTGTTCGGTCATTGAATTCGAAATACGCCGAACGCGTCGTAAGGTCCATAAAGCGATCTATCTGGCGGACGACACTGGACAAATAAAAAATGTTCGCGAGGGGCGCCGTATAGCGGCTCTTGCCTTTTTGATTATCGTTTTGGTCATCGTCGCTGCGCTGCCGATCTTTTTTCTCATTCCACGAGTCGGGAGCGCGGCGGGCGGCCGCGAGACCGGTGGTGTGGCGATGCGTTCCGGCTTTTCCGATTCCGTCAGACTCGGAGGAATCGGCCGGATTCAGCAAAACGATGAGGTCGTAATGCGAATTCGGATCGAAGCAGCGGCTCCACCGGACGGATTGCGATGGCGAGGACAGGCATTCGATGTTTTTGACGGGCAGTCGTGGAGCAAATCGCGCCCTGGCGTCAAGCAGGTGCTAACGCGCCGAGACCGAGACATTATTCAGGTTGACTATGCTTCGGGCCGTGGTTCATTGCTGGTTCAGACGGTTTATGCCGAGCCAATCGATACGCCAGTGATTTTTGCTGCGCCTCGGATTATTGCCTTTCAGGGCAATTTTTCGGTTCTTCTCAAAGACGATGAGAATTCAATCTCGCTGCAACGCGCGGGAGAGCGGCTCAGCTACAGGGCTATTTCCGATTTGTCTCTCCCATCGTTTGCAACGCTTCGCGGCGACATTGGTCCGTATTCGTCGGCCCATCAAAAATACCTTCGCTTGCCGGATAATTTTGATCCGAGGATCTCCGCCCTTGCTGCTCGCATTACGGCCGGCGTTAGAAACCGTCTCGATGCGGCTTTGGCGATCGAGGACTACCTGAAGACAAATTACGGATATACGCTTGATCTAAAAGCGGGCGGCGATGACCCGTTAGCGGATTTTTTATTCAATGTCCGCGAAGGGCATTGTGAATATTTCGCGACTGCGATGGCGACGATGCTCCGCACTCAAGGGATTGCGACGCGTCTTGCCGCCGGATTCCAACGCGGTGACTATAACGAGGCGGCGGATGTATTTGTAATTCGGCAGCGACACGCACACGCGTGGGTCGAGGTCTATTTTCCGGATAATGATGTCTGGATTCCATTTGATCCGACACCGGCGGCGGCGTCCGAATTCTCGTCGGCCTACGGTGATCAAATGAGCCGCAATGTGCGAAAAATTCTCGACGCCGCGGAAATGTTTTGGATTCAGTACTTCGTTGCATTTGACAATCAAGAACAGCAGTCACTCTTTTCCACTACGGGCCGGACAATTGCGGCGTTGCGCAGCGATCTGGCCCTTCGGCTTGAAAGTTTACATCTTTCGCTGGTCGAATTCTGGCAGCGGCTGACGGGCCGAGACGGTTTTCGAAATGCAGCATATTCCGCCGGGAAACTACTCCTCGCTGTGGGAGCAGCCGTAATAATTATTGCAGCGTTTGTTTTTGCTCGGCGTCGATTAGTAAAATCACAAGTTTGGATTAACCTGCGGCGCCGTATCTTAAACCGCGGACGCGAGGTCGGCATCGATTTTTACGAACTTTTGCTTGAAAGACTTGCGATGGCGGGCTTTAGACGCCGGCCATCTGAGACGCCGCTCGAGTTCGCTTTCTCGACAAACCTGCCGGAGGCAGTGGCGATAACCGAAAAGTACAACTATGTAAGGTTCGGCCGGCGGCAATTATCTGTCGAGGAAATGGAAAGAATCGCTGAATTGTTGAAGCGGATCGAGGATCGGCTTCGAGTGGGGAGTTATGAAAAAAGTCGGATTCGTTAGCCTTGGATGCCCGAAAAATCTGGTTGATTCGGAAGTGATGATGGGCCGGCTGGCGGCGGCTGGCTACGAAATCACCAATCGGGCCGAGGATGCAGAAACGATCGTTGTTAACACCTGCGGCTTTATCGAATCTGCAAAGCAGGAATCAATTGACGCGATTCTGGAAGTAGCCGCGCTGAAAGAAAAAGGATCGGCCTCGCGCGTAATCGTTGCCGGTTGCCTTGTCGAGCGATACCGCGACGAATTGATCAAAGAGTTGCCGGAAGTCGATGCCTTTATCGGCACGTCGCAAGTTGAGGAAATCGTAAACGCGGCCGACCCCGAAGCTGACCCATCGCGCCTTCAGCTTACACCGATCGGTAATAAATCGTCTGTTTACCTTTATGACGAAACTGTGCCGCGCTTACGGGCGACGGCGTCGCATATGGCGTTTATCAAGATCGCAGAGGGCTGCGATCGGCCCTGCTCGTTTTGCTCGATCCCAGCAATGCGCGGATCGTTTCGTTCGCGGCGATTCGGTTCTGTTATCGAGGAAGCCCGAGCGCTCGCGCGCGAAGGCGTCCGCGAAATCGTCCTTGTTGCACAGGACTCGTCGCGGTACGGAGAAGATTTTGGCGAAGTCGACGCACTCGCGGCGCTGATTCGCGCACTCGGCGAGATCGATGAAATCAATTGGATCCGAGTGATGTATGCATATCCGACGCATATTTCGGATGCGTTTCTCGATGCGATAGCCGAAACGCCAAAAGCCGTTAAGTACCTTGATATGCCCCTACAGCACGCTTCGCGAAACGTACTAAAGGCGATGAAGCGCGGCGGCAATCGCGAAAGCCTCGAGCGATTGATCGAACGAATCCGAAAAAGGATCCCGCAAATTGCAATCAGGACGACGTTCATAACTGGATTTCCGGGCGAAACTGAACAAGATTTCAGGGAGCTGATGGCGTTTGTCGAGAATTGCCGGTTCGATAATGTCGGGGTATTCACCTATTCGGACGAGGAGGGGACGGGTGCGTTCAACCTTTCCAACAAGGTCGATTTCCGGACCGCCGAACGTCGCCGAAAGCTGCTTATGAAAACGCAAGCGCGAATCAGCCACGAACTGAATCGCTCAAAAATCGGACAAACGCTACCCGCAATGTTCGAAGGGATCTCGGATGAATCGGATCTCCTGTTTCAGGCTCGGCTCGAAGGCCAAGCCCGCGAAATCGATGGGCATATTCTGATAAATGATATTGCCGAGGGCATCGCGCCACAGATCGGCGAAATTTACGACGTCAGAATTACCAAAGCCTATGATTACGACCTGATCGGTGAAATAGTTGCTGTTCGCGGCGGTTCTTGAAAGCCCTGCGACGCAGCCTATTTGTGAAACCTTTTCGCCGGTTTTCAAGTATATTTCTTGAATTAAGACTCTGGCTGTCTTACGCCTGTTGCTGGGCTATTGCATCCGGCGGCAGTCAGGGCAGCGTAAAGTTAAATAACCCCAAAACTTCGAAGCCGATAAAAATGAAAAAATTACAATCGATAACCGCTTTTCTGCTTTTCCTGGCGTTTTTGTCCCCGACGCTCGCACTTGCTCAAGCGCCGGCTGCCTCGTCGGATGTAATCGAGAGAATCAAAAAAGAAGGAATGGAGAATTCGCAGATAATGAAGACTCTCCATATCCTGACGGACCTTTACGGCCCGCGTCTGACCGGTTCGCCAAATCTTAAAGCAGCGGGCGAATGGGCGATGAGCCAGATGAAATCCTGGGGCTTCGATCGCGTCGAAATGGAGCCGTGGGAATGGGGTCATCCAGGCTGGGCAAACGAAAGAGCGGCCGGATTTATCACCTCACCGGTTAAAGACAGCTTGATTTTTGAGGTACTCGCATGGACGCCGGGCACACCCGGGCCGGTTAGTGCGGAGGCGTTTCAAATGGTAATACCGGCTCGACCGACGCAAAGCGAATTGGATGAGTATTTAAGCTCGATTAAATCGCAAGTGCAGGGCAAAATCGTCTTATTTGGCGAGCCTGCTCAGATCAAGGTCGATTTCAGTCCACCACCGAAGCGAATCCCGGACGATCAGATCGCCCGCCGCTTCGACCCAGACAGTCCAGCGCCTGCGCAGCCGCCATTCCCAATTGGTCCGCAAGTGCAGCAAACCCCGAAACCAGATTCATTGCCGCCGTCAAAAATTAACGAAATCATCAGTAAATTTTTGATCGACAATGGCGTAAAGGTGCGGATCAATGATGCTGCCCGCGAGCACGGGCAGATCCGGGCTTTTAGCAATCCGACGTACGATCCGGCGAAAACTGTTCCAACGGTCGTAATGCGAAACGAAGATTTTGGGCGAATTGTCCGTTTATTGAAAGATAATCGGAAGGTGCAGCTCGAATTCGACATCAAAAACCAGATTTATCCCGAGGGCGCAACGGCGTACAATACGATCGGTGAAATTGCCGGCAGCGACAAGGCCGACGAAGTGATAATGCTCGGCGGGCACCTAGATTCCTGGCACGCAGCAACCGGCGCAACCGACAACGCAATTGGCTGTGCGGTTATGATGGAAGCGGCCAGAATCCTGAAAGCAATCGGCGTCAGGCCCCGGCGGACAATCCGAGTTGCACTTTGGAGCGGCGAAGAGCAGGGACTGCTCGGGTCGCAGGCCTATGTAAAGAAGCATTTCGGGACCGCCGAAGAACCGCTGCCGGCTTACTATAAATTCGGCGGATATTTTAACATCGATTCGGGTACTGGACGAGCGCGCGGATTTCAGGTTTTCGGGCCGCCGGAGGCAGCTGCACCGCTGCGCGAGGCAGCACGCCCCTTTGCCGATTTCGGCGTTGCGGGTGCAATAACAACCGTGAGCCGCGGACTCGGCGGCTCAGACCATACGTCGTTTAACGCCGCTGGGCTTCCGGGTATTGGCGTACAACAGGATCCGATCGAGTATTTCACGCATACGTGGCACACGAATCTGGATACCTACGAGCGGATCGTCGAGGACGACGTCAAAAAATCGGCGATCGAAATCGCTGCGGCAGTTTATAGATTGGCAATGCAGGACGAATTGCTTCCACGTTTTCCGCCTGACAAAATGCCGAAGCCGCCGGCATCGAGAAATTAGCCTCGATGGGTTTCTGCTGAAACTATTTATTCTTACCGCCCATAAAGACGGGACGCGACGGACAAAGGTCTGCCAGGACGCACTCGCCGCAAGCGGGATTGCGGGCCTTGCAGACCTTTCTTCCATGGAAAATCAGCCAATGGGAAAACATTACCCAGTAGCGCTTTGGAACAATCTGCATTAGATCTTTTTCAATTTTTTCAGGAGCCTTATTCTGCGTGAGCCCGAGCCGCTGACTTAAACGGCTAACGTGAGTGTCTACCACGATACCCTCAGCAAATCCATACGAGCAGCCGAGGACGACATTGGCGGTTTTCCTCGCGACGCCCGGGAGCGTAAGTAGATCCTCCATTTTTGAAGGAACCTGGCCGTTGTACCGTTCGAGAATCTGGCGGCTTGCGGCGATGATGTTTTTTGCTTTGTTTCGATAAAAACCGGTTGAATGGATATCTAGCTCAAGCTCTTTCTGTGGGACGGCCGCAAAATCCGCTGGCCCGCGATATTTCCGGAAAAGTTCGGCCGTCACTTTATTAACCCGCTCATCGGTGCATTGGGCCGAAAGGATTGTTGCAATTAAAAGTTCGAAAGCGTTTGAATGATGGAGCGCGCATCCCGCGTCGGGATACTCGCGCCGAAGCCGCCGAATTATTTCCTGGACCCGCTCTCGTTTGTCCATATTCACGCGTTAAGGCTAGAAAAGATCTCCGTAAAATGCAAATTTCGTTGCACTTCGCTATTATCTTTATGAAGCCCGCGAATTTGATTCCGGTTAGATGCTTCGCGGGCTTGCGTTTTATTTGAGGACAAAATCGATGCAGGTGCCGTTGCTAGATCTGAGCGAGCAAAACGCCGGTCTTCGAGCGGAAATCGAAGCGGCCTTGGGGCGTATTCTCGATGCAAATGCATTTATTTTAGGTCCGGAGGTCGCTGAGCTTGAAAAGGAGCTGGCAGAATATTGCAACATTCGCCACGCGATTGCCTGTGCCTCGGGTAGCGACGCGCTTTTGCTTGCTTTGATGGCGCTCGGTGTCGGAGTCGGCGACGAAGTCATTACAACGCCATTTAGTTTTTTTGCTACTGCGAGCGCGATTACGCGGCTTGGTGCCCGGCCGATTTTCGCAGATATTGAACCGGATACGTTCAATATCGATGCCCGCCAGGTTGCCCGCCTGATTACGAAAAGGACAAGGGCGATCGAGCCCGTTCATCTTTTCGGTCAATGTGCAGATATGGCTGGGATTCGCGACGTAGCCGGTGAAGTACCGATTGTCGAAGACGCTGCGCAAGCTATTGGATCTGAATTTCAGGGCCGTCGGGCCGGCTCTATTGGAAAAATTGGATGTTTTTCTTTCTATCCATCAAAAAATCTTGGAGGGATGGGAGACGGCGGTTTCCTTACAACCAATGATGACAGCCTGGCCGAGAAATTGCGGGCACTAAGAGTTCACGGCTCACCCGAGCGCTATCGTCATAAATGGGTCGGGTTGAATTCGCGGCTAGATGGCTTTCAAGCTGCGGTGCTGCGCGTAAAGCTGCCGCATCTTGATGGCTGGTCGGCAGCTCGTAAGGCAAATGCAGACCGTTACCGCGAAATATTCAACGAATTTGGACTAACGGACAAGGTGATTTTGCCATTCGAACGCGATGATGTACGCCACATTTATAACCAGTTTGTAATTAGAGTTCCGGAGCGCCGCGACAATCTTCGGGAGTATTTGGCGGAGTCAGGGATCGGGACAGATATTTACTACCCAATCCCGTTGCATTTGCAGGAATGTTTCAGATATTTAGGCTATCGTCGTGGCGATCTGCCAGAAGCGGAGCTTGCGGCTAAGGAAGTGCTCGCTTTGCCGGTCTATCCTGAACTCCGGGCTGAGCAGCAGCGTTTTGTCGTCAAGACATTCGCCGAATTTTTCGGCGCCTGATCGGGAGCTTTTGTTATTGAATTCAGTGAAACAGTCAATTGCGGATCGTAAAAGAGGCTTGACGGAATCGGCCGTTTTGGCGGCGTTTGCCGCGGTTTCTGCATTCTTGATCCTCTGGTTCGCGATTCCGTGGCAGATTGGCGATATGTTCGCCGAGTATTCACGGTCAGCCGAAACAGGCTCGGTGGAAATTGCACGGCTTGCCGTTGCCCTTGCGCCAGAAAACCCGCGGGTAAATGCATTTGCAGGTTTTGCTGCGTTGGCTGATTTTGACAACTTTGAGCCGCAGGCGGCTGCAGGATATTTCGAGACCGCAGCACGGCTTGCTCCATTTGATTATCGATATTGGTCGGAGCTTGGCCGTGCTTACGAAAAGGCAGAGCGATTCGACGACGCAGACCGCGCTTTCCGGCGAGCAATTTCGCTTGCACCGGAATACTCCAATCCGCGATGGCATTACGGCAATTTTCTGCTTCGGCGCGGACGTGCGGCCGAGGCCATCGCGGAGCTGAAGAAGGTGGCTGAGTATGACAGTATCTACCGAGAGCAGGCTTTCGCAATCGCCTGGGATTATTTTGGCGGCGATACGGATCAGGTAGATCAATTCGCGGCGGATCGGCCGGATGCTTTCGCGATATTGGCAAAATTCTACGCATCGCTCGGGCGAGGCGGCGACGCGCTTCGTATTTGGAATCGCATATCGGATACTGAAAAAATGCGATTCAATTGGATTGGGAAGGCGATCGCACAAAGGCTCTATGAAAAACAACTTTATCGTTCTGCTCTGGAATTTGTCCGGCAATCGGGTGAAAACCAATCGGCGCGTGCTGGCGGAATCACCAACGGCGGTTTTGAATCGCGACTGGCGGAAGAGCGGTTTCCGAAATTCGATTGGTATCTCGCCCGCAGCGATGCAGCGGTAGAGGTCTTTCTCGATAACCGACTTGCGCACAGTGGCAAGCGATCGGCGCGATTGACCTTTCGCAATTATTCATCGCCGACGCTTGATCAACTCTGGCAAGTAGTTGCGATCGGCGCTGGTGGAAATTATCGATTGACTTTTTGGGCAAGGCGGGAAAATCTTCGCGGCGGCTCTCTGCCGCTAGTTGCGGTCGCAACCGCTGACGGAAGACAGACAATCGCCGCATCATTGCCGATCCAATCCGGTACGGGCGGCTGGGAAAAATTTGAAATTATCTTTAAGCTGGACGACAAAGCAGAAGGCGTAATTGTCCGGATTGGACGCGAACCTTGCGCCGTGGACTGCGCTCTTGTCGGTACAGTGTGGTTTGACGACTTCGAACTCGAAAAACTTTGAGCGGATGCCGCATAAAATTTACAACAGGCTAGCGTTGGTCCTTGCCTTGGGCCTCATCGTCTGGTCAACGCTCGCCTATGGCGCAGTCCATCAGCCGATCATCGCGAGTATTTATCTCGGCATCGTTTGCCTTGTCATCGTCTGGATTTTCGATGGATTGAGAGCCGGATTCCGCTATGTTCGCGATCCGATTCAATTGCCGATTTATTTTCTAGCGTTTTATGCATTGATACAGACGATTGAATTTGGCAAACTGAGCGACGGTTTCGGCTTTTCCGAAATTGCAAGGACGATTTCGCTCGATCCGTTTTCGACGAAAGTAGCCGCATTGCATTTGCTTGCCCTTGGACTTTATTTTTCTATTCTGCTTGTGCTGTTCGATGGCGAGAAACGGCTCAGGACGTTTGCGCTGTTTACCGGGATTTTTGGGTTTGCGTACGCTTTTTTTGCGATTTTACAAAGCGTGCTTAGTCCGACAAAAATCTACGGAATTTACGAAAGCGTTTTTGCGGAGCCGTTTGGATCGTTTGTCAGTCGAAATAATTTTGCCGCATGGATATCGCTGGCGGTGGCGATTCCTTTAGGTCTTTTGTTTGCGGGCGGTCTGAAACGCGAGAAACTGCTTTTGTACGTGACGGCGATCGGACTGATGGGCGTTTCGCTCCTCCTGAGCGGTTCTCGCGGCGGGCTCGTTGCTTTTGCTGTCGAGATACTCGTTTTGATCCTGATAGCCTATTCGCCCAAAGACAGGCGCAGCCTGAAAGTTAAAATCGCGTTCGCAATATTGCTGGCGGCGGTGATCGGAGCCGGAGCTTTTTTTGTCGGTGGCGAAACGTCGCTAACGCGAATTGCTAATGAGCGTGGCGTAACCGACACGACGACGAGCCGCAGTTACATTTGGGGCGTGACGCTGCGAATCATCGCGGATTCATTTCCATTTGGAATCGGGCTCGGAGCATTTCCGCAGGCGTACGCTCGCTTTGACGCAAATAGCGGTACGGCGCGGGTCGAGCAAGCGCATAACGATTTCCTAGAGCTCATTGCCAACGCTGGACTGCCTGGCCTCATATTTGGACTTTGGTTTCTCGCGCGTTTCTTAAAGCTTTCTCGATCGGCGATTGACCGGACCGAAGGATTTCAGCGTGGGCTGGCGGCCGGCGCTACGGCGGGTATTGTCGGCTGTCTTGTGCATAGTTTTTTCGATTTCGCGTTGCATACAACTGCGATCGCTTTGCTATTTCTTGCGCTAGTGGCGGTTGTCGTAACGCTTGCGAATTTGCCTCAAATGGGGGATGACGCGCACCCTGCTTCGGGAAAGGCGTTAACACGAACTTTTCGGCGGAAGCGACGGATAAATCCAGTGCCGGCGGTCCACCGCAGCTAGTTCGAGACGTCGGCTGAATCGAAATCGACCTGCTAAATTGTTATACTCGAATAGGTTTCGGGATTTACGCTCTTTGCGATTCGGATTTTTGGAGCAGATGAATATGAGCGAACGCGAAAAAATTGAAATGGACGTCGTTTTTGTTGGGGCTGGACCGGCAAACCTCGCCGCGGCGCTGCACCTGAAGCGGTCAATTGCCGAGTACAACGAGTTGATCGATCGGGGAATTAAGCGTGGCGAAAAAATCGGCGAGATCGAAATCGGTATTGTCGAAAAAGGTCCGTATGTCGGTGCGCATATCCTCTCCGGTGCTGTAATGGATCCAAAGGCCCTCCGCGAATTGATGCCGGACTTTCTCGAGCAGGGTTGCCCGATCGATACAGTCGTGACCGAAGATGCTTTTTGGTATTTGACCACAAATCGCGGTATCGAAGCCCCGATAGTTCCGCCGCCGCTTAAAAACAAAGGTAAATACATTGTTTCGCTAAGCCGCGTCTGCGAATGGCTCGGCGAAAAATGCGAAGAGGCCGGAATCAATATATTTCCGGAATTCCCGGCATCCGAATTGTTGTACGATCGCGACGAGCGAGTAATTGGCGTTCGCACCGGAGACAAAGGAATCGACAAAGAAGGCCGTCCAAAGGCAAATTTCGAACCCGGCGTCGATTTGCTCGCGAAGGTCACGGTTCTTGGCGAAGGTTCACGTGGCTCGCTTGCCAAGCAGGCTATGGCAAGGCTCGGGTTGCTAAAAGGTAAAGAGTCGCAGGTGTTTTCGATCGGAGTAAAGGAACTGTGGGAATTACCGGAGGGAAGATTTCCGGAGGGCAAGGTCGTGCACACACTGGGTTTTCCGTCTGATAACGACACCTACGGCGGCGGATGGATCTACGGAATGAAGGGCAACATTGTCAGTATCGGATACGTAACCGGCCTTGACTATAAAGATCCTTCGATAGATCCACACGCCGAATTTCAGAAATTCAAAACGCACCCGAAAGTCGCCGCCATTCTCTCCGGCGGCAAAATGATCAAATACGGTGCGAAGACGATCAATGCGGGCGGCTATTGGACAATGCCGAAGCTGTACGCGGACGGGCTGCTTATTGTCGGCGATAGCGCTTCATTTCTGAACGGACAGAGAATTAAAGGCATTCATACGGCAATGAAATCCGGTATGCTCGCCGCCGAAACAATTGTCGACTGCCTTGCCGCGGGAGATTGGTCGGCAAAGCAGCTGCGGCATTTCGAAGAAACGGTCAATCTTAGCTGGATCTATGATGAACTTTATCCCGTACGCAATTTTCATGGCGCGTTTCAAAAAGGCCGCTGGCAAGCATTGATAAATACGGGCTTACAGTTTTTAACCGGTGGAATGTCTTGGGGATTTTTGTCAAAAGAACATCACATTGCGGGGCATGAGCGAATGCAGAAGCTGGCAGAGCGCGACAAGGTTTCCGATTCCCGATACGAAGCTCTTAAATTCGACAAACAATTGACGTTTGATAAAGTGACGGATGTTTTTCACGCCGGTGTAGCTCACGACGAAGATCAGCCGGTTCACCTACATGTTCTCGACACGCAGATCTGCGCAACGCGCTGTCGCGAAGAGTATGACAATCCGTGTCAGCGGTTTTGTCCCGCGGCCGTCTATGAAATGGAAGAAGTCAACGGCCGACGGGAGCTGAAAATCAATTTTTCAAACTGCGTCCATTGTAAAACCTGCGACATTGCAGACCCGTACCAGATCATCAATTGGGTAACGCCGGAAGGCGGCGGCGGTCCTGATTACAAAGGGATGTGACTTAATTCCTTCAGCGTTTGTCTAATCGCTGCCGGCAGAGGACACTTCGGCTGAAGAAGCCAAGGCAGTGCCAAGCGAATCGTCGCCCTTAGAAGTGAGCCCGAGAATCTCCGCGGCGTTTGACGACGGGATTTCCTCGATGTTTTGGAGCGTCTTCTCGATTGCCCGAGTTCTTACGCCAGTTGAGTCGATAGTGTCAGACGCTTTCTGAAGATGTGTTTTGACGTTTTCCAGCGTTTTACCGAATTTTCGGAATTCCGTTTTTACCGCTGCTAGAATGTGCCACACTTCAGCGGCACGACGTTCGATTGCAAGCGTCTGAAAGCCCATCCGTAAGCTTGACAGGATTGCGGCCAGAGTAGTTGGGCCGGCAATTACGACGCGGAATTCTCGCTGAATTCGATCGGAAAGTTCCGCGTCGCGTAGCACTTCGGCATAAAGACCCTCTGTTGCAAGAAACATTATTGCGAAATCCGTCGTATTCGGCGGATCGATGTATTTGCTCGAAATATCTTTAGCCGCAGCAATGATAGCTCTTCCGAGCTGTAGCCGAGCATCTTTCTCTGCCGCGACATCGGCGGCTGAGGCTGCATCCTGCAGCCGGAGATAATCTTCCTGTGGGAACTTGGAATCGATCGGCAACCAGACGCATTTACTCGTGTCATCGGCCGGTCCGGGCAGGCGAACGGCAAATTCCACACGCTCGTTGCTGTTTGGCTTGACCTTAACGTTTTTTTCGTATTGCGAACGGGTCAGGATCTGATCCAAAATGGCGCCGAGCTGAACTTCGGCCCAGGTTCCGCGGACCTTGACATTCGTCAGCACGTTTTTCAGTCCGCCGACGTCCGCGGCAAGGGTTTGCATTTCGCCCAAACCTTTGTGCACGGCTTCGAGGCGTTCGCTAACGTTCTTGAACGATTCGCTCAAACGATGCTCGAGCGTTTTTTGTAATTTTTCATCGACCGTTTGCCGCATCTCCTCTAGACGCTGGTCATTGTTTCGGCGAATTCTCTCGAGTTCTTCGCGGACTGCCTGACTGGATTCGATCAATGTCTGATTAATCTTTTCGAGCTGCTTTGCCTGCGTCTCGTTCAATGCACGCAGCGTTTCGAGCGCGCTGCTGTTCATTTTGGCGAATTGGCCGGTAATCTCTTCGCGAAGTTCGCGTCCCGTCCGGCTACTGTCGTCGCGTGATTTTCTAAGTTCTTCGCGGACTTCGTCTGCGAGGCCGGAGAGCGAATCGCCCGAGCCACGGATCAATTGTCGGACAACAAGAATGTTTGCAACTGTCATTAGGATGAAGAATCCGGTGATGACGCCGATTAGAAGGTTTATGCTTGAATCGCTCATAAATGCAGTGTTGTTTTCGGGAATTGGCGTGTCGAGGTTACGCCTGACGGCAGATCTATGGCCCTGGAAGGCCCGAGCGTGCAGGATAGTCCCGAGTGCGAAGGTTTGTCAAGGGTTTTGCTTTCTTGTTTTCTCGTTAAGCCGCCGCCTCTAAGTTATTACAGGGCAATGAGCTCCGAGAATCGATCGGAACAAGTTTCGATTTGCATTTCGAATATCCGAGATGACCCCAAGGCGGTCGCCAAATACGCGTATTTTGTTGTTATAATTCAAATTATGAATCCGCGAGTGAAAGTAGGTTCCGGCCCGATTCCCTTCGATGCCAAACCAATTATAGCCATTGCCGGACCAACGGCTTCTGGCAAATCAGCATTAGCTGTGAGGGTTGCTCTTGCTGTTGGTGGCGAGGTCGTCAACTTCGATTCAGTTCAGATTTACAAGGGAATTCAAGTAGCAACGGCAAAACCTTCTGAGGAAGAGAAATGCGGCGTTCCGCATCATTTGATCGATTATGTAGACCCCAATACAGATTATAGCGCAGCTGACTGGGTTGCCGACGCAAGACGGGTAATAGTTGAGATCGAAACGCGCGGCCGGGTTCCGGTTCTCGTAGGCGGGACGGGTTTTTACCTTCGCTCGTTGCGGCAACCGCTTTTTGAGTCGCCGAAGACGGATCCGGCACTTCGCAAGAGGTTAAAGGAAATTGGTAGGTCGCAGGGGGCGGAGTACCTCTACCGGATACTGGAAAAGCTCGATCCTGAAGCTGCCAAAAGGTTCGAAAAGAGAGACGTGCCGCGGATTATCCGTGCAATTGAGGTGATTTTTGCTACCGGTAGAAGGTTTTCCCAACTTATTCTACAGCGACCCGCGGCGCCGGACTTTGTCCGCCGGATCCGGCTTTTTGTGCTCGAGCCGCCACGGGAAGATCTTTATCGAATAATAAACCAGCGTACCGAGCAACATTTTGCCGCAGGTCTCGTTGACGAAGTGAAAGAATTGATTGGCAAGGGTGTAAATCAAGCCGGCAGTGCGCTCGGAGCCCACGGCTACCGGCGCGTGTGCGAATATCTTCGCGGCGAGCGCGATTTGGAAGCTACTATTGAAAAAACAAAACAGGACGTCCGAAACTATGCAAAACGGCAATTTACATGGTTTAGGAAAGAGAATGACGCAATCCGCCTTGGCGGTTTCGGTACCGATGAAAGGATTTTCGAGAAGCTGATTGCGGAAATGAGTTGCTCGGTGTACCAAAACAATGCAAGAATTATGCATTTGCCCAGATGAATAGTAACATAGTTAAAATGGTCTAATGATTTTCTGTCCCGAGTTTGTAACCTTTAGACAATAAGAGCGTAAAAGATATGGAAAAACCGGCTGCCCAAAATATACAAGACGCTTTTTTGAATTCGGCGCGTCGTGAGAAAGCTAGCGTCATCGTGCACCTACTGCAGGGTTCGACTCTTAGCGGACGTATCAAGAGCTTCGATAAATTTTCGATTTTGCTGGACGTTGGCGGCCAGGATGTTTTGATTTTTAAACATTCCGTATCGACAATTTCGCAGGAGCGTAAATCCGATTCGCCACAATCTTGAGCGGTAAATTTATCACCTTCGAGGGTCTAGACGGGAGCGGTAAATCCACGCAATTGCGGATTATCGCAGGTGATCTGCGCAAGCGCGGGCTCGATTTAATAACGACACAGGAGCCCGGCGGAACGCCTCTCGGTCGGCGTTTGCGCGAAGCGTTTTTGGATACCGAAGAAACAGTCGCTCCGATGACCGAATTGCTTTTGTTCGCGGCGGATCGTGCGCAGCATTGCGAATTTCTCATAAAACCTTCCTTGGCAGCGGGCCGCATCGTAATCTCCGACCGTTACGCGGACGCGACGATCGCCTATCAGGGCGGAGGACGTGGATTTGACCGCGAAATCGTTTTGGAAGTTGTTCGGCTTGCAACGGGTGGCTTGAAGCCCGATTTGACGCTGTTTTTTGACATCAGCGTTGAAACGGCGCTTATACGGCTTTCCGCGCGGGCCGAGACCGAAGGGTTGCCGAACCGAATGGATCTGGAAGCTGCCGAATTTTACAAGCGAGTTCGCGACACCTACATTGAAATAGCGGCAGCCGAGCCGGAGCGGTTTCGGATAATCGATGCTAACGGCTCGATCGAAGAGACGCACAGCCTAGCGAGCGGTTTAATCAATTCATTTTTAGGCTTACAATAGCAGGTTCAGCAATGTATTCCGACCTAATTGGAAACAGCGATATCGCGGCGGCTTTGCGACGAATGGCAAAGGCTAGACGCGTCCCGCAATCTCTTCTTTTTGCCGGTCTGGAAGGCACCGGCAAGAAACAGTTTGCAATTGAACTTGCCCGAACGCTTGTTTGCGGAGTAGGAGCCGATGGGGAAGGTTGCGGCGACTGCAGCGCCTGCAAGCGGTCCGGGCAGTTTGACGTTCCGAAAGCAGATCAATCTGAGGATTACGACCGCGTCTTTCTCGCTCATCATCCCGATGTCGGGCTTATTTACTCGCCAAAACGACTAATCCGCGTTGGGGCGATCCGGGCGCTCGAGGCAGAGGCAAATTATCGACCCCTCGAGGCGGAAAATCGCGTGTTTATTATCGACGAGGCTGACAAAATGAACAAGGAGGCCGCTAACGCTTTGCTCAAAACGTTAGAAGAGCCTCCGGCAAATGTTTATATTGTGCTGGTAACGTCGCGGCCCGATGCGCTTTTGCAAACGATACGTTCGCGCTGCCAGATGATTCGATTTGCTCCGGTTGCGGCTCGTGAGATTTGCGATTTGCTTGTTTCGAAATTTCAAAGGCGGCCGGACGAAGCGGCACTTGCGTCAAGGCTATGTGGCGGAAGCATCGCGGCCGCAATTGAATTTGACGTAGCTGCCTTTCGTAGCCTGCGGGCGGTATGCCTCGAAGTATTGAAAGCTTCGATTTGCCGAGGCGGTTTCTACGGGATGCTGGAGGCCTCCGAACGCCTCGCGGATACAAAGCGCAGCGATCTATTCGAAAGCGGGCTGAAAACACTACTAACGCTTAAACGAGACGCTCTCGCGATTCGGGCCGGTGCAGGTCTGGACCAAATAGCTAATTTTGACATCGCAAGTGAACTTGGCGAGATTGCAAAAGCGCTGCCGGCATCGCTGCTCGCGGAAAGGTTTCGGGCCATAGAGGATGTGCTGAAGAATCAGGAAGTGAATATAAATCGGAAGGTAGCTCTCGACGGACTATTTGCGAATATGGCAAAGCATGTTCCCTTTACGGCATTACAGGACTGAGATGAAAGAAATGTCTGCAATAGAACCTACCGTAAGGCTCGAAAAAACTGCGGCAAGGGTGGTAGCCGGCGTCGGCGCTGTCGGGGCGGTTGGTGGCGGTCTTTTCGTTTGGTATTTCGACCCCGTGAGTTCGGATTTGTTTCCCGCTTGCCCGCTCTATTCTATGACCGGTTTTGCCTGTCCCGGGTGCGGAATGACGCGCGGCCTACATTCATTGCTTCACGGCTACGTCCTCGAGGCTCTGGATTACAATGCGATGCTTCCTATCTTGATGCTGTTTTTCGGCTATTTGTGGTTTTCTATGGTACTGTTTGCCGTCCGCGGTCGCGGACTTACTCCCGGGAAAATGAGCATTGCAGTGATTTGGGTTATGCTGGTGTTGCTACTGGTGTTTGGAATATTGCGCAATTTGCCATTCTATCCGTTCAATATCCTTTTTCCATGACGAGCTTCGTTGCTCAGGTAATTTGAATCAGCGGTTTTTCTGAAGAAACCTCTTTCCCGTTTGCCAGCTCCTTTCGAAGTTGCTCGACCTCTTTAACGAATTCCTCGACGATATCCGCACCTGCAACGCGCCGCAGCGGAACGCCATCCTTAAAAATCATCCCGACATTTCGGCCAAAAGTAACTCCAAGCTGCGAATCGTGTGCTTCGCCCGGGCCATTTACCGCGCAGCCCATAATCGACAGGTGTAGCGGTTCGTCAACGTGGGCCAAGCGGCGTTCGACTTCGGTAACGATTTCGACGAAATTATCGATATCGAGGCGGCCGCAGGTTGGGCAGGCGACGACAGTTACTCCGCGATTGCGGAGACCGAGCGATTTGAGGATTTCCCAGCCGACGCGAACTTCTTCAACTGGATCGGCGGCAAGGCTGACGCGGATTGTATCACCGATTCCTTCGCTTAAAAGTATGCCCAGTCCGATTGCTGATTTTATGGTTCCGCCAAATGGCGTCCCTGCCTCTGTAACGCCGAGGTGCAACGGATAATCTACTTTTTCTGCCATCAGCCGATATGCGGCGACCATCCTACCAACGTCCGACGCTTTGAGGGAAATGACGATATCGCCAAAACCGAGGTCTTCGAGGATTTTTACGTGACGCAGGCCGGATTGGACCATTGCTTCCGCGGTTGCAGAGCCATACTTTTTTAGCAGATCTTTTTCCAAAGAGCCGCCATTTACGCCGATTCTAATCGGCACGCGGCGGCTTTCCGCGGCACGGACAACCTGCCGAACTCGGTCCACGGAGCCGATATTGCCGGGATTTATCCGGAGCTTGTCAACTCCGGCATCAAGTGCTTTAAGCGCAAGTTTGTAATGAAAATGTATATCGGCAACAAGAGGCATATCGGTTCGTTTCCGGATTTCCCGCAGCGCCGCGGCAGCATCGTCATCTGGGACCGCGATACGAACGATTTCGCATCCGGCAGCGCCGAGTTCCTCGATTTGCCGGACTGTCGCGTCAACGTCCGTCGTGTCCGTTTTGGTCATTGACTGGATGCTGACCGGTGCGCCGCCGCCGATTTGTAGATTGCGTACTTTTACGGCTTTGGAATTGCGTTTCATACTGTGATTATGCCCTAAGATTTGTTGCAAAGCTGTTAACGAAACAGACGGGAAATATCCATAAACAGAGTAAATGCCATCAGCAAAAGTATAATGGCAAGTCCAGCAAGTTGGATTCGTTCGCGAAAAGCAGCCGACAGCGTACGGCCGAACCACGACATAACTTTCTCGATCCCGAGCACCATAATTTGGCCGCCATCAAGCAGCGGTATCGGCAGCAGGTTGAAGATACCAAGATTGAGGCTGATAACAGAGAGAATTGAAAACAGACCGATAAAACCGTCCTCGCGGACGACGGATGCTATGATGCTGACAATGCCGACCGGTCCGGCGAGGCCGGCGTCTTTGACTGCGCGCTGTCCGGAGAAAAGTTGGCCGAAGACGCGGCCCGTCAAAGCAATAATCTCGTAATTTGTATTCACGGCAACGGCCGCGGCCTCTGCTACGCCGGCACGTTCAAATACCTTGCTGGATTTCCCCTGAAGCTGTGCGCCGATAAGAGATTCACCGCTTTCATTTGTCGTTGGCGTAATCTCCACCGAACGCCGCTCGCCACCGCGCTCAAAAGTTACAGTAATCGGGCCGGATTTTGCCGATTCCTGGATCAGGGCCTTGAAATTGCTGACGTTTCGGACGGTTTTTCCGTTGACGGAAACGAGTTTATCGCCCTGTTTCAAGCCGGCTCTGATTGCTGGCGAATCCGGCAACAGTTCGCCAACATAAACCTCCTGAATACCCGGATCGGGACGCATCTCTAAATCGCCTACGGCCTGGCCTTTACGTTCGATTTTCGTTGGAACAATTACCAGCGAAATCTGATTACCACCGCGTTCGACTATGACCGGGATCGGCTTTTCCGGCGAAATCGCGGCCGCAAGTTCGATATTTCGCCAAGTCGGATTCGTTTGTCCGTCAAAGGCGACGATTCGATCGCCCGGCTCGATTCCGGCCCGAGCTGCCGCTCCGCCTGGTGCAACGTAACTGACGACCGGCTCAGTTATCGATGGAACACCATAAAGCAAACCCACTGAAAACGGAATCGCGAGCGCAAGGACGATATTCATAAATGGCCCGCCAAGCATCACCAGGAACTTTTGCCAACGCGGACGGAGCTCGTAGAGCTCAGATTCCGGAACGCGTTCTGCAGCCGATCCACCGCCTTCGAGCGGTGCGGTCGCGTCGTCGCCATACAGTTTTACATAGGCGCCGAGAGGGATTGCCGAAATACGATAATCCGTTTCTCCAATACGAAAACCCCAGATACGCGGTCCTAGGCCGAAAAAAGAATAGGCCTCAACCCGCATTCCGAAAAATTTGGCGACAATGAAATGTCCAAATTCGTGAATGTTGATGGCGACGCCGAGAACGAAAATAACGGCTAGTACAACTAAAATGATATCAGGCATAATTTCGAAATTACCGCTTGCTTAGAACCTAGTTTGCTTCGGCGCGTTGCCGAAAGCTATCTGAAGCGAGTCTCTCGATTTCAATTATAGCGCGTCTTCTTGCCTGTGTATCGGCGGCATGAACGTCTTCGATGGATGCGGGTTCGCGGACATTATGTGATTCGAGCACTTTGCGATTGATTTCCGGGATTGCCCCAAATCCGATTTTGCCCTCTAGAAAAGCGCGGACGGCGACTTCATTTGCAGCATTTAATGCAGCCGGGGCTGTGCCACCTAGAGCAAGAGCCTGGTAGGCAAATCCTAGGCACGGAAACCTTTCTAGGTCCGGCTCTTCGAAGGTGAGAGCGGAGATAGCCGTTAAATCGAGCGGAGGTGCAGAGTTTTTGCGGCGCTCAGGATAGGTCAGCGCATACTGAATCGGATGCCGCATATCGGTCACGCCGAGCTGAGCGATAATTGAGCCATCAGCCAACTCGATCATTGAATGAATGATCGATTGCGGATGTACGACTACCGAAATTTGCTCGGGTTCGAAGCCGAAGAGCCAATGCGCTTCGATGACCTCTAATCCTTTGTTCATCAATGTGGCCGAGTCGATCGAAATTTTTTCCCCCATTTTCCAGTTTGGGTGATCTAGTGCGGCCCGTCGGTCGGCTCTTTCTATTTCCTCTTTTGTTTTTGTCCGAAACGGACCGCCTGAAGCCGTCAAGATAAGGCGTTTTACTTCCTCGCGGCGTTCGCCGCGTAAGCATTGATGAATCGCATTGTGTTCGCTATCGACCGGTAGTATTTCTGCACCCGAAGCCGCGGCTGCGGCCGTCATTAATTTGCCGGCCATAACGAGTGTTTCCTTGTTCGCTAATGCAACGCGTTTTCCTGCCTCGATAGCCCGCAACGTCGGCAGAAACCCGACCGCACCGACCGTCGCGGAAACGACGGTTTCGGCTGGAGGATGCGTAGCAACCGCGATAAGGCCAGTTTGTCCGTATTCGATCCGTGGTAGCTCTGCGCCGAGCCGAAAAAGCTCTCTCTCGAGAGCTTCGGCGGCCGATTCGTCACCGCAAGCGACGATTTCGGGCGAAAAGCGCGCAATCTGTTCCGCAAACAGCTCAATGTTGCGGCCCGCCGCCATTGCGACGACGCAGACGTCACCGAGATGCTCGGCAACGCTTAGCGTGTTGCAACCGATAGAGCCGGTCGACCCAAGAATGGAAATATTTTGCGTTTTCGAACTCAATCTGAGAAGAAGAATATCACATACATCGAAGTTTTGAGTTTCGGTATACTTTACCGACCGCTTTTAGCGTGTTGGCAGCATTGCCTTTATTTCCTTGATAAGGTTTTTACGGCCAACAGATTTTTGACCGGACTGGACCAGATTTTTAATCGAAACCGAATCTTCCTGTAATTCGGATTCGCCAACTAAAACTACAATCGGAATGTTTATCTGGTCGGCGTATCTCAATTGCTTACCTATTTTATCTGGTTCAGGATAGACCGTAACGCGGATTCCGGCAGTACGAAGCTCAGCGGCGATCTTCAGAGATTCACGGATGGTTTCTGAGGAAAACAAGGTTACTAAAACGTCCGCCGGTGAGGCTGTTTCAATTTCCGGCGGAAACATACGGCGCTCTTCCATTACGACCAAGATTCTTTCCAGACCAAGCGAAAAACCGCAGGCCGGGATTTGCTCCTTGGAGAACATTCCAATAAGGCCGTCGTAACGTCCACCGCCTCCGAGGCTGCCGGCGAGATCGGGAACGTTGATCTCGAAAATTGCACCCGTGTAATACGAGAGTCCGCGGGCTAACGACGGATCGATAATTACTGCCGGGCAATTTGCAAGCGAGATAATTGCCTCGAGATTTTCAAGTGCGGCATCCGGAACTGGTCCAGACCCGAAGTCTTTGCGGAGCTCCTCTACCGACGAGGTCGTTTTCTGAATGATTGAAACGAGACTCTCGGCCTTTTCAACGCCGAGAGCTTTTAATTCACCAGCAACGGCTGCGGGGCCGATTTTGTCCAGTTTGTCCACGACGATTACGGCCGGGTCCAGCAATTCTGGGCAAATGCCGAAACCGCCTAATAGCGTCAGGAGAAGGTCGCGATGGTTTATTCGGACCCAGAAATCGTTGAAGCCGAGCCGGCGCAAGACGTCCGTTACGGCGGAAATCAACTCGGCCTCTATAACTGCCGAACGCGAACCTATCCAGTCAACGTCACATTGAAAAAATTCTCGGAACCGACCACGTGCCGGCCGGTCTGCACGCCAGACGGGTTGTATCTGATAGCGTTTGAGAAACTTAGGTAATTTGTCTCGGTAATGTGAGACGACGCGGGCGAGGGGAACCGTCAAGTCATAACGCAAGGCGAGATCCGCAAGATCATTTTCAGATGTTGCATTTTGCAGGTCCAGTTTTTCGCCGCGTTTGAGAATCCGAAAGATAAGCTGATTCCCCTCCTCGCCGTATTTGCCGAGCAACGTTTCGAGATTTTCGACTGCGGGTGTTTCGAGAGGTTCGAAACCATACGATTCGTAAACCTCTTTGATGATCTTGATGACGTATTCGCGTTTGCGGACATCAGCCGGAAGAAAATCCCGCATCCCTCGTGCCGGATTGGTTTTTGCCATAGGTTTTTTGTGCTCAATAAGATTTAGTCATTCACCGGTTTAGTTCCGGAAGGGCCCCGCTCTAGCGCAGCTTGCCCGCTAAGATACACGTTTTTTAATTCGACATATCGGCGCCAGGAGCGATCCAGATCCAGGATTTCGTCTTTGGTCAATTGCCGTTTGAGACGGCCGGGCGAGCCGATTACGAGCGATCGTGGTGGAATTTCGGTTCCCGGCGGAACAAGAGTGCCGGCCGCAATCAGCGATTCGCTACCAACTCTAACGCCATCCATCAAAATCGCACCCATTCCTATCAAGCAGCCACGCTCGACGCTGCAAGCGTGCAACGTGACGCGGTGGCCAACCGTTACTTCCTCTGCGATAATGGTTGGAAGTCCCTCAGAGCTTACGTGAATAATGGTCTGGTCCTGAATATTTGTCCTTGCTCCGATCCTGATAAAGTTAACATCGCCGCGCAGTACCGAGCCAAACCAGATGCTAGCATCGTCGGCGATTTCGACGTCGCCGACGATTGTCGCACCGGTTGCAATAAATGCCGATTCGTTGATTTTAGGCGTCTTACCGTTGAAACGATAGATCATTTTGAGAATTTTCGTCTAACAAGCAAAATTGCCTGTTCGAGCTCAGCGACGCGGAGGATTTTAGCGGCAACTACGAAGCCGAGACCGCCGAGCAGCATCGGAACGAATACCTCTATGAGGCGTACAGTTAGCGGCCCGGAGCCAAACCTTTGAAAAAGAAAACGGTAACTGAAATAGCAAATGGCAGAAAGTATTGCTGAGCTTGCCGCAACCTTCGCAAACGCGGCCACGATCACTCGGCCGTTCAACCGGCTGATCTTACGCCGCATGAAGAAAGCAAGGGCAAAGAAATTGATCAATGCGACTATCGAAGTGGCCAGGGCAACGCCCACGTGGCCAAAACCGTTTGGATTGTTTGCAGTCCGGCCCCACTGGGAAAGCAGTTCGCGAAGGCCGAAACTTGCTGCGAAATTTACGGCGATCGAGGCAACCGAAATGATCATTGGTATTTTCGCATCGTCCAAAGCGTAAAAAGCCGGCGAAAGGATCTTTATCGCGGCGTAGCCAGTCAGACCAATAGAATAACCGATTAATGCAGCAGCGGTCATTTCCGTAGCAGCAGCATCAAAGCGCCCGCGTTCGTAAATGAGGCGGATAATTGGCTCGCCGAGGACGATTAGCCCGCAGGCGGACGGGAGCGTCATCAGAAAAACAAGGTTGATTGACGACGACAAAGTGTCGCGAAATTCCGAGATCTTTCGCTGCGCGGCGAGTCTTGAAAGGACTGGGATCGAGGCGGTCCCGACGGCGACGCCAAACAATCCGATTGGAAACTGCATCAGGCGAAACGCATAGCTTAGCCAGCCTTGCGCGCCGTCAATGCCGGAGACGAAATACGTGTTCACAAGCACGTTTATCTGCACGGCAGAAGTTCCCAAGATTGCCGGCGTCATAAGCGAAATTACCTTTCGCACGCCTTCGTCTACGAAACTTAGTGCCGGCGAGAAACGGAACCCGATCCGAAAAAGCGACGGAACCTGAACGGCGAACTGCGCCGCTCCACCGATTAATGTGCCGATCGCCATCCCGATGATCGCCCACTGAGATGCAGCATCTGGAATCGCGTCCTTTTCCGTTGTTCCGGACCATCCGCCGCCGCTGAGCCAATATGCAAGGCCGAGTCCGAAAATAATCGAAGCGATGTTGAAGACAGTCGACGCCGATGCGGGAATTCCAAAAATGCCTTTTGTATTCAAAACACCCATTGCGACGGCTGCCAATGCGACGAGTAGAATAAACGGGAACATTATCTGCGTTAGCGTAGCGGCCAGAGCGGCCTTTTCCGGAGAAAAGCCATCGGCGATAAGATCAATGAAACGTCGAGAGAACACGATCCCGAGAATGCAAATAATGCTCATCACGACGGCCAACGCATTGAAAACAAGCGAAGCTAGCCGCCAAGCTGCCGCCTCGCCTTTGTGGATTTGGTAATCAGTGAAAACTTTGACAAACGCCGCAGAAAGAGCCCCTTCAGCGAATAGATCACGGAGCACATTCGGAATTCGGAACGCGACGACGTAAGCGTCATAGAGAAATCCGGCTCCAAAATAGCGGGCGAAAACCATCTCTCGGACAAGTCCGAAGATGCGCGAGAACATTACGGCGATGGAAACGATTCCCGCCGAGCGCGCGATGGTTCTCCCAGCCGGAGGCTCCGGTTTGATCTCTACCTCCGGCTCCGCAAGACCTTCGGGAGATTCCGTGGAGGCGGTTTCTAGTGCGGTTTCACTGTTCATCGGATTTGCGGCCCGCCGAATTTAAGAGTTTGCACGATAGATTCTGCCGATGCAAGCGAATTGCAGGAGTTCAAACAGTGCAACTTAAGCAGCCGCCGGAGTGTTGTTTGTTTTAGTAGCGTCGTTTACGTCAAGTCACGGCCGCGAATTTCCGAATTTCGATTTGCATGCAGAGGATTGAAAACGGTAAGGGAAATTTAACTGCCGCGGATAGCGCCGTTTGGATAACGTATACGGCTTTTCGCGAGGCGGACGTCGATGGAATCCGGTCGATAACCAATAGGAACGGCACCGCCGAACTGGCCCTGAATTGTGGCAATGTAATTATTCTGAAATGCGCGAAACCTCGCGACGCTTCCGCGCTGATTGAAGATTACAAAAAGCAGCCGTCCGCCACGCGTGTTAACCTCGCCCGCAAGCGCAGAAACACCGCCGTCCGTCTGGACGAGCGTGCCTGTTTTGCCGACAACGCTGCCCTTGGAAAAATCGGTGTCAAAACGGCCTTCTAGTGTTCCTCTGTCAACGCCTGCGACCGGAAAAATATCAGCAAACGTCAGACGGAACATTGCGAGGCGGCTTCTTAGGACCCGCAGAAGTTTCATCATCGCAGCAGGCGTAACTCGGTTAATTCCAAGCCCACTTGCTGTCTGAATATAAAACTCGCTTGGAAGGGCTCCGATGTCCTGTCGAACCGTTTCTGCAATCGAATAAGGACCGCCGAGCATCGCTCCGAGCCGTTCCGCAATTGCATTATTCGAATATGCCAGCATTGCTTTCAAAATATCGCGAAGGGGAGCGGATTCGTGCGTAAATAGCAACTTGCTTTCTGACGGCAGTGGCCCGACAAGGGACGATCCGCTGATTTCGACTCCTGGTTCGGATTGATCGGGCCGAAAGATGCCCGAATTGATCTTGAAATTTTCCCATAATCGGCGAGCCGTAGCTGATCGCTTTCGTGGGTCAAGCGTTTTAGCCAAGTTTTTCGCGGACAAGGCGGGCGATGAAATTTGGTTCATCGTAAAGTTTTCCGTGACAACAATGTTGCCGTTTATCGCCCGAATGCCAATCCTATTCAACTCTTCTGCGATCAGAATGACTTGCTCGAAACCGAAAACCGGATCCGTACCGGAAAAATACAGATTTCCGTGAATCGTGGCGGTTGATTGTTCATAACTACCGTCCGTCCAGACATTTGTTGCAAAACGCATGTCTGGGCTAAAAAACTTGAGAACAGCGTAAGCTGTGGCAATTTTAACGTTCGAAGCTGGGTTGTAGGTAAGCGTCGAGCCGCTTTCGACTACCACCTCGCCATCAAGCGTTTCGACTAATACGCCGGAATATCCCGGAATTGGTATATTTTCTAGAGCCGGGATCGATGTCCGAATGGGAAAGTAAGAAATTGGCTCGGGCCGGACAATGTCTGCGCTCGATGTCTTTTTAACGAGGTCGTCTGGCGTCGGCTGCGGTGCAGCTTGCCCCTCGACAGCAAGCGGCTGCAAGAATGGTTTCACCGGCGCGGATTGAGCCTCTACCGTTTGCCAAACGGCAAAAAACATCAGAGCTATGATCGAAATGGGTCTGGCTAGGATTTTGTTCACGAAGCGAATCGGCTGACCGAGGAAAATACGTTCTACAACGGCCAATAAAGTTGAGGCCGCTAAAATTGTAACATATATTTTCGACGCTTTTTGAATCATTTTGGCCTGTCCGACTGCTGCTAGGGTTAGCGACGCGAACCTTGGATGAAATTTGCTGCCGGCACGATGGACGAAATTCGGCGGTTGCACGTTTTCCCCTGCGACTAAAAGCATAATTAAAAATCCGTTGACACGCTGACCTAGTCGGCAATAAAATTTTTGTGATCGACATTTAAATTTTGTGAAAAGGTTTAGGGAAACCGTAACTGCAGAACTGATCCTTGAAACATACAAAAAGCGGCGGCCGGCTGTTCGTAGTCGGCTTAAAGAATTTCGCCGTGTTCGCGCCGAAGCCTCAGACGAACGAGTTTGGGAAGAAATGGTCTACTGCTTTTTTACTGGCGGCTGCTCGGCAAAAATGGGTCTTCGTTCGGTTGACGCGGTCCGGCCGCTGCTTCTGAGCGGCACGCGGGACGAAATCGCAAGAGCCCTCAGCGGAGTCCATCGGTACCCGAACGCGCGGAGCCGATACGTAGTCGAAAGCCGAGATTTTATTCGCCGTCATTTGGACTTTCGGATTTCTGAAAAACTCGAGAAATTTGATTGCCCGTTAGAGCGTCGCGATTGGCTCGTCCAAGAGCCCGGCATCAAGGGGCTAGGCTATAAAGAAGCCAGTCATTTCCTGAGAAACGTTGGGTTTAGTGGTTACGCGATACTTGATAAGCATATCCTCGGATGTTTGAAAGATCTCGGCGTCATCGATGATGTAAAGCCGCCGGTATCGCGCTCAAGGTATCTGCGGACAGAGGAAAAACTGAAAGATCTGGCGCGGACCCTTTCAATTGGATTCGACGAACTGGACCTCGTTCTATGGTCGGTGAAAACCGGCGAGATCTTGAAATAGCATCCGGACTCACCCGAGAGTTTGTCCGAGAGGCGAACGGAGGTAAGATGATCGGCCCGAATTCGGCCAAGGTTTTGGTTAAGCAAAATTGCCGGGTCGGGATTTTTCTGTTCTTCGTCTCGGTCCTTTTATTTCTGCCTGCAAGAGCCGAAACCGATATCGGAAAAACGGATTCGGAAGATGTCAAGCAGCTTGTCAAACGTGCCGATCGACATATTCGCCGCGGCGACTACGTCGAGGCCGAAAGACTCCTCAAGCGAGCTATCGAAATCCGCCCAGACGTTTCTGCATACAAATTAAAGCTTGCATATCTTTACGTCCGAAACCGACGACTCGGCGAAGCATATGACCTTGCATTTCCAATTGCCCGCGATGAGCCGAAGAACGCGCGCGCTTTTGCGGTCCTTGGCGTCACGATGCTCGGCGCTGGGCGCTTTCCCGAGGCGCGCGCACTTTTGATCAATTCGCTGAAACTCAATCGCGCCGAGGCTCTTGGTTGGGCGGGTCTCGGGATGGTTGATTTCTACGAAAACAACATTGATCAGAGTTTAGAAAATCTCCAAGAAGCGGTTTACTACGAGCCGCTCGAGCCCGATTATATTTATGCCCTTGCTCAGGTTTCAGCCCGGGCGGAAAAGTATAGTGAAGCCGCAATCGCTTATGAGGATTTTCTTCGTATCTCCCGAAACTACACCGATGAGCGACGCGAGCGTATAAAAGGCCTGATTAAATTCCTTCGTTATCTTGGAAACAAAAAATCGCTTTACGAAGCGGCAGGAGCAGCGCAGACGGAAATTCCTTTTTTGTTAGAAGGTAATCGTCCGATTATTGAAGTAAGAGTCGATCAGCAACCGCAAAAACTCCGTTTTGTGCTCGACACCGGTTCCGGCATCTCGGTTATCTCCGATGAGACGGCAAGGCTTCTGAAGATCAAGCCCATTACGCGCGGCGGGTTTCCAAAGGGCATCGGAGGAGATGGACGCTTTGAAATAGTTTACGGTTTCGTGCGCGAAGTGGCGATTGGCGATGTTTCGGTCCGCAATGTGCCGGTTTATATCCGCAAGTTTCATAGCGATGGCCGAATCGATGGATATATCGGCCTATCGCTAATTTCTAAATTTCTAACAACCATCGATTACGGTACACAGATATTTTCGCTCTCTCGCAAGGAGAGCGGCTCTGTCGCGCAATCCCCACAGGATGGAGTTTCGGTCCAGCTTCGGCTTACTTCGAGCGGTTTTCTAAGCGGTGAAGTCAAGATCGAGGGATTTGAAAATCCTCTTAATTTTATCGTCGATACTGGGGCCAGTATTTCAGTAATTTCCGATGCAGTTGCGGCCCATAGTGCACTAGCACCATTTGTACGCGATGAAAGAATGCGTGTTATCGGTTCGGCCGGAATTGCCGAAGATGTGCCGTCCTTTCTTTTGCCGCGCGTTACGATAGGTTCGCATTCCCGCCGTGACGTTACGGCAATAGCTCTTGACCTTGATTTAATAAACGAAGCCTCAGGCTTTGAACAATCTGGCATTCTCGGCGGCAACTTTCTGCGAAATTACCGAATGACGTTTGACTTCAAGAATTCCCGCGTTACCTTGTTCCCGATCCGTCCACACCAAGCAAAATAAAGTCTCATCGTCTATAATTGAATCAGACGATGAAGCTCAGCATCTATCTTGAAACGTCCGTCATCGGCGCCTATCTCGATAACGGCGATCCGTTTCGTCGCGATCTTACGATTCGTTGGTTCGAGCGCGAATTGACTGAATATCGCGCTTGTACGTCGTTGCTCGTACGCCGCGAATTGGAGCGAATCGCTGAGCCACACCGGACGGGCTATCTAAGATTGATCGAGCCGCTCGAAAACCTGGAAATTGCCGACGAAGCGGCTATTTTAGCCGAGGGTTACATCTCACGAGGTATATTTCAGCGAAGGTTTCTTGCCGACTCTCTCCACGTTGCCCTCGCGTCGTTTCACAAGATAGATTATCTGGTAACGTGGAATTTCGGTCATATCGCAAACGTAAGAAAACAGGCTCGGATCCGACTTTTCAATACTGCTGCCGGTTTTTTTTCGCCACAGATAGTTACACCGGAATTTTTAGTCAGCAGCAAGTAGGTTCAGTACTGCCAGTGGATACGAATTATGTACAGACGCTCGAAATTTCAGGCTGTTTTGCTCGAAATTAGGCAGGAAATGGCACGCGAGGCGGATTTTGACGTAGACCTGTTTACTGAGATGATCCGAAATGCGAGATTTTCGCGGCAAGCTGCTGAATACAGTATCGCGGATCGGCTCGAGGCGGAGGCCGTGGAGTCAGCACGCGAATTGAACGACGAAATTGACTAACGTTTCTGGCGATTGAAAAACTCGGTTCGATGCTTCGATATTTGCTTTCCATTTTATTCATTGCTGTCGTCGTCGCTGCTGCTGGGGCGTATTTTTTTACGGATTACTGGGAGCACAGATTCGACGATCTTATTGCACGGCAGGCGCGCGTTTACCGAATCGACGAAAAGCTTGTCTGGAGTCTGATTTACGAAGAGACGTATTTTCGCCCCGGTGCGCGCGGCGAAGCGGACGAGGTTGGCCTTATGCAAGTAACACCGGCGGTTGCGCGCGATTGGGCCAGGGAAACGAACCTTCGGGAACTGGAGGTCCGCGTAAACCGCAACGTAAATGAATTTCTAACCGATCCGGAGCAAAATCTTCAGGTTGGATGTTGGTATTATGAAAGACTCCGTGAGCGTTATCGCGGATTTGAGTCGGAAACTGCAATGACGCTAGCTGCATATAATGCCGGTCCAGGCCGCGTGGAGGAATGGACGAAAGACATTGACGCAGCAGCGCTGACCGAGGCCGAATTTATCGAGCGAATCGCAATTGCCTCGACAAGATCGTACGTTACATCGATCCTTTCGAGATACCGAAGGATCTCTGCTCCGAGAAAATAAATATCCGGCGGCTTAAATAGGGCCGGTGAAACGAATCAGTTGGAAAGTCTCGCTCGTTTATCCAGCCAAAGAAATGAAAAGCCTGTTTGCCGATTATGTGATGCCGGTCTCGAACAAGCCGCTTCGTGATGCCGGCATAGTTATTGATGGCGACTCGATAATTGCGGTCGGCAGCCGTGACGAAATTGTTCAAAAATTCCCAGCTGCGGAGACCGAAGATTTCGGGCAGGCAGCAATCGTTCCCGGCTTTGTCAATTGTCATTCGCACCTCGAGCTGACCGCTCTTCGCGGTGCTCTTTGCGACGTTGAAGGTGATTTTATGGCCTGGCTTTTGCGAGTAAATCAGCTACGATCCGAAGCGGGCCGGGACGAGCTGATGCGGTGGGCCATTGCCGGTGCTAAAGAGGCGGCCGCCGCTGGAATAACCACGCTCGGAGATGTCGGACGATTCGGCGACATCGGTCTTTCCGCTCTTCGAGAATCGCGGCTTCGCGGAATCGTCTTTCAGGAAACTGATTTTTCGCCCGATAATCTGACCGCCGAGGCAGATTTTCGCAGCCTTGCCGAAAAGGTTGAAAACCTTTACCGAAGCGGGACCGAACGAATCACCTTCGGAATTTCTCCGCATTCACCTTTCACGGTTAGCTCGAAGTTATTCGAATTGATCGCCGAGTACTCGATAATCAATCGTATTCCAATCGCTATTCATACCGCAGAGTCGGCTGCCGAGAACGAACTGATGACTGCCGGTGGGGGATTTTTCCTCGAAATTTACAAAAAAATGGGATTTAGCTGGGAATCGCCGCGAACGTCTTCGGTTGACTATCTCGAAAAACTGGGTGTTCTAGCTGGCCGCCCGCTCTTGATTCACTGCGTAAACGTATCGAAAGCGGATATTGCGCGGATCCGGAATTACGGCGCCTCAATTGCGCATTGCCCAAAATCGAACGCAAAACTTGGCCACGGAGTAGCTCCATTAGCAGCTTTTCTCGATTCGGGTATTAGCGTCGGGCTAGGCAGCGATTCGGTCGCGTCAAACAACGTTTGTGATCTTATCGAAGAAGCGCGTTTTGCAATTCTTTCGGCCCGAACCCGCAGTGAAGATCGTCGCATGATATCTGCCGAGGCTGCTCTGGAACTGGCGACGCTCGGCGGCGCTCGTGCTCTAGGACTCGACAGCCAGATCGGTTCGCTCGAGGCAGGGAAAAAAGCGGATCTTACGGTTGTCTCACTTACCGGTCCCTCGACACAGCCGATAAACGATCCAGCATCGGCTTTGATATTCGCTGCCTCGGGTCGCGATGTTGTGCGAACGCTAGTTTCCGGTGAAATAGTTTTTCAGCGCCGTCTAGCGGAGAATATAGGCTCTTAATTTGTTTTATCGAGACCGGCGGCAGATTTAAGTTCCGCCAAAACGCCGTCCGGCGTCCACCGACCGCCGGGGTGAATAGCGCGGACCTTACCGTCCGGCCCGATGACGGCGGTTACGAGCGAATGGTTGAATTGGGTTTTTTCGTTCGCGTCTTTTTCGTATTTGAGTCCGAAAAAGTCTGCAATTTTTCGAATGTCTGATTCGCTTCCGACCGCAAGACGCCATACTGTAAAATCGTCCTTTGCATCTTTACCAAGATAACCGAGCCCGTACTGCCGGAGCTTTTCGGGAGTGTCGCGCTGCGGGTCAAAGGAAATCGATACAAGCCGGATTTTCTCCTTGGCGACAGGATCGGCGGCAATCCGGTTCGCCATATCCGAAAATTGACGCGACATCTTTATGCAAAATTCCGGTAGCGGGCATTCGCGGTAAATGAAAGTTACCGCAACTGCCTTGTTACGAAAGTCCCGGAGCGTAAACTTTTTGCCATCCTGATTGATTAGAGGAACAGCGGGCACGAGCTGGCCAATCTGCGCGGGAGGCTTTACCTCAGACTCTAGCCCCGCCCGAGACGAATTTGCCAAAATTGCAATTCTCTCGAGCCAATAGGGGTCTTTTGCCGCGTTGTCGAGGACAAGTTCGGCCTGAATTTCCGCACCTGGGACCAGATCATCCCAGACCCAGTCCTCATGAATTGGAAAATCCATCGTCATCGCCTCCATAAACCCTGGAATTTCTTCGTGTGCAATGGTTGCTTTCTTGTTTGCTCGGTCAACCGAGATAACCTTTCCACGTACTGGATATCGTTTTGCATTCGAGGAAACATTTGCAGGCGATTCGGAGGGTTTTCCGCAACCTGCGATGCTAAATGCGATGATGGCGACGATGATTAACTTACGCATTTTTGCTGCATTACGAATTTCTTGATTGGCCATTACAAACTTCATTCTTACAAATTGGGGACTTTTATTCAATTTTTCCTCGACACAAAAAAGAGGCTGCGAAAATCAGCCTCTCATCAAAAGGGGGAAATCGCTCTCGTGAGCCAATTCAGGAATTAGACATCAATCGCGGGGCGCTTTTGCCGAAAAAGATGAAAGCGGAAGATCACCACCTCGGCCGAAATCTAAAATCTTTAGAGCCGGGCTTCCGCTCAGGTAGAGATACCAGTTCCCATCACGACAGGTTGCAAAATCTGCAGTTCCGTCGCCGTCATAATCGCTGACTACCGGCACGTCATTGCTGAATCCAAAGACAAATTTTTCGATTACCCCTGACTGGCTCGAAAAATACGCCCAAATACCTTTCCCATAGAGCGCTGGATCGGCTTTTCCGTCGCCGTCAAAGTCAGCGGATAGAGCAAATCTCGAAGCCGTATTACCGAAGTCGATCGATTTTTCGCCAATTCCGGCCGCAATTATCCATTTGTCGAGAATCGGACGGAATATGGCCGGTTCCGCCTTTCCGTCGCCATCGTAATCGGCAGGAACCGGAATATCGCCGTAATTGCCTAAAATTCGGACCACTTTCGGTTGCCCATCAGATTCTGCCGACGGCTGGTATTTCCATTCTCCGCTGATGGGGTTCCACACAGCTACGTCGGCTAGGCCGTCGCCATCGTAATCCGCAGGGACAGGCACATCACCTTTTTTTCCTAATCGAAGCGTCTCTATCTTATTTGTGTTTGCCGATAAAAAGATTTCCCAACTTCCAGATTCTGCATCCCAGATTGCCGGATCCGTAAATCCATCGCCATCAAAGTCCGCAGCAAGCGGTGTTCGGGCCGGATTGCCGAACCTCAGCGCCTGAAAAAAACAGCCATCATCGCTTCGCGAATACCAGACGCTCCTTTCTGCGTTGTAAAGCGAAAATGCTGGGTTTGCCGATTTTTCTATTTAGGCCTCGGCTCTTGCAATCACGAGGGCGAAGCAGGCTAGAACTTTTAGTTTTCGAACTAGAATCATTTGATACCTTTTTTCGGCGCCATAGCGGTATCAAGCCTGGGCCGAAATCCGTCCAAGCGTTAGCTTTTGTCGGATTTAAGACGACCGCCATCAGCCTTTCATAAGCCGTAAATTCGTTCTGAGCGGAGGAAACTTACAATCCAGACGAAATTCCTGTAAAATCCTTGCTTTCTGTTATGACGGCAAAAATTCTAAGTGGGCGGGAAATTTCGGCTTCGATTCTCGCTGAGGTGAAAGCTGATGTCCGGCGGATAATTGCTGAATCCGGAGCGGCGCCCGGACTTGCGGTATTGCGTGTGGGCGATGATCCGGCATCCGCCGTTTACGTGGCAAAGAAGGTTCAGGCCTGCAATGAAGTCGGGATTCGCTCGCAGCATATACATTTGCCCGAAACCATAACGGAAGACGAATTGATCAACGGGCTGATGTCTCTTAATGAAGATCCGAAGATAGACGGGATCCTCGTGCAACTTCCGCTGCCAGCCCATCTCGATGTACAGGCGATTACGGAGTCCATTTGCGTCAAAAAAGATGTCGACGGTTTTCATCCGACAAATGTCGGGCGGCTAAGCCAAGGCCGAGAATGTCTTAAGCCTTGTACGCCGGCGGGCATTATTGAAATACTCAAACGTTCGGCTGTCGAAATCGAAGGCCGAAATACCGTCATCGTTGGTCGTAGCAACATTGTCGGAAAGCCATTGGCGGCTATGATGATCAACGAAAATTCAACGGTTACGGTCTGTCATTCGCGGACGCGCAATCTCGCCGAAATAACCAGATCTGCTGACATACTCGTGGCCGCAATCGGGCGCGCCGGCTACCTGAGGGCGGAGCATATCCGGCCAGGCGCTGCCGTAATCGACGTCGGTATTAACCGCGTATCGGACCCTGATTTCGCTGCCGAGCTTTTCGGTGGCGAGGAGCTAGACAAGCGACTCTCCACGATCAAACAACGTGGCGCAACGATCGTCGGAGACGTGAATCCAAAAGAGGCGCTCGAGAGGGCCGGCTTTTATACTCCGGTGCCGGGCGGCGTAGGGCTGCTGACGGTAGCAATGCTTCTCAAGAACACAGTTACAGCTGCGCGTATGCAAAGACAAAAAACCGACGCGGTACGGCTATCGTCGCCGTCAAGAAGTAAAAATGTCAGTCAAAAAAGTTAATCTTATGAACTTCGAAGAATATCAGTTAGAAGCTAGTCAAACGGCGCACTATCCGAGGCGTTTGCAAAACCTAGAATATCCGACGCTCGGTCTTGCGGGCGAGGCAGGCGAAGTTGCAAATATAGTCAAAAAGATTCAACGCGATTACGCGGGTGAAATAAACGATGAAATTCGTGCGAAATTGAAGGATGAATTGGGCGACGTTCTCTGGTATATCTCGGCGTGCGCAGATGAACTTGGCTTAACGCTTAACGAAATCGCGGAATATAACGTCGCTAAACTAGCAAAGCGACATAACCGAGCTGCTTAATGCTTAAGGTTGGCCTAACAGGCTCGATCGCAGTTGGCAAATCCTATGTTTGCGGCGTACTACGCGATTTAGGGGCGATTGTGATCGATGCCGATCAAATCGCACGCGATGTGGTTGCCCGGGGGACGCCGGGACTAAGCAAGATCGTCGACGAATTTGGCGACGAGGTAATCGGCTATGACGGATCGCTTGACCGAAAAAAGCTCGCGGCGATTGTCTTTAACGACGAGGCAAAGCGATTGCGGTTAAACGCAATCGTGCATCCGCTTGTTATCAGCGAGCAAGACCGGATTTTACACGAGATCGAAGCGGCTGACAGCTCAGCAATAGTAATTGTCGAGGCAGCGTTGATGATTGAAGCGGGCGGTTTTCGGAGATTCGATCGATTAATAGTTGTTTGGTGTAGGCGGGAAAGCCAGCTCGAGCGCTTAATGAGGCGCGACGGCTTGACAAGGGAAGAAGCCGAAAAAAGAATCGCAGCTCAAATGCCACAAGAAGAGAAAATGCGATATGCCGATTTTTTGATAGATACATCAGAAGGCTTTGGACATACGCGTAAACAGTGCGAAGATGTTTACGCGGAACTGAAAAAACTGTTGCCGTAGATTCCTTCAAAGTTTCTCCCAACTGCGGCGGCAGGCTTTCCCCGATGATGCCCCGAAATCTCTTTGCCCACGTAATGCTTGCTTTTGTGTCCGCATTTGCGGCGATATTCTTCTTGTCCGGCTGCGATCGATTAAAGCCATCGGTGCCGACAGCAAACACTGTCCCGTCGCCGTCGGCGGCTTCAGAATTGCGTTGGAGCAATGGTCGACGGCTCAAAACAATCGACCCGGTATTGGCCGCAGCGCCTCCCGAAACGGACCTTGTACGAGCACTATTCGATGGGCTGACGGAAATTGATTCGCGGACGCAAAGAGCCGTCCCAGCGATTGCGGAAAAGTGGGAATCTTCGCACGATTGGCGAACCTGGCGGTTTTACCTGCGTGAAAACGCCGTGTGGACGAACGGCCGACCGGTTACCGCAAACGATTTCGTCCGATCTTGGAACCGATATGCGGAGATCGCTGAACGCGCAGCATTTCCGGAATTGCTGTTAAATTTAGGTAAAGCTGGAATCTCCCCGTTGCAGCGGCAGGATGAGGGTCAAATCTCCAATCGAGGCCCGGAAAAAGAAAAAAATACTGCGGCCTTGACAAAGGCAGAATCGGCTTCGGCGAAGGGTTCGGCTGCGAATACGGTAACCACCTCCGGGAAACGGGAAAAATTAAATGTGCTTGCGGAATCCGACCGTGTTCTTCGTGTTGAACTAAGTTATCCCGACCGGGATTTTCCAGTGCTCGCTGCACATCCCGCATTTCGGCCGGTTTACGAGACAAACCTTGAATTCGAGCCCACGGAGCAGGCCGTCGGTAAACTGGTCACAAACGGAGCGTTTTGTATTGAGAGATTAACAGAAACGGGTGTATCGCTCGTTCCGTTTGAGCACTATTGGGATCGCGACTCCGTGAAACTTGATCGAGTTCAGATGATTTTCTCGGAGCCCGAGAAAGCCCTCAATGCGTACCGTTCGGGCGAACTGGATGCAGTGTCGAACCTCGATCTTTCGCCGGCGGCCGTGAAGATCTTTGAGCCATATGACGACTTTCGCCGTGTAACCCATGCCGCAGTAAATCTCTACGAGATAAATACTTCGAAAGCGCCGTTCACTGATCGCCGTGTTCGGATGGCTCTGGCGACGGCAATCGAGCGGGAGCGGCTCGTCGATGGCGAAATGCAGGGAACCGTGCGACCCGCATTCGATGTTCTACCTTTTCGTTCAAGAGTCGAGTTGCAAATCAGCCAGGATGTCGCAGTAGCTAAATCGCTGCTCTCGGAGGCAGGGTTTTCTGACGGCGTAGGTTTCCCGGCAATCATCCTTGTGGTAAATCGCAATGATTTGCAGCTTCGTATAGCGCGTGCGGTCGCTCGGATGTGGAAGCAGAATCTCGGTATAGATACGGAGATTGCTGTCCGAGACGGTCCCGAAATCGATGGGATAAGAAGGTCCGGCGATTATGACCTCGTCCGTCGAGGTGTCGTCTTTGCCGCGCCCGATGAAACGGCGGCGCTGATAACGCTATTTTCGGATCGGTTGCAAAAGGATGAATCGAAGCAGACCGAGCCGGTTAGGCCAATTACCGACGCCACTGAGCGTACGAGAAATATGCTGGGTCGGCGGGCGGCGGTGGAAAGCCCAACTCCAACCGAATTTACAGAATTAATTTATGAAATGCGTTTTATTCCACTTTACTTTCCGACGGCGGTTTCGCTGGTTAAACCATATGTGAAGGGAATGGAGCCGAACGCTTTCGATATAGTCATTCTAAAAAATGTGGAAATCAACAAGAGTTTGCAACAAAAATAGGACTTTTCTAGAACGGTACGCATTGAACGAGCGCGAAAATATTCGTAGATCGAAAAATATGAAAAATTGCTGGACCGCTCTCTTCCTGATCGTTTTTTTGGGAATCGGATGCAAACTGCCGTCGTCGCTTTCGGACAAAACATTCATCGGAAATGGGAAAAGTGCAAACCAGACAGTCAATTCAAGTTCCCAAGACCGGCCCAACGAAAGCGTCGCGGCGAACGATCCACGCGAAGAACTCTTTGCTGTCGCTCGCAAATTCAGGGATTTACCTTACTTTACTGCGACGATGACCGGCGACGGGGTTGGGCAATTTATTGGCCGGCTAGAATATGTAGCGCCGGATAAATACAGATTCGTTAGCGGAAGCGGACCGACAGCAGGGATAGAATTCGCAATTATCGGCAAGCAGACCTTTATAAAGTCTGGCGGTAAATGGAACCGGACACCTGTAGATATCCGAAGCAAAATTCCGAGCGTCCGCGAACTCCTTGAAGAGCAGGAAATTCGAAGTCTCAGGTCAATAACTCGCGAAGCTGACGAGGTGAGGGACGGGACGGCTGCCGCGATTTATGTCTATCAAGGTGCCTCGCCGGCAAAATCTATCAGCTATCGTTCGCGTTTGTGGGTGGATAAGGCGACCGGTTTACCGCTCAAGGTAGTTGTGGAGTATGACTCCGGTGATCGGAAATCCATGACTATCAAATACGATACTGTGACCCCAATAACCATCGAGCCACCTCTACAGTAACGCGCGGCAGAGTGCTGCGTCGTTTTCTTGCAGTAAGCCACGCCCTGCCTCAATTTTCGGTGGCACGAGTCGGTCAAAATGACCTCAAAGGCATAGTCGTATAAGTGGACCCGAGAAAATCTCGGGGACATTTTCGGCGCAATTTTACCTGCATTTACGGCTTCCGGATTCTTTATGCGATAATCTTTTTAATCGTTCACCGCCGATTATAAAAAATCTTGAAATCGGAACGCGATTAGTTATATCTACGTGATGCAAACTAGTCCACCACCGATCTTCAACGCCGCATCTCGCACGTGCGCGTACGGGAATGTTTTTGCCGAGGCAGATGAACCCCGAACAACCGAAAAAGGAAAAATTCCTGGATAGACTTGCATCTGAAAACGGTGTTGCGGTTGTCGTACTCGATGCGGATGGCAACGAAATAGTGGCTGCGAACGATAATTCGATTTGCCGGCTACTTTATAATTCCGGACAGTTCGGTTCACAGTGTGCCAAGTTTTGTGGCTCGGCGTTCGATGAAGGGAAGCCGATAGAATACGAGTGCCATGCGGGCCTTACATGTCGAGCCATTCCGGTCGTCGAGCGGGGGACGAGCTTCATCGCGATTGTCGGGCGGACGTTTTTGAAAGCGGAAAGCTACCGGAAAGCCACAGAGCGCGCAATCTCAGGCGATTGGAACAAATTCGAGCCGAAAGAATTTTTTAGCAACATTCTTATTTCGAGTTCTCGGGCTGGAATCGACGAAGCCACTGCTCATATCGAAGCAACCGCTCGCCGCGCGGCAGCGGAGGCAAATGAAATTCTGGAAATCCCAGACCAGCGAACGGAACCCGCAGGGGGAACTGAAAATCGGACCGAAACAGCTCCTGAGTCGTCGAGTAAAAAGGACGCTGACCAGGGGCTTATGGTATCCGCTTTGTCCGATGCTGAATCGGGCGGCATCGATCGGGCCGAAGCGGCCGCGTGGCGATCTCTTTTCGGTTCGTTGATGAAAATGACTTATGGAGCGGCGGTCGACGCTTTCCTCGACTTCGTGTCCGAGCGCTTCAAGCTTAATTCGGTGATTTGGCTCGATGTGAAGAATTGCGAATTCCATTTAGCATCCGCTATTGGTCGATTGCGAGGAAAACCACTCCGGTTGGGAATTCGTCCCGGCGACGAGCGGCTACGAGCTTATGCGGGCGGTGAGCGTCCGTATCAGTTAAAAGAAAAGCGGAAGCAACCGCGAATTGCTGCCGAGTCGAGCGTGCTGAATGTCTTTCCAGTTACGGTCGGCGGGGAAGTTCGCGGGGCTCTTGCATTTGAGGGAGAACTCGGTGATCCGAGTGCCGCACGGCGAATTGCCCGATTTTGCCAAGCGGCCGCGCCGCAGTTGGAAATTCTTCGGCTCCGAGACGAAGTTGCCCGTCGCGATTGGCTCGCGCGGTCTGTCCGGCAATTCAATGAAAGTTTGAAGCGAATCGACGCCGACGATTTCTGGACTTATGTAACGCAGGTTTCTGCGGAGATTCTGCAAGCCGAACGGGCATCGCTGTTGGTGACAAAAGAAGGCACGGACAAATTGCGGGCGCGAGCAGCAATCGGCGCGAAGGTTAACCTCATTGCCGAAGCTGAAGTCGGCGGGCGCATTTCGCGGATCGCGCTCGAATCTGGAAATCCTATTCTCGTTGCCGATATTCGAAACACGGCTCTTACCCGGGCACCGATCGATTGGAATTACCGGACGCAATCGTTTATCTCGTACCCGATCGTCATGGGCGAGCGTCGGCTTGCCGTCTTGAACTTTACGGACAAGGCGACAGGAGAAGCTTTCGGCGAATCGGATCTCGAATTGCTGAACGCGATTGCTCCGCAAATTGCCGTTGCTATCGATAGGACGGCGCTTAAAAACAAGGCCGGCGAGTTCGAGCAGCTTTCGGTCACGGATTCGCTGACTGGCCTATTGAATCGCCGGTATCTGCAAAACCGCTTGGTAGAGGAGTTAAATAGATCGAGGCGGTATCATTTTCCGATGACGCTCTTGATGATAGATGTTGACCGATTCAAATCATACAATGATGCTTACGGGCACCTGGCTGGAGACGAGGCTCTTCGGATCGTCGCCGGTATTTTGAAGGAAAATCTCCGCGGAGCCGACGTTGCCGCACGCTTTGGCGGTGACGAATTTGCTGTTCTGCTGCCGCAAACTAGCTTAGAAGAAGCAATTCAAATAGCAGAGCGCATTCGCAGACAGATCGAACGGAGCTCGTTTCCACATCGCAGCGTAACCGCGAGTATTGGCATTGCCGCGAGTGGACCGGAGATAAACACTCCCGACGATCTTATCTGGGCTGCGGACCGCGCTCTTTATCGGGCTAAGGAGCTCGGGCGGAATATGATCAGAGTTTTCGAAGGCAACGGTGATCCGTTGGGAAATAACGTGCATTAAATGGCTGTAGCCGGACGTAAAAATACACTTTCCCGCTGCGCCAGCGACGGGGAATTCATCGGCCGCGAGCGACTTTTCGCGGAGTTAATTACGCATTCTACGGAAGGTCAGGGTGGCATTGCCTTGCTAGCCGAACCGGGCGGCGGTGCTACGGAACTTTTGTTTCAAATCTTCGATACGCTCTTTTCCGGCGGTGGCAACACAGTTCCCGTTTATTTCTCTTTTCGACATAGCGGCGCCGCAGATGAACTGGCCGGCCGATTTGTCCGGGCGATGATCAATCAAACCATAGCGTTTCGAAATTCAAGCGCTAAACTTTTGCGGGCCGGAATTTCCGTTGAAGAAGCCATTAAACTCGCGCCGGCCGGCGATGAGCCGCTTTTGCGTTGCCTTTGGAAATACCATAGGCCGCAATTTAAATTGCGGGGTCCGCTTAGCGATCAACGGTCAGCTTTCAGCCTTTTGTCTAGAGCCTTTGAGGCGGCAGCGCGTGCAGAAGCCGCTGGACTCGACTTCACGCTTTTACTTGATGACGTGCATTTAGCCGCAAGGGGATTTGGCTATGCGGCGTTTCAATGCCTTGTTGAATCATTAAATTTCGGCGGTGTCAGGTATATTATGACCGGCTATCGCCGCTTTCTTTACAATGCGGTCAATGTTCCCTTTCGGCCGGTATCTCGCCTAGGATTCCGAGAAGCGACGCAGGCTACCGGTTCTATTGCCGGACGGCTTGGAATCCACTTACCGGATGACGTACGCGACCTCGTGGCCGAGCGGCTTCGGGCAGACCTTCCTTTAATCGAGGCGTATTTTCGCGACGCTAGCGACAGAACTACGGCAATTAAGGATTTCCGAAATGCCGAACAACACTATCTGAGACAAATATTTGGCGGCCGCTCTGCAAAAATAATCGATGAGCGAATGAGCTATGCGGTTGACTCGGAACGCGAGATCCGGGCAGTGTTGACAATTGCAAATAAACTCGGTGACGACCCGTCGTGCCGAATTCCAATTGATTCCTTTGCAAGGGATTTTGGATTGAAAACTAAGCGGGCCCAGCGGCTTTTTGCCCGAATGAATGAAATCGAGTTTTTAAATTGTGGATTCGGACGCATTTCAATTCCCGCCGGCGATTCGCCGCAAAAAGATCGACTTCGAATTAGGTACAAATTGGAAATTGGAAGTGAAAACCGGGCGCTTTTGTTTGGCAAAACATTGCTTACGAGATTAAAAGAAGCCCCACATTTGATGGAGCGCCGCTATCGGGCGACACATTGCCTCAGCCTGGTCGATTTGCTCAAAATGTTTTCGGGCCGCCGGGCCGTTCCCGCTGCGCTATTGGATTACGGTAAGTTCGCGGCTGAATTTCGGGGCGTCCCCGATAGCGAGATCATAGGAGATTTGCAAAATGGTCCATTGATCTCGGTACCAATGATCGTTTTCGCTACCGCCACCGAAAATATTTATCCGCCGATTTCAAATTCGCTTCTCCGGGAGATGAGCGCTGTCGGCTTTGGGCTCGTAAATTCAGACGACGGCAGTAGTCGCGACGAAATTTGGCTAGTGGCCGAGATTGGCTCAAAACTCGAAGTCGGTCGCAACGAGGCCGAATTCTGGTGCGACCGGCTTGAAATGGCTGCGATAATGTCCGGATTTCCGACATATCGGATCTGGCTAATTTCGCCAGAAGGATTCGATGACGAAGCTTTAGCGTCTTTAGCCCTGCGAGGCGCAATTGGATCCTCGCGGCGGCAAGCAAACTTGTTGTGGCGATTTCTTGCCGGAGAATTCAAGACTCCGGAGGCCGAAGATAATTTTGAAGAATTTGAGATTACGATTCCAATGGAGGACAACGCCGAACTGATAGCGGCGGGAATCGCCGAAGAACTCGCTAAACGTCACAACTTTGACGCGAAATCGATTAATCAGATAAAAACTGCGTTGATCGAGGCATTTATCAATGCTGCGGAACATTCATTTAGTCCGGACCGGAGGGTTCACCAACGATTCCGTGTAAATGACCGTGAATTTCGCGCTGTCATTTCAAATCGCGGAATACGCCTTTCAGACGCTAGGTCCCAGGCCAAAGGTGGACACTCCAGGCGCCGCGGCTGGGGACTGGAATTGATGCGAAGGCTTATGGACGAAGTAACAATTGAAGAAACAGATGACGGGACGCGGATAAGAATGACAAAATTCGCCGCCCGCCCTGCTTGAATCGCCTGTTGTTTTATTCGCGCGGTTGTGTTAAACATAATCAAGGTACGAGGTACCGTCAAGAAACAGCTCAATCAAAATCTGAGGAAAAAATAAGGTGACCATTGGCCCAGAGGGTCATTTGCCTGCAAACACCGACGCAAACGATCCAATAGCTGACACGATTGCGACGCGGGAACGGACCGGAAACGTCAGGCGCATTGTAATCTATGCCGGCGACTACCTTAACAGGCTTTCCGGCGAATCGATCGAAAGAGAATGCCGGAGGCGCCTGAACGATGGCGCCGACGAGATCGTAGTGAATTTTTCGCGGACCGAAGTAGTCAACAGTATCGGAATTTCGATCTTAACCGGCGTCATCGATGCAGCGGCAATGGCCAATGCTCGCGTGATTTTCACCGAGGTTAATGAGTACACGGCCGAATTATTTGAAATGCTCGGCCTTACGCGCCATATTGAACTCTATTGCAAGAAGGATTGACGGGGCTGCGAGATCTACTTTTTGGCGATGGGTTCCAAGAAGCTTTGGGTTGGTGACATGGCCTTGAGGATACAAGATATCAAATCGACGAACATCCGGCAGATTGCGGAAAATCGCAGCAAGTTGATTCACGCATTTGGCGCGCTAGCCGATGCGGGTGCCGAAATAGCAGATGAGAACAATTTTCAGGATACGATACGTACATCGCTGCATTTGCTGCTCGGCTCGCTCGGTATCATGCGCGGCGGGGTTGCCCGATATTCCCGCTTTGAAAGCGAAATGGCGATGATTGCCATCCGAGGACTCGGGGAAGATTTTCCGCTTGCTCTCGGGCTGTGTTATGAAGACGAACGGCAGTTTCGGCAAAGCGGAACCTATCCGATCGAAGTTTCGCAGGCCAAGGTATTGCCATTCTTCCAGGTCTACGACCAAAGCCTCGACAATGCGAAAATTGACCTCGTTGTACCGCTTGTAATTCGTGGGGAATTACTCGGGCTTGTATTTCTTGGGGAAAAAGCATCGGGTGAGCCGTACAATAGTCACGACCGAGAAATTATACGTGCGATGTCGCGGCACATCGGAGTCGCGATTTCTCAACGATTGATCTTGGCCGAGCTAGAACGAAAAGCCGAGGAAAACCGGAAACTTTATGATGAAATGCGTCTAACCTATAAAGATACGGTGCGTGCTTTTGCGGCGGCCATTGACTCGAAGGACAAATATACCGAAGGCCATTGCGTGCGCGTTGGCAAATATACAGAAATTATCGCTTCCGAACTTGGTTGGGGCAACGAAGAAGTCGAGGGCGCTGCGGTCGCCGGATATTTGCACGACGTCGGTAAGCTGACCGTCGAAAGGAAGATCATCAACGCCCCGTATCGGATAAACGCAAAAGAATCGCGCGAACTGAACCGTCACCCAAGTGTTGGGTACGAAATACTTCTTCCAATACATCATCCGTATTCGGACGTTCCACTTGCCGCAAAATATCATCACGAACGGTTGGATGGACGAGGGTATCCCGAGGGCCTTTATGACTGCGAGATTCCGTATATTGCAAAAATCGTAAACCTAGCGGATTCCTTTGACGCGATGACGACCGATAGGCCGTACAAAAGGCGCCGGCCGGCTGCCGAGGTAATCGAAGATCTGTCCCGAAACGCAGGCAAACAGTTTGCGCCGGAACTTGTCGGAGCTCTATTCCGGGGGATTCTGCGGGAAGCGATCGGTGACGATACGGATAAGCGGTTTCGCCGTCTCCTCGGCAGGGAATATATGGAAACCGAAGGCCTCGTGCCGATGATAAAATCTGCGTTGAATAATCTCGGCGGTATTCAAACTGTTTCGGTTATTAGTCTGGGCTAGGAAATCAAGAGAGTATCCGCAGAAACGTATCAGAAATAGGTCCTGTAGAATCAGAGAGTCCCGGTTTTCGTGTAGAGGTTTAATCCGAGTGGTTTCCGTCGCTCGGCGCCGAATTCTCGGAAGGCCTTCGGAATAAACGCGATTCCAGGATACTTACAAATCGAAGCACGCTAAACACAATCGCAGTGCAACCAGCAGCCAGGAAAAATCGGTCAAGCCCAACAAGGATTCCAATCGCTGCCGTTGTTACGATGCCCGCCGCGGTCGTCAGCCCCCTTACGTCGCCCGAGTTCCGCTTAAAGAAAATCATCCCGGCTCCTAAAAAGCTAATACCCGAGACGATTGCGCCGACAAGTCCAGCGGCGTCAAAGCGAACATGGTCTCCGTATTGACGGAAAGAGACCGCCATAAATTCACCAACTGCAGTAAATAGAACAGCTGCAACGCCGACTAGAATGTGCGTCCTCATACCGGCGGCCTTTCCCGATGTTTCACGTTCCCAGCCGAGGAGGCCGGCGAAAAAGCAGATGACGATAACGCGTAACAAGACGCCCCCATCATCTGGATTCATCGTAAACGTTAAACTATTCATCTGCCAGGAGCCATTCAACCGCTTGTTCACGCGATCTAAAAACCTTAACATTTAGACCGCGATTACGCGAAACTAGTTCAGCGAACAAATTCTTTTCATAGTGATCCGGCTGCGTATCGAAAAACGCAATACGGATGCCCAATAGCGCCCGCGTCGAACTCTCGGCAGCCGCTTCGTAAACATCAGCAATTGTTTCGATCTGTTTCCGAAGATCCTCTTCGACAAACAGCCTCGACGGCCTTAATTCAGAACATTTTTCCGCAATTTCATCCCAATAGCGGGTTGAAATTTCCGGTGCATCAAATTCGCCCTCAACCTTCACAAAAAGATATTCGCTCCGATCCTCGAGGGTAATTCGGTACCCCTTATCACCAGCCCCGATTCCGCTCATAGTATGACTGAAGGCTTTTTCTCCAACAACTGGATAAACTTTTTTGCCGCTATCGAAAGGGATTTATCTGCGCGATGAATGATCCCTACCGGTCGGATCCATTCTTTTTCCGCTAGCTTCACAACGGCAAGGCGGCCATCTCTTTGTTGGTCCAGCACGGACGGCAAAGGTAGGATTGCAACTCCGAACCCTACTTCGACGGCTCGCTTGATCGTCTCGATATTATCAAATTCAGCAACCTTTTTAACTTCTATGCCGGCGGCTCGAAACATCTTGTCCGTTGCTTTTCGCGTTGGCGTATCGCGTTCAAAATGGACAAATTCGATTCCAGCTAATTCCTTGGTGCGCAATTGTGCGCGATTAGCGAAGCGATGGTCAGGTGGGCAAACAAGTACGAGCCGGTCGCTTGGCATTTCGCGAACGACAAGCCCGCGCCGAGCCTCGGGAAAGGCCAGGATTCCGAGTTCAACCGAACCATTAAGGACGTCCCGGACAACTCGTGTGGCCCGCGAATATTCAAGATCGATTCGAGCCGACGGGAATTTCGACATAAATTCACCGACCTTTTGCGGCATTTCGTGAAGCCCGACACTGTAAGTGCACGCAACCTTTACCGTGCCGCCAACCTTTCCCACTAGCCCTCGAAGACTTTCATTTAGCTGGTCATACGCAGCCAAAACATTTCGTGCCTCGCGATAAAAGACTTCACCGGCGGGGGTCAAGGTTATTTCCCGACGGCCCCGAACTCGCTCAATCAACTTTCGTTTGACGCGGTCTTCGAGCGAGCGAATCTGTTGGCTAACTGCCGATTGCGTAATGAAGTTTCGTTCGGCAGCGAGAGAGAAACTTTGCAAATCAACCAAATCGCAGAAAATCTTCAGTGTTTCGATATGCATTTCCCGAGCCCTCACTTCGAAAACCTAATATATAAAGAAAGAAGAATTCATTTTTACTAATATCACAATTACGATAATATAAAAATATTCGTCGGGAATTGCCGAACGAGTCGGTACGCCGTAGAATTTTAGTATTTTGATTCGTTTGTTCTCACGCATACGAAAATGGCGATAAAACCCAGCAGGACATTTCTTTTACGTAAGTTACATCAATTGAGCGGAATTGTACCGCTCGGGCTATTCTATTTCGCTCATATGTTCACGAATTCCAAGGCGATGAACGGCGAAGCAGTCTTTGAGAAAGCAGTACAGGATATCCATGAAATCCCTTATTTGCTGCTAATCGAGATTTTCGGGATTTTTATTCCTCTGATTTTCCATTCGGTTTATGGCCTGATAATTTCGTCGGAGGCACGCCCAAACGTTCTGCAGTACGGGTACGCGCGCAACTGGTTTTATTTAATTCAGCGTATTAGCGGCGTGTTTTTGTTCTTTTTCATCTTCTTTCACGTTCTCAACCTTCGTTTTGGTTTGATTCCGGGATTGAATATGACGCCCGTTGCGGGTAATGCAAATCTTGCCTTCGATATTGTCTCGGGAGAATTTGCCAACCCATGGATTTTAGGGCTCTACATCTTGGGCATTGGTGCAACAGCCTGGCACCTTGCGTATGGATTTTTTCTATTCGCCGTGGATTGGGGTATCGTTATTGGCGAAAAGGCACAGCGTGCGACACTTTACGCGTCCTACACCCTGGCTGCTATTTTGTTTCTGGTCGGGGTTAATGCCGCTGTCTCTTTTGTTCGGCCCTGCGGATTATTTCCGAGAGCAATCTGTACCGAACCCACGGGATTGTTAGAGGTCCCAAAAACGAAGCGTTTATAGTTACCTCCACGGTATTTAGATAAAAATATGTCATCGAATAAATTGAAAATTGCTATCGTCGGTGGCGGGTTGGCTGGATTGGCCGCCGCAATGAAAATAGCCGAGGCGGGCTATGATGTCGATCTGATTTCCGTTGTTCCTGTAAAGCGTTCGCATTCGGTTTGTGCGCAAGGAGGGATTAACGGTGCCGTTAATACTAAGGGTGAAGGCGATTCGCCGGCAAAGCACTTTGACGACACGGTTTACGGCGGCGACTTTCTAGCCGATCAACCGCCTGTAAAACGAATGTGTGAAATGGCGCCGGAGATTATCTATTTGTTCGATCGGATGGGCGTCCCGTTTTCGCGGACAAATGAAGGTTTGCTCGATTTTCGTCGTTTTGGTGGAACTCTTCATCACCGCACTGCTTTCGCTGGTGCGTCAACTGGTCAGCAGCTTCTCTACTCTTTAGATGAGCAGGTCCGCAAGTGGGAAACCGAGGGCAAGGTAACAAAATACGAAGGCTGGGAAATGCTCTCATTGGTTCTTGATTCGAGCGGCGTCTGCCGTGGACTCGTTGCAATGAACCTGCAATCGCTCGAATTAAAGGCATTTAAGGCAGATGCAGTGGTAATGGCCACGGGCGGCCCCGGCCTGATTTTTGGGAAATCGACCAATTCACAAACCTGCACGGGCTCTGCTGTCTCGGCCTGCTATCAGCAAGGAGCAAAATACGCAAACGGTGAATTTATTCAGGTTCACCCGACTTCCATCCCTGGCGAAGATAAGCTTCGGCTGATGAGCGAATCTGCCCGCGGTGAGGGCGGTCGCGTCTGGGTTCCGAAAAAGCCCGGCGATGCGCGAAATCCCCGCGAAATCCCGGAAAGCGAACGATGGTATTTCCTAGAAGAAAAATATCCGGCCTATGGAAACTTGGTCCCGCGGGATATCGCAACTCGGGAAATATTTCAGGTTTGTCTAGATGGATACGGGGTTGGGGGCCAGAATCAGGTTTACCTTGATTTGACTCATATTTCAGCGGACACGCTGACGCGAAAGCTGGGAGCGATTTTGGAAATTTACGAAATGTTCGTTGGCGACGATCCGCGATACGTCCCGATGCGAATTTTTCCGGGTGTGCATTATTCGATGGGTGGTTTGTGGGTCGACTATGAGCAACGGACGAACATCCCTGGGCTTTTCGCCGCTGGCGAATGCGATTATTCGATCCACGGGGCGAACAGGCTTGGCGCCAATTCTCTCGTCTCTTGCGTTTACGGCGGTTTTGTAGCTGCACCTGCTGCGATCGATTATGCGAAATCGGTCGTCCGCGGCGACGCCGATTCGAATGGAATTTACGAGGAAGAAGTTCGCCGGCAGCAGGAAATAAACGATTCGATAATAAAAAGCGACGGGCCGGAAAACCAGTACAAAATTCACGAAGAACTCGGAAAGATTATGACCGAGAACGTGACGGTCGTTCGGTACAACGACCGCCTGAAGGCGACCGACGAAAAGATTCTCGAACTGATCGATCGCTTCAAAAATATTTCGATAAACGATTCGAATCTCTGGGCAACGCAAGCAGTGCCGCACGCGCGACAGCTTTGGAATATGTTGCAGTTGGCACGTGTAATCACGCTCGGGGCTCTCAATCGGAACGAATCACGCGGCGCTCACTACAAGCCGGAATTTCCCGAGCGAAACGATGAGGAATGGTTGAAGACGACTATCGCTGAATACTCGGATGAGGCCCCGGTTTTCAGTTACGAACCGGTCGACGTGTCTCTGATAAAACCTCGAAAGCGCGATTACTCAAAAGGAAGAGCAACCGCAATAAAGTAAATATCAATCCGAGACCCGACTTTTTTAGGAGAACAATGACGGCTCAAAACGGTTACCACGAAAAAAAGCGGCTGGAAAATCCGCCGGCAACTGTAAAATTTAAGATTCAGCGAAGGGAACGCAAAGGCGCGCCAGTTTATTGGGAGACCTTTGAACTGCAGTATCGGCGAAACTTAAATGTCATTTCCGCCTTGATGGAAATCCGCAAAAATCCGGTTACAATCGAGGGAAAAACGACGTCGCCGCCAGTTTGGGATATGTCCTGTCTCGAACAGGTTTGCGGCATTTGCACGATGGTCATCGATGGCCGCGTGCGGCAATCATGCTCCGCTCTCGTTGATGACCTACTACTTGCCTCCGGCGGCGATACGATTACACTTCAACCGATGTCAAAGTTTCCGAATGTTCGGGACCTTAAGGTGGACCGTTCGGAAATGTTTGAACATCTAAAGCGCGTTCACGCCTGGATCGAACTTGACGGAACCTACTCGCTTGGCCCTGGTCCTCACATTCCGAATACACTTGCGCAAGAGCGCTACGCTCTTTCGCGATGTATGACCTGCGGCTGTTGCTTGGAAGCTTGTCCGCAGTACGGAGAGGGAAAATACATCGGGCCGCAAGCGATCGCGCAGGCCAGGCTTTTCAATATGCATCCGGTCGGAAAGACGACAATGGATGACAGACTGAGCGGTTTGACGGACGAAGACGGGATAACTTCATGTGGCAATGCTCAGAACTGCGTCAAGGTGTGTCCGATGAACCTGCCGCTGACGAAAGCTCTTTATGAGACAAATCGCGACATAACGGTTCGGACATTGTTTGGCTGGCTCGAAGAATAAAGATCAGTCGAGCGTAGGCACAAGAAAGCCGTCCAGCAATATTTTGCCGGACGGCTTTATTTTACGCCTTGGGGTAATGTTCCTCTAATTCATCGACGCAGTTCGATCGCCGATCAGAACGCTGTCACCAATTAAAACTCCATCGCCGATAAGCACTCCGTCACCGATTAGGACACCGTCTGCGTTAATGTGACTTTCGCCAATCAAGACGCCGTCGCCTATCAGAACGCCATCGCCAATTAAAACTCCATCGCCGATGAGCACTCCGTCTCCAATCAGGACTCCGTCTCCATCGCCGATCAGGACGCCGGATCCTGTTGCCCGACTATCTCCAATTAAGACGCCATCGCCAATTAGGACGCCGTCACCGGTCAAAACTCCGTCACCAATCAAAACTCCTGTTGACGAGACTATTTGTCCCGTCCCGAGCGGGCCACCGTCGGAGATTGTGAACAAGGTCCCGAGATGAAGGTTTCCAGAATACTGTGAAGCAATCAGACCGATACGTCCGTTGACGTATAAAAGCCCGTCGCTGAACTTCTTTCCTGGCCGGTAAACGGTTTGCTGCCTTGTATTAAGATCTGTCCCGCGAACAAAAGCATATTCGGCAATTATCTGTTGCGACCAATGGAAGGCTTCGCCCGCGATCGAAGATTGAGGGACAGGCTGCGCAACATTTAAACGGGTTATCGGCGAACCATTTGCGAGCCTTGCAAAATTGACATCCAGCCTTAGCGATTTGACCAATCGCACAGCTCCCTCGATATTCAGCTCGCCCGCTCCCTGCTCATATGTGTTTGCGCCGGCAATCGGCTGCGCTGTATATTGCAGGAGCATTTTTACCATCGCTGGGGTTAATTGTGGATTTGCTTCAAGCAAAATAGCCGCCGCACCAGAGACGATCGGTGCAGACATTGATGTCCCGCTCTGATACATCATCGCATCAAATTCGGTTTCTCCCTCCCGCGGAGATACGTAACGCGGGTCATCAGCAGCAAGAGGAGCCGATTGCGTTGAACGATGCGAAATGAGTTTATTTCCCGGAGCCACAAGGTCAGGTTTGATGATATTGTCATAAACGCGTCGCCCACTGGTGGTCAGGTAAAAACCGCGGGTCGGGCCACAAGAGCTATAGGTAGTTATGACATCATCCGATCGCCAATCGGTGCCGAACGCATTAGATGCTCCGACGGTAATTACATAAGGACTGATACCGGGCGAATGAATGCCGCCATAGACTTTGCGGCCGTCGGCGGCCCGTCCTAGATTGCCCGCGGCGGCGACAACGACAATCCCAGCGTCGACGAGTTCCTTTACCTTTACGCAGATCGGGTCATTTCGCCAGCTATCCACCGCAAGCGTCCCAAGCGAGAGATTCACGACGCGAATATTAAGGCGCGAGCGGTTTTGCAGAACCCAGTCGAGCCCGGCCAGCAGCCAAGACGTCTGTCCGATTCCGCGGTCATTCAAAACCTTGACGCTGATGATATTTGCGTCCGGCGCTATGCCGCGATACGCGCTTTGGCGAATCGATGAATTTCCTGCGGCGAGGCCGGCGACGTGCGTTCCGTGGCCAAAAACGTCCCAGTCGGATCCGTCCGTAAAGTTCACAGCCGCGCGAATTTTGGTGCGGCCGCGCGCGTCTTTGAAGCCGTTGTGTGAAGGATCCACGCCGGAATCTAGAATTGCGATTCCGATGCTGGTTCCATCAAGAGAGGCGTCGGCAAATGGCTCCGTGACCATCAAAGTGCGTGAATCCGTGGCCCCGGTCGTATTCTCTATGTGGCCGGCTCCGAGCGTCTGGCGATCGGGCGAAGCATAGTTTATCAATCTGCGTGTAGCCAGCAGATTAGCTAGCTGGACCGGCGCATTGATAATCAAGGTATCGTCATTGCCGATTTTGCTTACGACTTTAGCTCCGCCGTCTGAGAGTATCTTGCGGAGCTGTGGTGAGTTTGCGTTTTTTGCTTGCAAAACGAGATTCATTCGCTGCTGCGGATCGGCTGCAATGTATTCCCTGAGGTCGGCCGACACGCTGTCGCCGCGATAGCCGTCATAATTGGCCCTTTTCGCTGGGGTTGCTTGAAGGCTAGCAATTTCATCCATAAAAATGGGAGTAAACCTCCCCGCCATCTGCGAATTTCGTACCGAGTCTTCGAAGTCTGCCCGCGAAACAGCGCCAATTATTCGAATGCTCGTATTAGCTGCTGCTGCGGCGATTTCAGAAGCGAGCAAGCCAGCATTTATAAATAAAGTTAGATCGTCAACGAAAACGATCAAATCCCGATCTTGCTTTCGAGCTGAGATCAGTGAGCGAAATGCCATTCGTGACCCACCGATTGTTCTAAATCTGGAAAAGGCAGAGGCTGTATCGAAAAGCACTATTTGAGCTTGCGAAAGTTTTTCCGCAAAGTTTTTTTCAAAAAAAACAAGGGCGGCCTGTTCTACTACCTCGATCGAAAGTCCCCTATCGTCCGATATGAGCAGCGGAATTTGTTGGCTCTCAGCGGTCAGAACCGCAATCAGACGCTCAGTGTGTGAGGCAAGCCTTTCGTTTCTTCCTACGCGTCCCGTCCGGACCATTTCGGAAAGGTCTACGGCGTAATCATCCAGCGATGTCTTTGGGGCTGGGAGTTTTTCGTCAACGTGTCGGGCCGCAAATACGGATGTTAAGCCGGCCTGCGGCGAGAAGAATGCGGCTAGCAGCGCGAGCGAGAGGATGTTATGGATTAGGCAGGTGCTCTTCGAAAACATCATAAAATTCGCTCCTTTACGGTGGTATCGGGAATGAGGACCGATTCGTCCGGTAGGGACACTAATACCCGCTGCACGCGAGAATCAAGCGATATGCCAAACTGTTAAATTCTGTTAGGATTAGCGTTAGAGTCGTGATCGGTAGGCTGGCATTCCCAGAATCACTCATTTTGAATGACCGAACTGGTCACTATGAACGAAATTGCCGCGTCAGATTGCAACTATCAGACACTTATTTGTATTTGGAGGGAGAAGAAAAGCCCGCACTGCGGGCTTTTACCGAAAGATGAATTTCAGCGCTTTGCGATCAAATACCGAGAACATCAACAAGTTCCTGGACGGCAGCTGCGCTTTTATGCAGTGCAGCGCGTTCCTCATTCGTTAGGTTGATTTCTATAATCTGCTCGACGCCATTTTTGCCCAATTTAACCGGGACACCGACAAACAGATTACTAATGCCATATTCGCCCTCCAAAAAAACCGCGCAAGGTAAGATCTTCTTCTTGTCTTTAAGAATCGCTTCTGCCATTTCGACAGCTCCGAGGCTCGGCGCGTAGAAAGCCGAACCGGTTTTTAAGAGGCCGACTATCTCTGCACCGCCATTTGCCGTGCGGGTAATGATTGCGTCGAGTTGGTCTTTTGGCAGGAGTTCCGTTGCAGGAATCCCGCCACAGGTCGAATACCGCGGTAACGGCACCATTGTATCGCCATGGCCGCCAAGGACAAACGCTGTTACGTTCTCAACCGAAACATTGAGAGCCTCCGCCAGAAAACATCGCATTCGCGCTGAATCTAAAACGCCGGCCATTCCTATGACACGATTTTTCGGAAATCCGGAGCGCCGGAATGTGACCTGGGCCATAGCGTCAAGCGGATTAGAGACAACGATAATGAAGCACTCCGGAGAGTATCTGACGACCTGGTCGGTGACCTGGCTGACTATTTCTGAATTTGTTTTCAACAGATCGTCGCGGCTCATTCCGGGCTTTCGCGGTAAGCCCGCGGTAATGATCACAACATCAGAACCTGCCGTTGCGTCATAGGAATTCGAGCCAACGATCTTCACGTCAAAACCGTCAATCGGCGCCGCCTGGGCGAGATCCAATGCTTTCCCCTGAGGTGTTCCTTCAACAATGTCAACAAGTACGACATCGGCCAATTCTTTACTGGCGATCCAGTGGGCAGCAGTTGCTCCGACGTTGCCTGCTCCGACAACCGTAATTTTATGTCTTCCAGCCATTTGCAAACCTTCCTGATTAAAGTAAATTATAACGAATAAACAGTTTATTTTGTCACAATCGATTGCAAACGGCAAAAAGGCGCGAAAAAGCCCGACGCGCTCTCCCCTTCACATC
>PSMA01000009.1:0-75853 GCA_040289905.1 Blastocatellia bacterium
GGAGCCGTATTCGGCCGGCAGTAATCTTTTCTTCGACCTCCTCGCTTGCTTCCCAAAAGAGCAAATAGGGTGAAATCGTCGTTCCTAAAAGCGCGACAAGCATGGTTAGATAATCGCCGGTAAAACGTATTTGAGGGATCAAAGTCGCTTTCAAGACAGCTGCCCAGTCGGGTCTCGCGAGCAAAGCCGCGAAAACTTACGCAAACAAAGTGAGCGTTAGCCATTTAAAGATTCCCGCTATGAGCTGGTAGGAGCCCCAAATCTGCAGGACTACAATTCCCACCGCGATTGGGACAACCAGAATGGAAATCGGAACTGGAATAAAGATGTTTATTGCGGCGCCGATTGCGGCGATGTCCGTTCCGATGTTGATAGTGTTTGCTATGAGCAGGCCGACCACTGCCGGATAGAGCAATTTCCGCGAATAATAATCCCGCATGACGCCGGCAAGGCCGCGGCCCGAAACGATCCCAATTTTCCCGGAAACGTGCTGGACCGCGATCATTAGCGGCAGCATCGCGATTATCGTCCAAAGCGTTGCGAAGCCAAACGAAGCGCCGGCCTGGGAATAGGTTGCGATGCCGGACGGATCATCGTCCGAGGCCCCTGTAATCAAGCCCGGGCCGAGCCGTCCCAAAACGAGCTTGATTGGATTCCGACGCTTTTTCATTTAAGGAACGATCGCCCTCTAGAAATGAGCTTTCGAATCGAAACATAGTCAGCCATTCAATTTACGTGCCTGCGACTGAACGGCCGTGATTGCAACGGCATCGACGATATCTTCAGCCTTACAGCCGCGCGAAAGGTCATTGCAAGGCCGGTCAAGGCCCTGCAAAATCGGGCCAATAGCGGTTCCGCCGGCTAGCCGCTCCGTTAATTTATAAGCAATATTTCCGGAATTCAGGTCAGGGAAAATTAGGACGTTTGCTCGTCCGCTAACGACAGAGCCCGGAGCCTTCGACTGAGCCACAGCCGGGACAAGAGCAGCGTCCGCCTGCAACTCCCCGTCGATGACTAGGTCGGGAACGCGAGCACGGACAGTTTTAACCGCCTCGATCACCTTGCTCAACACCTTATGGCTCGCGCTTCCCTTCGTCGAAAACGAAAGCATTGCCACGCGCGGCTCTGCGCCGACAAGAGCTCGAAATGAATCGGCCGATGCGATTGCAATTTCCGCAAGTTCGGCAGCGTCGGGATCGATGACAACGCCGCAATCGGCAAAAATCAAAGTTCCATTCTCGCCAAAGCTCTTGTTTGGGAGTGTCATTAGGAAAAAACTCGAAACTGTCCGAAATCCCCGGCGGACGCCGATACACCTTAGAGCTGCTGCCACCGTATGGGCAGTCGTGTTTGTTGCTCCGGCGACAGATCCATCTGCCTTACCTTCCCGGACAAGGAGGTTAGCGAAATAAAGCGGATCGCTGACCGTCTGCTCGGCTTCTTCGAGCGTTACGCCTTTAGACCGCCGGAGTTGATGGTAGAGCGCGGCAAGCCCCCCTATTTCTCTTGAAGTCCTGTGATGTAGTATCTCGACGCCATTGAGGCTAACCGAAGCGGCATCGGCCGTAGATCGGATTTTTTCTTCATCTCCGATCAGCGTGATTTTCGCAATTCTTTCGCGTACGATTACGGCGGCTGCACGGACAACGCGCGGATCTTCGCCTTCGGGCAGTATGATATGCTGCGGATCGGAGGCCGCCCGACGGCGGATTTGTTCAAGTATCATAGCGATGGCCTGATTTCGACGAATTATTTGATATTTTGCCTTGGCAGTGTCAGTTTTCGACTACTGTCGGCTCGATGCCGCTTGCCACTACGATCAGCTATGCGGAGGGCGTTTTGGCCGACGGCAAAAGGTAAGGCTAAATTTACCACACAAAGCGCGAACCGAAAACTTGCTCAAAAGACCGGCTCGTCTTAAACTTGTCTCTCATGGTCCAGACAGTTTAGGTGGCACGGCTATGAAAAGACAGAACAAGAGCAGCAGGCCAGATTCGCGAGGCGAGATTCGCTTACGGCTAAAGAATTTTCTGATGTTTTTGCCGAATATGGTTGTTCTGCTTGGTCGGCTTTTGAGAGATTCGCGAGTTCCAGCGGCGGAAAAAGCCCTTTTTGCAGCGGCGATAATTTATGTTGTATCTCCGCTGGATTTCATTCCCGATATTTTCCCGTTTATCGGCCAAGTTGACGATCTATACGTTGTTGCATTGACGGTTTTGCGGTTGCTTAACCGCACAGATGCTGACGTTGTCCGCGCACATTGGTCAGGCGGCGGCGACATAGTCGCATTTGCTGAATCTATTGCGGCCATTGCGCCGCTTATTTTGCCTAGGCGAGTCGTCCGGGTGATCACTTCGCGCATTGAGCTCTCCCCGGCAGGTGAATTGATCCGCGGGATCGGCCAAAAGCGAACCCCTTTGCTTCGCGAGATTCCAGCTCTCGACGCAGAGCCCGCCTCGTCAACGGTCCGAATCGATTCGACGTCATCACTCGCCAATTAAAAAAATTCTTTGGATTTTCCTTTTATTTGCAACTATATAGGGGCAAGTCCCGCAGTTTAGGCGATTTTTGACTTGGATTCCACGGCGGTATCTTCGCTATACTTGTCTCACACGTGCGAAGGCCAAAGTTCGGTTTTTATGTTCGAACGATACACAGAAAGATCCCGGCGAGTTATTTTCTTTGCCCGCTATGAGGCATTGCAGTACGGCTCGCCGCAAATTGCACCGGAGCATATTCTCCTTGGGCTGCTTCGCGAAGAAAAGTCCCTGCCAACTCGCTATTTCCCATATCGCCAAAATCTTTCTTCCGATGCAATTCGGCGTCAGATAGAGGAGCGCATTGCGGTTCGCGACCGAATTCCACAATCGGCGGAACTCTATCTTTCCGCCGAATCAAAAAAGGCTCTTTTTTATGCCAACGAAGAAAGTCGGTCATTGAAGAGCCGCCATATCGGCCCCGAACACATTCTGCTTGGGATACTTCGCGAAGAGACGTCGATCGCTGCCGAAATCCTTTTTCAGTACGGCTTGCAGGCACAGGATATCCGCGACGAGCTGATGCGACGGGTCGTCCATTCGCCCTCGGTGGCTCTCGGCAGGGAATCGGGATCGCGGATGCCGAGCCTTGATGAATTCACTCGCGACCTGACGGCGATTGCTGCCGAAGGGAGACTCGATCCGCTGATCGGTCGCGATGCGGAAACCGAGCGGCTTATCGAAATCCTCTGCCGCCGGACAAAGAACAATCCCGTACTAATCGGCGAAGCCGGCGTAGGAAAAACGGCGATAATCGAGGGGCTGGCGCAGCGAATTGTGGATCGGCGCGTTCCTTCATTTTTGGACAATAAGCGCATTCTTTCGCTCGATTTATCGCTCGTTGTAGCGGGTACGAAATATCGCGGCCAGTTTGAAGAGCGGCTAAAAAAAATAATGGCCGAGCTTAAGGAAAATCCCGATTGTATCGTGTTCATTGACGAACTTCACACATTGGTCGGCGCGGGCTCGGCAGAGGGAACGCTTGATGCGGCGAATATTCTCAAACCAGCCCTGTCTCGCGGCGAAATTCAATGTATTGGAGCAACGACACCGGCTGAATATCGCCGGACGATAGAAAAAGACCGTGCACTCGAGCGAAGGTTTCAGGCCGTCAAGGTTGAACCGCCAACCGAGGATGAGGCGATCGAAATTCTCCGCGGAATCGTTCACAGATATGAGGCGTTTCACCGTATTCGCTACACACGTGAGGCAATCGAAGCGGCCGTTCGGCAATCGAGCCGCTATATTCCGGATCGTTTTCTGCCGGATAAGGCTATTGATGTGCTCGACGAGGCCGGAGCACGAGCAAAATTGCGGTATCAACAGGAAAATGCCGGCGAACCCTCTTGGAAGGAGGCCGTCGAAAACTGGAAACGCGCCGCCGCAAGCGAAGATCAGCTTATTTCATATGAGCTCCGGACATTAGAAGACACCTTTTTCGGTGTCGAAGTAACAAAGGCTGAAGTCGATGAAGTAATCGCCAAATGGACCGGCATTCCAGTTAGCTCAGTCCGCGAAGAAGAAGCAAAAAAACTGCTTGCGATCGAATCCGAGCTGCACCGTCGGATCGTATCCCAGCGTCCGGCAATTTCCGCATTGGCTCGTGCGATAAGACGGTCGCGCGCGGGGCTGAAAAATCCGAAACGGCCAGTCGGCTCATTTCTCTTTCTCGGGCCGACGGGCGTCGGCAAAACAGAAGTTGCACGCTGCCTTGCCGAGTACCTTTTTGGCTCGGAGCGGTCTTTGATTCGCTTTGATATGAGCGAATTTATGGAAAAGCATTCGGTCTCCAAATTCATCGGCTCGCCGCCCGGGTATATCGGACACGACGAAGGTGGCCAGCTAACGGAAAAGCTTCGGCGTTCGCCTTATTCGATCGTTTTGTTTGACGAAATCGAAAAGGCGCATCCGGATATTTTTAATGTATTGCTCCAGGTTTTTGAGGATGGCCGGCTAACCGATTCTTTGGGCACCAATGTCGATTGTCGAAATGCAATTTTTATAATGACCTCGAACATCGGTGCGCGCTTTATACAAAAACGCGGAACGCTTGGCTTTCAGTCCGGCGGCGATTCATCGCTTCAAAAGCTCGAAGAGCAGGTAATGTCACAGGTCAAGCAAACTTTTGCTCCGGAGTTTATCAATCGCCTCGATGAAATAATCCTCTTTGATGAGCTTTCTAAAGACGATCTTTCAAAGATAATCGACCTCCAGTTAGCACTTCTAAATGCGGTAATTGCCGGCCGCGGTATTACTCTGCGTTTGGCGGATAGCGCCCGCCGCTGGCTTCTTGAAAAGGCCCTACAAGAGCGGAATTTCGGTGCCCGGCCTCTGAAAAGGGCGTTGCAACGCCACGTCGAAGATGAACTGAGCGAAGCATTGATTCAGGGGTCGATATCCGACGGCTGCGAAATCGAAATCGTTCGTAGCGGCGACAGGCTTACGTTCATAACCATAGGCGAAGGTCTGCCAGATCTGGCCGCCTCAAAAAAAGTTTAAAGCCGAAACCTGTACACTGGTAAGCATCCGAGCGGCCGGTTTTCCGGGCCGCAGCCTTTTAGTTTAACGGTAAATCACTGTATAATTCGAGAGTTTGTCGACCGGGTGCAAAAGGCAACCTCCCCGCAATGGGTCGAATCTTAGAGACCGTATCCAAACTGGCGATTGAAATATCACCTTGGTTTGGGTATTCTTACGTTTCACTTTGCGGTCCGAGGCGAGATCCGGGACCTGCCCTCGGGTTCTGACGGTTTGCATTTTTAGAACTTACAGCGTCTTTTATGCGAAATTTTTATTCGATCGGACTTGTTTTTTTAAGTCTGGCGGTATTGATGATTCCGATAAAGGCCGAGGTCCGATCCTCAGTCTTGCCTTCATTATACTCGGCTGTAAGCCAACAGCAGATCGTCGAAACAGTTGATATCCAGGGAAACCGCCGGCTCCGCGACGAGGATCTGTTGTACTATATCAAAACTCGCCCGGGCGACGTTTATGATCCTGCCGCACTCGAGCGCGACCTAAAGGAGCTGCTCTCGCTAAATTTCTTCGACAAGACGGCGACTAGGGTTTTGACGACCGAAGGCGTTCGGGGCGGCGTAAATGTCATCTTTGAAGTCCGTGAATGGCCGATTATTCGCGATCTCCAGTTTACTGGAATGAAAGCCGTCCCGGAATCGGAGGTTCTCAAGGAGTTTCGTGAAAAGCGCGTCGGCATTTCAAAAGAAGCCATATACGACCCGGTAAAAGCCAAAAACGCAACTAGAATACTCCGTGAGCTTCTCGCAGCGAAAGGCTATCCGAACGCAAAAGTTACTGTCCGCGAAGAGGAAATTTCGGCAACCTCCATAGCGCTGACGTTTGAAGTTGATCAGGGCAATCGCTCGCGCATAATTGACATTGAATTTACCGGGCTCGAACATTTCAAAAACGGCGAACTCCGCAATGCGCTTACGCTCGTAAAAGAAACTGGGCTGATCGCACGCATCAAAGGTCAGGATATCCTCGATATGCGGAAACTGCAGTATGACCTGCAGAAGAACGTCCGGTCCTATATGTGGTCAAAAGGCTATTTTCAAGCCCGGATCGGCGAGCCGGAGGTCATCGGGCTTGGCGTAAAGCGGACGGACTTTATTCCACTTATCACACTTCCGCTGCCGTTGATTTCTTCTAAGGATGATACGCTCAAGATCGTAATTCCGGTTTCGGAAGGCAAACTTTATCGCATCGGTGAGCTGTCGGTCGAGGGCAATTCAATTTTCTCGGAGGATCAAATTCTGAGCTTTGTCGGGCTCAAGAAAGGCGAAATCGCCGATGGCAAGCGTCTGCAAGATGCGGTCTATGAGGAGATGGCGAAATTATACGGCTCACAAGGATTTGTAGAATTTAGCGCCGAATATGAGCCGGAGTTTCGCGACAATCCCGCTAACCCGAAAGAGGGCATTGTCGATATAAAAATTGTAATTCAAGAGGGCAAACAATTTACGCTTCGTCGATTGGAGTTTTCGGGTAATACGTTTACGCGTGACCGCGTTCTCCGCCGCGAATTTCTCCTAAATGAAGGGGATATTTACAATCAGCGCCTCGTTGAAATTTCGATTGCGCGATTAAACCAAACTCAGTATTTTGACCCGATCGATAAAGATAAGGACGTCGAAAAACGAACCGTCGAGGAAGAAGGAGAAGTCGATGTCACCGTAAAAGTACGCGAAAAAGGCCGACAGCAGATTTCGTTCAACGGTGCGGCCGGTGGGCTCGCTGGAAATTCGCTGGGTGTTGAGTATTCGACGAACAACCTCGCAGGTCGCGGTGAGATTCTCTCGTTCCAGTTTGGAGTTGGAAACCGCCAACAGAGTTTTCAATTCACCTATCAGGAGCCATATTTCCGAGATCGGCCGATCTCCGTCGGCTTTTCGCTCTTTGCGTCGCGGTACAAGTTCTTCGGCGAAGGGACGTTCCTGACTCAAAATCAGGATCTTCTGAATCAGCTCTTCGACCCGCTCGCATCAATTCGGGTCGATTCTGCCAATCTGTTTACACAGAATACTTATGGAGCTACGGTTTTTGCCACCGCTCCACTTTCGGAAATTCTGTTCAAAAAGCGGCGGTTTACACAGTTTTCACGAATTGGCCTTACATATCAACTGACTGCAACGACAATCAAGGACCCACCCGTCAATCAAAGCGCTGATCCGGCGGCAAGGATTCCTGTTATCTACGCGCTACCGAACATATTAACTAGTCGGATTGTTGGCTCGTTTGTTTATGATACAAGGCAGCCGGCAGCAAATGGGATCGATACGATTCGCGGATCGCAGCTTTCGGCAAGTTTCGGCCTTGCGGGCCTTGGCGGCGACGTGCGCACGTATTCTCCAAGCGCCAGCTGGTCGCAGTATATTCCGGTTCGCCGACGAAAATCGAAAAATCCTGAAATTTTTGCCTATCGAATAGTTGCGGGCACGATCGGCACTTTTGCGATTACGGATAAGGTCCGAAATGCGAATTCACTCGCTTATGTCGGCGGAATCCCCATTTTCGAACGTTATTATCTAGGTAGTGAGAATGACATTCGTGGATATAATTTCCGCTCGATTGGACCGGTTGCTAGGTTTGATACATATGTCACGAGCCGCAACGTCACAGTCGCTACCAATTTTACCGGCACTCCGATCGCTCCGAGTGGTTTTCCTCCGGGTTCGACTATTCTGGACGAAATTGCCACGATCGGCCAAGTAACCGGATTTAGCGGCGCAAATCCGGCGCTCTTTTCTCGTAACTACCGTTTTATTGGCGGCGATACCCAACTGCTTGGAAATTTCGAATACAGAATTCCGCTTTTCGGTCCGGCAACGCTAGCAGTTTTTGCGGATATCGGCAGCGCCTTCAATCTGCGAAAGGTTGGGAATCAGGTCATAAATAGCGAATTCCTTCCAGATGACCAGTTGCTCGGTGCTGGACGGCTAACAGCGCTTGGACTCATTAATACGCCAGTGCTCGAAAGTCTCTATGGCTCAATTCTGTATTACAATAACCGAGTACTGACAAAAACCGAGTTCCGCAATCTTTTCTGCGGCGGAAATCGTTTCGGCTGTCCGACGAGCCTTCCGGCGGGTATCGACCAATTCTATTTGCGCGGCGAAGTGCAACAGAATTCGCTACTTCGGATCGACGATTCGGCATTTGGAAAACTTGGTGATTTCCGCTCGAGCGTCGGTCTCGAGTTGAGGGTCCAGGTGCCCGTTGTAAATGTACCGTTTCGATTGATTTACTACTATAATCCGAATGCGAGAATCGGCTTTACGCAGGAAGCTCCGGGAATATTCTTCCCTGGCAAACGAAACGGCTTCCGGTTTACGGTTGGCCGCACATTCTAGAGACTTAGGCCAGATGGATAGTAATCGATTGACTTTATTGTCCCGATACAATAGATTATCTACTTTGTTTAAAGAGCGTCCTGATAGGCAACATTTCGGCCTCTAAATGTTTCAAAACACGATAGTCAGTTTCCCCGATAAATGCAGTTTTAGAGTTAAAAGGAGTTTTTACGAATGAAAAGATTTAATTTGTTTGCGGCTACCCTCATATTTGTGGCTGCTATTGCCGGAAGCGTCAGTGCCCAAGGAGCCGGCACTCAGGCTAATCAGGCGACAACGCTTAAGATCGTGGTCATCAACCCGGCGATGTTCGACTCAAAAGAAGGAATAACGCGATACATAAATGCGATGGACAGCCTCGAGGCGGAATTTAAGCCGATCGAAGCAAAAATTCAGCAAATGGTGACTCGTTACAATCAACTTGGAGCTGAACTCAAAAAGATACAGGATCAGTTGAATACGTCGGGTGGAGTCCCTATTGACCAGAAATCCGCCGATGCAAAGTTGGTTGAGTATCAGACCCTCGAAAAAAGCATAAAGCGCGAACAAGAAGACGCAAAGGAAAAATTCGAACGTCGTCAGCAGCAGGTGATGGGTCCGCTCCTGCAGGAAATCGGTAAAGCGATGCAGGATTTTGCTAATCAAAGAGGCTATGATCTCATTTTGGATGCTTCAAAGCTGGACAACGCCGGGCTGATTCTGGCTTACAATCCAGTCAAAATCGATGTAACCAAGGATTTTATTACCTATTTCAATTCGCGGCCGGCATCTGCCGCGACAGCAACGGCCCCGGCGACAAAGCCGTAACCGCTAACTAGTTCTAATCCGAAATGGCAGCCGGCCTTCGATTTTTCGATACCGGCTGCTGATTTTCTTGCATTTGCCCAATGGTCATCTACGATTCCGTCGCTATTCAACAAATTCTTCCCCACAGGTTTCCTTTTCTTCTCGTTGACAAGATCATCGAGCTCGAGCCGCGGTCGCGAATCGTCGGAATAAAACAGGTCACCCTGAACGAGCCGTATTTCGCCGGCCACTTTCCGGAAGCTCCCGTGATGCCGGGTGTGCTCCAAATAGAAGCGCTCGCGCAAGTTGGAGCAATCCTTGCACTTCGCGAATTTGACGACAGGGAATCGAGGATTCCTTTTTTTAGCGGTATAGAAAAAGCTCGATTTCGCAGACCGGTCGTCCCGGGCGATACGCTCGAACTCGAGGTAAAGGCGCTTCGGATCGGCTCACGCGTTCAGAAAATGCTTGGAATCGCGCGTGTTGACGGCCAGATCACGGCAGAAGCCGAAATAATGAGCGTCATTGCCGAACGGGAAAAATAAACCGCCGCTCAGCGCCGCATATGCCTACATTCATTGACAGCAGAGCAATTGTATCCTTGAAGGCGACGATAGGTGAAGATTGCAAGATTGGTCCTTTTTCTATAATTGGTGACAATGTTTCACTTGGCAGGGGCGTTCGGATCGATTCGCATTCGGTTATCGACGGCCGAACGACTATCGGTGACGAAACGCATATTTTCCCATTTGTTTCGATCGGGCTTGCTCCACAGGATCTTAAATATGGTGGGGAAGAAACAGAGACGATAATCGGGAGCCGAAATCAGATTCGCGAATTTGTAACTATCCATCGCGGCACCAGCGGCGGCGGCGGCAAAACCATGCTCGGCGATGACAATCTTTTGATGGCCCAAGCGCACGTAGCCCACGATTGCCGGATCGGAAACAACGTCATCATGGCAAACGCTGCAACGCTCGCCGGCCACGTTGAAATCGGCGACCGGGCCAATGTCGGGGCTTATTCGGGCGTACATCAATTTTGCCGTGTTGGGACGGAGGCATTCATAGGTGGTTATTCCGTTGTTGTCAAAGACGCAATGCCTTACGCGATTATTCAGGGCAACCACGCGCGTTGTTTTGGTCTCAATCGCGTCGGGATGCGCCGGCGCGGTTATCCGCGCGAAACAATCGAGAAATTAAATCACGCATTTCACCTGTTGCTGGCCGCAAAACTGAATACAACCCAGGCGCTTGAGAGAATTCGTGCCGAGATCGAGGGTTGCCCGGAGGTAGATCTTTTGGTTGAATTTATCGAAAGTTCTAAACGAGGTGTAGTGAAATAGTCATCAACGCCGTCGTTTCTCTAGTTCCAAAATTATCTCCGCTAGCGCTAAGCCCTTTGCTCGAAGCAGTACAATCAGATGAAAGATTAGATCCGCTGCTTCGCCAATAAACTTTTCAGTGTCGTCCTCAATTGCCGCAATTACGGTTTCGACGGCTTCCTCGCCGAGTTTTTGTGCAATGCGTGACATACCCTGCGTATAGAGCCCCGATACATAGGATTCGGGCTTTGGATTCGCAAAGCGATCAGAGACCGTTCGCTCGAGCTCAGCGAGACTTGCATAAAATGGGTTTGCCTCGTCACCGAAACAGCTTGCCGTCCCAAGATGACAAACCGGGCCGGCAGGAGCAGCTATAATTAAGAGGGCGTCATTATCGCAATCCGTGCTCAAACGAACCACACGCAGAGTATTTCCGCTGGTTTCACCTTTTGTCCAGAGCCGTCGCCGAGAGCGCGAATAAAAAGTCGCATATCCAGTCGCAAGCGTTTTTTCAAACGCTTCGCGACTCACATAAGCGTGCATCAGCACGGCTCCGCTCGATGCGTCCTGGACAACGGCCGGCACCAGCCCATCCGGATATTTGTCGAAATTTAAGTTCATATTCTAACGCAGAGTCCTCGCATCTTGAGAAACTGTTTCAGCTCTCCGATGTATAGATCGCCGAAGTGAAAAACGCCTGCCGCAAGCGCGGCATCGGCGCCACCGCTTGTAAAAACGGCAAGAAAATCGTCTGGCCGTCCTCCGCCGCCGGAGGCAATTACCGGGACGGTAATTGCGTGGGCAACAGCGCGAGTTAACTCAATATCAAATCCGCGTCGCGTACCGTCCGCATCCATCGAGGTAAGCAGTATTTCGCCGGCGCCTTCACTGACGCCGTGACGTGCCCATTCAACCGGCTCGATATCTGTTTTAACGCGCCCACCATTCAAATATATTCTAAAACCATTTGGCGTTCTCCGGGCATCGATGGCCAGGACGACGCACTGTGACCCGAACGTACGTGCCGCTTCGGCAATAAGGCCCGGATTATTCACTGCTGCTGTATTTATTGAAATTTTATCAGCTCCCGCATCGAGGAGCCCTCCGATGTCGGCAATCGATGAAATGCCGCCGCCGACCGTAAAAGGGATGTTTATTTGACGGGCAATCTGACGTACGGTTTCAGCAAAGGTTTTTCGGCCTTCATTTGTTGCGGAAATATCCAGAAAAACGAGTTCGTCGGCGCTTTGGGCCGAATATCGCGCAGCCAGTTCGACAGGATCGCCTGCATCGCGCAGATTAACAAAATTGGTGCCTTTTACGGTTCTGCCGTTTTTTACGTCAAGGCACGGAATGATTCTTTTTGCTAACATATTCTTTTATTTCGTTTAGCTTTATTTGGCCCTCGTAAAACGCCTTACCGATGATTACGCCACTTAATCCGGTTTCGGCCAGTAAAGAAACGTCTTCCATATTGCGGATTCCTCCGCTGGCAATTAACTCCAGATCTGGAAGCTCTTTGCACAGCATCTCGTACAGCGTGACCGAAGGACCTGCAAATGTGCCGTCGCGGCTGATGTCCGTTACGAATGCTTTTTCCAGCCCGTGCGCTGAATAGAATTCAAGAAATCGTACAACGTCAAAATCTGTCTGTGTTCGCCATCCGTCAACTGCAAGTTTGTTTTCCTTAACGTCCGCCCCGAGCAGTATCCGGTTTCCTCCAAACTGATCGATCCAGCGGCAAACCTTGTCCGGCTCACGGACTGCAAGGCTTCCAATATTTGCCATCGCGGCTCCGGCTTCAAAAATGGCATTGATGTCTTCGTCGGTTCGAATTCCCCCGCCGAAGTCAACTCTCAAATTCGTCGCAGCGGCAACAGTTTTTAGAGTCGCGAGATTTTGTGGGCGACCCATTCGAGCGCCTTCGAGATCGACAATATGCACACGGCGGATACCGGCGGCTGCAAACGAACGTACGATTTTGACAGGCTCTAGGTCGTAAATCGTCTGACGCGAGAAATCGCCCTGGAACAGACGAACGCAACGACCGCCAATAATGTCTATTGCGGGAATGATTTCAATCATAGTCGCAAGAAATTTTCGACAATCCTGCTGCCGATGCTGCCCGATTTTTCAGGATGAAATTGGACGCCGAAGAAATTACCATTTGCAACAGCAGCTGCGAATCCGCCGGCATAATCGCAATGTGCAATCTCGTTATCGCAGCGGCGCACGGCGTAACTATGCGCAAAATACACGAACGGATCCGAGCCGACGCCTTCAAACAACGGCGACGCTCGAAGCGCGACTCGATTCCATCCGATATGTGGAATCTTGACGCCGGTATCCGGAGGCAAAAGTGAAACCGAATGCGGAAAAATCCCGAGACAGCGGACATTACCCTCGGCAGAAAATTGAAATAACAGTTGCATTCCAAGACAGATACCGAGCACCGGCCGATCGAGCAAGGCGATGACGCGGTCAAGATTGCGCTGTCGCAAATATTGCATCGCCGTGGCTGCCTCGCCGACTCCGGGGATAATCACACGGTCAGCCGTAGAAATTGATTCAGGCGATTCTGTTACTTCCGGCTCGGCGCCAAGTCGCCTGACGGCCTCGGCAACGGATGTCGTATTGCCGGCATTGTATTTTAAAATTGCAACACGCATTGTTAGATAATTCCCTTTGTACTCGGCAGAAGATCGCCATCGCGACGTATCGCCATTTTCAGTGACTTTGCAAAAGCCTTGAAAATCGCCTCGATCTTATGATGTTCGTTAGTTCCCTCGGCTTTGATGTTCAGATTACATCGTGCCGAATCCGCCAAAGATTTAAAGAAATGCGAAAACATTTCCGTTGGGACATCGCCGATTCGCTCGCGGCGAAACTCCGCCTCCCAAACGAGCCAGCTGCGCCCGCCAAAATCAATCGCAACCTGTGCGAGGCAATCGTCCATTGGCAGACAGAATCCGTAACGCCCAATTCCGATTTTGTCTCCAAGCGCAAGGTTGAGCGCTTCCCCGAGCGTAATTGCAACGTCTTCGATCGTGTGGTGTTCGTCGATGTCTAGATCTCCTCGGGCATGTATTAAAAGATCGATGCCGGCGTGTCGTGGTATTTGCTCCAGCATATGATCTAGAAACCGCAAACCGGTTTTAATTTCGGACCTAGCAGATCCTTCAAGGCAAATGCTGACTTCGATATCCGTTTCGCCCGTTGACCTCCGAAATTCTGCCCTTCGCGGAGATCGTCGGAGATATTCGTATATCGATTGCCAATCATTGGCGATAAAGGTATCGCGTGAAAAATCGGCTGAAAGAGGGAACGAGCGATTTTCTAGATAAATGGCACCGCATCCGAGGTTGCGGGCAAGTTCGATATCTGATGGCCGATCGCCGATAACAAAGGAATTCGCAAGGTCGTAATCGCCGGCAAGATATCTCTGCAGCATCGCGGTGCCCGGCTTACGCGTTGGGGAATTATCCTCGGGTTTTGAACGGTCGATGAATATATCTTCGAATACGACACCTTCGCCGGCAAGCGTTTCAATCAGAAGTTTCTGTGGGCCTTCGAATGCGGATTCTGGAAACTCCGAGCTGCCAAGTCCGTCCTGATTCGAAACCATTACAAAGATGAAATCGCTCTCGCGCGCAAGCGCCGAGAGCGCGCTAATCATCCCGGGCATAAATCGCAACTTGTCCATTGAATCGACCTGAAAATCTTCTGGTTCGCTAATAAGCGTCCCGTCTCGATCAATAAAGAGAACTCGTTTCATATGCATTCAAATTCCTCAAGCACGTCGAGAAGCCGGCGGTTTTCATCCGGCGTGCCGACGGAGATCCTCAGACAGTTTTGGCAACCCAAAAGTTTGCTACGGTCGCGGACGACAATTCGCTTTTGCAGAAGAAATTCATAAACTTTTCTTGCATCGCGAAACCGGACCAGCAAAAAGTTCGCATCCGAAGGATAGACGGCTTCAACCTCCCGGCGATGCGCCAGCGCATTTGAAAGCAGATCGCGCTCGCGGCGAATCAATTGCGCCCAGCGGCGGACGTCGTCTTGGCGTTCGAGCGCAGTGATTGCAAGCCGCGCGGGTAGTGTTCCAACGTTATATGGCGGTTTTACTGCGTTGAAAAGCGAAATGATTTCCGGATTTGCAAAGGCCATTCCGAGACGCAGTCCGGCACAGCCAAATGCTTTCGAAAGCGTTCGGAAAACCACCAAATTTGGAAACGAGTCAATTTCCGCCAAAAGTGATTCTCCGCGTGCAAACTCGATATAGGCTTCGTCCACGGCTACGATACAGCGTGCATCGCGACAGATGGAAAGGATATCCGAGCGGTTCAACAGATTGCCTGTTGGATTATTAGGCGAGCAGAGAAAGACGATACGAGTCGAAGGCTGAAGTGCTCGCAACACACCGTCGCGATCGAGCGCGAATCCCGCTTTGAGCGGAACAGGACGAACCTTTACGTCATTTATCGCCGCGGCGGTCTCGTACATCCCGTATGTCGGCGGACAATTGATTACGTCGTCCTTTCCGGGACGGCAAAATATCCGGAGAAGTAGATCGATTGCTTCATCGCTTCCATTGCCGAGGAAGATCTTGTTCTCTTCGATTCCGAAGATATCAGAGATGTTTTTTCGCAATGCCTTTTGCAGCGGATCAGGATAGCGATTTAAACCTTCACCTGCTGCCGAGCCGAAGTTATTTTCATTTGCATCGAGATAAACTTCGGCTCGTTGGTCGAATTCGCCGCGTGCCGACGAATAAGGCAGAAGAGTCAGGATATTAGGTCGGAGAAGCTTTTTTAACTCAAAGCTCATTCTGCCACACCTCCACGCCGTATTGCAGCCGCAAGCCGATGTCCGTCCAGTCCTTCTGCAGCCGCCATTTTTTCTATCGTCGGCGCTAGGCCGGCGATACCTTCACGCGTTATGCGCTGAAAGGTGATAGTCTTCATAAAACTCTCGGTTGTGATTCCGCTAAAACCGCGCGCTGCGCCGGCTGTTGGGAGCGTGTGATTCGTCCCAGAAGCGTAATCGCCGGCGCTTTCGCAGGCAAAGTCGCCGACGAAAACGGAGCCGGCATTGACAATATTTTCCGCAGCGTCTTCCGCGTTGCGGAGTGCGAGTATGAGGTGTTCCGGCGCGTAAAGATTTGAAAATTGAATGCACTCGTCAATGCTCGAGAGAATAATGCATCGTGAATTTTCCAACGCTTTTTCGGCAATCGTCCGTCGCGGAAGATTGCGAAGCTGATCTTCGATACACGAAGCAACGCGAAAAGCGGTCGTTTCGGAATCCGTCAGGAGAATAACCTGGCTGTCCGGTCCGTGTTCGGCCTGTGACAGCAAATCGGCGGCGACAAATTCCGGCCGACAGCCGTCGTCGGCAATTACAAGTAACTCGGATGGGCCGGCCGGCATATCGATCGCAACCGAGAATCGAAGAACCTGAAGTTTTGCCTCTGTTACGAAGCGATTGCCGGGGCCGAAGATTTTATCGACGCGCGGAATAGTTTCTGTCCCGAAAGCCATCGCGGCGATTGCTTGGGCACCACCGATTTTGAAAATCTTTGACACGCCGCAAAGTGATGCTGTAAAAAGTGTTGCCGCATCGATGCTGCCGGTGGCTGAAGGAGGCGAGCAGATTATTATTTCCCGGCAGCCGGCAATGTTAGCTGGAATCGCGAGCATCAACACCGTAGAAAAAAGCGGAGCGCTTCCGGCTGGAATATACAGCCCGACAGTGTCGATCGGTTGCCATTTGCGGCTACAAAATACGCCTAAAGAAGTTTCGATCTCCTTTGCAATTCCAGTCGAATGCGCGTGGAAACGGCGAATATTTCCAGCGGCAGTTTCAATTGCACGCTTTAACTCATCGGGAACGGCATCGATAGCAGCATTGATTTCGGATTCGCTGACCGCAAAACTGTTGGGTGCCGATTTTTCGAACTGGGCCGCAATTTTGCGGACGGCATCATCGCCTCCAAGACGTACCGCATTAATTATTTCGCTTACGCGATCTGCTACTGCGGCCGAATCTTCCTGAGGCCGCAGCGCGAGTTGCGGCCACTGCCTACGCGATGGGTATCTAGTAATTCGCATAATCTCAAGCAATCATCTGGTCAATCGCAAGGACGAGAATTCCCTCGGCCCCGGCATTTTTTAAGTCATCGATTACGGTCCAAAAATCGTTTTCCGCAATCACGGAATGAATCGAAACCCAGCCTGCCTCCGCCAATGGTACAACCGTCGGGCTTCGCATTCCGGGAAGAAGCCGTGAAATTTCCGTAGTTTTTTCTTCCGGCGCATTAAGTAGAATGTATTTATTACGGCCGGCCGATAAAACGCTACGGATTCGAAAGACCAGTTTATCGACCAGTGACTGACAATCGGCCGATCGGTCCGGCCGAGCGATCAACACTGCTTCGGACTCCAGGATCGTCACCGTCTCCCTCAAACCATTGGAAAACAGAGTGTTCCCCGAGCTCACCAGATCGCAGATCGCGTCCGCGAGACCGATAGAAGGCGCGATTTCGACCGAGCCGCTGATCGGATGGATCTCGGCGGATATTCCACGCGATGAAAGAAATTGGCCGAGAATTCGTGGATATGCCGTCGCGATGCGCTTTCCCTCGAGGGCTCTCGGATCATCGATCGGCGAGGATTTCGGTACTGCTATTGAAAGCCGGCAATGTCCAAAGCCAAGTTTCTCAATTTGCTCGACCGCCGCAGGTTGTTCAGCGATTATGTTCTCACCGACAATCCCGATATCTGCGACGCCGTCTGCGACATATTGCGGTATGTCGTCATCGCGAAGAAAGAAAATCTCGAGAGGAAAGTTTTCTGCCTCGACACGGAGCTTTCCGTTGCCGTTTGAAAACACAACACCGCATCCGCGAAGGAGATTTACCGATCCATCGGCGAGTTTTCCCTGTTTTTGAATAGCAAGTCGTAATCGCATAAAACCTCAGTAAAAAGATAGACCGACGCCAAACGGAATGTTTCCTGTTTTCGCGTCGGTCAGAGAATCTGAAAATTATTACTAACTAATTAAAACGAAGGATTCCCATCACGCGCGATGAATGTGATGCGCGTGATGATGATGCAGGCGGCTGGCAATGGAGGTGAAAATTGCCATACGAAACGTATTGAAACCCATTTTTAGATAAATTGCAAGTTGGGTCCCTTGTGTTAACATATTGCTCACAAATGGATGACGTAATAATCAATGAAAAAATTGCCGACTTCGGAATGCGTGTTCAGCGTTGCTATGGATGCTTCATCGCCTATCGGCTAAAGGATATGTATCTCGGCGAAGATGTTACTTTCTATTGCGAGCACTGCAAAGACGAGACAATGTTTCACTTTGACGAATTCTCGGCTTATCTGGATCCGGACAAGATTAATGTGCTGAGCAGCGATCACCAGCAATAACTCGTGCAATGGAGACTTCACATCAGCGGCCCGTATGAAACTCGCAGCGCCTACGTCGATAAAGAGGTATCAATCGGACGGACGGAACTGGCAACAATACGGATTGATGACCCAGGACTCTCGCGGTTAAACACAACATTTTTTATCGATGAAGGCGATCTGCTTGTCGCGGACGAGAATTCAACAAACGGCACGTTTGTAAATGGCGAAAGGCTGACGGGCCGTCCGCGGATTCTCCGGGACGGCGACGAGATTCAGATTGGCAGTGGAACGCGGATTCGCATTGAACAATCTGGCCCAGAAAAAACTGTATTGCCCGCGGCCACGCCAAAACGGCCGGAAATTCCCTCAACGAAAAATAAATCAGAGCTGGCGCCCTCCGCGGCAACGCCTAGCGGTATTCCGCTCTGGGTTTATGCCGCCTCTGCCTCGCTTACGCTTTTGATCCTTATCCTTGGCGGCGTTGCAATTTATCTACTCGTTCGGCCGGACAAAACGGTTTCTAATCCGAAGACGCCTGCGCTGACGAAAATTACGACTTTCAGCGTGATACCGGTCCGCGTGATAGATCCGCTGGGCGGCGAGGATGAGGAAGACCTGGACGATTTGATTGCATCATGGGAAACGGCGGAAGAGGAAATTAAAGCCGAAAACGTCGCTGACGTAACCGTCGATCCCGCCAACAAGGACGAAGCAGATTTGAACGTCACGGCTGCATTTCTCGCTGACCGAATTCGCAAAGCAATGGAGGCGCGAAATGCCGAGACTGGTATTCGGCCGGCGGGCCTCAATGTCCCGAAGGAGCTTTTTGGCGATGGGGTAATCAAACAGAAAGCGAAGCTTCGCGAGATGAATGCGCGAGGCTACCGGCAGCCGATGGATTTTGCCGATCTTGCAGCAAAGCGGCTCTCCCGCGAGCTTATGGAAATGCCAATGGCAACGCAGAGTTTTTATCTCGATGTTGGCGGATCCGCATCCGATGCGCCGTTTACGTCATTTGCCTTTCCGGATCAGCGTCAGGAAATTGTTCCAGGAAATCCAAAGTTTGACGCGATCGCACGGCTTGCTGCAAACTTTGCGGGAAGAAAATATGATCTCAACAATCCTGCCGACCGAAAACAAATGCGGATGCGGCTTCTGAGAATGTTTCACCCCCGTGCGAAAGGAATTCTCAAAGAAATTGCCGATGCTTATTTTCAACGTTTTGGCCGTCCGCTTCGGGTAACCTCGCTGACTCGGTCGATGGATTATCAAATTCTCCTTAATTCAAACAATCCAAATTCATTTAAGGTCAGAGGTGAAGGTGCATTGCCGCCACATACTTCGGGCTGTGCTTTTGACCTTGCACGTAAACATATGACGGCCGAAGAGCAGAACTTCGTGATGGCAAAGCTTGCCGAGATGGAACGCGCGGGCAAGCTCGACGCCCTGATCGAATATGGGGCGAATGCCTGTTTTCACGTTTTCATCTACGATGACGGGATTCCGCCGCGAATGTAGAGTGCCAACCAATGACAAAGGCGATCAATTCGTTTATATTTACCGAAACGATACGGACTATCCGTAAAAACTAGCGGCAAAGTCAATTTTCCAATGGCAGTTGGCGTTGAATGGTTGATCGAAGCAGAGGGATGCAATCCGCAGGCTCTGACGGAGGCGGCAGTACTTCGCTCAATTTTTGCGGCAATCATCGAGGATCTGGACCTGAGGGTGTTGCATTCGTTTTGGTACGAGTTTCCGGCACCGGGCGGCGTAACGGGCTTTGCTGCCTTGACGGAATCGCATCTTGCCTGCCATACATACCCTGAATTCGGTATCGCGACATTTAACCTTTATTGCTGTAGCGAGCGGCCACAGTGGAACTGGGAATCGAAACTTACCACTGCGCTTTCAGCCGAAATAGTTCGAATAAGCCGCATTGAACGCGGCATCGAGGTTCGAACGGCGGCCAATGTGCCCGCGGAGGGAGATAAATGAGCGTCCTTGCAGCAAATTGTCCTTCCTGCGGTGCACCGGTCGAATTTAAATCCGGTGCAACGATAGTTCTGATTTGCCCATATTGCCGCTCGGCAATCGCGCGGACAGACCGCGGAATCAATGATTTAGGAAAAGTTGCGGAGATAGCTCGATCGCAATCTCCGCTTAGATTGGGACTTCGCGGGGAGTATCTCGGACATAGTTTCGAATTAACTGGACGTGCTCAATTAAAACACCAGCTTGGCGGATTTTGGGATGAATGGTACGCAACTTTCTCCAATGGGTGGGTCGGCTGGCTAGCCGAGGCTCAGGGTCGATTCTATATGACCTTTTTCAAGCCGCTTCCCGATGGCGCGTCTCTTCCCGGCTTTGGGGAAATCCAGCCCGGGCAGATGCTCACAAATATCGTTGCTGGCGATACGCTCGTAGTTCAGGAAAAAGGGGTCGCAACCGCTTTAGCAGCGGAAGGCGAAATTCCTTATCGACTCGTCCCCGGAGGGCAGTCGCCTTATGCAGATCTCGCAGGAAAGGGCGGAGTTTTTGCGACACTCGATTTTGGCGCTTCGCCGGCTTGGTTGTTTCTCGGTCGGCAGGTAACTCTCGCCGATATCGGGCTTGCTGATGCAAGCCCCGTCGAAAAGGATGTGCGGCGCGTAGAAGCCGCCGCAATGGCCTGCCCAAATTGTGGCGGTCCGCTTGATTTGATCGTGCCGGATAGAGCGGAGCGTGTCGCCTGCCCGAATTGCGATTCTTTGCTGGACGTCAGTAAAGGCAACCTGGTTTATTTCCGGGCTTTGCAGCCGCCGCCAAGCCCGCCTGGTTTTGCGCTCGAAGTTGGAGCGGAAGGAACGCTGAACGGCAGCCGATTTAAAATTACTGGCGCGATTGTCCGCAGCGTCACCATTGAAGGCGAAACATATTATTGGCACGAATATCTACTCTACAATCCGGCAATCGGTTACCGCTGGCTTATTCATTCGGACAATCACTGGAGTTTTGCCGAGCCGGTAAATGCGGCAGACATATCGGACGGCGGTTTTTACGGACGCGGGTCGACTGTTTTCTTTAGCGGCCGAAAGTTCAAGCTATTTCAGGATGCGGTTGCTACGGTCCGTTACGTTGCGGGTGAGTTCTATTGGCGCGTCGAACAAGGAGAATCGGTCCGTGCTGTGGATTTCATCTCGCCGCCGGAAATGCTCTCAATGGAGCAAAGCACAGATGAGATCAATTGGTCTTTAGCTCACTACGTTGCGCTCGGCGAAATCGAAAAAGCCTTCGGAATCACGAATCTCGAAAAGCCGTGGGGCGTTGCCCCGAATCAGCCATTTACCGGATCGTTTTACTACACGTACGGAGCGATTCCGCTCTTGCTGTTGATCGTCGTGGCAATTTTCCTGCTGCCCTTTACCGGTTTAACTCGCACGGCCTTGTCACAGGACATTCTCTTGCCGCCACAGGTTAATCAATCGCAGCCTCAGGCCGCATTTAGCCAGCCGTTTGAACTAAAGGCGAACAGAAACGTTCGCATTACGGCCTCGGCTCCGGTAAGTAACGCATGGGCTGATCTGGAGATCGATCTGATAAATGAGCAAAGCCAAGAGGTCGAATCTGTAAACATTCCGATCGAATACTACTATGGCGCCGATAGCGATGGTCAGTGGACCGAGGGCGGCCGCTCGGGTGACGCTCCGCTTTCTTCGTTACCGGGCGGCAAATACACGCTACGGGTCGAGGGCACCTGGCAAGAATGGCAAAAGCCGATGCCCATCTCCGTAAAAGTCGAGCAAAATGTAAATCGCAGCGTAAATTTTATTTGTGCGTTCCTGACGCTGGCAATCGTTCCTTTTTTTGCTCTGGTACGAAAAATATCGTTCGAAAGTGCCCGATGGCGAGAAAGTATGTTTGGCTCGGTTACAGAATCCGAGGATTGAGGAAAAACGTTTTTTCATTGAGGGTGAGTTATGCTTAAGGCGGCATATATGGTTTTGGCTTTTGCTATCCTGCTGGCTTACGCTTCGGCAGCCTGGTTTGGCTGGGAATTTGCAAATTCGGGTTCAAAATCTCGGCTTGGTATTCCGTTCATTTACACCGGATTCAGAGGAGGAAAATAATGTCATTTCTCATAGCGAAGCTGTACATTTTGGGTTTTATCGTAAAACTCGACGACCTGTTGCCCGTATTGTTGACCACGCTGATTTTCGTTTTAATCGGCCTCATCATTTTTGCGATTGCGTTTTTCGTAATTGATAAAATTACGCCATTTTCTATTCGCAAGGAAATCGAAGAAGATCAAAATATTGCTCTTGCTATATTGATCGGGTCGATGATTATAGGTATTGCGCTGATAATTTCCTCGGCGATTCAGGGCAATTAATTTACGGCCGACCTAGGGCCGCCGCGGAGAATGGATCCTTGAAGAAACGACCGACTGAGGTTCGTTTTCCGGCAGCACACCGCCATTTTCCGTTCTATGAAAAGCACACCACTTCTTTTTATTAATGTAATAGTAATTGCTACTTGCGGGCTTATTTATGAATTGCTCGCAGGCACAATTTCCAGCTACGTCCTCGGCGATTCTGTAACGCAATTTTCGTTTATTATCGGAATATATCTTTTTGCGATGGGCGTCGGGTCGTTTTTATCGCGGTTCGTCGTCCGTGATATTGCCGAACGTTTCGTCGATATAGAGCTCGCTGTCGCCATCGCGGGCGGTTTTTCGGCTCCTCTGCTCTTTCTTACTTTTGCCTATGTTTCTTATTTTAGCGTAATTTTGTACTCGCTTGTTTTCATAATCGGCGTCCTTGTCGGGCTTGAAATTCCGCTTTTGATGCGGATACTCAAGGACCGATTAGATTTTCGCGAATTGGTTTCGCGCGTGCTTGCGCTAGATTACGTCGGAGCTCTAGTTGCGTCGATTTTGTTTCCCGTCTTTCTCGTTCCAAAGCTCGGTCTGAACCGCACTTCTCTTTTATTTGGGATCCTAAATGCGGGCGTCGGCATTTGGGCAACCTGGCTGCTCGAACCGCTGATCTCGAATCGGCGAGTGACGTTGCTTCGCGTCAAGGGCGCAGTCGTCGTCCTTTTGCTTCTGATAGCACTTATCAAGGCAGATTCCCTTACCACGCTTGCCGAGGACGGCCTGTTTCTCGACAACATTGTCTATGCCCGAAGTTCTCCATATCAGCGAATCGTTGTGACGAAAGGCAAAACCGGTTACGCTCTATTCCTAAACGGAAATTTGCAATTTAGTTCGTTTGACGAATATCGTTATCATGAAGCATTAGTGCACCCAGCTTTCGCAGCTGTGTCAAACGTGCCGAGGCGCGTACTTGTGCTCGGAGGCGGCGATGGATTGGCGCTTCGAGAGATTCTCAAGTATCCGGAAATCGAGAGTGTACATCTAGTCGACTTAGATGCGATGATGACCGGTTTGTCAGAGGCTTTTCCGCCGCTTGCGGAGCTCAATCGACATTCGTTCAAAGATCCGCGTGTTCAGGTGACCAACGCAGACGCATTCGTTTGGCTCGACAACGCAAGCGAAGAAAAATTCGACATCGCGATTGTCGATTTTCCCGACCCGAATAATTTCGCACTTGGCAAGCTCTACACTACGCGATTCTACCGACTCTTGCGAAATCGCCTCACCGAAGATGCCGCGGTTATTATTCAGTGTACGTCGCCGCTTGTTGCGCGAAAATCATTCTGGTGCATTATTCGGACGCTTCAGGCTGCCGGTTTCTACGTGCATCCGTACCAAGCGACGGTTCCGAGCTTTGGTATCTGGGGCTACGCGTTGGCAAAATTGCGGCCATTCGATGTCCCGAAAGCGCCGACGCCCGACATCGAGATGCATTTCCTGAATGAAAAAACTTTTGCCAATATGTTTGATTTTTCAACGGACACGGCAATGCCAGCTGAAGAAATCGAGATAAACCGCCTGGATAATCAAGCTCTGGTTCGTTACTACGAAACCGAATGGCGTCGCTTTGAGCCGTAACCTGATCGAAATGAATCTTAGCCGCCGCGAATTGTTGACGATTTTCCTTGGGGCTCCACTTGCCGCGGCCGCCTGCGCAAGGGCGCCGAAAGCTCCTCGCCTTCCCGATGGAGAAATTCTCGGCCAATCGGTCGCTGTCGGCCATCGCATTCGCGATATTCAGAGTCTAGACGTTCCGCCGGATAACTGGAACGAAATTTCGGTAGCGATAATTGGCGGAGGAATCGCCGGTTTAAGCGCCGCCCGATATTTGAAGAAGCTAGGAGTGGATGACTTTCTCGTTTTCGAGCTCGAGCGCGAACCGGGCGGGACGGCGATTAGCGGAAACACCGACTCGATTGGATATCCTTGGGGAGCCCATTACGTGCCAGTGCCGTTTAAGGAGAATTGCGATCTGATTGAACTCCTCGATGAGATGAGCCTTACCGACGGCCGCAACCATTCAGGAGAGGTCGTCATCGGCGAAGAATTTTTATGTCGTGATCCCGAAGAACGCGTTTTTTACAAAGGACGTTGGTACGAAGGTCTATATCTCAACGTAGGCGCAGAAATTGAAGATCAGCGCCAACTTGCCGAGTTTCAAAAGGTGGTCGATGACTGGATAGCTTGGCGGGATGATAGCGGAAGGCGCGCATTCGTTGTCCCCACTGCAGATTGTTCAAAACACGAAGCCGTCCGCGATCTTGATAAGGTCAGTTTTGGCGAATGGCTCCGCCGGCAGGGCTTTACTTCGCAACGACTGCTCTGGTATTGCGACTACGCCTGCCGGGATGATTACGGCCAGCGGCTCGATGAAACATCGGCCTGGGCCGGACTATTCTATTTCTGCTCACGTGCCCAAAAAAGCGGTAGCCAATCGCAACCGTTTATCACATTTCCCGAAGGCAATGGTAGGTTTGTTCGTCATCTCTCGACAATTGTCGGGAAGAACATCGTTACGGGTCAAGCCGTTGTAGCTGTCATCCCCAGCGACGGGAGAATCGAAGTGATTTGTCTTGCGGGCGAGACGCTTCGCGGATATCGCTGCGGCGAGGTTATTTATTCAGCGCCTGTCTTTACGGCTCCATATGTAGTACGCGGCTTTCAAGACGCCAAGCCATTTGCGGCAGAGGAATTTAGGCATAACGCCTGGTTTGTCGCAAATCTCTTCTTGCGCGATCGGCCGCGTCAGCGGTTTGCCCGGGATTTTCCGCTCTCGTGGGATAACGTCATTTACGAAAGCCCTTCACTCGGTTATGTAAATGCGATGCATCAGAAAGGCATCGATTATGGTCCGGTGATTTTCACCTACTATTATCCGATGTGTGGTGATAACGATCAGCGATGGAGACTCTTAAATTACACTCGGGAAGAACTGGCAGAAGTTTGCCTTGCCGATCTCGAGCGCGCACATCCAGATATTCGTTCGCTCTGTGACCGGATCGATATTATGCGCTGGGGACATGCAATGATCAGCCCGCGTCCCGGTTTCATTTTTAGCGGAGAACGCGAAAAAGCAATGCAGCCTTTTCGAGGCGTGCGGTTTGCGCATACGGACCTCAGCGGCGTAGCACTCTTTGAAGAGGCTTTCTTTCACGGCACGCATGCGGCGCGCGAGGCTGCAGCGAGTCTGAGAATCAGTAAAACTCCTACCGGCAGAGTTTAACATTAGAGATATCCGTAGAAATGGCGGTTGCTGTAAAACGCGAAACTCTTCGGCCGATTTGGCTTTTTTCATCCCGGCTGGACCTTGGAGTATTTCTTGGGAGCGGCCTGGCATCGCTGGCGTTGCTCGCCGTCGGATGGCAATTCGGCCTGCTGGATGCTGAAACGCCAGATTGGGCGTGGATTTCGCTAGTCTTAATGATAGATGTTGCTCATGTCTGGTCAACGGCTTTTCGCGTTTATTTTGACAAGGCCGAATTTCGCCGAAGATTTTGGCTGTATCTGCTTGTACCGATATTTGGTTACGCTCTCGGCGTTGTGCTTTATTCGGAAGGCGATCTTGTTTTCTGGCGCGTTCTTGCGGCGATTGCAGTTTTTCATTTTGTCCGTCAGCAATGGGGTTGGGTTGCACTTTATCGACGAAAGCTCGGCGATCGTCTGAAGCGTTCGCATATGCTCGATTGTACTGCGATCTACCTAGCTACTTTTTATCCGCTCGTGTACTGGCTTTCGTCGCTGCCACGTAATTTCGAATGGTTTGTGCAAGATGATTTTATTTCTATTCCCGCAGAGGTCGAAGGACTTTTATTTCCTCTTTATCTTGCGGCGATGATTGCGTACGCGGGACATGCTATTTATCGATATTGCCGGCGGGATTTTTCGGCTGTGGGAAAAGATATCGTAGTGGCGACAACGGCAATTTGCTGGTATGTAGGCATCGTTGCCTTTAATTCCGACTATGCGTTTACGGTGACAAACGTGATAATTCATGGCGTGCCGTATTTTGCGCTGATTTATTTCTACGCCCGAAGCCGACGCGAAACATCCGGGCGAGTTTATCGAGCTGCAACGTCTAATTGGCTTAGGTTTCTCGTAACCGTTTGGGCCCTCGCGTATTTCGAAGAGCTCTTCTGGCATCGCGGCGTCTGGAATGAGCGGCAGGCAATCTTTGGCGAGGGCTGGGACGTGCAAGCGGCACGAACGTTCATAGTTCCGTTGCTGGCAGTGCCACAATTGACTCATTACGTTTTGGATGGATTTATCTGGCGGCGGCGCGGCAATCCGGATCTGCATTTGCCTTAACCGTGGCTGACGATTTGATGAGAAATTAAAACGCTTAATTTAATTGAATATCGACTTCTGATGCGCTTTCGAGACCTCATAATTGCAGTAATAATTTTGGCGGTTGTGTCGGTTTTCAGCGGCTGCAAATCGAGCGGCCGCGGTGGCGGCGGAATATTCGGCCCAAAAGATGACATGGAAGAAGCAGCAAGACTCGTCGCCGAAGCGAATCAAGAGCTGAGGAAAATCAAAGATCTTTACAACGAAAATGAGGGCTACCAAGACAAACCAGGAAAGCGGCAGCAACTGAAAAAGGCTCTCGAAGAAAACAATGCAGAGCAGGTTAAAAAGATTTCCGATGATGTCGTTTATTTAATTAATGACGGTATGGATTACGCTCGGGCGGCTATCGAAAAACTTCAGAAGGCTCAGGATTTAAACATTAATCCGGATTACAAGGAATATCTTCGGCTCAAGGAAATGGCTCTAACTAAGCAGGTCGAAGCCTTTGAACAGTATCGCCAAGCGGCGCGCTCACTAAGAGATAATTACGACCCGAAAAACGACAAGATGAGGGCAAAAGTCAAAGAGGAATTCGATCAGCGAAGCGACAATTACCGTGCTTTAATGGAAAAAGCACGCGATTATAGCAGTCAGGCGAACGAGATTGCGCGCGATGCAATTCGGCGCTCTACTGGGCAATAAAAGTTTTCCTGTTTCTTATTGAATGCGAGCAAACGTTTCGCGTTGTAATTTGCAGCGCTGGCAAGTTATTCGGATTCCAGCATCCGTTTGGCTTCGGCAAGTTCAGCAAGTCTGTCGTTGCTAAGTTGCGGATAGCGAAGGTCGAGCCGCTCTAATCGGTCGACGATGATGGTTGAAATCAGAAGCTGCGCAAACCATTTTTTGTCCGCAGGAATTACATACCAGGGAGCATTTCTGGTCGAAGTTTCCGCAATTGCTTCTTCGTAGGCCTTCATATAATCATTCCATAGAGTTCGTTCGCGGACGTCCGCAATTGAGAACTTCCAATTTTTTGTGGGTTCGTCAATGCGCGCGAGAAAGCGTTTTCGTTGCTCTTCTTTAGATACATTGAGAAAAAATTTCAAAATTGCCGTACCATTTTCTGCAAGGTGGTTTTCCCAATCACGTATTTGTTTAAATCGTTTCTCCCAGATTTTCGGATCGCGCTTTACCGAATCGGGCAGTTGTTGAGCTTGAAGAATCTCTGAGTGAACTCGGACAACGAGCACTTCCTCATAGTGCGATCGATTGAAAATGCCGATCCGACCGCGTTCTGGAAGTGCTTTTTGATGCCGCCAGAGAAAATCGTGGTCGCGCTCTTCAGCCGAAGGCTGCTTGAAGGAAACCACTTGACAACCCTGTGGATTGACGCCGCTCATTACGTGCTTAATTGCGCTGTCTTTTCCGGCGGCATCCATTGCCTGGAAGATAATCAATAGCGAATGGATATCTTGCGCATAGAGAATATTTTGGAGCTCGCGCATACGGTCGATGTTTTTCTCAAGATCCTTACCTGCTTCTGCCTTGTCCGTATAGTTGGCAGTATCGTCGGTTGACCTTTTAGTAATCTTGGGGCGGGAGCCTTCTTTCACGAGATAATCGTTGATCTTCATAATTCTTTGATGCTTACAAGATTAACACAATCGGTAATCTCATCTGCACCTGGCAAATACAGATGCAGGCAGGTCGTGAATTTCGAGCCGCGTTTTTTTTCGCAATGCTTCCGCTGCCCGCAGCGACGGTAAGCGCCGCTAGCTGGTCGGGACCTTGTCCGGGCGGCGAGACCGTGCATTGCCCAATCGGCTGCCTCGGAGCGTTGGAGCGTTGTGAGTGAGCTTTGCGATATAATGAAAGACGCAGCGAATTCGTTTCTTTGTATCGATAATCATTCGGAGATTTCTATCTAACTTGAAGAGGACATCCGAACAGCGGGCCGAAACTCTGAAATCGCTCGCCAGAGTAATTTTATGAATATCGGGATTACAGTTTACCCGACCTACGGTGGAAGCGGAATAGTCGGCTCCGAGCTGGGCCGCGAATTGGCCGAACGCGGTCACACAGTGCATTTTATTTCTTCTGTTTTGCCGACAAGGCTGACTGAACTCAACGAGCATGTGCAATTCCACGAGGTGGAGATGATGAGCTACCCGTTATTCGAACACCAACCGTATGATTTGGCTCTAGCGACGAAAATGGCGACTGTTGCGCGTGCCGAGAGGCTAGATCTCTTTCACGTGCATTATGCGATTCCGCATTCGATAAGTGGCATACTTGCGCGCGAATCGATTAAAGACAGATTTTATGTGCCGGTGATTACCACATTGCATGGTACGGACATCACACTCGTCGGCGCCGACCGCGCATATCTGCCGATCACACGCTACGCATTACAGCAGTCGGATGCCGTAACCGCAGTATCGAAATTTCTAAAGCAGGCAACGATCGAGACGTTTGATTTCGATAATGTAGAGGTCATCCCGAATTTTATTTGTCCAACCCATTATTGCCGCCTGCCGGAATCGCCACTTCGATCGCAGCTTGCCCCGAACGGTGAGAAGCTGCTAATTCATATTTCAAACTTTCGGCCTGTAAAGCGTGCCGGCGATTGCATCGCGATTTTTGAGCGGATCCGGCAAGAGTATTCGAACGTGCGGCTCGTTATGGTCGGCGACGGACCAGAGCTTGCAGCCGTGAAGCATCGCGCGCGGCAAGCCGGCCTTGACAAATATGTTCTATTCGTCGGCAAACGCTCGAACATTTCAGAGTTTCTCGGTGTTTCCGATATCTTTCTTTTGCCGTCGGAACTCGAATCATTCGGTCTTGCAGCGCTGGAAGCTGCGGCTTGTGAACTTCCTGTAATCGCGACGCGTATCGGTGGGCTTCCGGAGGTTGTAAGCGACGGCGAAACTGGATTTCTAAGCGACGTTGGTGATGTTGAGAAGATGGCGGCGGATGTGATTCGGTTGCTGTCGGATGAAGAGTTGCGGAGTCGAATGGGTCGGCGCGGACGCGAGCTTGCCGTCGAGCGGTATTCGACTGAAAGGGTGATTCCGCAATATATTTCGCTTTATGAACGCGTCATCGGTGGTGTGCCCGCGGCCGCCCGATAGTTTGCGGTTTTTTAAAGATGCAACGTTTCGCCGGCCACAAAAATCGAAACGGCTGCGGAGTTGCTCCCGCAGATATTGATTGCTTGGCAAGTGTTTCGAATTGGCAGTTCGATCATTCGATTCTTGAAACTACTCTTATGCGAAGTCTTGCACTATTTCTGTTTCTGACATTCTTATCCGGTATTGCAACGGCGCAAAACGAGCAATCGCCGATTGTCGAACGGGATTTTGCTTATAAAGATTGGACGCTTCCGAACCTTGATGGCTCCGGACGAACAAATCTACGGACGTTTGCGAAAGGTAAGAGACTTGTAATGGTTGTTTACTGGGCTCCTTGGTGCCATAACTGGGAGCATGACCGTGATTTTGTGCAAAGTCTTTACGACAAATACCGGACTAATGGCTTTGCAGTCATCGGCGTCGGCGAATATGATTCGGCGTCGAAAATGCGTGACCATACGAGGGCGTTCAAACTTACCTTCCCGATGGTTTACGAGAGCGAAAGCGGAGGCGAAAGGGAAAAAACCTCGCATTTTTCGCAACGACGCGAAGCCGGTGATACAAGGAAATGGGGGTCGCCGTGGTATGTGTTTCTCGAGCAGGAAAAACTTGCTGGTGAGGGTGAGATACTCTCGCGGCCGACGGTCGTCGTCAATGGAGAACTGATCCGCGAGGAAGCCGAAAAATTCATCCGCGCAAAATTGGGTTTGTCTGATGCGGGAACCGGCGACGTGGGCCGCGGCTTTCTGAAAGACGAGAAGGTCGAGCCGTGCAAGGAAGAACCAAAATCGGCCGGAACACCAAGAAAGCCTTAGTGAATCGCCACAAGCGTATCCGCAAGTTTTTCGACGATCAAAAGCAGCGGTTTGCCCGAATCGGAAAAACGGCTCGCGGCGGCAAGGTCCTCACTTTGGGCAGCGAGTTCAGTGATTCCTTGGATTTGCGGCAAATACTTTTTCAATGACGGCTTAACGCGAAAATCTACCTCGAGCGTAGCCAGGCCAGCCCGTAAATTTCGGATTGCCTGCATTACGGCCTGCTTGTTGGCGGCATTTGCCTCAAGCGATGCCTTGTTGGCCTTTGGATCCTTGTCGATTGATTCAATTCCGCTGGCGACGCCTCCTAGAATAAAAATAAACTTCGTTACGTTTTTAATCTGAATGCCTACATTTTCAACGCCAGCTCTTAATTCGCTGTCGGAGGGAAGATTCGTCGTTGAAACTACCTTTGGAGGCGCCGGCATTCGGCGTGGTTTCTGCGCGACGGTGGGAAAGGCGAATAAGCCAAATAAAGCGAGCGGCGTAACAAACGATAAGTATTTCATAAAAATCCTTTGTTGTTCAAACAAATAAAAAAATTCTATCATATCTCAAGATGAGCCAGAGAAATTTAATTGTTCGTTGTCTCGGCCTTATCGGGTACCGAGAGGCCCTTCGTTTACAGAAGTCGATCGAGACGGACGTTATTGCCCGATTGGCTGCGGATCATCTCTTGCTGCTCGAACATCCTCATACATTTACCGTCGGGCGGCGCGCTGGTGACGGTCGCGTTTTAGCCTCGAGCGAAATCCTTCGTAACATCGGAGCTGAGGTTTTTGAAACTGATCGTGGCGGCAAGGTTACCTATCACGGCCCCGGCCAGATAGTCGGATATCCCGTAATTAATCTCTCACCCGATCGGGAAGATGTCCATCGCTATGTTCGCGACCTTGAGGAGGCGCTTATCCGCGCGCTGGGAGATTTTGGCATCGAGGCCTTTCGGATCGAAGGTCTGACGGGTGTTCATACCGCGGAAGGAAAAATTGCCGCAATTGGTATTCATATCAAGCGGTGGGTTACTACGCATGGCTTTGCATTGAACGTAAATACGGACTTAACATATTTCAACTGGATCGTTGCCTGCGAGGGCGAGCCCGTAACTTCGATGGAAAGGTTGATCGGAAACGAAGTATCGATAGATGAAGTTAAGAGGCGGATGATTGCACATTTCGCTGAAGTTTTCGGTTACCGCGCTCTGCAAATTGTCGAAGACAGTTGTCCGGAGGCGGTTGAGAAGCTTGGGAGGTAAATGCTTATGAACAAGAAGACACTTGCAATTTTCGTATTTCTGCTTTTTGCGGCGAGCTGCCGAAATGCGCCGGTAAATAATTCCTCAAATCTGTCCAATGCCAATTTGAACAAAGCGGCCGAACGGATAGAACTCACTGTTGTCGACCGGCCACAGACTATCAAGGACCTGATGGCTCAACGCGGCGAACAGGATGCCGCGATGCCCATATTGAAGATAATCGAGCCGAAGGCAGATTCCGTAATCAATAGTTCGACCATTAAGGTGAAACTCGAGCTCGCAGGTGATCTAAAAGGTTACAAGCCCGGAATGAATCCCGATACGCATACGGGCAACCATATCCACGTAATCCTGGATAATCAGCCCTATGAGGCGTATTACAACCTTGACCGCGAGTTCGAGCTTCGAAACGTTGCTGACGGCGAACATACGTTGCGTGTTTTTCCTTCGCGACCGTGGCATGAAAGTTACAAAAATGACGGTGCTTTTCAGATAATAAAATTCACAGTTAAAAACGGAGGTGCGGACAACACAAAACCGGCCACGACCGCCGAGGGCAAATCGATGGGCGAGCCAACCCCGGAGGGTAAAGCGATGCTACCGACGACGGCCGGGCCAGTGGATCCGAAAAAGCCGCTGCTTACCTACAGCCGTCCGAAAGGAGAATACAAGGGAGCCGACGCGGAGATTATTATGATAGACTTCTGGCTTGCTAACGCAAAACTTCTTGGTGATGGCGGAGAATATCGTGTTCGTTGGTCGGTGGATGGCGCAGATCCAAAATATATAGACAAATGGGAGCCTATTTGGATAAAAGGTTGGACGCCGGGCAAACACTCCGTCAAACTCGAACTTGTGGATAAGGATGGCAAGCCCGTCGATAACGGGGGCTACAATTCTACCACGCGGGAAATCACTCTAAGCAAATAGCTGGATTTCGGGGTCCGCGACTTTTTTTGGTGACAGGATTTAGGAAGGCTGCGGGCCCTCAATACAAATTTTCGGGATAAATGAATTGGGTGTATCTCGCAATTGCGGGACTATTCGAGATCGGCTGGGGAATCGGATTAAAATTTACTCAAGGTTGGACGCGGCCGGTCCCAAGCTTGATCACCGGACTTCTGATGATTCTGAGCTTTTTCTTTCTTTCGCTAGCTGTCAAATCGCTGCCGATCGGAACCGCATATGCCGTCTGGACCGGCATCGGAACAGTCGGCGCCGCAATTGCGGGCATTGTACTCTTCAACGAACCGAAAGATATAATTCGGATTGTCTGTATCGTGCTGGTAGTTCTTGGCATTGTCGGATTGAAGTTTTCTTCGAATGCATGAGCCTGCCCCGGCAGAAGTCGGAATTTTTAATAAATTTGCAATACTTCAAATTTATTTTATGCGACGCGATATTACATCCTGGTTTAGTCCGAATTTGAATATGGAAATGCCGCTCGTTGCCTATGGCGACAGCGGCTATCCACTTTTAATGTTTCCGACAGCCGCGGCGGATTTTCTCGAATACGAGCGGTTTTATTTGATAGATTCAATTCGGGAATTTATTGAGCAGGGAAAGATCCGAGCCTATTCGATCAATTCAGTTAACCGTTACAGCCTGCTGAATCGCGAAATGCATCCAGCGCAAAAAGCCGAGATGCTTTCGCGATATGATCGCTATGTTACGGATGAGGTGTTGCCGCTGATCAGAAATGAATCCGGTGCCGAAGCAATGCCGCTTACGACCGGCGCAAGCCTCGGCGCATTTCTCGCTGCGAATACCTATTTCAAGCATCCCGACCTCTTTCGCGGTACGATTGCAATGAGCGGTAGCTACGATATCTACAATTACCTCGAGAATTATTTTGACGACAACGTCTATTTCAATAATCCGGCGATGTATCTGAAAAATCTCAATGACGATTATCACCTGCCGCGCCTTAGGCGAGCGGATTCGATCGTAATTGTCAGCGGGCAAGGTGCTTATGAGGCTCCCGACCGCAGCCGCGAATTTTCCGCCTTGCTTCATTCGAGGGGAATTCCGCATCTACTCGAACTCTGGGGCTATGACGTTAATCACGATTGGCCGTGGTGGAGGAAAATGCTGCCCTATTACCTCGGGAAATTTGTCGACGGGTAGTAGATTTCGAATACCGCAGACGAAGAGGACGGGAGCTTCTGCCCGTCCTCTTATTTTTTAGCCATCGCCTTTTTTACCTTTACGGCGAGCCCCTTCCGGTTTGTCGTTTTCCGGTTGATCGGGCTCGCGAATCGGCGGACGCGTAACGGGCGGGCGCACGATCGGGGGCGGAGTCTCTTCGGTCTGTGGCCGGCCGCGATCGATTTCTGTATTAGGAGTAGTTGGCGGCTCGCCGCTGGTCGCGCCGGCCGAATCGGTGTTTGTACCTGCCGGTTTGTCTAAGGCTCCAGCGCGAATTGCTGCCTGTTCGGCTTTTTCAAGTTTTTCCAGCTCTTCACGTTTGTTGCGTTCGATCGCAATCCGTATATCCGGCGGGATCGGCGGGATCGGCGGGAAAGCCTCGCGTGGTTTGTCCTTCATAAAAGGGATCATAAACGCATTGAAATAAGGGACCGCGCCGTGACCGCCGGTCATACCCGCGCCAAGATTTTCCTTACGAACGGGATTTCCCATCCATACGCCGGTCACATACGTCGGCGTGTAACCTATAAACCAGACGTCGGTATGGTCATTGACGGTTCCGGTCTTGCCGGCTAAAGGATGTCCGCCGGCGCTTGCACCGGCTGCAGTGCCTCCACCGGCTACGACGCCGCGCATCATATCGACCATCGTAGCCGCAACATATTCGCTCGTAACGCGGGAGCTCGATCCGTCAAATTCTTCGAGAAGGGTTCCGTCGCGGCTGTAAACCTTTCGTATTAGGTGCGGCTGGACGCGGACGCCCTTATTCGGAAAAGCCGAATATGCGGAGACCATATCAAGCAGCGAAGCTTCGCTTGCGCCGAGTGCCGATGCAAGACTTGGAGCCATCGGGTTCGTGATACCAAACCGCCGTACCATTTGAGCGGCTGCCTGAATGCCTACTTGCTCCAAGAGATGAACCGCAGCGATGTTGTAGGATTTCGCCAGCGCAAGGCGCATCGGCACATTTGGATGGCTCGTTGAACCGTCGTAGTTATGCGGCTGCCATCCGCCACGGTTTATCGGTGCACCGCTAACGAGCATATCCGGTGTCATTCCGTCTTCGACGGCGGCCGTGTAAATGAATGGTTTATAGGCGGAGCCGGTTTGCCGCAGTCCCTGAGTTGCATTATTGAACTTGTTGGTATGAAAATCATACCCACCGACCATCGTAACTATTTCGCCATTTTTCGCATTTATGCAAACGATTGCGGCCTGGACATCCGGCACTTGCGAGAGCTCGACTTCAAGTGTCTGGGTACTGTTGTCAACCTTTTTAATCAAAAATTCGGCAAGGTAACCAGGCTTTAGTTCCTCCCGCGGCCGTTTGCTACTTCGCCCCATATTCTGCGGACCGACGACCGCTTTATACCGGCCAAATCGGACGTTCACCTCGTCGCCCTTGCCCGGACCGATTACAAGCCCTTTGATGTATTCGCCTTCTTCATACTCGTCGCCGTACCAATCGGCATGCTTAAAGCTGCGAAGTGTCTTTTCGATCTCTTTAGGCTCGGTTATTGGGTTGCCGTCTGGATCTAGAAGAATATTCTGATAGTCCGAGCGCCATTTTCGTCCTCGATCGTAAGCGCGAAGCCGCTCGCGGACAGCCTTTGTTGCGAGTTTCTGACCTTCGACGTTGATGGTTGAATAGACCTTTAATCCGCCCTGAGCAACTCGCGTTGTGTATTTTTCTTCCAGATAGCGGCGGATTTCCTCGACGGGGTAATCCCACGGAGTCGATTTCGGCAATGCCTGATAATAAGCCGTGTCAGCGAGCTTTATCGGCTTCGCTTTGGCGGAATCGGCTTCTGACTGCGTGATGTAGCTATATTTGGCCATTTGGTCGAGGACGATATTTCGTCGCATCTCCGCTTTTTGCAAATTCCGCGTTGGCGAATATTCCGGCGATTTTGGAATCGCGGCAAGCAGCGCAGCCTCTTCGAGATTCAAGTCCTTTAGCGATTTTCCGAAATAAGTCCGCGCGCCGGCTTCAAAACCGTATGCTCCAGCTCCGAGAAAGACGTAGTTCATATACATCTCAAGGATCTGTCGCTTTGTATAGAATCGCTCTATCTGGAGCGCGACCAGCCATTCATTTACCTTTCGGGAATAGGTCTGGTCTTTGTAGAGAAAAAGATTCTTCGCAAGCTGCTGCGTTATCGTCGAAGCTCCTTCGCTGGAACCGGTTGTAATGTTTTTGAAAATTGCGCCCGCAATTCGATATGGATCAATGCCGATATGGTTATAAAAGCGATAATCTTCGATTGCGAGAAGTGCATTTTCGACCGTTTTCGGAATATCCTTTTCCTTTATTGGAATCCTTTTTTCGATTGCGAATTCGGCCAGAACCGTTTCGCCGTCATCGGCGTAGATTGTAGTAACCTGCGGCGGACGATAGGTTGCTAGCGCGGAAACCTCAACTGCATAGCGCGAATTATTAAGGTAATACGCTGCGAGCACGCCCGTAACCGAGCCTGCCGCTGCGGACAAGAGCAACGCAGAGAAAAACCAAGCTAGCTTTACTGCATAGCTCCTTTTTGGTTCGAGGGAGCTTACTTCTCGCTCAACGATTCTTCGTTCGCGTGCCATAAAAACCTCTTAGTTGACAAATCGCCGCATCCGAATGCTGACCACAAAGCCGATAGCAATAAACGTCGTAAGTATTGCGGACAGGCCCGCGCTCATCAGCGGCAGCGGAACGCCAATTACGGGAAGAAACCCTTGGGCCATTCCGATATTGATAAAAATCTGAAAGACCATTGCGGTTGCAAATGCCATTATAACAAGCATTCCAGCTCGGTCATTTGTTTCGCGTGCTCCGGCAATCAGGCGCGAAATCAGAAGAGCATAAGCGAGCAGCAATGAAACGCATCCGATAAAGCCCGTATTTTCGGCGGTTACCGCAAAGATAAAATCTGTCTGTGGTTCGGGCAGAAATTTTAATACGCTTTGCGAAGTCTCCGTTTCACCCTTGATACCAGAAAGTCCGCCCTTGCCGACAGTAATGATCGACTGAACGGTGTGGTAACCGTATCCGCGTGGATCGACGCTTTCGGGGTCGATAATCGCGTTTATTCTCTCTTGCTGGTAGCGCTTGATTGTCCCGCTTTTTACTCCGATTATATAAGCCGAAGGGATCAAAACTACGGCGAGAATAAGTCCCCCGATAACGTAGCGAGCTTTGATGCCGGAAAGAAAAAGCACGGCTGCAAGAATCGGGAAATATGTTAACGCTTGACCGGCATCCGGTTCAAGCATTATCAATCCGACAGGCCCGGCGAGAATTGACGCTCCGACAATCGTTTCTTTCAGCGTCAGCGAGCCGCCACGCTTTTTCCCGAAATATCGTGCTAGCATCAACACGGTCGGTATCTTGACAAATTCCGAAGGCTGAAACTGTCCGATTATCGGAAGCTTTAACCAGGCTCGTTGGCCATTTACCTCAACTCCAAGCGGCGTCAGGACCAAGGCGAGCAAAATTAGCCCAAAAACATAGAAAACTGGAGCCGCATCAATAATCCGGCGATAATCGCTGAAAGCTACAACCAGAAATGCAAAAATGGCGATCCCGATTCCGAAGATCTGCTTTTTCCAGTAGCTTTCAGTAGGCAAAGCGTTATGAATCTGCCAAACGCCAAATAAGGCGATCACCACCGCCAGCGATGCCGTCAGCCAATCGAAATCCCGCAAAACACGCTTTTCTATAATCGCAACCATAACGCCCTATTTTTCAGCACGAAGCTCATCGGTTTGCAGCCCGCCCTGGCTTTTTGCCAAGTAAGCTTCATACACGCCTTTTACGGCCGGCGCCGCGTGGCTGCTGCCAAAGCCGACGTTCTCGATCAAAGCCAAGACAGCGATTTCCGGCTTGTACGCAGGTGCGAAACTGATAAACCATGAATGGTCTTTTTTCTCACCGACATCTTTTCCAACCTGTGTAACCTGTGCTGTGCCGGTTTTGCCGGCAATATCGAATCCCGGTATACGAATAGATGCTGCGGTGCCTCCGGCATTCACAACTCCCCACATTCCCTTTACAACGATCTCTTCCTGCTCTTCAGTCATTGGAATGATTTTTGGTTCAGGGTGCGAGAAGGTGAATCCGGGACGCGGCGGAAAGTGTCCCGGCGAGCCCGGCTCGCCGATTGCGGCAATCGGCCTAAACTCTTTTAGAAAATGCGGGACGTACATTTTACCTTTTACACCTATTGCCGCAATGGCACGGAGCATTGAAATCGGCGTTACGACGACGGTATCCTGACCGATTCCCGCGTAAACGGTTCGAATGTCGGGCCAACGTCCTTCACGTTTTTCGATTGCCGGCCTCCAGCTCTTTGGCGTCTGGCTGATGTTTTCGTGCGGTAGATCGAGACCGCTGCGCTTGTCGAAATCAAAGGTCTCAACCATTTTTATGAGCCCTTCGATTTTCATTTTCAGTGCTAGACGATAATAGTATCCGTCGCAGGACTTGGTAATTGCATAGCTCAAGTCCGGTGAGCCGTGGTTACCCATACAACGAGTAAACTTTGTTCCGACTAAAATTCCGCCGCCACAGGTAATATTGGAACTACGTACGGTAATGACGCCCTGTTGCAAAGCCGCGACGGACTCGGGTATTTTCCAAGTCGAACCAGGCGGGTATCTTCCCTGAATAGCACGGTTGTAAAGAGGACGCTTTTCGTCCTGCCAATACGCTGCAATCTGCCGCCGACCCTCTGGGGTTTTGCTTCCGAGGATAAAAACGTTTGGATCATATGATGGAAGCGATGCAAGGGCAAGCATCTCGCCATTGTTTGGATCCATCGCGATGATTGTCCCACGTTTAGAGGCGGAATTCGCCAGTTTTTCCTCGGCCGCTAATTGTAAATCAAGGTCAATGGTGGTTACCAAATCCTGGCCAGCTTGTGGCTGAACTACTTCGATCTCGCTTTGGACGCGGCCACGACTGTCAACGATGACCTTCCGGTAACCTGGACGCCCGCGAAGGTATTCGTCGTAATATTGCTCAAGTCCAGCTTTGCCGATGATGTCTCCTGGTCGGAGTCCTCGCGCTTTATACTCCTCACTTTCAAGTTGCTTAGGACTTATTTCACCGACGTAGCCGAGTACGTGAGCAAGTATCGGTCCAAGCGGATAATGACGCTGCGGCTGAAGTTCAATTCGAAGTTCGGGAAATTCAAGGTTGTGGGCCTCTACCCAGGCGATGTCCTGAATCGTCGCATTTTCTTTGAGGACGAGCGTCTCAAAGTCGTTTTGTTTGCTGAGGAGGTTTAAGCGCTCGCGGACTATTCCCGGATCGAGCCGTAGGCCTTGCGAATATGCCGGTATTCGCTCGGCGGTGTCAATCTTCTTCATTGGCTCGGCGGACATTACGACGTTGTATGTCGGTCGTGAATCGACCAGCAATTTGCCGTTGCGGTCAAAAATCGCCCCGCGCGGCGCCGGGATTGGAATCAACCGGATTCTCTGATTCTCTGCCCGAGTTGCCCAATAATCTCCCTGGACTATTTGCAGGTAGTAAAGCCGGACGCCGAGTACAATCAGCACGGCAAAGGCCACGGTTTGGATAACCGTGATTCTTAGCGATGTATTCTGGCTGAATTCATTGAGTTTCATATCCGGCAAATTCGAAAATCCAAATCATCTGCAATTCATTTCCCGAGGCGGATCGGATTTCGTCTTCGCGAAGTTCTCCGTTGGCTCAAGAGCTCCCTTCGCCTCGGGCGCAGCCGCTCCGCGAGGGCGTAATCGAAAAAGGCGTAAATTGCAGTTCCGGCTATCATCGTTCCGACGAGGGAATATGCAACAGTAATAAGCAATTCTCCGGACGGCTCCTGCCTGAGGAGGCGGTGAAGGGCGTAATACACAAGGTCATCGATCAGACAAGCGCTCGCTATGACGGGGATCCGGAGTAAAAGGTTGTCCAAGTAGATGCGGCGAGCAAGCTCAGAAACGAAGTAGGCAACCAAGGTTTTCGAAAATCCATTTGCTCCGAGTAACCCGCCGCTAAGGGCATCGACCGCAAGGCCGGAAATCGTCCCATACAGAATTGCCCGGACGGCGTCGCGCTGCAGTGCAGCATAGACAACAACGATCAGCGGGAAATCTACATACGCAAATGGCTCTGCTACATTCCGCAATGTCCACTGCAGTATTACGGCAATCACCAATGCAAAGCTGATTTTGACCTGATTCATTGTAAAAATGGCCGGCTATTTCTGTTTTTGCGATTTAATTATCTGTTGTTCAAACTCGGGCTTTGGCGGCGGCTCATATAGCAGTACGCCGACCTCCTGGACGGATTCAAGGCCGGCCGTTGGGCGGACAAGAATTCGATGCGGCGTAGTTGCCGAGCCGCTTTCGACTTCGACAATCTCACCAATTTTCAGCCCCGGCGGATAAATTCCGTCCTGTCCGGAGGTATAGACGGATTGACCGGGCGCTACCTCAGCCGTACCGGAGACGTAACGCATCTCGAGCAAATCGCTCTTACCCGAGCCAATGAGAACACCGAGCGCGCCTGAATTGCCGACTTCACCGACTACGCCGCCAACACCTGAGCGCGGCCGCGTCAGTAAATCAACCTGTGCCGTAAGCGGCCCGACCGCTGAAATGCGCCCGAGCAGACCGCCGTCTGTAACTACCGGCATATTTAGCCTGACACCATCAAGGCTGCCACGATTTATGATTATCGAATCGAACCAGACAGACGGATCACGGCCGATAATCCGCGCCGTTAGAACGCGGTATCGGCTGCGTTCCTTTAGATCCAGCAAACGCGTAAGGCGCGCATTTTCGGCGGCAAGGTCATCCTTTGCCTTGAGCTCGACCTCGAGCTCCTGGACGCGCTGTTTTAGCTGCGCATTCTCGTCCTGTGCCGAGCGAAGCGTCGCGATAGATGAAAAATAGCCGCTAACTTCAGATGTTAGCGTCGCTACCGGCGACTGAACGAAATCAGCGACGGTCTGAGCCCAAACGCGGATGACACGTTGATTGCCGTCAATGCGTGCATCGAAGGCCATTAGGATAAAATTTGCAAGGCAGAGTGCGATCGCCAGCCAAGGCGTTAACCTCCAAACTTCCTTTTGACTTCGTTCGACCATTTTGTCGCAAAGCTCTCGCGGCCACAACGGACTTTCAGTATGGCTAAAACTAATTTCCCGTCATCAATGAATTGTCCCATTTTACTCGTTTGAGGAGTTCGATATCCGAGAGCATCTTGCCCGTCCCGAGAACAACCGACGAAAGAGGATCGTCCGCAACGACAACCGGCAATCCGGTTTCGATCGTAAGCCGCTTGTCGAGGTTTTTCAGCAATGCTCCACCGCCAGTTAAAACGATTCCGCGTTCGACTATATCGGCAGAAAGCTCGGGCGGCGTTCGCTCGAGTGCTACTCGAACTGCATTGATAATCGTTGAAATAGAATCTGAAAGCGCTTCGCGGACCTCTTCGTCGGTCATCGTGATCGTTTTCGGAATTCCTTCGATAAGATTGCGGCCGCGCACTTCCATCGAGAGCGGCTCATCGAGCGGAAACGCACTGCCAAGGGCAATCTTGATCGCCTCCGCTGTCCGTTCGCCGATTAAAAGGTTATATTTCCGCTTGATGTACTGGGTAATCGCATCGTCCATTTCATTACCCGCAACGCGGACTGCCCTTGAATAGACAATTCCCGAAAGCGATATGACAGCGATATCCGTCGTCCCTCCGCCGATATCAACGACCATGTTGCCATGTGGTTCCGTAATCGGTAGCCCGGCGCCAATTGCTGCCGCCATCGCTTCTTCGACAAGGTAAACCTCCGACGCTTTTGCTCGATATGCCGAATCTTCAACCGCTCGCCGCTCAACCTGCGTAATTTCCGACGGGATTCCAATTACAACTCTCGGCCGGACCCACGTTTTGCCGTTATGAGCCTTGCGGATAAAATGCTGGAGCATTTTTTCGGTTACTTCAAAATTCGCAATTACGCCGTCTTTCATCGGACGGATAGCGACTATGTTCCCCGGCGTACGTCCGAGCATTTCTTTTGCATCGCGTCCAACGGCTTCGACTTGATTCGTCACCTTATTGATTGCAACAATTGATGGTTCGCTAACAACTATGCCACGCCCTTTCGCGTAAACGAGCGTATTTGCCGTTCCGAGGTCAATCGCGAGATCGCTGGAAAATAAACTAAAGAGTGATTTGAAAGCCATTGTATAGAATTCCCAATTATTAAATATCCCGCTGAAGAATCATCTTCGAATTAGGATTTATCCGTCCGGCAAAGATAAAAATATGCTTGCCAGACAAAAAACACCTAATCTACAAGCATACAACGATTCTTTGCAGTTTATCCACACTGGAATCCGTGAAATTAACTAAAATGCGTGAAAATTTGAAGTTTCCAAACGAGTTTTAAATCGATCTGATCTGGGTGCACGCTTCGGCCGCCGAAGAGAAGTAGTCGAGAACAAAAAAGCTGCGCAATCGGCCAGTTCGACCGTCACTAACGTCAATGATGAAACCCGTTCCGAAATATTTGGCAAACTCGTAACAGCGGCTATCGCAGTAAGCTTCCTCATCGGCCGCCGAAAACAATTGGAAAATATTGCCGCGAAATTGGCCGCTGGCGAAAATATGAGCAGCTTTGCAAAACGTCTTGCAGTATATTGTATTTGCAAATTACCTGCCCGAGCCGCCCGCCGTCGGAAGCCTTACGGATCGATTCGGCGCCCGGCGGCCCTTGGCGCAGCGTCGCGGGCCGTCTCACTACGTTGTCAGACGGCGGTAAATATTTGGCATTCGCTCGGGCAGGCTTAAGACGTCATCGATAATCGTATAGCCGACGTCACCATAAAGATCGCGGAGCTCGGCCTCGGATTCGCGATCGATTGTGATGCAAAATGGGGTAATTCCTCTTGTTTTCGCCTCGGTCAAGGCTTCACGAACGTCTTCGCGGGCATATCGGGCATCCCCGTAATCGTGGTCATACGGCCGTCCATCGGTCAGGATTATCAGAAGGCGCGTCCGTGATTCTTGCCGGAGCAACTTATTAGCAGCATGGCGAATAGCGGCGCCGAGCCGCGTATTGTTTTGAAACGTAATGCCGCCGATGCGTTTTTCGGTTTCCTCCGAATATCGCTCGTTGAAGTCTTTGACTACGTAAAATTTTACATTTCGGCGACCTTCGCTCGTAAAACCATAGATTGAATAACGGTCGCCAACTGCTTCGAGAGCCTCACTCATCAGAACAAGCCCTTCTTTCTCAATTTCGATTATCCGCCGCCCTGGATAGGTGTACGGCTGAAGCGGGTTTCGTGTAATTGTCCGAGCCGTTGACGACGATTGATCGAGCAAGATCGAGACCGCTACGTCACGCTCGCGTCGCAGCCGTTTCGTGTAGATATTTTCTGACTGGCGGCCGTCCGCCCGTCGGTCGATTACAAAATCGACAAGGGCAACTAGGTCATAGTCATCGCCGTCCGGCTCGCGGTGAATCCGAGTCAGATTTTCAGGCTTCAGCAATTGAAACTGCTGGCGAATAGAAGAAATAACGCCGCCGTAACGGGCTCGCGTCAATTCCACAAACGTCCGGTCGCCCGTTTTTACCTTTTTCTCGATAACGCGGCTCCAGCCGACACGGTAATCGTTTAGCTCGCGGTCCCATTCGTCGTAAGCAAATGCCTGATCGCCTGCTTCGAGCGGCTGCTCGGGGACGTCACGATCTATCCAGGATTCGGTGCCTTGCAAGTTATCCGGCTCTCCTTCGCAGTCTTCGGGCTCATTCCAGGCATTGAAAAGATCGCGAATATCCTCGGACTGGCGGCTTCTGGATTCCTTTTTAGGTGTTTCGTCGATTGATTCGAGTTCGGCGACTTCGGCGGCTGAGTTATCTTCGTTTTCCTCGTCCTCGGTTTCTGAGTCCGCCTCGCTTGCCGGTTCGACACTCGTAAAGTTTTGAAACAATGAATAAACGCGCGAGGTTGCAAAAAGCGTATCTGCAACGGTCGGAAACCTTGATTTTTCTGCTGATCGCGGTTCGAGATACCGAGATATGATTTCCTCTATCTCAGAGGCAACCTGAGCATAAAATTGGCGTGCATCTTCGCGGACGCCGCCGCAAAGAGCTGCCTGAAAGAGTAGCTCGAATGGAACCTGGTCTGCGGGAAGGTCGAAAATATAGGGCCGGCCTTCGGAAAGATGCTGCTCAACTAAATCCAAATCACGCCGCAGGCCGCGGTAATAAAAACGCAAAATACGCCCGATCCTGGCGTTTTCCATCATTCCAAAAATTCGTCTGGCAAGCCGCGGATCGGGAAATAGCCGGAGCTGCGCTCGATAATCCGAACCTTGCGGCATTTGGGGCCGCCGCCGAGCAATTTCTGCCCTGATTTCGTCATCGCTGAGCGCCTTTTTCGATTGCCGGACATCTTCGAGATAACCGGCGAGGGAAAATGCGTCGAGCTCGTCCGCCGTTGCCGAATAAAGTGCACCGAGTTCGCGATATGCGGCACGCAGAGATTCGCTGTCGCGCTCGAATGTACCAAATTCAATTTGTCCGGCTGAATGCGCAGCAAGCACCTTGTAAAGCCGGAAATCCTTTTCGTGGTCGCCAAATTCAGATATGACGGCCGGCAGATAGATCGTTTTCCCGTCGCCAATCCGTGATTCGCGGACAGGTCCGGTTAATGGCTCGATTTCAACTTCGCGTCCGGTGAGCCCTTCAACATAAATTCGCAAAATGCCTTGCACTGATTCGAGCTGAAGACCCTTACCAGCTTCACGCAGCCGCTCGCGCGAACGGCGAGTTTCAAGCGCGAAATAGCTTCGGCGCGATTTCGGTGGATCTTTGCGCAGGTCCTTCAATCCGCTTTCGACCCATTCTTCAAATTGGTCGAGCGGCGCCTTGCGCAAAGCTTCAACTGCGGAGTGAAACAATGCAAGAGAACTTTCTGGGTCGACGTCGGCTACTCGACCTGCTAAAGCGAGAACCTCGCGAATGGCCACCGATGATCGCTCGTGCGAGTTCGGCCGTACAGGACGCCCTGCAAAAGCGCGAAAGAAACCGGGAGCGGCCCGCAAATATGCTATTACGGTTGCATTTCCCTGTGGAGCGATCTTTGCGAGCAGACGGCACCAATCGTCAAATGCTTCCGGCGCCGCACGCAGCGCCTCGCCGGCAGCATTGACAAAATTCAGGGTTACGCTCCCGCCGAATTTGAGAAACTCCTGAGCCGCGCGCAAAAGTCGGATCGCCGATTCGCGGTCAAGCCCGACTAGCACTTTGGGTAAATCGGCCCAAAGATCTGCAGTCATACCGCCTGTTCGATGAGCAAAATCCGTTGCAAGGTCAAAGGCTGCTCTTCCCACTTCTGCCGTTTTGTCGCCGACCGATTTCAGGGCACCTATGGCATCCGGCGAACGAGCGAGAAATTCTGCACTGTGTTTTGCTGAGCGGCCGGAAATCTCCGAAGCAATCCTGAAAACCTCTTTGATTGAGAATTCGTCTCCGATTTGCCGGGCGATATCCGGAGCGGACTGGACAGTTTCGATCGCAACCGAACTGGACAGCACTAGTTGTCGCAATGCAATTTGCAGCAGCGTTGTCCGCGATTCTACCGGCAGATGCATCAAGCCTTCAACTCCGGCGGCAAAAAAAGCAGATCCGGATTTCGCGCTGCCCATCGCGATCTTTCGTCCGAGTTCGCCCCAAAGGCGTATTTGATCGGCGGATAGCACCTTTGCCGCTGCCGGAACCGCCTCGACAAAATCGCGGCTAACGCGGAGGCTTACGCCGGCAAGTGCGGCGCTCACCTCCATTGCTGCCCGCCGTTTATCGGCCGGTAGACGAGAAAGCCGCGCTGCGAGTCCGGGGAGCGAGGGCTTTTCGGAAGAATTCTCCATCTAAGGAAAGTTTAAGTTTCGCCAGTGAAAATGTCCAAAATTTAGTGAAGATAGGTAGACGCGAGCCGCTCGACGTATTTCGCAACAATATCGGCTTCGAGATTTACGTCATCTCCCGGCCGCAGCGAGGAGAGATTAGTCATCTGCCAAGTTTTCGGGATAATTGCGACGTCAAAATAATTATCACTAAGTTTGGCTATCGTAAGCGAAATGCCTTCAACGGCGATGGACCCTTTTTCGACAATGTAAGGGGCGATCTGCGGCGGGAATGCGATGCGAAGGGTAAAGAAATCGCCGCCACCATCTGCAGATAGAAAGCGGCCGCGACAATCTACGTGACCCTGAACAATATGGCCACCGAAGCGTGAAGATGCCGAAAGTGAACGCTCAAGATTTACCGGTGTATTCGGGCCGAGCCGGCCAAGCGTAGTTCGATCAAGGGTTTCCGCCGAGAGGTCTGCGGAGAACCCGTCCGCGGCGATTTCAAGGGCCGTAAGACAAACGCCATTTACGGCTATCGAATCGCCTTCGTTGCTGCCGAGGGTTACCACCTCGGCTCGAACTCGGATTCGGGCACCGTTGTTCAAAGCCCTAACGAATTCGATTTGACCGAGCTCTTCGATAATTCCCGTAAACACAGAATTATCCTAACTTAACTTACTACGTCCGCCTTTTCAATGCGCGAATTCTAAAACCAACGTTTCTTGTTCAGAATGTAGGTTTGATAGAATTCGTCATCGGACTTGGTCAGGTACATAATACCTTCGATAATTCCGACGATACTTGGAATAAAAAGAAGCGGCGTACCGAGTCCACAGGTTACCATCGTAATAATTAAGGCAACGAGCCAAACGGCAAGCAGGATTATGCCCTCCTGATTGTAACCCAAAATAAATTTATGAACACCGAGCCCGCCGAGAACAATGCCACAGATACCTGCCGCAAGCTTTTTGTCTGCAGCCGGATGCTTTTGAGGCCCAGCAGACGACATTTGCTGCACAGGCATTGGCTGTACCGGTAATTCGGCCCCGCATGTCAAACATTGCGTATTCAGGCTGGAATTTTGTGCCGAGCAGCGCGGACATGTAACAAATTGTGTTGCCATAGCGATTTGTTTTCAATCGAGATGAAGTAAATGTTAGGAGCGCGATAAGTATTGTCCAAAAAACGTCGGTTGTCAAAAAATAATCAAAAAATAATAGGCAGAGAAACGTAATTTAATTAAAGTAAAAATCCGAGGCTGCGATAAGTTACAATCAAATTTTACTAAGCGTAATGGAATCGACTAAACAGAGTGAATTTCAACCGCCACCACTTCGTCCAGCACCGGATGGAAAACCGGATCCGCTCTCGATTGCGGATGTAGTTGCATGGTTTCTCGCATTTGATGAGCGGACCGCACGAATCAGGCATCCGCACACTGACGAACTTTTTCACTGGAAGCAAGCCGATGACGAAAGAAATGGTGTCGGAATATTTCCTTTCGAGAATGCCGAGGCAAGATTCGCCGTCGGTGTAGTGCAGGCAGTTTTGGAAAACGATTCGGCGCCGCTCTTGGATCTCTGGCTAAATGATTTGATTGCCGCGCTCGCGCACGCACGCGAAAATCGACTGCAAATAACCGAAACGAATTCACTCGAAAAGGCTGCCGGCCTTTCCCCATTGCAGAAGGCGGAAATGCTCACCACAAATGCCGAAAAGCGGCTTTATCTGACCAGCTGCTGGCTTGAAGCTCTCTGTATGGCCGAAGCTCGCGTGCTCGGATGGATTTATCTACAACTGTACGGCCGGCCATTTACGCCAAAGCAATAAATCGGCTCAACCCGCAGGAACCTATCTGCAAAGCCTTGACAGATTAAAACTTAGGGGCATAGGATAGTAAATCAATATCAGCGAGGTTGCTTCCACGGTATTTCTGATTTCGGAGGACGAGATGATCAAACTGGATATCGTCAACAAACTGGCAGAAAGGACGGGCGTGGCGAAGCAAAAAGCGGAGCAAGTCGTCGATTCTCTGTTCAACGCAATGAAAGAGGCATTGGCGCAGGGCCGGCGGATAGAACTTCGCGGATTTGGAGTTTTCGTCGTCAAGGCGCGCAAGCGCGGCGTCGGTCGAAATCCGCGAACGGGCGCGGAAGTGCCGATTCCGCCGGGGAAAACCATTCGATTTAAGCCCGGCAAAGAGCTTTCGGCAAAAGCTCCGGGGTGCGATAACAATTAAGTTCCCCGCCCGGTAAATAGATTTTTGTTGATCGTAGATCGGATTCCGATTCCGTATCTGCGATTTATTTTGCTTTAATTTCCTTTTATTCGCTTTAATATGTCTTCGGTACCCCAATCCTTCGGACGGCGGCAAATTGCCGGAATTCCGGCTGCCGTCTTTGTCCGCCATCTTTTGCTTTTTGTCTTTACATTCTGCACCGCGACGATTGCCGGAGCCTTGTTTCCATTTGGGCCAATTTATGCCTTTCCAGACTTTCAGCCTACCAGCGCCAGCGAGATAGTTCTCGCTATTCTCAATCTGCCCAATTCCTACGCGTTGCTTGTCTTCAAAATTGTTCGGACAATACTCATGGAGCCGGAGCATTTGCGATCTGGAATAACCTTTTCCGGCTCCCTCCTTTTTATACTTTTATCGCATGAGCTGGGCCATTACATCGCATGCCGCAAATACGGCGTACGTGCAACCCTGCCGTTTTTCATTCCAAGTCCGCCGCTGATTGGGCCAGCCGGCACGTTCGGCGCCTTTATCAAGATTCTATCGCCGTTTCCTTCGCGCCGGGCGGTGTTCGATATTGGCGTCGCCGGGCCGATCGCCGGTTTTGTTGCTCTAATACCGATTGCAATCATCGGTATTATCCAGATGAGGGTCATCTCGCCGGCAGAGGCCGCTAGTTCGGCCGTCGAGGTGGGCGGCATTACCTTTGTAGATCCGCTTTTTATGCAGATTCTGGCTTCGATTGTAGGGAAGAATCTAAGTTTCAGCGTCGGGAATCCCTTTTATTTTGCAGCCTGGATTGGTTTACTCGTCACGGCGCTGAATCTGATCCCATCGGGCCAACTCGACGGCGGACATGCGATTTACGCGCTTTTTGGCGAAGGCGTGCATCGGTGGAGCGGACGCATCGCTTTCATTTTTATGGCCTTTGCCTCGGCGGCAGGATGGTTTGTCTATGGCAGCCCGAGCGGTCTCCTTTTTACCGTCGTTTTGGCGATAATGATGCGATTGCGGCATCCGAGCCCGCGAGATCTTGCTCCTCTTGGCGGCTGGCGACGCGCCGTAGCTCTGATCACTGCAATTATTTTCGTCCTTTCCTTTGCGCCTGTGCCGATAAGGTTCAACTAGAAGTGGTCGCGGGCAAAAGGCCTTTCAGCTCTCGGATAATCGATTTCATCTCGTTATTATCGTCAATTGCGATCATAAAGAAATCGTAACTTGTTTTGAGGCAAATTAGCCCGTTGCCAAAAAACCAAATACCTTCGAGGAAAGGGTTTCCGCCGATCAGCCAGCCAAACGGAAATCCAGTTACAGTTTTCGGGTTAAAAACGTTCAAGAGCAGGACCGTGCCGGATGCAAAGGAAAAACCAGCGAGCATCGGTGCGCCGATCCGTCGTGCGATTTCGGATTCAAAGCGGATCCTCTCGCCTTCTGCCGCATCTATCTCATCACGAGCGATTTTCTCCTCTTGTGACTTTAGATAGTTGTCGAAGCGTTCGGCTAGCACTTTAGCTGTTGCGGCCGGCAAGGCGGAACTAAATAACCAATTGGACCCGAGGCCCGTAAATACAACTCCGATTCCCGCGCCGACCGCAGCCGAGACGCCAGCCGCCGCGGCCTCGAGAGGTTTTTCGGCAGCCCAAGTAGAAAGACTCTGAAAAGATTCCTGAACTGCGCTAAACGCACGGTTAAAACCAATCCCGATTCCAAAGACATCCGACAACAAGCCGGCACTGGTTTCGGCCATTCGGGCGGCGTCGCCAATGAATTCATCAGCCTTCTCGCCGGCAGCTCGTATCGTATCACCGGCGGCGGCCCTTACCTTTTCACCGGCTTCGGCCGCTGCATTTCGGATTGGCTCTTGCGAATCCCAAACCATGCGCGCAACGTTGCCGGCCGCTTTTAGCGTCTCTCCAGCAACACGAACCGCGTCTTTTGCAGCCTCATTCTTTTCCGCTTCAGAAACGATTTTTTCGACACCTTTTTGTGCATTTTCAATGACGGATCGGGCTCCGGATTCGATTCTTCCGCTGATATCAAATTCGGCGTCGATCTGCTCAATTCGTTCGCGTGCTTCTTTTTGCCATTTTTCGAATCGGTCTTTGTAATCAGACATCTTGAAATCTCCTGTTTGGCGGCAATCTAATTTAAAGGATAACGTTCGGATCTCGAATCTTGTTTCGGGCCCGGTCGCCATTTGCAATAATTAATGATGGCGCTTAACGGCGTAATATTCAATGAATTTTTCCGCGCCTATGTGTTTCGTTGCGTTCTTTGACGCGTGGTAATCTATCGACGGGGAGTTCTGAAATGCCAAAAGTAACTTGTCCGATTTGTGGGAAACAAACCGACTGGGAAGGGAATGAATACCGACCTTTCTGCACCGAGCGCTGCAAGCTGCTCGATCTTGGCGCCTGGGTGAGCGGCGAATACGGGCTGCCGGTTGAGCCGGCAAGCTTGACCGACGAGGACCTAGCAGAACTTGAACGGCTGAAAGCGATTAGACAGGAGGCAAGTGAAGAATAATGCAGCCGTTGATTTTAATTGAGCTTACAACCGCTGCTGGATTGATTGCCGTCGCGCTTTTTTTGCCTTTTGCCGCGGCAGCATACTTGTTGTTTCGGCTAATGCGAAAAGGGCTGAAGATCGCATTGCGGCTAATCGTGGCCGCTTTAGTTCTTTTTGCGGGTATCGCTTTCAGCCTCTCGTACCTTTACTTCTACGGCGGGAAAAAGTCGGTCGAGAATCGTCCGCCCGCGGCAACGCGTCGTCGATAAGGCAATCGGACCTTAACGCCGACGTATGCCTGCGATGACAATCGGGCGTCAGCAATTTGTAATGTCATCTTTTAGGAAATTTTCAGGGAAATCATTGATTTCCGGTTATCCCAATCTGCCACGATCGGTGATTGCACTAAGTCTCGTAAGCCTTCTGAATGACACCTCCAGCGAAATAATCTATCCGCTTCTGCCTGCATTTCTCGCGCTTTCGTTGTCGGCGTCGCCGTTTGCAATTGGTTTGATCGAGGGCGTCGCGGAATCAGCATCAAGTGTTCTAAAACTTTTTTCCGGCTACCTCAGCGACCGTTTTGGCAGCCGAAAATTTCCAGTTTTTCTTGGCTACTCGCTGGCCGCAATTACTCGGCCTCTGCTGGCTTTTGTAACGACGTGGCAACAGGTGCTCGTCGTAAGAATGTCAGACCGAATTGGAAAGGGAATTCGCGGAGCGCCGCGCGATGCGCTCATTGCGGCCGATGTACCACCCGATCGGCGCGGGGTCGCCTTCGGATTTAACCGCGCGGCCGATAATCTTGGCGCGGTAATCGGCCCAGTACTTGCATTCCTGCTTTTATCGCTCATCGCGGAAAATGCGGATAGCCCAACGGCGCGTGAATATCGGCAGGTTTTTCTTTTTGCTTCGATCCCGGTCGTAATCGGGTTGTTCGTTATCGTTTTTTTTGTAAAAGAATCGAAAAAATTGGATACGTCTGTAGCCGAGCCAATTCGCTTCTCGCTTTCGCAATTTGACGGCAATTTCAAGCGGCTTCTTCTTATTGTAGCTCTTTTTACTTTGTCAAATTCGACCGATGCATTTCTTCTCCTGCGTGCCGAGCAGGCCGGCGTAACGCCGCACCACCTTCCGCTTTTATGGGTTGCGCTTCATATTAGCAAAGTTGCAAGCTCTCTGGTCGGCGGTGGGCTCTCTGACAGATTTGGCCGCAAGTGGATAATAACGCTCGGGTGGATTATTTACGCGGCAGTTTATCTGGGTTTTGCCTTTGTTTCAGTGGATTGGCAGGCCTGGGTGTTATTTGTAATTTACGGAACCTATTTCGGCCTTACGGAAGGCGTCGAAAAAGCGTTTGTGGCCGATCTTGTAGAGGAGGAAAAACGCGGAACGGCGTATGGCTTTTACAATCTTGCTTACGGAATTACGGTCTTTCCTGCATCGCTACTTTTCGGCACGATCTGGAGTTATTTCGGAGCATCGGCTGCGTTTGCGGCGAGTGCTTCCGTCTCGGTAGTTTCCGCATTGTTGCTTTTAAGCGTTAAAGAGAAAAGAAACGGCGGGAACCGGCCCGCCGTCGAAAGTTAGTCGTGGATCTGTACTGACGCAATCAGATTTCGGAATGTCCTGTCATATCGAAACGCCTCGTCCGCCGGCGAAACCGATACAATGTAAAGAAGATCCCCGCTTCGCAACGGTATTGTGTAAACGGTAACATTTTCCGTTCGGTTGGTGACGGGAGATCTGCCCTGAAGATCAGTAACAAAGCCCTCGCGGCCCGATACACTTATCCGGGAGTAGCCTGTACGTTGTCGCAGATACGGATTAGCTTCGAGGACGCCGGTAACGTAATTTCTGGTCGCACTTTGAAAATCAACTCCGCCTGCATTGAAGATGCCGATCATCGCCCCGTGGGTGATTCCCTGATCGCCGTAAGCGCCTTCCGGTGCGAGCGTTACGCTGGATTGGCCCTCGAAAACGCGCCAGTTTGCCGGATATGACAGCCGGAGTGGGCCGCCTTGATAAACCGTGCTTTGGGGCGAAGGAAACGGGACCTGAGACGAATATCGTCCGCCAGCTGTTGGACTTTTTGCTGTGCCGGATTTCAATTCGCGCTCAATTTCCGCCATGGATTTTGCCGGCGGCAGCGATCTCAGTCGTTCCTGGATGCGCGCAAAATCGCGGGTTACCTTAATCGGATTTGGCGAAACGTTGAGGTACTGCGATTCACGCAAAATTTTCTCGTATCGATTACCCGGATCCGGATGGCTGGAGAGCCACTCGGGGGCTTTACCGCCACGGTTTTCGGCCGCGATTGTCCTGAACATATTGGCAAGGTCACGCGGGTCGTATCCTGCATTCGCCATTATGCGGGAGCCCAGTATATCGGCCTGTGTTTCGTATTCGCGGCTATAGCGGAGGAAAGTTCCGGCTACGATCAAAGAGCCAATTTGCGCGCCTGCTTGGCCTCCAAGAATTGCGCCGCCAATGATTGTACCGATACCAAATATCTGGTTTAGCGGGCTGTTTAATTTTGTCTGTTGGGCAGTAGCATGGCGGAGTGCGACATGGCTTATTTCATGGGCCATCACGCCGGCCATCTCACCTTCGTTGCGTGCGGCCTCGATCATTCCACGGTTGACGTACATCGGGCCGCCTGGGAGTGCAAAGGCATTTATGTCGCTGGCATTGACAATCTTAAACCTGTAATTGAACTGCGGCTGCCGAAATTCCGGCGGAATCGCAGCAACAAGGCGCTCACCGACACGCGAAATATACGCTGTCGCGTCGCGATCATTGAGGATCGGAAACTGACCATCGATTTGAGCCGCGGCTTCATTCCCGATGCGGATATCATCCTGAACCTTGTACTTATTTTTCGGCATCGAGATACGGGTCTGAGCCGCCACCGAATATGGCGAAGCGAGCAGCGCAAGTCCGAATAACGACGCGGCCAATACTTTATGAATGCGATTTCTTACCATAGCTTTCTCCTCGCAGTGCGATTGCCCGAGTTTAGTCCTATTTGTCCAGAAAACAAAATAGAGGGTGGCACCAACGTATCCGATGAAAATTCGTTTCGCGGGCGTTTGCCGCAAAATGCCCGTTGTTTCGGTAGAAACGAGAATTAGCGTTGATCGGTAGTGGCTGCAGAATCTTTTCGGGGAAATGCTCTTTGCTTTGAGTGCTCGTCTGAAAGCGATGACTCAATCGAACGCAGCAGATTGACGAATTGGCGGACTTCTATCTTCCCTGCACCTTTACCGTCTACGAAAAAGGCGATTGCGAGTTCGCCGCCAAGTTCATCGATGATTTCTGTGAAATGTCGTTTTTCGGCGCCTTTGCCGCCTTGCCGCATGATGAGTTACCGATAGTTTGGAATGTAGGAACAGACTCCAAGGAGGATAAACTGGCGATGTTGCCCAAATGTTACATTCCTGTTAAATTTTTCGGCCGTTCCCTTTTTCGTTCAATGAAATTAAATAAAACTTAATGTAAAGGAAATATTCAGCGTATTAGAATTTCTCTTTTTGATGCCCGGGAGTATGAATCTCGTCAATGCAAGATATGCCGCCCGAGAACTGATCAGGTGGAAGGTGACTCTGGTTTTTCTACTCTGCGCGGGACTCGTCTTCGGTCTCGCGGGATGTTTTAGCGGTCGCCATAGCGGAAGCGGGCAGATAAAAATTCAGGGTGCGGGCTCGACTTTTATTAATCCGTTGATGCAGAAATGGGTCCACGAGTTTGGTAGTCTAGAGCGGAGCGTGAATATAGACTATCAATCAATCGGCTCGGGCGGCGGCATCAAGCAACTAAAAGAGCGGACTGTACAGTTCGGAGCCTCGGATACGGCAATGTCAACCGAAGACCTGCGTTCTGCAACGGGCGAGATTCTCCACATACCGGTAATACTCGGCGCCGTCGTACTGACATACAACCTTCCAGGTTTTGAGCCCCGGCTGCGTTTTTCGCCGGACACGATTGCCGATATTTTCCTCGGCAAGATCGCGCGATGGGATGACCCAAAAATTGCAGCCGATAATCCCGGCATTGTACTTCCCGATGCTCCTTTAACCGTCGTCCATCGTTCGGATGGCAGCGGCACATCGGCGGTATTTACGAACTATCTTTCAAAAGTCAGCGAGGAATGGAAAAACCGAGTTGGCGAAGGAACGAGCCCAAATTGGCCGATCGGGCTTGGCGGCAAGGGCAACGAAGGCGTTACCGGCCAAATAAAGCAAACTCCGAATACAATAGGCTATGTCGAGTTGGCTTATGCAATGAAAAATAAACTTCCCGTCGCCGAGATAAGAAATAAAGCCGGAAATTTCATTCTCCCGAATTTCAGCACCGTTACAAGCGCCGCCGCGGAATCGATCGCAGATATGCCGGACGATTTGCGCGTTAGTATAACAAATGCATCTGGCCCAAACGCTTATCCAATCGCAAGCTATGTATATGTTCTGGTTTATCGCGAACAGCAGGATCCACGCGTAGGTAAAACGCTGAAAGAATTTCTTACTTGGTGCATTAATGACGGTCAGAAACACGCGCAGCCACTGTTCTATTCGCCATTGCCCGCTGAAATTGTAAAGCGAGCTGCCGGGAAGATTGCGATGATTAGCTATACAGAGCAAGGAGAACAGGTCAATTAACGTGAGTCATAAAGGACTTAATGTTTTCAACGGCGATAAGATTTTCTATGGCGTTCTAGCCGCTGCTGCGACTTCGATCCTGATCATCGCCGTTGCAATTGTAGTTGTGATGGCACAGAGCTCCCTGCTTTCGATCAGAGAATTTGGACTTGGATTCCTCGCAGGAAGAGTTTGGGATCCAATAAAAGGTGAATTTGGGGCATTGCCATTTATTTGGGGAACGATTGTTTCTTCGATTCTGGCTTTGATAATCGCGGTGCCGCTATCGATTGGCGTTGCGATTTTTCTGGTCGAACAGGCACCGAAAATGCTTGCCCGCCCGCTGGGTTTTCTTGTCGAGCTGCTTGCGGCAATTCCATCGGTTGTTTATGGGCTCTGGGCAATATTCGTGTTAGCACCCTTTTTGCGCGAATACATTCAGCCGCCTCTTAAGACTGGGCTCGGATGGCTGCCATTTTTTTCTGGTACGCCGACCGGGATTGGGATGATGACCGGCGGCGTAATACTCGCGATTATGATTACACCTATTATTACCGCCGTAACGCGCGACGTTCTCGAAGCAGTGCCGACGACGCAGCGGGAAGCGTCGCTAGCGCTCGGTGCAACGCAATGGGAGACCACCCAAATCGTTCTCGCAAACGCATCATCTGGAATCGCCGGAGCGGTAATCCTCGGGCTCGGGCGCGCAATCGGTGAGACGATGGCAATTACGATGGTGATCGGAAACCGGCCGCAAATCAGCCTTTCGTTATTTGAACCCGGCTATACGATTGCATCGGTGATCGCAAATGAATTCACGGAAGCGACGGGAGATCTTTACCTCAGTGCACTTATCGAGCTGGGTTTAATTTTGTTTCTTGTTACCTTTGTCATCAATGCATTTGCGAAGTTGCTGATAATGAGCGTATCGCGACGGACGATGCATTCCAGATAAATTGCTGATGTATATGTTCCAGCAAAGGCGGCTCATAAATTCTCTAATGACTACGCTAACGGCAATTTGCGCTTTTGGCGTCGTCGCCATCCTCGCAATTATCCTTGGCTACATCGCGATTCAGGGCATTTCTTCGATTAGCTGGGAGTTTCTTATAGATACGCCAAAACCCGTTGGCGAAGGCGGCGGTATAGGTAATGCAATCCTCGGCTCTCTAATTTTGCTTTCGCTTGCGTCTCTGATTGGTATACCGGTTGGTGTAGCCGTCGGCACGTTTCTTTCTGAATTCGGGCGCGGCTGGTTTGGCTCTGTTGTCCGCTTTGTTGCGGATACAATGATTGGTATTCCGTCAATCGTCTTTGGAGTGTTTGTCTATGCGCTTGTTGTGCTCCGGCAAGGATACTTCTCGACGCTCGCCGGCTCACTTGCTCTCGCTCTGATTATGATCCCGATAGTTTCTCGTACAACGGAAGAAATGGTCCGGCTCGTACCGACGGCGATGCGAGAGGGTGCGCTCGCTTTAGGAGCTCCGCAATGGCGCGTTACGACGGATATCGTTTTACCGGCAGCGCGTGCCGGTATTGCAACCGGCGCGATGCTGGCCGTGGCCCGAGTGCTTGGCGAAACTGCACCGCTTTTGTTTACGGCCTTTGGTAGCCGGTTTTATAACATCTATTTGGATGAGCCAATGGCCTCGCTGACGGTCCAAATCTACAATTATGCAATTTCGCCGTTTGACGAATGGCACCAAAAAGCGTGGGCTGCAACGTTGGTTTTGCTCGTTATGATTCTCGGGATCAACATCGCCGTCCGGTTTTTTACACGCAAGCGTTTTTAGCTACAAAGCGAGCTTATTGTGGCTTCTTTTAGTATGTCAACAAAGATTCGTATCCGAAACCTGAACTTTTTCTACGGCGCTCAGCAGGCGCTTTATGATATTTCGCTAGATATACCTGAGCGCGAGGTCGTGGCATTTATCGGCCCATCAGGCTGCGGGAAATCAACGTTTCTTCGGACATTGAACCGGATGAACGACACGATCCCGAGCGCAAAGGTCAACGGGACGGTCGAAATCGACGGCAAGGATATTTACTCACCGGGAACTGATGTTGTAGCACTTCGGCGAAAGGTCGGGATGGTCTTTCAAAAGTCGAATCCGTTTCCGAAATCCATTTTTGAAAATGTCGCGTACGGAATTAGGATCAACGGTATCCATTCGAGCAAAACAGACCTAGCTGAGCGCGTCGAGCGAGCCCTTCGCGATGCAGCGCTTTGGGACGAAGTAAAAGATAGGCTCAACACTTCGGCGTTTGGCCTCTCCGGCGGTCAGCAACAGCGTTTGTGTATAGCGCGCGCTCTCGCAGTTCAGCCCGAGCTAATCCTTATGGACGAGCCAGCATCGGCGCTCGACCCGATTGCCACGCAAAAGATCGAGGAGCTGGTTGTCGAACTAAAGAAGAATTACACGATCGTCATTGTCACCCACAATATGCAGCAGGCAGCCCGCGTCTCGGGGCGGACTGCGTTCTTTATGCTGGGGAAACTCGTCGAATACAACACAACGCAGAAAATGTTTCAAAATCCGGATGAAAAACTGACCGAGGATTACATAACCGGTAGATTTGGCTGAATAGAAGTTGTTATAATGCTTGTTTCTCTTTGACGTGATCGGACGTCGTAGGTGTTGGACTTAAAAATGGAACGACGAATTATTGACGAACAACTTGATCAGCTCCGCGACAAGATCCTACTGCTCGGCGGGGCGACAGAGGCGGCCGTCCAAAAGGCGATGCGCGCATTGGTCGAACGCGATAGCGAGCTCGCCCGTAAGGTGCTCGAGGACGACAAGATTATCGATCAAATGGAGCTGGAAATCGACCGGCTTAGTATCGAGATTTTAGCACTCCAACACCCCGCGGCGCACGACCTGCGGTTCGTCATATCGGTTGCAAAAATCACACCGATTCTGGAGCGAATTGCCGACCATGCCGGTAGCATTGCCGAAGCTGCCCTGGTGCTCAATACCGAGCCACCAGTCAAGAATTACGTGGACTTTCCGATTATGGCGCAGACGGCTGCGGAGATGCTGCGGGCGGCGCTTGACGCTTTCACAAATGAAGATTCAGAGCTTTCGCGTCAGATCATCGAACGCGATAAGGAAATCGACCGTAGCTACAAGCGCGTTTTCAACGAACTGCTCGAAATGATGATCGAAAATCCTTCAGCAACTACGGGCGCAGCACATCTCCTTTTTGTTGCGAAGCACCTCGAGCGTATCGGCGATTACGTCAAGGACATTTGCGAACTCAACGTTTACCTTCGCGAAGCCGCTTTTATCAAACACAGTCGAAATAAGTCGAAGCAGGAAAGCTGAAAGCGAGGTGAGCCGGTTAGCGCCTAGCCCGAAGACTGCTTTATCGCCCGGGGGCGAGGAAGCTTTGCATTTTTGTTATTAGCGGAGCGTCAATTTCGGGTCGTGCACCTTGGTTTTTCAATTGCAGCATAATATCCAATGCCGATTTGTATCGCTCGGTTGCCAATTCGCTCCGGCGCATATTTTTCCAGTTATCGCCAACGTACATATTGGTCAACGCTATATCTCGGCGGACGTTATTATTTGCCGGATTGGCTTCGCTAATAAATTGCCAGAGACCCATCGCGTTATCAAAAGTTCGATTCGATTCATCTAGCTTCCCCAGTGACTGTAACGCGAGACCTTCACGAAGATAGATTCTTGCCAGATCGCTGCGGTAATAATTATTCCGCGGCGACATTTCTATCAACGATTTGAACATCGTTTCGGCTTGTGAGAGCTTGCTGATTGCGGCGACCGGTTGTTTGAGGTTTACGAGCAGTACGCCGAGTCGATAAGTAGTTCGCGCGAGATTATGGCGTGCCTGTGTGTCGTTCGGTTCGCTTTCAAGGGAATTTGAAGCTGCTTGCAAAGCTTTTTCGGCAAATTCCAACGAGCGACGATCGTTGACTTCCTCATAAATCACACTGGCAAGTGTGTAAACACGCCACATAAGGTGGCGGAGCCGCGGGTTCGAAGGACGCTCCGAGAGCATGTGCTCGATTCCCAAAACAGCTTTGGCCATCGCCCCCTCCGCCCGTGCCTGCTCGCCATGCCACGAAAGTGAATTTCCAAGGTCTGCGTGCGTCGAGTAATAGATCTCACGGACTTCGGAACGCCCTTTATCCAGCTTGTCTGAATCGGCAATGATTTTTTCAAAATTTCACTCTCGGTGCAGGTGTGGCCGGAATGACGCTAACGGTGAACGCACTCCAAGCCCAACAAGGTCGAATCGGGATCGTGCTCGATAAAGATCCATTGGAGCTACTGCCAGCCGGATCAGCCGAACTTGTTCGGATTACCTTTACGGTTTCACCCGCAAACCCGGCGTCCACCCAAATAGGTTTTGGCAATTTGCCTGTACGCCGCGAGGTGGTCAATGGGTTAGCTCAGCCGCTGACGACAACCTTTACGGATTCGGTCGTTTTGCTCGCTGGGCTGACGGCGGCGCCGGCGTCGGGTTGCCCGGCATCGTAATAACCGTTACCGATGCTGATACTGGCCTCGGTCGCGCTACGCGAACAAATAGCTTTGGGAATTACCGAGTCGAAGGACTAACAGCGGGACGGACCTATATCATTACAGCGTCAAATAGCAAATTTATCTTCGATCCTCAAAGTAGGGTTGTGATTCTGACCGAAGACATTGCCGATTTGGATTTTCGGGCTTCAAATTGACGGCGCCTTTTGGCCGAGCCGTCCTCGGGCGCTTTCCAACTGAACATCAGCATTTCCGCTCGGGCATGGCGGTATGCTGCTTCGGAAGGCGTCCTTATTTTCTGGTCGGTCGCAGTTCAAATAGTTATTACGGCTGCGCCCTTTATTGCGTCCGCCCCAACAGCGATCAAAGCTTCGTCCGCTTTTTCGAGCGGAAATTCCTCGGTGCTAGTCCGGAGAGGAATCGAAGCAGCTTCGGCAAGGAATTCATGCCCATCTTCGCGTGTGTTGTTCGTGACGCTCAGAAGCGATCTTTCGTGATAAAGAAGTTGATAATCGAGCGGCGGAATCGCGGACATATGTATCCCGCCAAGTACGACGCGGCCGCCTTTGTCGAGAGACGCAAGAGCCGCCGGGACGACTTCGCCCGCCGGCGCAAAGATTATTGCCGCATCGAGTTTTACTGGCGGACGGTCAAATGTATTGCCGACCCACTTGGCGCCTAATTCTTCAGCGAGCCGAGCGTGCCGCCCGCGGTCACGTGTGGCTACATAAACTTCGGCGCCGCGATGAATCGAAATTTGAATTGCAATGTGACCGGCCGCGCCAAATCCGAATATCCCGAGTCGCGCGCCGAGCCAATTTTCAATACCCGTTTGCCGAAGCGCTCGATAACCAATGATTCCAGCACAAAGCAGCGGAGCCGCCGCTCGGTCGTCGAAACCATCCGGTAGCCTATATACAAAATCCGCACGTGCGGTTATAAATTCCGCAAAGCCGCCGTCGCGCGTCCATCCATTGAACTGGGCAGCTTCGCATAAATTTTCCCTGCCGGAAATACAATAACGGCAACCCCCGCAAACGCCGCCGAGCCAGGCAGCTCCGACGCGTTCTCCAAGATTGAAATTACTGACTTCCGAACCGACGGATTCGATTCTACCGACCACCTGATGACCGGGTGTAACCGGAGTTTTTCGAAGCGGCAAATCTCCCTCCACGATGTGCAGATCCGTTCGGCAGACGCCGCAGGCCGTAATGCGGATCAATACCTCGTTGCGTAGCGGCTGTGGCCGTGGAATTTCTTGCAGCCGCATCGGGCGTTCTGTTGCTGGTGCCTGATGATATATTCGCCAAGCCTTCATCACGTTTACCTACGAATGCCATTGAATAATCCGTTTAATGCAATTCAAGTGTATAATCAAGAACGAAAGTAAAAAAAGCGAATTTGCGCGGGAGATAAAATTATGACACGAATACGCGCCGAATTTGACGCTGATATGGCTCCGAAGAAGCAGCCGTCATCTTTTGAAACCGAGGAGAACCGGTTTCCGATTCCGTGCAGCGTCTGCGGGAAAGACTTCTATTTCGATTTGGAGACAAAAAACGAAATAGCTCGCGTTTGGAAAGCATCGGGCGAAAATCCATTCGTCTGCGATGACTGCGAAGCGGATTTGGAAGAAGCTGCATTCAGAAACACGACCCCGTGATTCAAATGCTTAAACACGCCTGCAGTGAAGATGCAGAAATTTGAGTATTTTATCAGGAGGACATTATGAGCAGCAGTTCAAAACCATATACCAATGCAACATTTACAAAACGCGTAGATCACGATGGCGGCGCAAAACGCGAGCCGCGAGCTTTTGCGGGTTTTGCGGTCTGTAAAATCTGTGGTGCATACTATGAAAATAAGCGCTGGTATCCAAAACCAGAGAAGCCGATTAAACGCTCCAACGTAGAACCAGAAACGGTGGAATGCCCCGCGTGCAAGCAAATTCGCGAAGGAATTTTCGAAGGCTCGCTCGACATACATGGAGCGTTTTACCTCCAGCATCGCGAAGAAATAGACCATCTCTTAAAGAATGAAGCGAATGACGCATATCGTGATAATCCGCTTTCAAGAATTATGCGCTGGGAGGAAAAAAACGGCGGTTTGTATATTGAAACGACAACCGATGAGCTGGCACGCCGGCTCGGTCAGGTCCTCGAAAAGGCCTATCACGGCAAACTCGAAAATGTATTTTCCCACGAGAACAAGGTCGTTCGCGTTCACTGGCGCCGTGACTAAAGGGCAATTTCCGCTTCGAGGTCGCTAAAAATCGAAGTTGGCGAATCGCGAGAGTCTCCAAAATTGCTCGAGCGGTTCGCTTTTAATCATTTTCGCTCTCGGCCAAACCTCCGCCGATTGCGACTCTCTTCGGTTAGAAACTCCTTGTGCGCCGCCGGTTCCGGGACAAAGACAGTCCGGAACCGGCGATTTCAACGCTGGCATTGCGGCAGTCGGGTTGGCCGTAAAGTGCATTCTGGATAGTTAAGTTCCAGTAGCGAATCGATCGTCGGCGATCCTTGCGAGATCAACCATTGAAATTGAACGCAGGCTATAACTGATATCCAGCCCGCGGGCCGCGTCGGGAGGCATCTGCATTCGCTTTTGAGTTATGTATTCAGTACGTTTGCTCATCGGAGCACCCATTCGACTTTAATTACAAAAGAACGACCGTATTTTTGTTATTTTTCGATTGCTATGTCAGGCAAAAATAAGTGGCCGCGAAATTCCCAAAATCGACATCTGGACTTTCGGGATATCATGAAATTGGTCTCTAGGACTGTGGGCGGAGGAGATTGCGTCACCCGCGAGGAAGATGGATTCCTTACAACCCAGAGCGGCAGGGAAACCTCTGCCGTCTAGCGTTCCAATTTTGGCTTCTTGGCTTTAGCGTTGTTCTTTGTGGTATTGTGCCCGAGGTCCTGCTTCCCGTAGCGATCATACAACCGATGGGCGGCCTGGAAAATAGAGCTTTTCGTATCTGGAGGGAATCTCGCAACGATCGAAGAGAACGAAAAAATCGATCGTTCCGAAAACCTCGTCGATTATCGGCGGGCCACACACTTTTGCTCCGAGACGCAGATAAAGCTCGAACAAATGGGGAAGCTGGACCGGATTAGCTTCAATTTTTTCAACGGGCCCGAGATAGAGTGCATTACGGCGCGGCTCGATGCGGAACGTTGGATGAAACCGATCCGCACGAACGAGTTGGTGAAAGGCCTTTTCCCCGACTGAAGCATCCCGAGTAAAAATCGAGCAACATCCGAATACATAGCGTTTTTGGCAGCTTTCGGTAAATGCTGCAAGCCCTCGAAAGAGCAGATATAACACTTTCGTATTCCGGTGCTCAGCGGCTACGCAGGCTCGTCCTACTTCGACGCCAAATTGAAGGACTTTGGTCGGCAAATCTTCGAGGCTGAATTCCGAATACGAGTAGAAACCCTCAACGGCTCCAGCGGTTTCGATCGTATTTAGGCGATACGTCCCAACGATCTCGCCGCCCTCGCGTCTGCGGACGATTAGGTGGTGGCAGAGGGCGTCATATTCGTCGCGCTCCAAATCGCTACCAGCTTCTTCCGCCGTCGCTCCGGCGAGTTCGAGATTGAAAACGCGATGCCGCAGACGCAGCGCACCGGTAATTTCATCTTTGGACTCGGCAATCTTCACAATATATTGGCCGTCAGTAATCGCGGACAGCAGATTTGGCAAAACAACGCTCATTTTTCGGCATCCGAAAAATAGAGCTATCATTACTGCCGCGGATTAACCTGCGGTTACCGAAGATTTAAACTGCGATTAATTCCCATTGAAATCAGAGAAGCAACTGTCGAATTCTTTTTCTGGGTTATTTAATTTCCGACCGGATATTTTTCCAGCAACTCGCGAACCTTTCGTGCAAGTTTTTCGAAAGTGAACGGTTTTTGAAGGAAATCGGCGCATTTATCGACGATCCCGTTGCGGAGAATTGCGTCATCGGTGTAGCCGGAGGTGAACAGAACGCGGATCTGCGGATTTGCTGCTAAAAGCCGCTCTACTAGTTCGCGGCCACCCATTTGCGGCATTACAACGTCTGTAATTACAAGGTCAATTGGATTTTCGGCATTGAGCGCAAGCTGCAATGCTTGAGCGCCGTCGGCAGCATCGATGACGTCATAGCCGCAGGCAGTCAGGATTTCTTTGCCAAGCATCCGGACGGAATCTTCATCCTCGACGAGAAGGATCCGCTCGCTTCCGAGCGGAAGTTGTGCTTGGTTCGGTTCGCCTGATCGATGAATTGATTCGACGTTGAGCGTAGGAAGGAAAATCTTGAATGTTGAGCCGCTGTTCGGCTCGGAGTAAACCCAGATGCTGCCACCGGATTGTTTAACTATACCGTAAACGGTTGAAAGCCCAAGGCCCGTTCCGCGACCGACGCCTTTGGTTGTGAAAAACGGCTCGAAAATTCGCTCGCGTGTTCGTGCATCCATTCCGATTCCATTGTCGGTAACCGATAGCACAATGTAACGGCCCGGCTGGATTCCAACGTGTCGGCTCGTATATTTTTCGTCAATGGTTTCAACTCGCGTTTCGATGATAATCGTGCCGCCATCGGGCATTGCGTCGCGAGCATTGACGACAAGATTTACGAGCACCTGGACGAGTTGTCCTGGGTCAATTTCTATTTTTGGCAAACTGGGTGCGAGATCGGTCAAGAGCGCAATATTCTCGCCGATAAGTCGCCGGAGCATCCGCGCCGAATCGGCCACCGCCGCGTTTAGATCTATAATTTGCGGCCGCATTATCTGACGACGGCTAAACGCGAGAAGTTGACGCGTTAGCTCCGCAGACCGCTCGCCTGCCTTTCGGATTTCTTCAACGTGGGCCCGGAGAGGGTCGTCGGCAGGAAGTTTCCTGAGTAAAAGGTCGCTGTAGCCGTTGATTGCGGTCAGCATATTATTGAAATCGTGAGCGACGCCGCCAGCCAAAAGTCCGATTGATTCGAGTTTTTGTGCCTGCCGGAGCTGCTCTTCCGATTGTCGAAGAGCCTCTTCCGCCGCAAGTCGCTCGCTTATGTCTCGGCCAATGCCCTGAACGGCGACAGGCACGCCGTCCTTGTAAACAAGCCGGGTATTTACTTCCAGAGGAATCCGGCGACCGTCCTTCGAGATGATTTCGGTACTGTAGATTGTCGGCGGCGAGCCCTTGAGTTTGCGGTCGATCATCTCGGCCGCTGTCGGTAGAAACTCCGGCGAGACTACGTCGGCGATATTCAGCTTTCTTGCCTCTTCTTCGCTATAGCCGGTTATTCGCTGTCCGGCGCGGTTAAGCGAGAGAAAGTTTCCCTGCAGATCGTGTGTGTAGATGAGGTCGTTCGCATTTTCAATGAGTTCGCGATAACTTTCCTCGCTGTCTCGTCGGGCCGCTTCCGCGTTGCGGCGTTCGGTGATGTCAACCATTAGCCCTCGGAGCATTTTGCGGCCGTCCGGTTCGGTAATGACCGAAACAATATCGCGGAGCCAAACAATGCGTCCGTCGGATGCAATCATGCGGTATTCAAATGAATGTGGTTCGCCGCGAGCCGTCGCTCCGGCGCAGTAATCGACTGCCCATTTTCGGTCATCCGGGTGAATATGATTCTCCCAAAATCCAGGCTCAAACCAGTTTTCGCGCGGATAGCCAAGCAGTTTTTTGGCCTGATCGCTGACAAAGGTAAAGCAAAAGGTTTCGGCGTCCGCTTCCCAGACGATGCCTTCGATCGTGTTTATGAGACTTGAGTATTGTTTTTGCGACGCGATTAAAAATGATTCGAGCCGCCGTTTTTCCGTAATATCGCGCGAGACGCCAAGCACTGCAGTAATCTCGCCACTTGCATTTCGCATCGGCACTGCATACATCTCCAGCCAACGGCGGGTACCTTTTAAGCCGGTGATCTCGTAGGTAAGTTGCACATCGCGGCCAGCGAGAACCTGTTTTATTGCATTACGGAATGGCTCAACGTGCTCATCGAGAAGAATGCCTTTTGCCGTTTTGCCGAGCACCAGTTCTTTTTTTTCTGCTTCCAAAATAGCGAGGCCGGATGGGTTGATATCGATTATCTCGCCGCGTTTCCCGAGCAGCTTAACGCATTCCGGTACGGCATCGAATATTGTTCTGAGTCGCTGCTCAGATTCACGGACAGCAAGCTCAGCTGTTTTTCTAACTGTTATATCCTGTACTGCCCCGCGGATACCTACAAGATGGTTCGCCGTTTCATCCCAAATAGGTTGTGCTAAAACGCGAACCCAAATCGTCTCCCCGTCTTTTCGTATAATGCGGATTTCGGAATCTACCGGCTTGTTCATTGCGAGTCGCTCGAGGTCGCGTTCATAAATAGCGATGTCGTCCGGATGCACGATTGCTCGCCGGCCCCCGTGCTCTTTAAATTCCTGTTGAGAGTATCCCGTAATGCGTTCGAATGCACCGGCGATCCAGGTTATCTCGACTTCGCGGCCATCGTCGACACGCGAGGCAAACATATAATCCGATGTAATGGAAGAAATCAGCCGGTAACGCTCCTCGCTTTCCCTCAGCATCTCTTCGGCCGCTCGCTGATGGGTGATATCGGTCAATGCGCAGATCCACCGGGGACGATGATTGCGAGACTTAATCGGAATTCCGCGCGCGGCAAAATGCCGGTAATAGCCATTACGATCGCGGATTTGAAACTCGATCGAAATAGGTGTGGCTGTTGCTAGTGCGTATTCAAAAGAGGCCCTTACTCGCTCGCGGTCATTTGGATGAAGACAGGTTAGCCAGCGGTAGTCTAGGCTTTCGGCAAATCCTTGACCCGTAAGGTCTACCCACCACTGCGGAAATTGCGTTAGATTGCCGCGTTCGTCGAGTTCCCAGACGTATTCGGTCGTTGCCTCGACAAGCGCGCGAAAGTTCTGCTCGGATCGCCGGAGGGCATCGGCCGAACGTTTCTGCTCGGTGATGTCGCGGACAATTGTCGTAAAGACGTGTTTATCAGCGGATTTGAATTCGCTTAAAGAGACGTTGATCTCAATTATTGAGCCGTCGCAGCGGAGCCCTTTGCTTTGAAGGTTTTGCCAGTCAAATGTCCGGATGCCGGTTTCGAGGTATCGCTCGAGTTTTTTCTGCATTTCGGCTGCGACGTCATCTGGCATTAATTCCCAAAGCTTCATGCCAACGAGCTTAGCTCGAGGATATCCAAATACTCGCTCTGCGGCCGGATTCGCAAACGTGATTGCACCGCTCGTATCTACAGCGAGAATCGCGTCGTAAGCAGTTTCGGCAATAATCCGGTATTTTTCCTCCGCTTCAAGGAGGGCATCTTCCGCCTTTTTTGCCTTTGAGATATCGCGCAACGTACCGGACATCCTAACCGGCTTACCATTTCGGTCAAACTCACATTTACCGTCCTGTGATACCCAAACGATTTCGCCAGATTTGCGTTTCAATCGAAAACGTATGCTAAAGCGCGAGCGACTTCGCATTGCCTGAGCGTATTTGGCGCTAACCCAGTTGCGGTCTTCTTCGTGAATTAGGCTGGCGAGGTAATCTACTTTTGCGCCCGCGATAGTTGTACCGAAGATGATTGAACATTCCGGCGACCAGAAGACTTCATTCGTTTCTAGGTCCCATTCCCAGGCACCCATTCCCGCCGCTGCAAGAGCCATCTGCAAACGCTCTTCGTTTTCTGCGAGTGCCTTTTCAGCTTCGCGCTTCTCGCGGCGGTTTTCTGCCTCTTTTAGCTCGCGGCGAATCGCGGGGACGAGCCGAGCGAGATCATCCTTAAAAATATAATCGGCCGCACCAAGCCTCATTGCACGAACCGCTGTATCTTGGTCGATTTCGCCCGAAATGATGATAAAAGGGATGTCTTTTTCCGATTCATTTCGGATTTCAAGGGCATCTACGCCGGTCATTTCCGGCAGGCTATAGTCCGAGATGATGAGATCCCAGTCCTGCTCGAAAATTGCCTTTTCAAAAGCTAGGCGGGTTTCGACCCGGCACCATTGCGGAGAAAATCCGCCTTTCTTCACAAGCCGGTAAATAAGCTCGGAATCGGATTCGCAATCTTCTAGATTTAGTACGCTTATTTCCCTCATTAATCTGCAATAGGCGGCTGCTTATTAACGAGCAGCCAGTAAAGGCCAAGTTTACCAGTGGCGTCCACAAATTCCTCAAAGTCAATTGGCTTCCGGACGTAGCTGTTGGCACCGAGATCGTAACCTTCGATTATGTCGCGGTCCTGATTGCTCGAGGTAAGAATTACTACCGGAATGTATTTCAGGCGGGGATCGGCCCTGATTGTTCTCAAAACTTCGAAGCCATCAACTTTCGGTAATTTAAGGTCAAGGAGAATTAACGCCGGTATCTCCGCCTGAATGCGACCCTCGGACTGTCCGCGTGCGAAGAGGTAGTCAAGCGCTTCTACGCCATCACGAGCGATGACGATTGGATTGGCGATGTGGTTTTTTTTCAACGCCCGCAGCATTAGCAATTGATCATCGGGATTGTCTTCGACGACGAGGATCGGACGCCTATCCATAGCAGACTTGATTATATCGGATAATTTTGCCATCGCCGCGGAAATTTGGATGTGGCGGCGTTCGGGCAAGGGGCAAAATGCCCCTTTTATTTCGCACCAGTATCGAGTGTTCCGAGAGTGAAATAAAAGACCGCGCCGCAACCCGGTTTGCCTTCGGCTCGGATCGTACCGCCGTGGCTCCGGATTATACGCTGGACGGTTGCAAGACCTATGCCCGAGCCGGCGAATTCATCTGCTCGATGTAATCTTTGAAAGGGTGCAAAAAGTTTATGGACATAGGCCATATCGAAACCGACGCCATTGTCTCTGACGAAATAGATAATCTCCTCGCCGGAGCGGACAGCGCCGAATTCGATTTTTGCGTCCGAACGATTCGAGGTGAATTTCCAAGCATTTCCGAGCAGGTTTTGTAGCGCAATGCGTATCATTCGCGGATCGCCGCGGCTAATCATTCCCGCCATTATCGCAACATTAACGTTTCGTTGGGGTTCGCCCTGCCGAAAGAGTTCGATAATCTCGTCCGCCATCGCGGAAAGGTCGATTGTTTCGATCTTGAGCGGGTTTCTCGTTAGGCGCGACAGTGTCAAAAGGGCGTCGATCATTTCGGACATTCGTAGGCTCGCATTACGTATCCGCTCAAGGTAGTTGCGGCCTGTCTGATCGAGCTTATCGGCGTAATCTTCAAGGACTGCGACGCTAAAACCTTCCATCGCCCGCAAAGGTGCTCGCAAGTCATGAGAAACCGAATAGGTGAATGCCGAAAGTTCGGATATCAGGGATTCCATTTCCTGCGTTCGAGCTGTCAATTGGCGGTTCAGACTTATGATGTGCTGCTCGGCTTCCTTTTCGGCTGTTACGTCGCGGCTGCTCCCAATCCACTGGAGAAAATTGCCCTTTTCATCAAAGATGGGCACACACCGTGACCGGTAATGCCTGTAAAAACCGTCTTTTCGGCGGATGCGGAATGTATGCGTCCATGTGCTTCGATTCCGGAATCCAGAGCCGATAATTTTCGCTGCGTCTTCCGCGTCGTCGGGATGGACGGCCGATAGCCAACCGTAATTTTTCACTTCTTCGTCAGTTTGGCCGGTTAGATCCTGCCACCATTTAGGGGATTTAGCCATTTCGACATCGAGCGAAAAGATCTCCCAAACGCTGTCTTCAAAGGCAGTGGCAAGAATGCGAAATTTTCTCTCCGAATCTCTGACTGCCGCCTCCGCTGCTCGGATCGCAGTAACGTCGTCAAACGTGCCGACCCACTCGATGACCTGGCCCGTCCCGGTCTTTATTGGAATACCGCGGACGCGGAAAGTCCCATATTCTCCGCTTTTTAATCGGACGCGGTACTCGTCATTAAATTCTGTGCCTGTGGCAAGCGACGTTTCCCAAGATTTTCGCACGCGGTCGCGATCTTCGGGATGCACGGCCGAAAGCCAGCCTTCATTGGAAAACTCATCATCCGATTGTCCGGTAAGCTGCTTCCACCAATCTGCGTAGCCGCGACCAATGCTTTCGTTTTGCGCCCAGACAAAATCGGACGTTGCTTCGACGAGCGTTCGGAGAAGCTGCTCCGAATGCTCCAAACGTCGGGCGGATTGATTCCTCTCACCGTCTGCGCGGTCAAGCCGAACCGCCGTAAGCCAGACAAGTGCGAAAAGAAGAAATACCGAGCTACCGGCACCGAGCATGGCTGCGACGCCGGCCTCGAAAATTTCGGCCCGCTCTGCCATAACAATGCCAAAACCGATCAGGGTAGGCGTCAGAATCGATGCCGGAAAGAGAATCCGAGCAATCTTGCTTCCTTGCGAATCGCCGCCGATAAGCCTTGTGAGCGGAAGCTCCGGATGGGCGAACGCGATCGCGCCCGCTAGCAGCATAAAAGCGCCCGAAGCGTTTACAGCTGTCCGGTCAAACCAGGAAAAAGTACCGTAATCGGGCGTCGAAAACAAGAAAGCAAGGAAAGATATCAGGCTGCTGAAAAATACAAAAAGAGCTCCCGCGGTAATAAAGGCGCCGAGGCTCCGAATTCGAAGAGCAAGCATCAGCAGAGCGCTGCCTGCGACTGTGAAATTCAGGGCTGCTAGCGGAGACATACGTCCCGGAAAATCGCCACCAGCGGCGCTGACCCTCTCTGGCAGCAGCAGAAGATCAATTATTGAACGCTCGGTCCAATATTCGCAGAGAGTAATGCTTCCGATTACCAATGGCAGCAGGGCAAAGAGGTATTCGGTAATTTGGCCGCGAGCTTTGCTCGCGGATTTCCGACATATTAGAAGTACTGCAATCCCGGCGAAAAGGAACGCTGATGCCTTAAGCGGAACAATTATTCCAACGGTCGGAAATATACTAAGCAAAACCTCGAATCGGCTTACCCAGCCAAATAAAACGGTTGTTGCGAAAACGATTAGGGCAACGCCACAGAGCCGAGAAATTGTCTGCAAGGCCCTAGCAAAAGGGCGATTCTCCTCCCTTTCGTCGGCCGATGCTATCGCGTCGATTGCGAGGAGTTTTTCACGCGCTAGCCGGCGTACTAGATCGAGTTTGCGGCTTGCCGAATGGTTGGGGGCAGCTAAGCGACTGGAAACCGAATCGTCGGTGTTTTCGGATGCTTGCATTGCGGAAGATCCTCCCAATAGCGGCTCTTGATCAATAAATTGCCGCCCTTAAAACTCCAGAGAGAGCCACAGGCACGCGGGCAAGTCTCGAGGAATAAACTAAATCTATGCTCTCGGTGAGGGGAAGGATAATGTCGAAACTAAACTACCGCGGCCGGGCACAAATTCCTGCCCGCATATATCATTTTTATAAATCTTAAACCCAATTTAGTCAATAATTTTCTTTATGGTGGGGTGAAATTCCGCGCTCGGCGGAGAGTTTGGTGCTATAATTTTTCCGAAAAAATGGCAAAACTCCCGAATGCACTAGTTATCGATGACGAAGCGGCGGTTAACGGCTTTGTCGCTGAGGTTTTGCGCTCAGATGGCTGGAACGTCAGCGAGGCCATGACCTCAGCCGAGGCAACGGCAAGACTGTCGGAAAGCCGATTCGAACTGGTATTTTGTGACGTTTTGCTTGGCGACGCGGACGGCTACGAATTGCTCCGCCGCTTTCGCGATGAGATGCCGGAAGCCCGATTCGTAATGATGACGGGCCATGGCTCGGCAGCCGGAGCGCTTGACGCAACAGCAATCGGCGCTTTTGATTATTTAGTAAAGCCATTTTCGGTTGCCGAGATCTTGCGGATTTCATCGGTAGTCAAAGAGCAACTCCAGATACGCAATCGAAGCGAGAGATCCGCGGAAATTCCCGTATTCAGTGGTTACACTTCTGATATCCCGTTAATTGGCCGGAGCCCGAAATTCGTCGAATGCCTGAAAATGGTCGGCCGGGTTGCCCCGACAAATTTGCCGGTTTTGATAACGGGTGAATCCGGCACAGGGAAGGAAATTATTGCTAACGCAATTCACCGCCGGAGTCGCCGGGCGGAAAGTAGATTCGTTACCGTAAACTGTGGCGCGATACCAACAGAACTGATCGAATCCGAGCTTTTCGGGCATTCAAAAGGCTCTTTTACCGGTGCGGTTGGTGAGCGGGTCGGACTCTGGGAAGAGGCATCCGGCGGCACGCTGTTTCTCGATGAAATTACCGAAACTCCGCCGCAGTTTCAGGTGAAACTCCTACGAGCGCTACAGGAAGGCGAGCTTCGCCGCGTCGGGTCCAACAGGACGATCCGAGTAGATGCCCGCGTAATTTGCGCGACAAACCGCGATATCGAAGCCGAGGTGACGGCGGGCCGGTTTCGTCAGGACCTGATGTATCGCCTCAACGCAGTAACAATCCAAGTGCCGCCGCTCCGCAACAGGCCGGAAGATATACCGTTGTTGGCATATCATTTTGCTTCGCAATCAGCCGGTGAACATATTTCGTTCGCCGAAGAGACGATCGAAATCCTCAAGCGATATCCCTGGCCGGGCAATGTCCGCGAACTTGAAAATGCGGTGCTTCATTCGGTTTCGATGGCTGATGACGTTATTTATCCGGAGCATCTGCCGGTGCGCGTCAGCGGCTATGGCAGATGTAACGGCATTGCTGATGGCTTCGTTCCGGAAGAAACCAGTTCGAATTCAATAAAAAATCAGGATAAACTCCTGACACTGGCGGAAATGGAAGCCCACTACGTAGAAAAGGTTCTTATTTCAACCCGCGGGAATAAACAAGCAGCAGCGAGGATTTTAGGCATTGACCGCAAAACTCTCTCACGCATTCTTGCAAGAAAGGAAAACTCCCCCACAAAAACAGAATAGAATAATTTAGAATTTTCAGAACAAACTCACTAAATCGATTTATTGACTGGACTCGACAAAAAAGCACACCGCCGGGAAAACTTCCGCGGTAAATTTCCCCGTGACGAACTCCCCGCTAATTTTCCGTAACTTTGTTGCATTAAATAACAAAGCAAATAAAGCCCTACACTTATAAAGGCACGTCGATTGCGATGCGCTTAGTCCCCCAACCCGGTTACGACAGTGGCCTCGCAGGTTGGGAGATTTGCGGAATCAACAAATCGCTTCGATTGTTTCGCTTGAGAAAGGCGGTTTTAGATATGAAGTCCTCACACGATTCTCTGACGGTTTTGTTATTAGGCACCCGGCTACGCTCGAATCCCGAATTGATAAAGTCCCTAAGCGGTTTCCAAATAGAGATTATCTTTGCTGATGAAGCAGCCAAAGCGTTGCAGATAATGTCGACAATGCGGCCGTCGCTGGTCGTTATCGACGCTTCGTTTCGCGATGCTACCTCTGCTGACTTTACCCTTGCGATTCGCGGCAGTGGCCTACTGGCCAAGATCCCGATTCTTTTTGCGGAAGGTAATTATCTGGCGGAAATGCTCGGATTTTTCGAGCGCGAAGCGGCGGAATTGCAGCGACGGCGCGAGCTTGCCGATTTGAAAGCCCGCCATTTGCAGACGCTGGCAATCATTCGCGAGACGGCAGATTTATTTCATTCACTGGTTGAAAACGATACGCCGTTAGCCGAATTGCCCGATGAACTCGCTGAAGAGCGAATCGAGTTTGGAATGAATATGATCCGTAGCCTGGCCGGGGTTTTGGATGAAGAAATCCGGACGATCGAGGAATGGTTTGGGCCCAATTTTCGAGCTCCGGTGGAATCAGTAATCGATGACGACCTACAGGAGCTCGATATGGCGCTACCTATGTGAAGGATTTACAGAAGCCTGAACCCGACATTTTTACACCGCCGGACGCTAGATTTTAGAGCGTGCCGGCTGTCATTTTTTATTCGTTAAGACGGGACGCAAAAAAAATGGTCCGGCATATCAAAGCCGGACCTGAAATTGAGGAGGTACTGAATGATGCCCGCGGGCCGAAAAAATGCAGGAGAAACTCGCTTCTGAACGGCCGGGCCGCCTTCGGAAGCAGAACAAGAAAATCTTTCGGGAAGGCGATTCACGGCGTACTGGCGCCTTATTAATCAAACTTTTCCTAGGTTGACTCTGCAACGGGATGCGGCCGTAGCAGAAACCTTCAAAAATTGGCGATAGCGTGGGAGTCTCTATCGCCGATTTTGGAAAACCGCTTTATCTCGGCGAAGGGCTTTCCGACTATTACGGGCGGCAAGAAGTGTGCCAAAAGAAAAACCCCGTGGTTTCGGAGCTGTACGAATCGCGCTGCAACAAGAGCCGAGCGAATCCGTGGCAAAACAGTACTCCGATCGCTTTAACTTGGGGAAATTTGGTACATCGATTCGCTATTCGACCGTGATATTCGGGAAACTATTAGAAAATTCCGCGGGCGACGTTATTTCCAGCTCACTGCGGAGCGGCCTTGTGCCGACATTGAGGCGAAAATTTCCATCTTCATCATAAAGCCGCCTGTACTGAGCCGAATTACGGATTACGCCCTGGACGTAACCGCGCGTTTCTTTAAACGGGATTGCCTCAACAAATTCGTCGATATCCGTTGGCAACGTTGTTCTCCATTGTGAAATTCTCCCGGGACCTGCGTTATATGCCGCCGCCATTAACTCGATACGCCCGAATTTATCTAGTTGCTCGCGCATATATGCAGTGCCGAGCTCGATATTGAGTGGCGGCTCGAAAAGCGATTCTGCTGTTACCATCGATGTATTGTTGGAGGAATATTTTCGGGCCATCGTCCTAGCGGTCGGGACAAGCAACTGCATCAGACCGAATGCATTTGCACCCGAGCGCGCCCGCGGGTTGAAAACGGATTCCTGCCTTATTAAGCCAGCGACGATGTAAGGATCAAGGCCTCTTTGCCGTGCCCAGTATTTAATCTCGTTCCAGTTTGTGAGCGGATAAAAAATCTCCCATTCCTCGCGCGTCATCTCCTCAGGAAACATTTGCGAGTAATCCGGATAGCTTTTTGCGAGGGCAAGCAGCGCATTGACATTGTCGCCCTTTAGCCGATAAGAACGCGCTAGAGCAAGGCTTACCTTTGGCGAATTGCCAGCAGTTGTCCGGGCGGCATTGAGCTCATCGATCGCCCAGTCGAATAGTCCAATAATGCTGAGCTGCTCACTTTTGGTTATGCTTTTCAATTCGCTTTCGCCGGATGTTTCGCGACCGACGGTTACTTTTTTCAGATTTTCGATTGCTCGCCGCAGCGTCGCATCCGTAGATTCGGCGCCGGCACATCTGCCTTCAGCGTCCAGACCGGACTTTCGCCAGGCAGCAAGGTAACCGTACCAGTTTGCGTTGTATCGGTAGATAACGCCATCGTAGAGCAAACATGCTTCTCGAATCCGGCCGGCGCGTTGCAGATCGCGGGCCGCCCAATATCCGGCCTTGCCGCGATTTGCTGTGTCGCGATCGACATATCGGGCAAGATGTTCGACGAGCATCTTCGAAGATTGCTCGAAATCCCCGCTTTCGTGAGCGAGCCACGCTATCTCAAATTGCGCTCCTGCAACCTCAACTGCATCGGGAAAAGACGCCAAAGCTTTTTGAAGAAAGTACTGTTCATCAGATTTCGATTTCGCATCTCGGGCTGCCATTCCCGCTTCTACAAAAGCCTTTGGCGTAAGCCGGCCGCGTGGAAATGCTTTCAGCATATCAGCGGCGACCCGCCGTGCTTCCGGAAAAGATTTCGCCGCGGCATAACCGCGAATAAGCTGATAAAAGGCTTCTTCCTTTTCATATGCCTTCTCCGGTATCGACGCAAAGACGACCTCGGCGTCGCTCAGTTTCTTCAACGCCGCGAGCACAGATAGCCTTTTTAGCTTGAGCTCCGGCGTCATACTCTGCGGAAACTGTGTCGCGAGCAACGAAAATGCCGCATCGGCATTTGCCAGATCGCCCGAATCGGCAAGGCTCCGAGCCCGGGCCGCGATTTCTTCGGCATTTTTAGGCGCAATTGCGAAGCCAAGCTGTTTTAATCTCGCCTCGGCATCTGCGGCAGAAGCTGTGCCTGCCCCGTAAAAATATGCTCTACGGTAAAATTCCGCAGCGTTTGTCGCGTCGTTCAGCGATTCGTAGGCGCGTGCGGCCGCAAACAATGCCGCGGCGTCATTTTCCGCTAGCAAATCGGCTA
>PSMA01000009.1:75863-84500 GCA_040289905.1 Blastocatellia bacterium
CGAAGTCCTTCGCCGGCAGCCGACGCCGTGGCTGCCCATTGAAGCCGAGCGTCGCGCGTTCGGATCGAGCCAGGATATTTTTCGACGAGCCGTGCGAAGACTTTCATCGCTTCTTGATGCTTGCCGGCCTGTGCGAGGGCACGTCCACGAAGCCAAAGAGCGTAATCTTCGAGCGCGGTGTGACGCGCTATTGTCTCATTATCCAAAATGGCTGCCGCGCCGAGATAGTCCTTGTTTTCAAACCGTATCCTTGCGCGGAGCAGTTTTGCGAGAGCTCCGGCTGTCCGGTTCGAGAATCGCGATTCAATTTCCGCGACGGCAGCTTCCGGCGGCAAGCCACCGCTGAGAGTCATTTTTCGGAGCGATTCGAGCGCCTGCTGCTCGCTTTGTGCTGGGCAGGCACTGGCAAAAAGAAAAAAAGAAACTGCGACGGCTGAAAGAATGAACTTCATAATCTCTCCGATGCGGAACGATTCGGAAATTTTGTCCGATTCGGGCGAGCTTAGCAAGCGACTGACTAAAAAGTCGGCGGCAATGGACGCCGCCGCATCTTCGGCAGTATAATCCCAAGCTTGGAGCCGCGGTTCATTTGCCGGAAAATGCAGATATCGTCAATCGAACTTACCGAAATCAAACTTCCGCTTGTTCATTTTTTTGAAACCAGTTTTGGCCGCACATACGAGAGGCGGATTATCCTTGTTCGCGTCACGGATTCTTTCGGCGCCGAAGGCTGGGGCGAGATTACCTGTGGCGAGCTTCCTGGCTATTCGGACGAATGGACCGACTCGGCTTGGGTTACCGCAGAAAAGATACTGGCGCCGATGGTCATCGGCAAAGCGGTGGATTCCGCAGCTGAGATTTGGGGCCTGATGGAATGGGTACGCGGCCATCGGATGGCAAAAGCCGGTATTGAAACTGCCTGCTGGGACCTTGAGGCAAAAAGGGCCGGCGTGCCGCTTTGGCGCCATCTCGGCGGTGTCCGCAACGAGATCGAATGCGGCGTTTCGATCGGTATTCAGGACACGGTCGGGCAGCTAATCGAAAAAATCGAGACGGAATTAGAGGCCGGTTACCGCCGAATCAAAATCAAAATTGCGCCCGGGTGGGATTACGACGTAATTGCCGAAGTGCGGAAACGCTTCGGACCGATTCGGTTGATGGGCGACGCAAATTCGGCCTATAGGCTTGAAGACCTTGATCTCATCAAGAGCCTCGATGAATTTGACCTGATGATGCTCGAGCAGCCGCTTGGATACGACGATTTAGTGGACCACGCAAAACTACAGGCGGCGATAAAAACGCCTCTTTGTCTTGATGAGCCGATCAAATCGCCGGATGATGCCCGCAAGGCGATTGAACTAAAATCCGGGAAGATCATCAATCTCAAAAATGGACGCGTCGGCGGCCACAGCCAGTCGAAACTTGTTGAAAAAATATGCCGTGAAAATTCAATGCCGGTCTGGTGCGGCGGGATGCTGGAAACCGGAATCGGGCGGGCTCATAATATTGCGATTTCAACGCTCGCCGGCTATACGCTCCCGGGCGACGTTTCCGCTAGCAAACGTTATTGGCACGAGGACATCATCGAACCGGAGGTTGAGGTTTCGCCGCTAGGGACGATTCGAGCGCCCGAAGCGCCTGGAATTGGGTATTCGGTCCGGACCGACCGGATAGCAAAACTCGCGGTGCGGAGCATCACCATCGGCAAGTAATTTTGTCGGTTTCGAACGTTTGCCGCTAGGTGTGTCGATCTCATTTCAGTGGCCAAAAAATCGGCAGGACGAAGATTACGATTGCAAACAGAAAAATCGTCAGCGGCAATCCAATGCGGACGTAATCGCCGAAACGATAACCGCCGGGGCTCATCACCATCACGTTGACCGGATGGCTCAAAGGCGTGATAAACGCCATCGAAGTGGCTATCGCGACGGCCATCACCATCGAACGTGGATCTAGCCCGCCACGCTCCGCAATACTGATCGCAATCGGACCCATGATCGCCGCGGCCACAGCGCCGTTTACCGCTTGCGTTAATCCGATGGTTGAAATAAAAAGCCCCGCCATCAAAAACAGGGGTCCGTACGGACCAAACGCCTGTACGATTTCGTCAGCGAACAAGCCGGAAGCATTCGTTTTTTGCAAAGCGATTCCCAATGGAAGCATACCGGCGACGAGAAATACGCTTTTCCAGCCTATAGATGAATAAGCCTGCTCGGCCGGGACAATTCCGGCGAGCATCATAGCAAGTGCTCCGCCGAGCATAATAGTGGCCGTGAAATCGGTAAAAATTGCTGCAAACACAATCGTAGCGGTAAAGATCAGGATCGCTGCGCGGCCCCGTCCGGGCACTGTTATTGCAACTTCTTCCGGGGAAATCAACAAAATAAGGTCAGGATCGTCGCGGAGTATCGCCAGGCGTTCACGCGGCCCTTGCAAAAGCAATGCATCTCCAAACCGTAACGGGACATCCGCAAGATCGGTTATAAGTTCACGGTCGCCGCGCCAGATTGCCAGGACTGCCAAACCATATCGCTCCCTAAAATGCAGTTCTCGTAGCGTTTTTCCCAGCAGTCTTGAGCGCGGCGGCAACATTGCCTCGACGACTTCGATCGCCTGGGATTCAAGATCGGTTTCCCGCCATTCTTCCTCGGGAAGATACTCCATATATGGCTCGACGTCGCGCCGGCGGAAATCCTCTTCATCGCCTTCGAGTACAAGCGTATCACCGCTTTTGATTACGGTTTGCGCATCCGGCGCGAGAATGCGAATCTTCCCGCGTTCAATTGCGATAACGCTGACGTCGAAATCTTCCCGCAAGGTGCACTGCGCGAGAGTTTTGCCGATGAGAAATGAATTTTTCGGCACGCGGGCACGGAAAAGCTTTTCGCCAAGGCGATAGGCCTCAATTAAGTCCCCGTCGGACCTGCCGGAATCAGGCGCAACGGTTCGCTCAAGCGAAGATTCTGCAGGCAGCAAGTAGCGCGCGGTTAGTGTAATGAACGCGATACCACCGAACACCATTGCGCCGCCGACGGGTAAAAAATCAGTGATTCCGAAGCCGCCAATTCCGCGATCGTAAAGCAGCGAGCTGAGAAGGATGTTCGAGGTTGTAAAAAGCGTTGCGGCGCCACCAAGAATCGTCCCGAAAGCTAGCGGGATCAGCAACCGCGAAAGGCTTACCCCAGCGCGTTTCGCCGCACCGTTTGTCGCCGGCAGCAAAACCGCAGCCGCAGCTAGGTTGTTCATAATCAGTGATAGTGCAGCGCCGGAGAGCATAACGACGAGCATCAACCGCTTCTCGGTTTGGCCGCCGAATTTCAGAAGGAGGTTGCCGGCCTGTTCGGTGACACCACTGCGGCAGAGAGCCTCGCTGATTATAAAAATCGAAATGATCGTTATTACGGCGGCCCGGCTAAATCCGGAAAAGGCTTCCGCGGGTGAGAGAACACCGGTTGCGGCAAGCGTTACGACTACGAGCAGAGCCACAACGTCCGCTGAAACGCGGTCGCCGATCAAGAGAATAAATGCTGCGGCTATTATTACGAGCGTGATAAGAAGGTGGGTGTCCATCGCGGAGAAAAGGCAAGTTTATCGCCCAAGGATTCGGAATTCAAATCCTCGACATAAAGTCAATCGATTGGGAATTACTCAATCGTTACGGGTATAATTGTGGTAAACAAAACTCCTCTGACGTGTGGTGTATTTTTACGCCGTGCGAAGCTAAAATTTGAAGATAGATGAGCAATGAACCAAACAAGATCATCTTTTCGATGGTCAAGGTAAGCAAGTATTACGACAGAAAGGTCGTTTTACGAGATATTTACCTTTCTTTTTTTTACGGGGCGAAAATTGGAGTCCTCGGGCTAAACGGAGCGGGTAAATCAAGTCTCTTGCGGATAATTGCCGGAGTAGATAAGGACTTTAACGGTGAAGTCGTCTTTTCGCCCGGTTACACGGTCGGTTATCTCGAGCAGGAACCGCGGTTGGACGAGACGAAAACTGTCCGTGAAATTGTCGAAGAGGCCGTCAATGAGACGGTCAAACTCCTTAAGGAATTCGAGGAAATAAACTTACGCTTTGCCGAGCCGATGGATGACGACCAAATGAACGCTCTACTCGAGCGACAGGGCGAAGTCCAAGAACGACTTGATGCAGCCGATGCCTGGGATCTGGATTCTCGGCTGGAAATGGCGATGGACGCGCTCCGATGTCCGCCGCCCGATACGCCGATAAAAAACCTTTCGGGCGGCGAGCGCCGCCGAGTAGCCCTTTGCCGACTGCTTCTGCAAAAGCCGGATATACTTTTGCTGGACGAACCAACTAACCACCTTGACGCAGAGACCGTTAGCTGGCTCGAACAGCATCTGCAGCGTTATCCGGGTACGGTCATAGCCGTCACGCACGACCGATACTTTCTCGACAACGTTGCCGGTTGGATACTCGAACTAGACCGAGGTGAAGGCATTCCGTGGAAGGGCAATTATTCTTCCTGGCTTGAACAAAAGCAGCTCCGGCTCGCGCAGGAACAGAAATCCGAAGACAAGCGTCGGAAGACTCTTGAACGCGAGCTCGAATGGATCCGAATGTCTCCAAAAGGACGCCATGCGAAATCAAAGGCGCGGATCAACGATTACGAGCGTCTCGTCGCGGCCGAATCGGAGAAACGAAGCGAAGACCTCGAGATTTTTATTCCGCCGGGTCCGCGGCTCGGTGTTTTGGTGATCGAAGCTCGGCAGGTTACAAAGGCGTACGGAGACAAGCTTTTGTTCGAAAAGCTTGATTTTTCCTTACCGCCCGGCGGCATAGTCGGCGTTATAGGACCGAACGGAGCCGGGAAGACTACGCTCTTCCGGCTGATCACCGAACAAGAGCCGCCGGACGAAGGCGAGTTTATGGTCGGGCCGACCGTAAAAATCGGCTATGTTGACCAATCGCGGGATTCGCTGGATCCGGACAAGACAATCTGGGAGGAAATTTCCGGAGGACTGGATTTGATACCGCTCGGCAAACGGGAGGTTAATTCGCGAGCCTATGTCTCTAGGTTCAATTTTTCGGGGACGGATCAGCAGAAACGCGTCGGCCAGCTTTCCGGCGGAGAGCGAAATCGCGTCCATCTAGCAAAAATGCTTAAATCGGGCGCAAACGTCATATTGCTTGACGAACCGACTAACGACCTGGACGTAAATACGATGCGGGCTCTTGAGCAAGCGCTCGAGAATTTTGCCGGCTGCGCTGTGGTGATAAGCCACGACCGATGGTTTTTGGACAGGATTGCAACGCACATACTTGCCTTCGAGGGCGATTCGCGTGTGGTCTTTTTTGACGGAAACTACAGCGAATACGAGGCAGATCGGCGGCGTCGGCTCGGTAACGTTGCCGATCAACCGCATCGCATTAAATACCGTAGCCTGACTCGTGCATAACGGCCGGCAGCGCCATTGCGTGAGCAGCGTAGCGGCCGGAGACTGCCAGAGACAAAAACAATCCGGAGCATTAATTAGCATTGTTTAAGGCCAAAAAGACAGTCATCGGCTTCTTCCTTCTTCTAGCCTTTTTTGCTGGATGTCGCAATCGCCCCACATCACCGGATGCTGTCACCGTCGCTAATTCAAATTTGTCGAATGTCTCTGCCGGACAGCTCAAGGACCCGGCTAAGTTCGCCCCGCGATCATCACCGGATTTTCCCAATCTTCAAAGCGAGTTATTATCGCGCGGCACGCCACCTGATACATTGCTTGGACGGGTCGATTTCGCCAACTTCACTTATCCGCTACCGCGTGGTTGGCAGCATCCAGATGGCGATGAAATCACTCTGTCCAATGGCCGGCTCGAGCCAAAATTCAAGGACATCAACGACGATATGAGCCCGGACGAAAAAGCGGCGGCAAGAGCAGAACGCCGAATCGGAGCTAGCCTTGTAAACGTTAAATTTATGGACGTCGACGGCGACGGCTCGGACGAGGCCGTGGTAATTCTCAAAATCGAAACGGGCGGCTCAGCAATCCCGCAGCTGGTTTACATTTACAAATGGAAAAACGAAAAACCGGAATTGATTTGGAATTTCCGCACCGGCGACCGCGCAGACGGCGGGCTGAAATCGATTCAGACAGAAAACGGCGAGCTGATTGTAGAGCTGTTTGGCCGGGATCGCTTCATAATCGGCCAAACGGAGACCGGCAAAATTACCGGCGATGAGGAACAGCTTTGCTGCCCGACACATTTTACGCGGACAAGATACAAATACAACGGCCGCAATTTTCAGTTACAAGGCAAACGCTTAACTTATTCGATTTCAAATGCCGCTGCGGGACCGGAAGAAAATTTGAGTGAGAGGATGAATGCGGCCAGCGAATCAAAAAATTAGTCTATTGTCAGGCGCATTTGTGAGATCAGGAATATTTCCAATCGGGGCGAAAGTTTTTCGGCCCGTGACATTCTTTTTTTGCAACCGCGGCACGTTCAATCCCGCGGTTTTTCAGATTCTTTCTATTTTCTCGACTCGGCATATTAAATGCGGCTGAATTAATTTCGGGAGGTTTCGGAGGGAGGAAATTGCGCTTGCCCGCATTTAACTTGCTTTTATTGTTACCTGGAATTTCCTTGCATATCCTGTTGGCTGGTTAATACCTTCGACGGTTGCGAGTTCGTCGGTCGCGATCACGTACTTTAGTGCCGTCGGCCGCGAAAGAGCTGCTTTTCTCTTGTCTTCAGCGTATCTTGCGGCAATGCTGCCGGTGCGGTCTTTGCTCTTCATCTAAATGTTCTTCCCGCATTGCATCCATTCATTAGCTTGACGATATAATGCGCAAAAGCCGGATCAAATGGGCTTAGCTTCGGATTGATGGATTGATTTGGTGGACTATTGGAATCATAATCGCGATTGGCTATTTCGTCTTTGTTTTTCTTACGTTCACGGGAAAAGTGGCGATCGAGTCCGAACGCTGAAGCATTTCTTGGGACGCAATTTAATTTGGCAAATCCGCTTGGCTAGAGTGATTTCCAATACGGTAAACTGAACTTTGTTTCTACCGCAGAAAAATTGCGATTCCAAATTTCGGATGTAGATTAATTGCCGCAAAATGATGACCCCGGATGCCGAACTCGTGTAATTGGCATCAAATTGACACAAAAGGCAATAGAATCCCAGTCCCTGCCGGGATCTGCGGAATCATAGATATAATATCGAGTGCGTTAGCGATAGGAGTTTCACTGCAAATGGCCCGCGATCTTATACGCGAATATCTAAGCTACCTTACGGTCGAAAAAGGGCTTTCAAACAACTCGATTGAGGCATACGGCCGCGATATTCGCGAGATGGCTGAATGGGCTGTACGAAACGGGATGTCGGTTTTGGATTTGCGGCCCCAGGACATTCGCGAATGGTTGATTGATTTGTCCAAAAAAGGCATTTGCGCGCGTACGCAGAGGCGCAAAATAAGCTCAGTCCGAGGTTTTTTTCGGTTCGCAGCATCTGAAGGCCATATTACCGCAAATCCTTCGGAAAATCTGGAATCCCCACGAATTGTAAGTCATCTGCCCAATTTCCTAACGATTCCCGAAATCGAACGACTTTTTTCGATCCCGGATGTGGAAACCGACCGTGGGATACGCGATCGGGCTCTGTTGGAATTGATGTATTCGAGCGGTCTACGAGTATCTGAGGCGGTAAACTTGCGAACAGCGGATCTCAATCTTGATGCGCTGATTCTCACTTGCACCGGCAAAGGCAGTAAAACTCGAAAGGTACCGATTGGCTCAGATGCAGTCTTTTGGCTAAAGCATTATCTTCCGATTCGCCAAAAAATCGAGACATTGGTGGAAAATCTTTTTATTTCACCTCGTGGACGGCCGTTGACTCGGCAGTTTGTACATTCGATGATCACCAAATACGCCGCAAAATGTGGTCTTGAGGGCGTCTCGCCTCATAGTCTCCGGCATTCGTTCGCGACTCACTTGATTCAAAATAGCGCAGATATTCGGTCGGTTCAGCAGATGCTTGGGCATTCCGATATTTCGACCACGCAAATTTATACCCATATTACAAGCGACCATCTGAAGCGTGCCTACGAACGCTTTCATCCCCGGGCGAGATCCGGTTAATATTGCCCACTTTTATGCGATTGCGGTTTTCCTACCGAGCCGCTAACCGCATCGCCAAAAATCGTCCCGCGTTGGCTTGCGTAATTGCCAATATTTAGATAACATTGTAAATTTGCTAATTGGCTCGAATTGCCGATTATTGCGAAGTTACAATCTGGTTCAGGCAAGGGTGGTCGAGTGGTTAATGGCACCGGGCTGTAAACCCGGCGGAGTAACATCCTACGCAGGTTCGAATCCTGCCCCTTGCACCAGTCGGGCGGGAGTAGCTCAGTTGGTAGAGCGTCAGCCTTCCAAGCTGAATGTCGCGAGTTCGAGTCTCGTCTCCCGCTCCATTATGTTTTTACGTTTTTTGATTTATCGCCCGAGTAGCTCAGGGGTAGAGCGCTTCCTTGGTAAGGAAGAGGTCACGGGTTCAAATCCCGTCTTGGGCTCCATTAGATTTTTAGACAACTGAAGTTTATTTATCCGGAGAAAGGCATAAAAAGATGAGCAAGGAAAAATTCGACCGTTCGAAGCCGCATGTGAATATAGGGACTA
>PSMA01000010.1:0-14515 GCA_040289905.1 Blastocatellia bacterium
GCTCAAAGAGAGCCGCGGCGCACAGCCGACGCTCATTTTTGCCAAAAGATTTTCGGTTTTAGGCGGCCCCAGAGAGCCGCTACGCAAGGGAATTATTGACTATCTGAGCTGCCTCAACGGTCCGCTGGAAAGATGCCAGCCCGTTTGCGACGGGCAGGGATAGACTTTTAATCGGATTCCTCGTTCGCGGAAAATAATTCCTGCACGCTTTTTTGCTGCGTGCTCGCTTAGGTACAAGTCCTTTGCGTGGCCATTTTGGTCGCGGCAAAAGTTGCATGGTCGGCTCGGCGTCTGTCTTTCGGCCGGTGAGAGGTGCCATAGGTTGCAGTGGCCACATTGATAGGGGACGAATTCCGTTCCGTGCTCGGTTCGCAAAATCCGCGCGTGCCTTTCCGCGTCGCCGCGATAACGGTATTCATTTAGCGGCGCGCCGGTTCGTCCAAAACAAGTGCTGCTGCGGTCCGGCATTGTGAAAATGTGAGAAGTGATCGATTCCGGATTCGTTTTCAATCTACTCAATCCGCAAATGCTACCGATAAGCCGGCAAGTGGAGCCGTTTCGGCCGAATCAAGATTTTCAACGCCTTCTCGGTTTACATAGTTATAGAGAATATCGCGCTGTTGCGGCCGGTAACCGGCTTCGCAGATTTGAAAGCGGAGCTCGCGTTCGTTGGCGTTCGTGTTTGCTCCGGCTGCCGAAACTACGTTTTCTTCGATCATTATTGAACCCATATCGTCAGCTCCAAATCCGAGAGCGGCCTGTCCGAGCCGTAAACCTTGCGTCAGCCATGAAGCCTGAATATGCTGGATATTGTCGAGAAATAGCCGAGATACGGCGAGCATCTTCAAATAATCGATGCCCGTTGGTTCTTGCGTTATTTTCCGGCCTAAAGCTGTGTTTTCACGCTGAAACGTCCAAGGGATAAATGCCGTAAAACCTCCAGTTTCATCCTGCAAATTTCGGATACGCTCAAGGTGTCGGACGCGATGCTCAATTCGATCACCGATACCGAACATCATCGTCGCCGTCGTCCGCAGTCCAACGCGATGCGCAGCGCGCATTACATCGAGCCATTGTGCCGTATTGCATTTGGTCGAAACGCGCCGACGGACTTCATCGTCCAGTATCTCGGCACCTCCACCCGGCATTGAGTTCAGTCCTACCTCTTTGAGCCGCCGCATAATCGTTTCATAATCGAGTCCGCTGATGAGGCTGATGTTGTGAATTTCGGGCGGCGAAAAGCAGTGCAGTTGAAACGCGGGATATTTGCTGTGCAGCGTACGAAGTAGGTCTTCGTACCATTCAATTCCAAATTCGGGATGCAATCCGCCTTGCATCAAGACGCCTGTCCCGCCAAGAGCAATTGTTTCATCTATCCGTCGACAGATTTCCTCTATTGAATGAACGTAAGTGTCCGGTTTTCCGGGCCGACGGTAAAAGGCGCAAAACGTACAAACAACATTGCAGACATTTGTATAGTTGATATTTCGGTCGATTATGTATGTAACTACGTCCGGCCGATTTTTTCGAAGGCGCACCTCGTGTGCGGCCAGCCCGATGCGGGTAAAATCCTTCGATTCCAGCAGACGCGTACAGTCATCCGCGCTCAGCCGTTTGCCGCCTAGCGCCTTATCAAGAATTGGCTGGATATTGCTCGTCATCTGGTACCGTTAGTTTTAGGCTAAAGGGCCCGTAAAAAGTATTATAGACCTAATTCCTCGAACTCTGGAAACTACGCTCCGATGCCGGAAAGAAAAAAGAGTGAAAGAATCGTTATGCTAGAGGCGCGGCTCGAGCGGCTCTCGCCCGAGAATAACTGGCATATAATCCGAATTTCCCGAGACGCCGTAAGCAATTTTAATTTCCAAAAAGCGAACCGCCGCGTCGTCTGCACGATTAATGCAAAAGAGCGATTTCAATGCGCATTAATGCCATTTGACGGCGATTTCTTCATAATGGTGAATAAGCAGATCCGGAGAAGGCTATCGATAGCCGATGGCGATCGCCTTACGGTCACGATCGAGAAAGACAATAGCCGGTACGGACTTCCGATATCTGCCGAATTACGCGAGGTTTTACGTCAGGATCCGGAAGGCAGCCACCTTTTTCATTCTTTGACGCCCGGGAAACAGCGTTCGATTATCCATTACGTCGGAAAAATCAAAGACATCGACCGCCGGATCGGTGCCGCACTCAACTTTATCAAACATCTAAAGAAAAACAATGGTCGCATCGATCGAAAAGCACTTCTCAATGAGCTAACGCGCCCAGCACCCGACATCGCCTGAGCCCGCAGCGAACGAAGCCGATCGAAATTTGGCTTGGCAGTTACAACATTTGCAGCCGAACCGGCGCATCGATGATTTTATGTTTTTCCGCGAGTCTAAGATAGAGATCCATGCCGCATAGCAATTCCTCGTCCGGCTGATAGATTATATTTTCGGTAAGATAAAGCCGCATTTGATCGCGCGAAATCTGAATATCAGGCAAATAGTTGGAAACAATTTCTTCGATATGCAGTAGACCCTCATCGCGCGCTGCGCGGAAATCAATCTCGACCGAGTCGTTTCGCGTCATCCACATCGCAAAAATGAATCCAAAACCCGTACATTCGCGCCAAATCGTGGCCAAATCGAAAATACGAACCGGCGTTTTGTCCGGGAGAAGGCCTGTCTCCGAAATAACGAGAGCCGGATCGCCAATCAAAAGCGCAGCATCGCTTGCGGCAAGCATCGCCGACGGTTCTGGTTTTGCTTCAGTCCAGGCAGGCTCGGTCCCGATGAATTCGCGAAAGATTATTTTTGTTAGCGCTGCTGACGTTCGCGAGGAAGTGTCCAGAGAGATGCTCTGGATTTCGCCCAAGTCCTTTTCTTTGGAAATAATGCATACGCTGCGGGCTCTCTCTCTAGCTCCGACGCAGACGTCCGAAATGATTTTGATATCGTCAATCGACTGAGAAGCAATGATAGGAACTAGCGCAGCATCTACTCGACCGGTGTGTAATAATTCGGCTGACCGAGCCGGCGCAGTATCTAGGATCAGCTCAACGCGGCCATGATTCTGCCCATAAATAAATGACCAAATAAGCGGCGCTGTATTCGAGTAGCTGGAGGCAGATATTCTCGGTGTGTCCATCTCTTCCTACAGTCTTAAATAATCAGGCGGTCGAGCGCAACATTGCCGCCGCCGCCGCTTTGCTTTATTCTCATCTCAAATGCAGATATTCGACGTTACGGTTCCAATCAGCGAAAGCGTCCCGATCTTTGAGGGTGATCCGTTGGTTCGCATCCGGACTGTAATGTCGATCACAAATGGCGATGCCGCAAACATTTCGGAAATTACCTTTGGCGTTCATACTGGAACGCACGTTGACGCGCCGAGCCATTTTATCGAAGGAGGGCCAGCAATTGCCGAAATTGACCCGGCGAAGCTCATCGGCCCTTGCCGCGTCGTCTCGATTTCGCCCGAGGTAATAGAAATCGGCCCGGAACACCTGATAGATTTGCAGGGTTTCGAGCGAATTCTCTTCAAAACGCGCAATAGCGAATTATGGAAACATCCCGACGACGGCTTTCGCAAAGATTTCACTCATCTGACACCGCCGGCTGCACGAATCCTTGCCTCGGCGGGAATTCGGCTTGTCGGCATTGACTATCTTTCAATAGAAAAAGCCGGTGCCGAAGGCCATCCGGTCCATAAAGCGCTGCTCGAAAAAGGAATCGTAATACTCGAAGGGCTGGACTTGCGCTCGGTTGAGCCCGGCGACTACGAATTGATCTGCCTTCCGCTCAAATATATTGGCGGAAAAGGAGACGGGTCGCCTGCCCGAACATTGCTGATTCGTCGCGACTAACGCAAATGAAAATCAAACAGGCCGCATATCGGGAATGCGTTTTCGAACTTGTCCGCCGGATACCCTTTGGCCGCGTAATGACCTATGGCCAGATCGCGGCGATTCTGGGCAAAGGCTATACGCCGCGGACTGTTGGCTATGTAATGCATACGGCGGATCTTGCCGGTGTGCCTTGGCAAAGAGTGATAAATTCGCGGGGCGGCTGCTCAACCGGCCGGCTGACTGTGCCCGTAGACCTACAACAATCGATGCTCGAGCAGGAAGGAATCGAATTTGACACCAATGGCCGCTGCGATTTGAAAAAATATCGATGGGAACCGCCGGAAGGTAGGGTTTGACGCAGGCCGCAATCGAATCTCGGCATTCCTCGGTACAAGCCGCCAAACTTACCTTCCCCATTTCAGTTTGTTTCGTAAAACATCGAAATAGTTTCGGTTTGGCGGCTGTACGAGTTTTAAGGTCGCTTTGCTTTTTCGCACGACAACAAGGTCTGTCGCCTGCATCGAATAACCGACCTGTCCGTCCAGCGTCAGCACGACCCCTTCGTTTTCATTTTTAAGGCGCAATTCAATTACGGAGTTATCGGGGACGACAATTGGCCGGTTTGTCAGCGTAAATGGGCAGATCGGCGTCAAAACGACGGCATTCATCGATGGATAAACGATTGGCCCGCCAGCCGAAAGGTTGTAGGCTGTAGAGCCCGTCGGAGTCGAAACGATAAGCCCGTCCGCCCGAAACGAGTTTACAAACAAGTTATCAAGGGAGATTTCGATCTCAATGATCCTGGCCAGCGCGGCTTTGTTTATTACCACATCGTTTAGAACGCAGCCAACGGCGAGGAGCTCGTCTTGACGAAAATGCTCAACACTGAGCATTACGCGCTCGTCAATTTCATATTTGCCCTCAAGGACGAATTTCAGGGCTGGAAACATTTCCTCAATTCTAAAATCCGTCAAATAACCGAGTCCGCCATGATTTATGCCAATTACTAGGACGTCCGTTTCGGCGGCGATTCGCGAGGTAGATATCATCGTCCCGTCGCCTCCAAGTACGACGAGTAGATCGGAAGTGGAAGCAATTTGTCGGCCGCGTTCAGCCCCATTGCGCTGCGACAAAACGAGCGGCTCGCCGATGGTTTCGACTCTGAGTTTTTGCAGCCAAGCTGTAAGTTCGGCGGCGCTTGCTAACGCTTCGTCGTCATTTGGTTTGACGATGATGCCAACGCGGTTTATTGGCTTTTTCTTCATTGCAGCTTCCAAGGTCCAATGATTCAATAATTTGTGTTAGTCCGCAAGTAGCCTGTAGCCTTGACGCCGGTCTATGGCGTTGGATATTTCGGTTGCCTTTGATATTATCGCAGTTTGTCGAATGTGAGTTTTAGGAAGATTTTTTAGGGTGTTGAGTAATGCTAAAGTTTTTCAATCGGCTTGAGAGGACGCGAAACGCCGTTTTGATTCTCTTCGGAGTATTGATGGTCGCGAGTCTTATTTTCTTTTATGCGCCCGCGCGCGGCGATCTTGGCCGCAATCTCGCACGCAGCGAGAAGACTGCCGCAAATGTTGCGGGCGAGAAAATTACCGTTGGTGAAGTTTACCGGCAAAAAGAAGCTTTTTCGCAGATGATGCAGGGCCGACCGTATCCGGCAAAGGCAGTTCTGGACAATTTGATAACGTCGCGGCTAATTCGTGTCGAAGCGGCTCGGCTTGGTTTGACTGCGTCGGATAAAGAAGTAGCAGATGCAATCCGCGAACAATTCAAGAGCGCCGACGGACAGCCCTTTGACCGAAAGCAATACGAACAGGTCGCCGTAAATCAAGCAGGTAGTGTCGCCGCCTTCGAAGAATCTATCCGCGACAGCCTAAGTGCCGAAAAACTCCGCGCTTTTGTAACTGCAGGCGTTATCGTTTCCGAAGATGAGCTAATCCGAGATTTTCAGAAAAAAAATTCGCGCTTTGATTTAACCTATGTCCTGATCGATCCGGCCGAGCTTGCAAAGACCATTACCCCGACAGAAGCGGACCTTCGCGATTACTTCGAAAAAAATAAGCAGGCTTATTACATCAGCACGCCGCAAAAGAAAATCAAATATATTTTTATCAATACTGCGAAAATCGGTGAGAAATTACCGATATCCGAAGAAGATCTGAGAGCGGAATACGATAAACTCCCGGCGGAAAAGAAAATTTCCGGTGTGCTCGGCCAAGAAATCGTCCTTCGAATTCCAAAGCCGGATCAGGAGGCCGTGGTACTGGAGAAAGCAAACGAGATTATTGCCCGGCTTCGGAAAGACGGCCCAACGGTTTCCGAAGAGGCATTTGCCGAGGCTGCACGTGGCCGGTCAGAAAACCCGGCGACGGCATATCAAGGCGGAAAACTTCGCGGCCCAATCCGCGAAAATCCAAATAACCCGACGGACCCGTATCAGCGGCTAATTAAAATGCAGCCCGGCGAAATTACGGAGCCGATAAACTATCAGGGCAGGATTTTCATACTTCGCCGCGGCGATGCGATACCGAAAACTTTTGAAGATGCGAAAAAGGAGCTCGAGGTAAGCCTCAGGAACCGTCGCGCCTATGCGAAAGCCGCGGAGTTGGCACAGAAAATTGCCGAAGCGCTCAAGGAAACGAAGGACGTCGAAGCCGTCGCCAAACGTTTTTCAGCAGAGGCGAATATGCCGGTTTCCGAAATGATTCGTGAGACCGATTACGTCAAACCTGGTGACGATGTCCCGAATATCGGCGTGTCGCCGCAATTTGAAGATGGTATTTCGATGCTGGTAAATCCTCAAGATGTCGGCGACAAAATTCCGGTTCCAAATGGATTTGCCATTCCGATGCTTGTGGATAAACGAGATCCGCGTGACGCAACTTTCGAAGAAGTCCGAGCTCAGCTTGTCGATCTGGTGAAAATGGAAAAGGCCCGCGAAAAGATTCAGGACATAGCAAACCAGATTGCCGCCGGAGCTAAAAATCCGTCGGAGCTCGAGGCCTTGGCCTCGACTAAGGGATTAAAGGCGGAAGAATCAAAGGGCTATGTTCTTGGCTCCCCACTAGGCAAAGGAGCCGCCGCAACTACCAACGACGAGCTCGAGGATGCGATTTTCGCGATGAAGGCGGGCGAAGTAACCAAAAAGCCGATTCAAATCGGTGATACCTACTATCTCGTCGGCTTGAATAAACGCGAAGACGCCGATATGCAGGAATTTGCCAAAGAGCGCGATCGGCTAATGGACATGAAATTAGCGCAAAAACGGGCCGCCGTATTTTCGGATTATCTGGCAGCGACCCGCCGCAAATTGGAGTCCGAAGGAAAAATCAAAATTTACAAAGATACGATCGCAAAGCTTGACGAAAACGATCTTCCGTTCGGCGATCTTCGGAATCGTTAAGCCAAATATCCGCGGAAATTGGTCCGTTTCACAAAGTAACCTGGAAAAAGGGAGCTCAGTTCGCGAGCTCCCAGATGTTTTGCCGCCGCTTCGGCAAACACGTCACGAAAATCCGTGGTGACGGCAAGGTCGCGGCCCTCGTTGAGATCCGCCGGCTTGAGCCCTTTCCAATCGCCGTAAACCTTCCCGCCTTTTACGGAGTTTCCGATTACGAACATAGCGTTTCCGTGTCCGTGGTCGGTGCCGCGGTTGCCGTTTTCGCGTGCAGTCCTACCAAACTCGCTCATTGTCAGTACAACTACATCGTCCAAGTGTTTGCCAAGGTCAACGGCAAATGCGGTAATTGCCGCCGCGAAATCCCGCAGCAGGTTTGCCAGCTGTCCGCGGGCGCCGCCTTGGTTGACGTGTGTGTCCCAGCCGCCGGATTCGGCAAATGCTACCTCAAGTCCAACCTCTGCCTTTATGAGCTGAGCAATCTGTTGCAGCGAGCGTCCCAAAGACGACTGAGGATAAGCGGCGCCGTTCTCAGGTTTATACTGTGCGGGATTTGCCTTTTTAAGAAACTCCATTGCTTCGAAGGTCTCTCGACCGGTTTCGCCGAGCGTATCTTTTACGCTTTGCTGGTAAAGCCCTTCAAAACCGCCGGCTAGATCGCCACTGTAAAATCCGGCCTTGATTGTAAAATCCGCCAGATTCGTCATTGCAACGGCCGGAGCCTTTCCGTAGAGCGATCGAGGCAATTGCTGCGTCATTGCAACGGCTCGAAACGGAGAGACAGATTTTCCCCCTGTTGCCTGCAAGGCACGGTTGAGCCAGCCGTCGCGGGTCGATTTTACGCCCGGCGTGCCCGATTCCATATAATCCTGTGCATCGAAATGCGATCGTGTATTGTCGGGCGAACCGGCGGAATGGATTACTGCCAACTGCCGCGATTGCCATAATTGTTCAAATGGCTCCAGAGAAGGATGCAGACCGAAATATCCGTCAAGGTTGATGGCCCCGTCGGTCTGATTCGGCTTTGAAATAGCAATCGTTTTCCGAAGCTCGTAATAGGCTGATTCACCGAAGGGGACGACCATATTCAATCCGTCAACGGCCCCACGCTGAAAGATAGTTACCAGAACCTTTCGCTTTCCAAAACCTGTATTTGTTTGTGCAGCGGCAAATTGGTGCAGAAATTCCGGCGCCGCAGCCATAAATCCAAAACTTGCAAGCCCAATTCCGCTTGTTTTAAGAAAATAACGCCTGTCCATAAAAACCTCTTCCGAAATAAAAGATCGGTTTCCGGTCGCGATTGCGACGTCCGGCTAGGTTTTAGACGTCCGCGGACGGTCAAAAGTCATTTTAAATAGAATCGGGTTAAAAACATCCGGGAGTGTTCTACCGCCACGGCGGTAGAGGGGTTTTTGAGTTTGATTCAATGCAAGAATTCGTTTCCCCAGGCCTGCGTGAGTCCGCGGCCCTTTATTCCCCACCTAAAGCGGAACGAGGGTTCGCCGCCGTGGTGATTGTATCCGAACGAAATCTTATGGAGGCCGGCCTTTAACGGCAGTATTACCGAACGTATTTTGCGGTCTTTTGTCCCAGCGTCGTCTATTATCGTCTCATCGCCGAATAAGACGGTTGTATCCCAAACAGAATCGACTTGAAACTCGTAAATACCGTCTTCCGGAACTCGAAGGTAACCTTCGAACTTAATTGCGAAGGGCCTTTTAAGGTCAAAGCGTGGCTCAAATTGCCGGAGCGCCGTCGAGAGCGTCGAACCGGTAAACTTTTCGCCTTCGCCCGCAAGCTCGCCACGCGGGATGAAGAGTTCGTATGCAAGGCCAGGTTGTTTTGCTTCTGTTTTATCGGGCTCTCGCAGCTTTCCACTAAAAATAATCGCTGCATAGACGACGCTTTTGCGGCCAACTGCGTTGACCACGATAATCTTCAGCGTCTTGACTTCCCCTTTGCGGAGTCGGATTTCAATCGGCCGCGAATAAACAGGCGAACGTTCATCGGGCGCTGTGCCGTCCGTGGTGTAGTGAATGCGGGTTTCCGGCGACGGCTCTAGTGTAAGTTGAACCTTGTGGTGTTGCGTAAGGATATTCTGTAAACCCCCCGGTTCCGGGATTCGATAGTTTACGTTTTGGTCATCAAGCCGCGGCAAAAACAAATTTAGCCGCCGCTGGAAATCGTCGAAGTTGCGCTCTTCTTTGATAGTCCAAAGAACTTCGCTCAAAGCAAGCATTCGTGGAAACGCCATATATTCTACCTGCTGCGGCGTTTTCATATATTCTGTCCAGATATTCGCCTGTCCGCCGATAACGAAGTGCGCTTCGTCTTTGGCGAGGTCCGGCGATATCGGTTCAAAGGAATAGACCTTCGCGAGCGGCACGTAAGAGCCGATATTGAGCGGCTCATATTCCGGATTGCCTTGTCCATAATCGAAATAGACGTAATCGGTCGGCGTCATTATGACAGCGTGTTTCGCTTTCGCGGCTTCGATGCCGCCCCGCATTCCGCGCCAACTCATAATCGTTGCGTTCGGCGCGATGCCGCCTTCGAGTATCTCGTCCCACCCGATTATTTTCTTGCCTTTCGAATTGACGAATTTCTCGATTCTTCGAATAAAATACGATTGGACTTCATGCTCGTCTTTTAGGTTTTCGCGGTTTTTAAGTTCCTGAACAAATTCTGATTCTCTCCAATGGTCTTTCAGGACTTCGTCGCCACCGATGTGAATATATGGCGAATCGGGGAAAAGTAACATTGTTTCTTCGAGGATATCTTCGAGAAATCTGAAGGTTTCCTCCGTCGGGCAGAATATCTCCTTGAAAATTCCCCAGGTTGTTTGAACCTTGTATTGATAATCCTTCTTGCAGCCAAATTGCGGATAGGCGGCCAAAGCGGCAGACGCGTGCCCCGGCATTTCTATTTCAGGGATAATTGTAATGTATCGCTTGCTTGCATATTGTACGACGTCGCGTATCTGCTCCTGAGTGTAAAAGCCACCGTGCGGCTGATTGTCACCGATGTACGGCGAGAGGTTACGCTCAACTACAGTTTCCGGCCTGAAAGAGCCAATTTCGGTAAGCCGTGGATATTTTTTTATCTCGAGTCGCCAACCCTGATCGTCGGTCAGATGCCAGTGAAAAGAATTGAACTTAAATTGAGCCATCAGGTCGATAAACTTTTTCACGAATTCGACTGGCATAAAATGCCGCGCAGTGTCGAGATGCATTCCGCGGTATTTGAACCGCGGCGAATCCGTGACGGTGATAAATGGCACTTCAACGGTTTCGCCGAATCTCCTTGGCAAGATTTGCATCAAAGTTTGCACGCCGTAAAAAAGTCCAGCCGGGTCGCCGGAAATACGAATTCCAGTAGCGGAAATCGATAGCCGATAACTTTCCGGCGCCGTGCTGTCAGAAGATTCGGTTTCGAAAACGATAGCCGGACCGCTTTCATTTTTGCCGACGATGTTCAACTGAAACCCGGACGTCGCTTTAAGCCGCTCATTGAGCGCTTCGGCGGCGAGTCGTGCTGCTTGATCGGTGGCTACGATATTTGTCGTACGCGTGAGCTCGACCTGCTTTTTGCCGGACTCAACCGAAAGCGGTTTCGGAATCAAGCTGATAGACGACCCTCGCGCGAATGATGAATCAAAGAGAATAAGAAAAAAGGTGGAGAAAATAAGAAACCGAACGTGCATAAGAATCTCGCCAATCGGGCAAAGCACTCGATCAAAGAATCTCGCGTATTCGACGGATAAGTTGCGGCAGGAGCGTCGCTGTCCGCAGCAATGAACCGCTGGCAAACTTGCGGGCAAATCCACGGAACGTTTCGACCGCCACCGGAGAATACGGCATCCACCAGGCATCCGGCAAAATTGCTAAGTGATTTGTGTGAATATGCTGTGGCCGGACTAGTTCGAAAAAGCCTTCGACTCCGTGTGTCCATCCGCGACCGGAATTTTTTACCCCGCCCCAAGGCGTCTGGCCGATGCCGTGAGTATACAGCACTTCGTTGATGCAAACCGTGCCGGCTTCTATTTGGCGGGCGACGCGGCGGCCGCGCGAACGATCACGCGTCCAGACACTTGCCGTCAAGCCAAATTCCGAATCGTTGGCAAGCCGGATTGCCTCCGCTTCGTCGCGAAAGGTTGCAATCGGCAAGGTCGGGCCAAAGGTTTCCTCCTGCATCGGACGCATTTCGTTTGTGGCACCGGTAATTACGGTTGGTTCGTAAAAGAGGTTTGTTTCGGCATTAGCAAAATTCGGATTGCGCCGTCCGCCGGTTCGGATCACCGCACCAGCTTCTCGAAAATCATCTACGTGACGTTCGACAACGCTGACCTGCCGTTCGGATGATATCGCGCCGATACTGACCTCTTCGAGCAATGGATCGCCCTGTTTCAAAAGCCGCGTTTTTTCAACGATCTTCTTTGTCAATTCCTCCGCAATACTTTCGTGCACGTAAAGCCGCTCGACCGACGAGCAAGATTGTCCCGCATTGCAAAATGCGCCCCAGACAGCAGCAGCCGCTGCTTGTTGCAGATTCGCATCTTCGAAAACTATCATTGGATCTTTTCCGCCGAGCTCAAGCACAACAGGAATCATTTTCTCGGCGGCTGCGGCGAGAATCTTTTTGCCCGTTGCGACCGAGCCGGTGAACAAGATTTTGTCCGGAGCGGCATTAACAAGGCCGGAACCAACGCCACCGCCGCCGGAAACAATTTTTACTGCATCGGCGGGGAAGCCGGCTCGCGAAAATATCTCGCCGATTTTCATCCCAACGAGCGGCGTCAGTTCCGAAGGCTTGATGACAACTGTATTGCCAGCCATTAGAGCCATCGCCGCCTCGCCAAGCGGTATTGAAAAAGGGTAATTCCACGCAGGAATTATTCCAATAACCCCGAGCGGCTTATATTCGATTCGCGAGCTTCGTCCGAGAAGAGCGTAGAGACCGATTCGGATTTTCCTAGGCCGGAGGATTTTTTCCGCGTCTGACGCGACCCATCGCATCAAGTCTAGGACCGGCACGATTTCCATGGCAATCGCTTCGCCAAACGGCTTTCCGGATTCAGCAGAAATCAGTTTTGCGATCGAATCCATTTCTTCGAGGATGATTCCTCGGGCTCGAAGGAGAAGTTGCCGCCGATTGGAAAAGCTGGTCCTGCTCCATTGGCTCGAAAAGCAACGTCGTGCAGCAGCGACTGCGCTGGCTATTTCGTCAGTCGTCGATTGCTGGACGCGGGCAATCTCCTGGCCGGTCGCCGGATTAATTGAAATAATTTCGCGGTCCGATTTGGCCATTTGCGCCTTTTCTAGCTGGATTTTTCGGTCTCTTTGCGGATCGCCGTGAGGCCGATGTCTATTGCTGCCTGTAGTTTTTCGGTCTCTGGTCCGCCGCCTTCCGCCATATCGGGACGCCCGCCGCCGCGGCCGCCGAGGATCGGAGTCATTTCTTTAATTAGCTTTCCCGCGTTGATCCGATCCGTCAGATCTCTCGAAATTCGGACAATCATACTCGCCTTCCCATCTGCTCGCCGACCGAGAATTACAACGCCCGAGCCGAGCCGCGCAAGCAACGTATCAGATAACTGGCGAATCGCATTTGGATCAAGCCCGTCGATGATTTTTGCGATTACGCGGACGCCACCGACATCCAGCGATTCTTCTTTTTCATCGCGACCGCTTCCGTTTCCGCGCATCGCGAGCTTTAGTTTGAGCTCTTCAGCCTCGCGCCGTGCTCGCTTTAATTCTTCCTGCAGCCGCTCAATCGCTGTCGGCAATTGGTCGCGTTGAGTTTTTAGTACGTCGAGGCTTCGCTCGATCAGCAGTTCGTCTTCGCGGAGTCGATTTAGGGCTTCGAATCCCGTTATTGCCCGAATTCTGCGGACTCCGGAGGCAATCGCTTCGTCGGAGATAATTTTGAATGCGCCGATGTCGCCTGTCGCGCGGACATGCGTACCGCCACAAAGTTCCATTGAAAAATTCCCGTCGCCTACTCGGAGGACGCGGACCTGTGAAGCGTATTTTTCCCCAAACATTGCAACCGCCCCGCTTCGCATTGCATCCTCGAGAGCCATAATGAGCGTTGAAACGGGCTCGTTACGCAAAATGTAACGATTTACTAGGTCTTCGATTTCGCGAATCTCTGCGTCCGTCAGCGGACGAAAATGCGTAAAATCGAACCGCAGAAAACCTGGAGCAACGACCGAGCCGGCCTGCTTTACGTGGCTACCGAGAACCTCTTTGAGCGCCGCGTGGACAAGGTGTGTCGCTGTATGATTCCGGCGTGTTGCGTTTCGGATTTCTTCATCCACAATTGCGACTACTTCGTCGCCGGTTCGTAGTGCGCCGGTCTCGACGCGACACTTATGCAGGATCAAACCCGGTACCGGCGCGAAAGTATCAAAAACGCGCGCCGTCGCGGCTTCGCTTGCGATTACGCCCGTATCTCCGACCTGTCCGCCCGCTTCGGCATAAAAGGGCGTTTCCGCTAGTACGACGAGACCCTCTTCGCCTTCATCTAGATGCTCAGCTATTTCCAGTTCGCCGTAATCGCTCTTTTTGATGATGCCGGTAACATGCGCATTTTCAATTCGCGTCGTTTCATAACCGCGAAATAAAGATTTGCCAAAGAGCTCGAGAGCTTGGTGATAGACAGGACTAATTTCGGACTTTCGTTCGGTTTTTCCTATCCCGGATTGTTTTTGCAGTTCTTGCAAAGCCGCGTCGAAACGAGCGTTGAACTCATCTTCTCCAAACTCGACCCCTTTTTCAGATAGAAAAATGCGAATCAAATCGCGCGGCGTGCCGTATGTGTCATAGAGCCGGGCGAGTTCGATGAACATTCCGGGCTTATCTTTTTCCGCAGGATCAATTTTGAGCTCATTTAGTTTTGTGAGTCCAACGGTAACCGTGTTTCCAAACCGCTCTTCCTCGAGCCGAACCATCTTTTCGATAAAACCACGTTGGGCCGCCAGTTCCGGATAAGCTTCGTGCATCAGTGTCACGACGAAATCGCAAACCTTGTAGAAAAACGGCTCTCTCAGGCCGAGATGCTCGCGGCCATGATAAATGGCGCGGCGCATTATTTTTCGCAAAACGTAATTTCGGCCTTCGTTTCCCGGCAAAATTCCGTCCGCGATGGCGAAGGCAGTTGCCCGCGCGTGATCCGCGATTACGCGGCAGGCAAATTTTTCAGTCTCCGTCATTTGATCGTAAATTCCCATTATTTTAATGATAGAACAGATACGGCGTGAATTGACAGCTCAGTTTTCT
>PSMA01000010.1:14539-38216 GCA_040289905.1 Blastocatellia bacterium
CGCCCAAAAAGACGAAAGATCCCGGAGGCCGCTGCAAAATCCGGAGATTGCTGGGCAAGGGCGCCTTTCCCGCCGAGAATCCGGCGAATTAAGCGGCTAATGTAGCGACATGCACCGAAATCGGCTAGCGGAGGAGCCGGCGAGCACGCTTGACAACTGATTCGACAGTAAAGCCAAATTCGCGAAAAAGGTCTTCTGCCGGCGCGGACGCACCGAAACGGTCAACACTCAAAACATCGCCTCGGCTGCCGACATATTTTGCCCAGCCAAAGCTCACGCCTGCTTCAATTGCAAGTCGCGCCGAGATCTCCGGCGGCAGGACGGACTTCCTGTAGCGCTCGGGCTGCGACTCGAAAAACTCCATACACGGCATTGAAACAACGCGGGTCGGAATACCCGATCGGTTGAGTCTTTCGCGAGCCTCAATCGCGAGGCTGACCTCTGATCCGGTGGCAATGAGAATCAAACGCGGCGTCGTTTTTGCACCATTTTTGTCGGCCGCCTCGGCCAGAACATACGCGCCTTTATGCAGCCCGCGGGCATCCGCAAATTTTTTGCGGTCAATTACAGCTACTTTTTGCCGCGATAAAGCAAGCGCGGTCGGAGCGTTGTTGCGAGAGAGTGCAGCTTGCCAGGCCTGGCGGACCTCAGCAGCATCACACGGCCGAATTACTGCCAGTCTTGGTATTGCACGCAATGCAGCCAAATGTTCTACGGATTGGTGCGTCGGGCCGTCTTCGCCGAGCCCAATCGAATCGTGAGTAAAAACGTAAATTACCCGAATGTGCGAAAGCGCGGCCAGCCGGATTGACGGCCGCATATAATCCGAAAATGTCTGGAATGTTCCGCCGAAGGGAATCACGGCGCCAAACAGGGCCATTCCGTTTAGGGCTGCGCCCATCGCGTGTTCGCGGATACCGAAATGGATATTTCGGTTCTGGTATTTGCCAGCCTGAAAATCGGCGGAGGATTTGATGTACGTATTGTTTGACGGAGTTAGGTCTGCCGAGCCACCGAAAAGATCTGGTAAAGCGTCGGAAATGGCGTTAATAACTTCTCCGCTGTAGGCCCGTGTTGCCTTTGCCTCTGGTCGCGAAAAACGCGGTAGCGATTTTTGCCAGCCGGCTGGCAATTCTGCTGCAATTCGGCGCTGAAGCTCGGTTGCATCGGCAGGGAACGCCTTGCTGTATCGCGCAAATGCGGCATTCCATTGCTTTTCAAGCGCTGCTCCGGCGGTTATAGCTCGCCGCATATGCCGAAGCACTTCGCGCGGGATGAAGAATTCCTTGTCTTCTGGCCAACCGAGGTTTCGTTTCGTTTCGCGGACGGCGTCGATTCCAGGGGCGTCGGAATGAGCCTTGCTTGTTCCCTGTTTCGGCATTCCATAGCCGATAATTGTCCGGATCCGGATTAATTTCGGCTTGTCTTTTATTTTCTGCGCCGCTTTGATTGCGCTTGCGATCGATTTTAAGTTGTTGCCGTCGGCAACTTCCAAGACGTGCCAGCCCGCGGCCTCGAATCGCTTCGTAACGTCTTCCGAGAAAGCCAAATCTGTCGGGCCATCAATCGTTACGCGGTTATCGTCGTAAAGATAAATCAATTTGCCGAGCTTTAAATGGCCCGCGAGGCTCGCGGCCTCATAACTGATGCCTTCCATCAGGTCACCGTCCGAGACGATTGCGTAAATGAAGCTGTCAATAATCCGGTGGCCCGGACGATTGAAGCGGGCTGCGAGATGCGCTTCGGCTATTGCCATTCCGACGCCGTTTGCAAAGCCCTGACCGAGCGGGCCAGTTGTCACCTCGACGCCGGGTGTGAGGATATTTTCCGGATGGCCGGGCGTTTCCGAATGAAGTTGCCGAAAACGCTTGATTTCATCTAAAGGTAAATCGTAGCCCGTCAGGTGCAAAAGGCTGTAAAGAAGCATTGACCCGTGGCCGGCAGAGAGCAGGAAACGGTCCCGCCCAAACCACTTCGGATTTTTCGGATTGTGCCTTAAAAACTTTATCCAAAGAATATATGCCGCTGGCGCCATACCGAGCGGAAGACCGGGATGGCCGCTATTTGCCTTTTGAACGGCATCGAGTGAAAGCGTCCGGATCGTGTTGATTGAAAGCGTATCGAGATCGCATTTAAGCAGTTGGTTTTTTGCGGTTTTCATTTAGATTCGATTAGATTCGATTGAAAAAAAAGCTGATAAAGCGCATTGTGTCGCTCGCGCTCAGTCGCATAATAGCGGCGACGAACAGGGTCGGGATTTACGCTTGAACGCGACGTTTTTGCGACGGTTTCGATACGAACTATTTTGCCAGTAGTCTCAGCGGCGTGCAAAGCGGCTCCGCGTAGGGAAGCATCGCAATCGCGTGAAACGAGGATTTTCCGGCCAAAAATATCAGCAATAGTTTGCTGCAAAGCGCGCGAGGAGCAAAATGCCCCGCCCGAGCCGACGATTTCACGCAATCGTGCAACGCTTTGAATTTCCTCGAGGATTGCTGCTAGCCGAAAGCCGATGCCTTCGATCGCCGACTTTAGAATATCGATCGAATCCGACGTAGCTTGCAAACCGAAAATCGCGCCGCGCGCGTACGGATGGTAGCCAGTGTTCCGCTCGCCATTTACAAATGGTAGAAAAGATATGCCGCTCGTTTCGCGGGCAAGAATCTTTCGGTCCAGTGATTTTGCATTACCGGGGACGGCGAGCAGGCTTTTTAGATAGTCGAGTAGGAAGCCGCCGTCGCTAAGCGCCCCGCCGAGCACAATCCGACGGCTGTCGGCTCGATAACAAAAGAGTCCTTTCGGCATCCGGTCCGGCGGTTCTCCGCGATACAAGATTCTGAGCGCTGCCGAGGTTCCGATGCTGAGCGCCGCGCGATCTTTTCGCGACGAACCCGAGCCAAGATTCGCGGCGGCTCCATCGCCGATTGCGGGCAGCCATTTTGCATTTCTCAACCTCGGCCACCTTTGCCGAAATTTTGGTAAAAGTGAAAGGCCGTGGCCATCGGCGGCGATTTCCGATAAATGACTAGTTTTAAGCCGAAGAAACTCGACAAGTTCCGCGTCCCAATCGAGAGAGCGGATGTTGAAAACTCCAGTTCCCGAGGCGATCGAGACGCTCGTTACCGCCTCGCCGCAAAATGAAAGAGTCAGAAAGTCCGGCAATGAAAGCCATTTTTTGGTTTGGCGCCAGGCTTCCTCGTGTTCGTCACGAAGCCAAAGAAGTTTAGCCGGCCAAAAACTCTGATGAAAGCGGGCCCCGACGCGACCGTGAATTGTGGACTCGTCGAAATGCCTTCGCAGAAATACGGCTTGATCGCGGCCGCGGTTGTCGGCCCAGGTGAAAACGGGCGTTGTCGGCCGTCGGTTGGCGTCCATACCGATGAGCGTATGCCAGAGCGACGAGGCGGCAATCCACGCGATGTCGCCCCCAGCATTATTTATCACCGTATCGATAATCGCGACGGCGTTGCGAACGACCGTGCGGGCGTCTAACTCCGATCCGAGCCGCGCGGCTGCGTTCGGCTTTAGGTTGATGCGTGCTTCGCTGGACGGTATCTTTTTCCCGAAGCGATCGAAGAGAGCACCGCGGAGGCCCGAGGTGCCGATATCCAGCGCAAGTATCAAATCTTCGGACAAATCCGGATTTCCTTTTGCTTTTGTTATAAAATTTTGGATTTTTCAGCCGCCGCTTGCGAACGTCCGAGCCCGACAACCTTTTTTAGCCACCAGCGCAATCCGACGAAAAGGAAACGCCAGTCCTTGAAGAATTCCGGCGGCTTGCCTTCGAAATAATGGCCAATAAACTGCAATGCCCAGCCGATTAGAAACAGTGCGAGCGAGAGTTTCCATAATCCGGCAACAAAAAAAGAAAAAGGAAGAAGAATGATCGAGACTGCGATCATCGGAATGCCGAAACTGTGAGTTAGGCGATTAACGGCATTCTGGTGACCCTGTGAGTATTCTTCGATCCATTCTTCCCAGGTTTTACCGCCCATCATAATTTTTTCGCCTCCGGTTTTTGCGATTATCTTACTACAAATTCGGTTTTCGCCGCAGGTACTTTACCCAAAGCCTGTCGCCGATTTCAAGTTCGGCTTCGACTTCGAAATCATTTAGGAAATCCCGCGGCAAAAATGTATCTGTATCGGGAACGGAAAGCGGTATTTCGGTAACGATCCATTTTTCGATGGCATCGGAAAGAGCCGAATAGGTACGTGCGCCACCGATAACGAAAACGTCCTTTTCCGCGTTTTTGGCAAATCGGACAACATCGTCTGGATTTGCAAATCGAATAACACCCGGCGGAAGTTTCAGGTTTTCAGCTCGCGAGAGAACTATATTTATCCGGTCCGGAAGCGGCTTCCCGATAGATTGCCAAGTTTTCCAGCCCATTACTACTACGTGTCCTTGGGTTGTCTGCTTGAAATGCCGCAAATCAGCGCTGAAATACCAGGGCAATTTACCGCCCCTGCCAATCGCAAAATTCCTGTCGATCGCAACTATTCCGATTATCATATCTTCGTTGTTTCAGTTTTTGTCAGTCGGATTCCGATTCTGTGGTTTACGGACGACGCGCCGATCGCCATTGCGGCGCGTTATACCTTGCCGGTCTAGGTATTCGAGAATCGGAATTGCAAATTTCCGCGAAAGGCCAGAAATTTCCTTAAATGCTGCAACATCGATCGTCCGGTCTTCGGAACGATCGGCATACTCGAAAATCTTTTCGAGCAACGCCAGTAGCCTTCCCCGATCGAAAGCAAATTCTTCGGAAACGATGACAATTTCGCCGCTCTCGGCAAGGTATCGTAGAACCGAGCGAATAGCGGACAGATCTCTGCTGCCTGCAACATCGATCAACTCGGAGATTTTCGGCGGCTGGAGTCCTGCCTCAAAGAGCAGATTTTTGAGCTTTTCGGCAATTGCGGCTTGAGTCACGGAGAGTTTGGTGTCGCGGCCGGCGAGCGATGCTGCATCACCGCGAAGCTCAATTTTTCCCTTCTCAGCAAGCCGCCTGAACGCAAAGCTTATTAGCGGCTCGGAAAAACCGCTCACCGCCGCGCGCCTGAGGATTTCCATTGTCGCAAAATTTCCTTTCAGCGGGTTTGATTGATGCAAGCGATCGAGCAGTTCTAGTATCTTCCGTTCTCCAGCGGCTGCAGAAGCCGGCGAATAATACTGCCCGGCTTCGATTATTATCTCGCCAGCGATCGTCGCTTCGCTAATTGTCTTGTGGAGTGCATCGGTCCGCCAACCGAGTATTTCAAGCAAGCGGGCGTCTGAAACGCCGCTCGTTCCTGATTGGCCGATAATGGTTCGAATCAATTTCGCCGGATCGCGTTTTGCGACGAGCATTTCTTGCAAAAAACGTCGGCAATCGGGAAATTCACGTCGCTTCGTGCGCTTTGCCGAAGGCAGGATTATTTCGCCGCCGCCGATCGTGTGCTGCGGCGAGTACGTCCTTGCAATAAACCTCTGGCCAAAGATGAACGTCGACGGCGATTCAAACCTGAGTTGAATAAAGCCACTTTCGCCAGGGCGAATTTCGCCCGATTCATCCAGAATCCGAACTCGCGCCATCAATTCGGCCGTGCCGGTATGAATGCGCAGCCTTTGACGGTCCGTAAGCGGCCGCGGCGCTGTCGCAAGGATTCGAATGAGAGCATCTGCGGATTGCGAGACGCCGAAAATTGCAGGTTCCGCGAGCAACATTCCGCGTTTTATTTCATTGTGAGCTTTTCCCGCTATGTTTAAGGCGACCCGCTGCCCCGCAACGGCTCGTTGTGCCTTCTGCCCAAACGTTTCGATGCCGCGAATTCTGACCCGTCGTCTCTCGGGCAAAAGCTCGAGTTCCATTTGGTCTTCTATATTTCCCGAAACAAGGGTTCCAGTTACAACGGTTCCAAAGCCTTTCACCGTAAACGAGCGGTCAATTGGGAGCCTTGCGGCGAGAAGCTCTCCGCCGCGGCGAAAATTTCGCGAAATTTCGATCAGAGCCGAGCGAATTTCATCGATTCCGGCGTGGGTCCGGCTGCTACATTCGATAACTGGGACGGCCGCGAGCGGAGTCGCTTCGGTCAGCTCCGCGATTTCCGCCCGAACTAGGTCAACGAGCTCGCGGTCGTCTACAAGATCGCATTTTGTGATTGCGATGATTCCGCTATTTATTTCTAGCAGACGGCAGATTTCAAAATGCTCGCGCGTTTGAGGCATCACGCCTTCATCGGCGGCAACAATCAGAAGTACAGAATCGATACCTCCGGCGCCGGCCAACATATTGCGGACAAATTTCTCATGGCCCGGGACGTCGATAAATCCAATCCTGCAGCCGTTGAATGCAAGCTCGGCAAAGCCGAGATCTATCGTTATGCCGCGGCTTTTTTCTTGCGGCAGGCGGTCAGTATCTGTACCCGTGAGGGCTTTTATCAGCTCCGTTTTTCCGTGATCAATATGGCCCGCCGTACCGACGATTAAATCCATTGTTAAAGTTCCCTTAACAAAAAGAGTATCAGAGACGGCGTTCCGAAAACGATGAGGACAAAGATTGCTGCTGAAAAAAATGCAAAAGGTGTGATTCCCAGCGGTGGAGAAATTCGCAAAAGACGAAGCAGGATTAGCTTTGAAACAAACAATACCATCAGCGGACCGATGACGGACGCAAGAAGTGCAAACGCAAACCGCGGGTCGTCGCCGACAGGCGGAGCAGCGCCGAAAGCATAGGCAGCGACCGCCCCAAAGATAACAAATGCAAGAAGCAAACCGGCCGTAATCGCAAGCAGATCGGAGCCGGCGACGGCGATCGAGACGTTACGAAGCGTCCCGCTTTTGCGTAAAATTAGCCATTTAGATTCTGCTATTAAAACGAAGAAAAAACAGGCAAAAAAGCTCAGCAGGAAGATCCATTCTTTGCTTGCAGGGGACATAGCTAAAGGACCTCCCGCAACGTGACGCGGCCGAGCGGTGAGAGGCCGGCTATCGCAACCGCAGAAGGCTTTCGACCGAGACGTCCTCGTCGAGGTCTTCCCAGTGAATCCCAAGACCGCCGCCTATTAGACGCCAATTGTTTCGGTCTTTTGGGGTTGCCTCAAGCAATCGCGGAAACCAAGTCAAGGGAACCGATATCCCGCGGCCATCTGCCAACGTTACGTGGAGTGAATCGTTGTTGCAGGAGACATCAACTGCTACCGGCCTAACTTCTACAGAGGATATGCTCATAGTTATCTGCTTTCAAAAAGATACAGGACAACGACGCGGATTGGCAAATATTTTTAGGAGTATTTACGCATCAGGCCGATCGTCTAGGCCGTATTCGGCGAGCTTTCGATAAAGCGTTTTACGCGAGATATTGAGCAATCTTGCGGCCCGCGATTTATCGCCTCCGCAATATGCGAGAGTTGCGTAAATCATTGATTTTTCCACTTCTTCCATCGCTGCCGGCAGTTGGATAGTTATCTCGAAACTGTCGCCGCCTGCCGCCGCCCGTAGTCGCTCGCTTCGGGCTTCGGCCGTCGAAACGGACGCATATTTGGCTATCGTCTCTGGCAGGTCGGAAAGCTCAATTCGCCGTCCGGCGGCGATAATAACGGCTCGCTCGATTGCATTTTCCAGCTCGCGGACGTTTCCCGGCCAATCGTAGTTTTCGAGCGCTCGCAAAGCTTCTTTCGAGATTCCGGAAACGAAGCGGCCGGTTTTCTCCTTGTAACGATCGAGGAAGTGAAAGGCCAGCAAGTTTATATCCTCTGCCCGCTCACGGAGCGGCGGGACTCGAATCGGAAAAGCCGACAGCCGAAAATATAAATCTTTGCGAAAACGCCCCTCTTCAACCGCTTTTTCCAAATCGACATTGCTCGCGGCGATAACTCGAACGTCTGTCCGGATGAGGTCGCTGCCGCCGACGCGCGTGAATTCCCCGTCTTGCAAAACGCGAAGGAGTCGAACCTGTGCCTGCAAGGACATTTCGCCGATTTCATCAAGAAACAGCGTTCCACCATCGGCTTCTTCAAACCGTCCTATTCGGCGGCTTCGCGCGTCGGTAAAAGCGCCTTTTTCGTGACCGAAGAGCTCGCTTTCGAGAAGCGTTTCAGGAATTGCCCCACAGTTAATCTTGATGTACGGCCTAGATTCGCGTCGGGAATTAAAATGAATCAGATTTGCGAGCAGTTCCTTTCCCGTGCCGGATTCGCCCTGTATCAGGACGGTCGTATTTGCATCAGCAACGGTTAACGCTAGCTCGGTTGCCTTGCGGATCGCGGCCGATTTACCGACAATTTCGCTACTGCGTTGAAGTAGCTCGGATTTAAGCCGCATTACCTCGGCGGAAAGCTGATCGCGTTCGAGTGCGGTTCCGATCTGGTCGGCGATTCCTTCAACAAGCGCGACAAGATGATTGTCGAAATTGGTTTTCTTGCTCCAGACGAATCCCAAAAGGCCGAACGGATGTCCTCCTATGCGAACCGGGGTAATCAGTGCGGCCTTTCCTCCGAGCGTCGTATTGAAGACAAGGCGGACGGCAAGCGGAAGCTCCGAATCGGTCAGTGAAAGCGTTCTTCCATCGCGGATCAAGCCGCTGACCGCCTGAAAAGAATCTAGATTTAGCGAGCGGCCATGCGATTCGACAAGTTTCAGCAAGCGGCCCGGCGTTTTCCCTTCAGCAGATTTGAAGGAAACCAAGGAGATCTTTTTTCCTGTTTCATCTAGTACGCCAAGTGCACCGTAATCTGCTCCGACAAGGTTTATCGCTCGTTCGAGCGCGCTTTCTGAAACTTCGGTAAAGTCTGAATGCGAATTTAGCGTATTGGCAATTTCGAGGAGAGCATTTGTCCGCCGGCTCTCCATTTCCTGTGCTGTAAAAAGACTTGTGTACTGATAGCCGATTGCAAGATGGCGGGCGATGGATTCGAGAAAGGCGATTTCCTCTTCGAGCCATTGCCGCGGCTGTCCCGTGTCGTGGAGTCCAATCAGCGCGAGGACTTTACCGCTCATCATTACGGGAATAATCAGCAGCGAGCGCGTTTCGAGGGCCTTTGCAAAAAAGCGCAACGTCGAGTCGGCAGCGTTGAGGGCATCGGAAATCTGGATTGGCTGCGTAATATCGAACCTCTCGGTGAGTTTTGCGGCATCGATCGGTATTTGTGTGCCGAGGCTCGAAGGTATTCTTTTATCGCGGCGCCATTCGTGGCTGATTTTCAGCTCGCGCCCTTCGATGAGCTGCAACAGGTCGCAGCGGTCGGCCTGCATAATCCGACCGAGTTCTGAAACGACGACGTTAAGAAAGCGCTCTAGGTCAATATTCGTCGGCAGATCGCGCGCAAGCCGGTCGATAATCGCTTCGCGGGCTTCGTGCATTCGTATTTTGCGTTCGAGCGAAAGTGATTTTTCTTTTTCGGCGAGGGTACTCATAAAGCCGTCGGTAATACCGGATTTGCGCGTGAAAGGTTAATGATAATACACCGCCGAATGCAATGCGAAGCTACTGCCTGGTCGGTAGCTTGCCAGCCGTTTTTGCGGGCGATTTTGCCGGGTTCGGCGTCGGCGATTTTTTGCCGTCTGCCGACGGTGTTGAGCCGCTCTTTGGTGATGTATTTGTTGCAGTGTTCGAGTCCGGCGGGAGGTCTGGATTTTCCGCGTTGGCGTTTTTGTCTGCCTTGCCGTTCTTCGGCAATGCAACGTAATCGATCCGTTTTCTTCCCGCTTCGGCATCTTCGAGCAGTTGCTGGGCTTTTACATTTTCCGGGTCGAGTTCGAGGGCCTTTTTTAACGGCCCGATCGCTTCGCGGTATTGCGCGAGCTTTATCAAAATTGCTCCGAGCTCGGTCTGATATTCCGTATCTTCAGGATTCAATTTTACCGCTTGCCGCAGAGCCTTGGCTGCGGCCTCGTCTTCGTTAAGTTTGTTACGTGCAAGTCCAAGATTGAAAAATGCCTGATGATTATTTGGATCTGCCTCGACTATTCGCTCGTAAGCCGCAACGGCTTTTTCGAATGCCTTCTGAGAGTTCGGCTTTGCCGGCTTTGGCGTCGGCTCTCCCGGTGCCGGCGTTGGGCTGGTTACGCTTTTTTGTGCGTCATGTTTTTCGGCTATTGCATACGCGATGCCCAAATTGAACCAGGCGTCGGCAAAATTCGGTTCTGCTTCGGCCGCATTCAGGAGAAGTTCGATCGCACGGTCAATGTCGCCCGAATCGAGCGCTTTCATTCCGGCGTCAAAAGCCGCTTTTGCGTCAGTGTTCGTCGCCGGAAGCTCAGAGTTAGCTGCGTTTGCGGCCGTATTGTCACCTTTTTTCAGGCTTCCACAAGCCTGCGCCAGCAGCGACAGGAGTAATAGGGAGCAAAGAAAAGGTAAAAAAATACGGTTCATTTCAGCAATCGATGCTATCGGTTTCGAATTATTACCCCGGCGGAAAGATAAATGGGCGGCCGGCTAGCAAATGAACGTGGAGATGGAAAACAGTTTGCCCACCATCTGAATTTGTGTTTATGACAACGCGATATCCGGCCTCGGCGAATCCGTTCCGTCGTGCGATTCCCGCTGCCGTCAAAAGCAGTTGCCCGAGAATGTCGCGGTCCGAATCCTCCGCTTTATCAAGCGAATCTATATGCCGTTTCGGGACGATCAAATTATGGATCGGCGCTTGCGGATTTATGTCATTAAACGCAGCGATGCGATCGTCCTCAAAAACCTTTACGGACGGAATCTCGCCCGATACAATCTTGCAGAAAATACAATTTCCGTCTTGCATAATTCATCTAAGATTTAATCATAAACCCTCGCAAATTGTTAACTTAAGCTAACCATCTCAATACCGTTTAAGGCTATTCGGTCGCCACTAATCGGTTACCGTCCGGATTCCGAGTTCGCGCAATTGTGATTCATCTACTTCGCCCGGCGCATCCATCATTAGATCCTGCGCCGACGCGGTTTTGGGAAAAGCCATTACATCGCGTATGTTTTCCGTTCCGCAAAGGATCATACACGTCCGCTCGATACCGGCCGCGAATCCTCCATGCGGCGGCGTCCCGAATTCGAGCGCGTCAAGAAAAAAGCCAAAGCGCGAGCGAGCCGTGGTTTCATCTAGACCTAAGGCGCGGAAATTTAAATCCTGAATTTCCTTTTGATGGATTCTGATAGATCCGCCGGCGCATTCGTAACCGTTTATTACGGCGTCGTAGGCCTTAGCGCGAACTTCGCCGAGCAGGTCACGTTCGGCTGGGTTAAGGACTGCTGTCTTAAATTTATCGAGGTCTTCGTCCATCGGCGACGTGAAAGGATGATGCGCGGCGAGATATTCGCCGGATTCGTCATCGAATTCGAACATCGGGAAGTCCGTGATAATAACCGGCTCGAAGCGGTTTCGATCGATCAGATTTTCGCGCCGTGCGATTTCCAGCCGAAGAGCGCCGAGCGCGGCCGCAACGATCGATTTGCGTCCGGCGACGATCAGAACTGCGTCGCCGCGTTCGGCCCCGGCTGCCGCCGCGAGGTCGTAGACCGGGCCTTCGCCCAGCGATTTTAACAATGAGGACGCGACCGTATCGCCGAGCTTTATCCAGTAGAGCGACTTTGCAGCGTATCGGCGAACAAATTCCTGCAATTCATCGAGCTGCTTACGCGAATAATCCGCGCGGCCGGGGACAACAATCGATTTGACTTCCCCGCCACCGGAAATCGCCTCCGTAAAGGGCTCAAACTCAGTATCGCGGAGCAAGTGTGTCAGATCTTTCAACTCCATGGTAAATCGAAGGTCGGGCTTGTCAGAACCGAAGCGGCGAATAGCCTCGCTATATTCCATTTGCGGCCAGTGATCTGGAAGCCGGACGTCGATTAGTTTGAAAACTTGATTGAACATCCCTTCCATCTCCCGGTAAACCTGTTCGCGGCCAACGAAGGACATCTCCATATCCAGCTGCGTAAATTCGGGCTGGCGATCGGCCCGCAGATCTTCATCGCGAAAGCATCGGGCGATCTGGTAATATTTGTCGAAACCGGCAATCATCGTGATCTGCTTGAGAATCTGCGGTGATTGCGGCAGTGCGAAGAATTTTCCACGATGAATCCGCGATGGAACAATGAAATCGCGCGCTCCTTCGGGCGTAGATTTCAGCAAAATAGGCGTCTCAATCTCGATAAATCCACGAGAATCGAAGTATTCGCGAATTTTTGCGACCGCGCGGGCACGCATTCGGATATTGTGCTGCAGTTGCGGTCTCCGCAAGTCTAGGTAGCGGTATCTAAGGCGCGTATCTTCCGCAGCTAGATTTTCGCTGCCGACGATCTCGAGTTGAAAGGGAGGAATCTTTGCATCGTTTAAGATGAGGATTTTTTCGGCTACTACTTCAATCGAGCCGGTCGCGAGTTTTGGATTCTCGGTACCGGCGGCCCTCCGGACAACGTTACCGATTACTGCAATAACAAATTCGCCGCGGACGGATCGCGCACGCAAATGTGCCTCGGGCGCGTTTTCTTCGCTGACGACGATTTGCGTAATACCTTCGCGGTCGCGGAGGTCAATAAAGGTAAAAGCTCCGAAATCGCGCTTTTTTGCGACCCAACCCATCAGAACGACGTTCCGGCCGGCATCAGATTCGCGGAGCTCGCCGCAGTTATGCGTCCTAACCAAATTTCCGAGAGCGTCCAGCATAAAACTAGCTAAGATCTGGCGTTTTGCCTTGAAGCGAACAGAAAACAATAGGCTGAAAATAAAAACGCCCTCCTCAGCTATGCGGTGCGGAAGGCGGAACGCGCAAACTCGTTGCGTCCCAGCGGCCTACGGGCTGTTCGCGCTTACTGGCAAATTGGCGTCCATCATCTAAAGTAAAACTGACCAAAATAATACAAGATCGGTGCATTGAATAGCAAACTGTCCAGCCGGTCGAGCAATCCGCCGTGCCCGGGCAAAATGTCGGCAGCATCCTTTGCCCTGGAGCCGCGTTTTATCGCGCTTTCCGCCAGATCGCCAAGGACACTGACAGCCGCCATTGCAATGCCGAGCGGGACCGACCAACGAAAGGGAAGTTCCGGAAAAAAGGAAAATGTCGCCAGTGCTGCAAAGCCGCCCGCAGCAAATAGACCGCCGATCAATCCTTCCCAGGTCTTACCGGGCGAGATTGCCGGAACTAGTTTATGCTTGCCAAATGCCTTACCCGCGAAATACGCGCCGCTATCGGCTCCCATAATAACGAGAAAAAAATATCCAAGCAGGTGAGTTGACAGGCCGGGATATGATTCGAAGCCTGTCCGCATCGCGACAATAAATCCGCCAAGAAAAGTAATGTAAAAGATGCCGAGAAGTGTAACACCCGTGCCGGTCAGCATCTTTGAAAAATCCGGTCGAAAGCGAAACGTCTGAGTTGCGATTAAAACAATAACAGAACCCGCTAGAGTCGCTAGAAACAGGTCCGGCGCAACCGACGGCGCGTCGAAGACGAAGGCGACAAAAATCGCAGCCGAGACCAAATATGCAATTGCCGCGTCGCCCTTTAGCTCGAGTTTTTTCGTCAAAGAAAAATATTCAAACAGGCCCGCAGCCAAAGCAGCCGCGGCGATCGCGACGAAAATCCACCTTGTTTCGGCGATGTACACCGGTAAAACAATTGCCGCAATCAAAATTGGAAGTGCGATTGCGGCGGTAAGCAAACGGGTTTTCATAGAAAATAATTGAACTTTTGGCGATCAGCCTGCTATACGGTGCGAGCCGTTCATTTCGGCGCTGCTGCGGCCGACTTAATGTCCCCAAATCGGCGTTCGCGTTTCTGATATTCCAATATCGCTTCGAAAAGATCCTTTCGGCGAAAATCGGGGAATAGTGTCGGTGTCACATAAATTTCACTGTAAGCGATTTGCCAAAGAAGGAAATTCGAGATTCGCATTTCGCCGCTTGTCCTAATCAGGAGATCAACGTCAGGCAGGCCGTGCGTATAAAGATTTTTCTCAATTTCATCCGCAGAAAGCGATTCCGGCGCCCGACCTTCGTCAATTAACGACCGTACAGCGCGGCGACAGGCTTCGACGATCTCAAGCCGCCCGCCGTAATTGAGCGCTACGCTGAGGACCATACCGGTGTTTTCTGCAGTTTCAGCCATCGCACAGGCAATTTCCTGTTGAATATCCTTGGCAAGGGCGGAAATATTGCCAATTGCCTGAAACCGTATGTTGTTGCGTTTCACCTCCTTGAGTTCGCTGCGAATATAGCGCTTGAGCATCGACATCAATCCGGCAACTTCAGATTTCGGCCGCTTCCAGTTTTCGGTTGAGAATGCATAAAGCGTAACGGCCTCGATCCCGAGCCGGGCCGCGGTATCGACGATCGATTTTACCGATTCGGCGCCGGCGCGATGGCCGTAAATTCTCGGCTTTCCGCGTTGGCGGGCCCAGCGCCCATTTCCATCCATAATTACGGCGATATGCCGCGGTAGGCGTGCGGATTCAATCCGCTCGAGCATTTTCGCTTCAGGGGAGTTTCGGTCGATGATTGCGGCAAAGTTAGGGTGCATTACTCGTGTCAAACTTGTCGCTCAATGATTTCGGCGACCGCGCTTCGCAAGAGAGGACCGTAAATGTGCGGATATGGCTCTCTTCCGGTCGAAGGTTCAACGACTAATGGCGCATCGAGCTGCTCGGTCCGGATCCGAAGAATCAGAATCCGTCCAAAACCGCGATAATAACGCTCGATAACTCCTTCCAGCTGATCAGAAAAACTGCAATGAATAAAGCCCTCGGTCTGCAGGCTTTTGGCGTGATAGTAAGATCCGTCGCGGGCATTTTCCCATTCTTCTGGAATCGCTATGTGGAAAATGTTCATATACGCAATGCTGCGCCCGCCGAATGCCTAGTAATAGACCTTGAGCAGCGTTAGACCATGGGCCGGGGCGGTCGCGCCCGCTAAGTTTCTGTCGCCCGTGATGATAGCCGTTTGAATTGTATCAAAATCTGTTTTTCCACGCCCTGCATCAAGGACGGTGCCTACAATGGAACGCACCATGTACCGAAGAAATCCGTTAGCTGAAACACGAAATTCAATCATCATCGCCTGTGCCCGGCTGTCCCAGTGTGATTCTACCGAAAATTCCGTAATGTTTCGAATTCGGTTTTCGCCATCCGATTGTGCCGACGAAAACGCGGTAAAATCGTGGCGGCCCAGAAAAAGCCTGCCGGCAGCTCCCATTTTCGCTAAATCGAGCGGCTTTGGCTCATGGAGAGCATAACGGCGCCAAAATGGCGACATTACCGGTGCATTTATAACGCGGTAGACATAAGTTTTCCCGAGTGCGGAAAACCGCGCATGAAATTCGTCCGGGACGCATTCTACCTGCAAAACGCGAATATCGCGCAAGAGATTTCCGTTAATTGCAGCGCGGAGCTTTTCAGCTTCAAACGGGCGCGATAGGTGGAGGTTTGCAACCTGGCCCTCGGCGTGTACTCCGGCATCGGTCCTTCCAGAGCCATTGACCGTAATATCAGCGCCGGTAATTAGTCCGATTACGCGCTGTAATTCGCCCTGTACGGTTCTGTCGTTTTCCTGAACCTGCCAGCCGTGGAAATCGGTTCCGTCATATTGTATGAGCAGGCGGTAGTTCATCTTTAGGAACGGCTGCCGGGTTTATAAGCGACGCTGCCCGCCGCGCATAGCGGACAGTTTTCTGCGGAAAAAGTCTCAAAATCCAGTTCGAGAAGCGATTTTCGAGGGACACCTATCTCAGCGGACCCGCCGGATCGGTCTACGATCGAGGCCGCGGCAACCGGCTTTCCGCCGGCGGCCACGAGCCCCGCAATGCATTCGCGTGTCGAGCCGCCGGTTGTAATTACATCCTCGACAACGAGAATCCGTTCTTCTGGGTGCAGCGAAAATCCACGGCGGAGCGTCATTAGGCCGTTCTGCCGTTCGGTCCAGATGAAGCGGACATTCAATGCGGCTGCGACTGCATATCCGATTACCAATCCGCCGATGGCGGGTGAAGCTATCGTTTCGATCTTCTCGTCGGCAAATAAAGCGGCGATTTCGCGACCGAAGCGGCCCGCATCCGCTGGATACTGCAAGGCAAGTGCGCATTGCAAATAATTTGGGCTGTGCAGTCCGCTGGAGAGGAGAAAATGGCCTTCCAAGAGGGCGCCCGACTGCTCGAAATGGCGGAGAACCTGCCCTGGCTTCATATTTTTGATTTACTTACGGTCAACGATTTTCAAACGTTAGAGAACTGTCAAAAGATTATGCCAAATCGGTAGATCTGTCCAAACTGAAGTTTGCGGTTTGCGGATTTCCGCCGAGGGCGTAGAATTTATGTTTTATGGTGCCGCGCCGAAATTTGTGTTCGGATTCGTTGCTGGTTCTGGAGGCGATCGATTACCTGGTCTCCGTTGGCGGAACGGCGCCGGCAGTTGACATCATTCGAAACGTTCTCGGAATCGCGAATGCCGGTGATGATATCGCGCTTCGGCTCGCAGGCGATCTGGCGGCCCGCGATTGGCGGATTTCGCTCTCCGGCAATCAGGTTGTTTATAATGAGCCGCAAACGGATCAAAGACCGCTCACCGAATGTGAATTTGTCGTCCTCGACCTTGAAACTACCGGGGCAAAGGCTCCGCCTTGCAAAATAACGGAAATCGGCGCTTTCAAGGTTGCACGGGGCGAAATCATCGGCGAATTTCGCGCTCTTGTCAATCCGGAAACTAAAATACCCGAGTTTATAACTGCGCTCACCGGTATAAGCGATGAAATGGTTTCCAGTGCGCCGCCTTTTCGAGAAATAAGCCTCGATCTGCTTGAATTTATAGGCGAGTCTGTGCTCGTAGCGCACAATGCGCCATTTGATCTCGGTTTTCTGAATTATGAAATTCGTCAGGCACTCGGAGAATACCGTTTGGCTAATCCCTCAATCTGCACGGTTCAATTATCGCGGCGGCTTATTCCGGAAATTGCAAATCATAAACTCCGAACCGTTGCCGAGTATTTCGGCATCGAGCTTGTTAATCATCATCGAGCCGGCGAAGATGCCCTCGCGACGGCGCAGATCTTCATAAATTTACTTAAAGCGCTCCACGGAAGGGAAATTTACGATCTCGGCAGCCTGAAAAATTTTATTAGAAACACGAAATATGTCAGACCGAATCGGGTTGCAGCCTGAAAACCTTCAAAAGCTTGATATTTGCTCGACACCGCGCGAGGAGATGAACCTCTATCCGCTGGATACCTTTGAATACGAATTTCCGGGACGGAAAATCTGGATCGAATTTGAAATGCCGGAATTTACTGCGATCTGTCCTTTCTCGGACTTTCCCGATTTTGCGACCATACGCCTTCGCTATGTGCCTAATCGGCGGTGCGTCGAACTGAAAAGCCTGAAACTCTATATCAATTCATTCCGCGAAATAAAAATCTTTCACGAACACGTGATTAACGTAATTCTGGAAGATTTCGTCAGAGCTTGCGATCCGCTCAAGGTACAAATCGTCGGCGATTTCAACGTCCGCGGAAACATCAAAACCGTCGTTCGGGCAAAATACCGAAAACAAGGCGACTAGGCAGCGACAGCGGACATCACTCGCGGTTGTGATTTGAGGTGTTCTTTACACGCGATAGCGACCAGCCGGTCAATCTCGGCATTCAGAGCGTCTTCGTCCGCCACGCCTGCATTCGTAACCTCGGAAACGATTAAAAACCGCGATTTTTCGAGCATTGTCTGCTCGCGGAATGAAAGCTTCTTCTCGCGGCTTAAGAAAGTGAGTTTTTTGAGTACGTCGGCTGCTTCGAATACGTCGCCGGTCTGCAGTTTCTTCATAAATTCACGCGAACGGGTTTTCCAGTCGCAAGAAACTGGCTCGAAATCTTCGGAGAGCCGCGCTATGAGCTTTTTACATTGAAGGGTGCTCATTATCGGGCGAATGCCGACATTTTCCGCGTTACCGACCGGGACAAATATGATCGAATTATCGCTGAGCAAACGGAGGGAATAAACCTGTAATTCAGCATCGCCGATTTTTTTCTTTCCGATTTTCTCGACGACGCAAACACCCTGATTTGGGTACGCGACCTTTTGCCCAATGGCAAATTGCATTTTGACTGCCTCCCACCGGATTGCGGAACCGGTTATTCGGCCCGGCTATCTAGTGCCGGACGGATGCGCCGTGGGTGTCAACGTCATCAATCATATCATATTTTCGTTAATATTTGGGGGATTTTTCTCGTGACTTAGTTTGCCGCCCAATTCCGACCGCAGCTATTCGTTCGGCAGCTCAATGGAAAACACGGTTCCTTTTCCGAGTTCCGAGGATACGGAGATTTCGCCGCCGTGCAATCGCGCAAGGTGCTTGACAATTGCAAGGCCGAGGCCCGTCCCGCCTTCCTGCCGCGTCCGGCCGCGGTCGAGGCGATAAAAACGCTCAAAAATGCGATCTAAATGCTCGCCGGTAATTCCATCGCCTGAATCGGCAACGCAAATGATCCCTCGGGCCGGCGTTTTCTTAAATGAGACCTCGACAAATCCGCCCGTTTTGTTGAATTTAATGCCGTTATCGACAAGGTTCGTCAGCATTTGCTCCAGTCGCCCCGGGTCGGCGGCGATCCGGTCTTCGGGCAGGACGAGATTCCGCAAATTTATCTGCCGCTCGGCTGCTTTTGCCGAGAGCGTGTCGAAAACGTCTGCTACCATCGAAGCAAGTCTTACCTGGACTTTTTCGAGAGAAATATTGCCGGATTCAATCAGTGATAATTCCAATAGGTCGCTGATCAATGTATGCATACGCTCGGCATTTCTGCGTATCACACCTAGAAAACGCCGATTGTTCTCCGGATCGTCAATTGCCCCGTCCTCAAGCGTTTCGACAAAAGCGATTATGGAGGTAAGCGGCGTCCGGAGCTCGTGCGATATGTTTGAGAGAAACTCCTGCCGAACCTTTTCGAGCCGTTCGATATGTGTCACGTCGTCAAAAAAGCCAATTGCGAGACGTTCGTTGCCCAATTCAACTACGTTTATGAAAACCTCGAAAGATCGCCGGCCTGCTGCGATGATCTCGAGACTGGTCGAGACCGGCCGGTTTTCTTCCAGCGCTTTGCGAAAAGATCGGTGAAGGTCTAAATCGCGGATTATTTCGCTGAGGCGTCTGCCGGGCAGCGGCTGGTCGCCTTTTGAAAAATGCTCGACGGCTTTAACATTTGCCGCGGCGATCCGTAAAGAAGAATCGACCCCGATAACCGCTTCGCGAACTACTTCTATCAAGGCGGCAAGCATTCGGTGGGATTCCGAGACACTCGATGGAGTAATAAATCTGAGATTCGCTGCGTTCATCTAGTACCAATAAAACGATAACCGACGCCGACGACCGTTTCAATACAATTTCCGCAAACGCCCATTTTTTGCCGAAGGCGGCGAATATGGACGTCAAGCGTCCGCGAATCGCCGAAATAGCTATAGCCCCAGACGTTGTCGAGCAGTTGCTGCCGTGTTGCAACGCGTCCTGTATTACGGATTAGGTATTCGAGTAAAGCGAACTCCTTTCGTGTGAGTTTGACGTTTTCGCCGGCGCATGAAACCCGCATATCGTCAAAATCGATCGTCAGCAGACCATCGTCGTATTTCGGTGAGCTGTCTTTGTCCGCTCGGCGAAGCACAGCCCGCACGCGCGCAATCATTTCCTTGACGGAAAAAGGCTTCGTAATGTAATCGTCTGCTCCGGTTTCGAGGCCGGCAACCTTGTCTGCCTCGGCGGCCTTAGCTGTGAGCATTATGACCGGTGTGTTTTCGGTCAATGTTTCACGGCGAAGTCGGCGGCAAAATTCCATACCGCTCATACCCGGCAACATCAAATCGAGTATTACAAGAGATGGCGTCTGCTTTTCATCCAGAGCTATCCGGAGAGCCTTTTCCGCAGATTCGGCAATAAGAACGCGAAAACCCTCACGCTTAAGGTTATAGCCGAGACTTTCGGCTATGTCTGCGTCGTCTTCAACTATGAGGATGCTTTGCTGCATAGGCCAGATTCGGTTCCGATTTTTAAGAAATTATACCGAATGGCCGAGCATATTGCCCTCGCCTGACGAGTATGTGAACGAATTGTTAAGAAACCGTTAAATTACAAGGCTAGGTTTTACCCGCCTGCACCAAAAGCTAGCTCGTCCTTCGGGCGGATTACCTCGATCAGGCGGCCGCTTCCCGGCGCAACCTGATTCCATTGTTCAACCTCGAGATCAATGACCGCGAGCGATGCCGTCGGCATCGATTCAATTTTACCGGTTAAGAGCCTGATGAGAGATTCAATTCCGGGATTATGCGCCACAATCATTGGAGTTTGGACGTCTTCCCCGAGCTCGGCGAGTACGTGCAGGAGCGTCTGCGGGCTTGCTTCGTAAATGCGCTCGTCGAATCGGAGCGGGAAGATCCCGCGTGCGGCTTCTTTTACGAGCCGCGCCGTCTCGGCCGCACGGATCGCGGGCGAACTTAGCATCAGATCAGGTTGCAGGCCGCGCGAGGCGATGACGGTCCCCATAAACGGGGCCGCACGCAGCCCTCGGCTGTTGAGCGGACGCTCGAAATCGGAAAGGTCCGGCTCCGCCCAACTTGATTTGGCATGCCGAAGCAAATAGAGTTTCTTCATCGTTTTACGAAGTGGGAGCTGTGGATTTTACGGTGTGGCCAAGGCTTATTGTTGCCGGGAAGCATAGATTTTGTCAAAAGCGCCGTTTGTTAGAATAAATTTGAGCATTGCTACGTCGCAAAGGCAGTTTACGTACGACGATCGAACGGGATATGGACACTCTCAGCGCAGCATTACTTGTCAACTTATTGGGCTTTATGCTCGGCATCGCACTCTATTCGATGCTTGGTGTAATGGTAATTGTCCATTGGCGGTCGTCGGAGCGAAGCGGTGTAAATCATCTCTTGCTGACGGCTGCTGTTCTCGGGACCGCTTGGAATTTGGGTGAACTTGTTGTTGCCATCGGTCGCGATTTCGGCATTTCTGAATTTCCGCTCATTTCCGCGGCAGCGTATGCGGCGCTCGGCTTCTTGCCGCCCGTTGTCGTTCATTCGGCCGGCCGCCAGTCCCGACGAAACCGGTTACTGGCGATCGGGGCTTATTCGCTCGGTATTTTAGCTGGTTTTTTGCATTTTCGAGCCGCAATTTTTGGTACCCCAATTCCCGATCCGCTAGCAATGCAGGTCTTAACTGCCGGCGCAATCGCGTTAGCTGTAGGTATGCTTGCGCTAAACCATCGCGAGACCATTCGTCGAAAATCCGTTTGGGCGGCGGGCCTGATGATTTTCGCCGTTTCAGCCGCCCATCTAGGATCAGAAAGTAGGGAAACATCTTGGCTTATTGAACTGATTGCTCACCAATCGTCGCTGCCGTTTGCCTTTGCGATACTTTACCAGAACTTCAGATTTGCTTTCGCTGATCTGTTCTTAAAGCGTGCGATTTCATTACTGCTTTTGGCCGCAGTTGCTTTGCTGCTTTATTCGGTGGTAGCTTCTCCGATTTTGAAATTTCACGAAAACCACGATCGAAACGATGTTTTTGCAATCAGTTTGATAATTCTCCTCTGGGTAATTACCGGACTGATTTATCCGTACCTGCATTCTGCGGCTCTTTGGCTCGTTGACGCGGTAATCCTAAAACGCTCCGGATACAAAGAGCTTCCCGTAATTCTTAATACAGAAATGGACGCCGTGCAGGGCGAAGAGGCTGCTTTGGATCTAGCTTCAAAACGGCTGGCCGAGGTTCTTTCCGCCGGGGAGTCAAAATGGCAGAAAACAAATCAAGCGGCGACCCCGATCGTCCGCCAATTTGCCGATCTCGTCTCGCTTGTTATACCGACTGCAACACCGCCAAAATTCAATATTTTTCTATCTCGTTTTCGCGGTGGCCGAAGGTTGCTTTCCGATGAGATTGCAGTTCTTGATTCGGCAGCCATTGTCATCGCGCGGAAAATCGATTCGATTCGAATAACCCACGATCTATGCGAACGCGAATTCCGCGCTCAGGAATACGCAAAACTTGCGGCCGAGGCTGAGCTCGCCGCGCTTCGCTCGCAGATAAATCCGCATTTTCTTTTTAATGCCCTGACGACGATAAGTTATCTGATACAAGAGGCTCCCCAAAAGGCGGGCGAAACGCTTTTACGCCTGACGCGACTGCTACGCGGAATGCTAGGTAAGACGGCAGAATTTTCAACCCTTGGCGACGAGCTGGATTTGATTTCGAACTACCTGGAAATCGAAAAAGCGAGGTTTGAAGATCGGCTCCGAGTTTCTTATGAGATTACCCACCACCTGCGGAGCGAGAGGATCCCATCGTTGATTTTGCAGCCGCTCGTAGAGAACGCAATAAAACACGGGATATCCGAACTTAGCCAGGGCGGTAAGGTCGTCATAGCCGCAGATGAAATTGTCGCTGACGGGAAAAGACGTCTTCGCCTCTCGGTCCGAAATACAGCAGGTAGGCAAAAAAAACGAAATCAACACGGCGGACACGGGCTTTCCAATATTCGTCAGCGGCTGGCCGCGTATTATGGCGATGAATCGCGTTTTTCGCTATATCCCGACGGCCAAGGCCGAATGGTCGCCGAAATTGTACTTCCGCTGCCTGCTGCCCGACAAAGGGCCGCCTAACCGACTATGAGAATACGTATAATCATTGCCGATGACGAACGCCCAGCACGCGAATTCTTAAAGCGGCTACTCGCCGAAATTCCGGATGCCGAGATTATCGGCGAGGCCGAAAACGGTGCCGAAGCCATCAGTTTAATCAATCAGCTCAAACCGGATCTTGCCCTTTTAGATATGCAGATGCCGGAGATGACCGGCCTTGAAGCCGTCCGCGCGGTTGCCAACGAAAATCTGCCGCTGGTTGCATTTGTCACTGCATTTGACGAATTTGCCGTGCAGGCTTTCGAGCTAAACGCGATCGATTATTTGCTGAAGCCTGTCGAAAGCGAAAGGCTCCGCGAAACGATCAGAAGAGCGACCGCTCGGCTGCAAAAGGAAGGCTGGCAAAGGAAAGAGGCCGACCGAATTACTGAAGCTGATGCGGTTTACAAAAGCGCCATTGCCCATCGGCCACTACAACGAATACCCGTTAAGCGGAATGACGACATTTTTTTGTTGCCGGTCGCAAATCTCGTTTCGATAAAGGCCGACGGCGAACTGCTCCACCTTCGTACATCCGACGGGCAAAAATTTTCAATAAATTTTCGTCTCAAGGATCTCGAAGCCCGGCTCGATCCCGCGCTTTTTGTTCGGCTCTCCAGGAGCGCCATCGTAAAAATCGATGCGGTTGAAAGGATCTCTCCGATGCCCGGCGGCACATTCGAGGTTCGCCTGAAAAATGGTGAAATACACTCCACCAGCCGCAATCAATCGAAAATTTTGCGAGCGCGTCTGCTGCAGCTCTAATCGGCTCTCGTCGACCCCGAGATTCCGTTTATTCGTCAGCTATTACAGTTTAATCCCGTATTTGAGCCGTCGATTGAAAACACATCGGCACTTTTTACGTATCTAACGTAAGATCAGGGTTTTAGACCTCATAATTCGGACTAAGAACACAATCAACATGCGCAAAGTTAATAATTTGGCTCTTGTAATTTTACTGCTTTCAGTTTCAGCCTTTTCGCAGGCGACTGGCTCGGTTTCGGGGACAATCACTTTTGCAGCAGATAAGTCGCCGCTTCACGGCGCCGCGGTGAGAATTATCGGCTCC
>PSMA01000010.1:38226-83410 GCA_040289905.1 Blastocatellia bacterium
TCGAATCGAACCGCCATAACCGACGATGACGGCCGATTCTCCATCGCAGGTCTCCCGCCCGGCAAATACACACTTTTGGTTCATCAGGAGGGATTTTCCGATATTACCCGGCAGATAACCGTGATCGCCGGGCAGGATACAAAAAGCGATTTTGAACTCAGTCTTGGAGGCATAAAAGAACAGGTTACCGTAACGGCCAGCGGCCTCGAGCAGTCTACGTTTGAAGCGATCGCCTCGGTGACAACGGTTGATTCCAGCCAAATCACAAGCCGGGCCGCCGTTGGGATCGGGGACGTTCTCAATAACGAACCCGGCATCGCTAAACGGTCGCTCGGGCCCGGAAATTCGCGGCCTGTAATTCGTGGCTTTGATGGCGACCGCGTATTGATCGCAACCGACGGCGTTCGTGTCGGATCTCTGGGATCTCAATCGGGCGACCATTCGGAGCCGGTCGATATATTCGCCGCCGAAAGGATCGAGGTAGTAAAAGGTCCGGCGACCTTGCTCTACGGCAGCAACGCAATCGGCGGTGTGGTGAATGCAATCAGCGGCCACGATGAAGGCGCGCACCCAGGCCTCCGCGGCAGGTTTTCGATTATCGGCGGCGCGAACAGCAATCAGGCCGCAGCCGGCGGCGGCCTCGAATACGGTGTCGGTCGGTGGATGCTCTGGGCAGACGCCAGCGGCCAGCGAACCGGAGATTACGGCGCAGGCCGAGATTTCGGCAAGGTCGTCAATTCCTTTACACGCAGCGCGGCTGGAAGCTTCGGCGGCGGTTATTTTGCCGACAAGGGGTTCGTAAATTCAACCTTCAGCTACTATCAAAATCGCTACGGTATTCCGCTTGATTTCCATGAGCCCGAACCTGTACACCGGACGCTCGCAGTGCGGCGATTCGATTATAAGATCAATGCCGGCTTTCGTGATCTAAAATCGTTTATCGAAGGCGCCCGATTTACCCTTGATTTTAGTAACTACAGGCATCGCGAATTAGTTGACGACGTGGTTGGGACGACGTTTCGAAACAAGGTGTTTTCCTATCGTGGAATGTTCGACCAGAAGAAATACGGCGTGCTCACGGGGCGTTTCGGGTTCGAGGGTTACCGCCGAGACTATACGACATTCGGCGGTGAAACGCTCGTTCGCGGGCCGGTAAAGCAGGATTCATTTTCGGTTTTCGGTTTGCAGGAGGTAAATCTAGAACGAGTAACGCTTCAATTCGGAGCCCGCATCGAGAATAACCGTTACCGGCCGGAGAACCCCGCCTTGCCGGAGCGCGATTTTACCGGTTTTTCGGGCGCTGCCGGTGTTCGCGTCGGGCTCTGGAAAAACGGCGCGTTCGCAGCAAATTATTCACGAGCTTACCGCGCGCCGGCTCTCGAAGAGCTCTATAATTTTGGCCCGCACGACGGCACGGTCTCGTTTGAAATCGGTAACCCTAATTTGCGCGCCGAAACGAGCAACGGTATCGACCTCTCTCTCCGACAGCAGAGCGGAAGATTAAAAGCCGAAGCGAATTACTACTATTACCGGATGAAGAATTTCGTTTTCCTTGCTCCGATCGGCCTCGACGACGAGGAAAGCGGATTGCCAATTGCGAAGTTTTTGCAGGGGAATAGCCGCTTTGCCGGCGTCGAACTAAACTTGGATTATGCTGCGACGAATTGGCTCAATCTTTTAACAAGCTTCGATTACGTAAATGCAGAGCTCGCTGACGGTAGGCCGCTGCCGCGGATTCCGCCAATGCGCGCACGGTTCGGTTTCGATGCACATTACCGCAATTTTAGCCTTAGACCGGAATTTATCGCCGTCGGGCGGCAAGACCGCGTATTTACAAACGAAACCGCGACCGCCGGTTTTGGGATTTTCAATATCGGCGGAACATACGTAATTCCGGGAAAACATACTGCGCATATCTTTTCTGTAAATGCGTTCAACCTCGGAAATCGGCTTTACTTCAACCACGTATCCTTTATCAAAGACATAGCTCCCGAAATTGGACGTGGGATGCGGGTTACCTACACTATACGCTTCTTTTAGTCCGCTGTTTTCACGAGCGGTTTCTCCAAAAACGGAAAGCGTACTCGGTGTAGAATGCTCAGGCAGGTTTAGGCTATACTAACCGCCTGAGCAACATTTTTCTGGAGGTACTTACCCGAAATGGCGGAAAAAACCATTACTGTCCCGGCGACTGGCGGCGAGACGACGGCGTTCGTTGCGATTCCCGAGGCTCCGAACAAAAAGGCGATCATTCTCATTCACGAATGGTGGGGCCTTGTCGATCACATAAAGGCAATCGCTCGCCGCTATGCGGAGGAAGGATTTACTGCAATCGCTCCCGATCTTTACAAAGGCAAAACGGCTGCAAACGCCGAAGAAGCATCGAAAATGATGCATTCGCTTTCGATCGAAGATGGACTAGACACTATACGCCATACTATCGTCGTAGCTTCTGAAACTTTTGGGATTCACCATTTCGGGATCACAGGATTCTGTATGGGCGGAACTTTTGCGCTTCGCGCCGCCTGTGAACTCGAAGGAATCAGCGCGGCCGCACCGTTTTACGGAGACATTCCGGATGAGGACGTTCTCGAGAAACTTCGTGTCCCGACACTTTTTGTATCCGGCACTCGCGATGCTTGGATTACACCGGAAAAAGTAGCAAAACTCGAAGAAGTAGCTGAAAAATATGAGCTCCCGCTTGAATCGCTGAAATATGATGCGGACCACGCATTTTTTAATGATACGCGGCCGGAGGTCTACAACAAGACGGCAGCAGAGGACGCTTGGGCAAAAGTCATCGCATTTTTCAATGAAAAGCTTTAAGGATGTGTTAAATTCGGTCGCTAATGCCGGAGTGCAATCGATCAAGGGCTGTCTCTAATACGGAGACGGCATTTTTGTGCCCTCAGGTTTTATCTCTTCGGCAGACTCGGCAAGTACTTTGACGATTTCGCGGCGCAGCGCTTCGGGTACGATTTTACCTTCGCGAAAATAGACTAGTTTGCCGGCCGTCGAAAACAGCGCGGTAAATGGCATTCCACCACGCCAATCCGGCGATATCAACGATATTATTTCGCCCTCATCCGAAACGCTCAGTAAGTACGCCGGCATTTCGGCTTTCATCGAAGCGAGAAATTGCGGGACGCGGGTCGCGATATCTTCGGGGTCGTCCAGCGAGACGGTAATAAAATCGATCTTACCTTTGAATTCACGGTCAATCGCGACAAGATCAGGAAACTCTTCCCGGCAGGGGTCACACCAAGTTGCCCAGAAGTTTATCAGTAGCGGGCGACGGCGCGGTCTGATAACGTCGCGAACATCAAGGTCGGTAAGCAGTCTAACGGCTAATTTGGGCGGTTGCGGTTTTACGGCCTTTGGCTTAGGTTTCGGTTGCGGTTTGCGCCGCGTTTGGGCATCAGCATTAAAGACACCGGCAGAAAGCAAAAAGACGACCGCCAAAACGGCCGCCTGCAAAACCATAGTCAATTTGCCGGATCTTGGCATTTGGATCAACCGTTCGGAAAACGACGAACTAGAACTTAAAAGGACTTAAGGATTATTCCGCAACGCGCTTTATTGTACATCCGAAAGCATTTGCCTTCGTCCGCGTGACGGGCCTGCCGCTTAGGGCTTCCTCGAATGCGGTTCGCAGATACTGATGCGTAATATTCTTCCCCGAACGATCATTGTCTATAGCGCCGTGGTAGAGCAAAGTGTTTTTTGTATCGAAAAAATATACCTCCGGCGTAACTGTCGCCCCCCATTTATCGGCAAGGACGTTTCCCTTGTCGATTAGAACTGGGAATTTATATCCGAATTCCGCGATATTGGACTTTATCCAGTTCAGGTCTTCCGTCGAATTCGAATTGATTCCGATAAAATTTATGCCCTTTCCCTGAAACTCTTCGGCGATCTGGTTAATTCGGTCTTTGTAGGCCTTGACCACAGGGCATTGAGCCGAGAGCCAGATTACGACGGTTCCTTTTTTGCCCGTTAGGCTTTCAAATGAATGAATCTTGCCATCTACATCTGGCAGTGAAAAATTTTCCGCCGTTGCACCGATAGAAATACCTTGCGCAGCGACCGCAATAGTGCAGGTAGCGATGGCGAGAAAAAGGCCCGATAATCGTAACATAGGTTTCGTACCTCCGATCAATTCAGGTTTGGGATAATCCACTCTATCAGAAAAAACATCCGCCGAACAAGTTTTCGGATCGGGCGACGCGTTTTGGTCCGACTGGAAACCGCACGACGTGTTGTCCGATCATTCAATTTGACTGATTCACGATAAACAGAGCAAAAAAGATTTACAGAATTTGCCGGGCAATGCTATTCTTTTGATCTGTTAAATGGCGTTGTGCAATGAACAACAACGTCTGGCCTTGAAACGACATACCAAATTCGCCGGAAACTCTCAACGCGTACAGCCTACACCAAAGGGCAAAACCCGAAGATGGCTCCTCGTTTTGAAAAAATGAAAAAGTCCAAGCTGTTGATACTCGCCGCATCGATGTGCTGTCTTTCGGGCGCAACGTTTGGCCAGAATAGGCCTCGGACGCTGGATAATTTTGACATTGCAGGCGGGGTCACCATTTTCCGGCCAGCACCAACGGCGGCGCCGGCAAGTCCGCCAACAAAAAAACACCAAAAGCCGCTGCGGTATCAAGTTGTCGTAAAAGATAAACTTGTCCGGCCAACCGGAAGCGAAAAACCTATGGCGCGAGTTACCGATTCGCTCGCAATTCGCGAGGGCGTTCGCTCACGGACAAACTCCGCTACAAATTCTGTCGTAGACCCAGTAAACTTCCATCTTCGTGGTTTTACCACGGGAAATGAAGTGCACGACGGCTACATCGTAGAATTCAGTCGCCGTTACAATATCGACCCGCTACTGATTTATTCGCAGATGCATCAGGAATCCTCCTTCAAAGTAAGGGCGACGTCACCAAAAGGCGCAAGAGGCTTAATGCAGCTTATGCCGGCAACTGCACGCCGTTTTGGCGTCACATCGATTTACGACCCGAAGCAAAATATCGAAGCCGGAATTCGCTATATGCGTTGGCTGCTGGAAACCTTTAATGGCGATGTCGTACTCGCGTTGGCAGGTTACAATGCCGGCGAGGGCGCCGTAATGAAATATGGTTGGCAAGTGCCACCCTATCGTGAAACGCAGGAATATGTCCGGCGGATTACGGAGCGGTACTCGATGATAACCGGCGGTCGCTTTGTGCCCTCCCGACGCCTTGTGGCCGGCAGACGCAACATAATCGCGCAGAAATCCGCGCCGCCGTTGACCATTTACCAGCCGACTCCGCTTGCTGTTCGCTTGCCGGATGGGAAGATGATCCTGGTCAATCAGTAAAGCGGGTCTCTTCAGGTAAGTTAAAATTGCTTGTAAAGGTTTGTACCGTTTACGCCGCCCATTTCTGCCGCATAGCAAGACGGCATCTAAGCGTTGCAAGCTAGCCTTTCAGATCATCGACCCTCGCTCCTTTTGCCTCCGGCCTCGACTTTTTGCGGGCAACTGTATTTTCGCGTTATCATTGCCAGTTGCTATGGCGTATTGCATCAATTGTGGCGAGCTGAATCCCGAGTACGGGCGCTATTGCAAAAAATGCGGTAAAGAAACAATCGGGCCTGGATCAAAACAAGGCGACGTCGGAGAAAGAGGCGATTTCAGGCATATTTTCTCGATTACGCCGACGATTAAGTTCGTTATTGCCGGTTACGTATTGGCCGTAATTGCTGCCTTTGCTGTTGTTGTCGCGTTGAGCGTGTTCGCGCCCGGGCCGGCGCCGGTAATTGGGGCAGCACTTGGCGTTCTGATATTGCTAATACCGGCTTATTGCCACCTTCAGACAAAATTGGTTCGCTATACTTTGACCGATTCCATACTGCAGATCGACCGCGGCCTTTTCGCGCGGACGACCCAGAATATACCACTGCGACGCATTCAGGATGTTACGGTTTCCGCCAGTTTTTGGCAGCGCATGTTCGGATACGGCGACATTACGATTGACAATGCAAGCGAAGATGGCGGAAAGATAACGCTGAAAAAGATTGATTCACCGTCAAAGTATGCCGAGATGCTTCTTAGGCAGATGCGGCAAATAGACCGCGACGCGGTTTAGAGCCGGTTTAAGAGGTGACAGTGCATGAAACGAGGGCAAGGCCTTTTTCGACCTTAAAAATCGCGGCTTTGGGGCCAAATGCTTCAGCTACGGCGACCTTGGATGTTGTAATAAAGGTCTGAGTCTTACCCTCTAGGTAATCGAGCAGGCGCCCGATTCGCTCGAAATCCAGTTCGGCATCAAGGTCATCTATCAGAAAAAGTGGATATTCGCCGCGCTGAGCTCTGAAGATTTCAATATTCGCAATTTGCAGCGAAAGGAGCGCCGTACGTTGTTGGCCCGCGGATGCAAAACGGCGGGCATCGTAGCCGTTAATATCAATTTCTAGATCATCCCGGTGCGGTCCGATTAGCGAATGTCCGTTTATGATTTCCGCCCTTAGCCGAAGAGCGAGTCTCTCCTGTAAAAGGGTTTCATAATCTTCGATGTCGCCTTTGCCCTCGAGCGATGAGCGATAGCGAATTGCCAGTGATTCACTTGAAAAGGGGCGTTTCGTCAATTCGGCATTGATCCGCTCGACGATTCTTTGCCGTGCGCGGTAAATTTTGCCGGCGATTGCGATCAGTTGAGAGTTCCAAGGTGCAATCAGCTCGGCGGCTTCGGCTTCCGAGATGCCTTTTTCCGCCGCGGAGTGAAGCAGCGCGTTCTTTTGACGGATTATCCTGGCATAATCGGCCAAAGTACTGACGAATGGAGGATAAATTGCCGTAATCGATTCATCTAGAAACTGCCGACGATACTCGGGTCCGCCGCGAATTATTTCCATCGAATCCGCGTTAAATACAGTGGAATGAAGCTCTTCGCGGTAAATCGGCAGCTGGACGCGTTTCCCGTTAACCGACAAAAGCTTGGTATTTCCGCTTACGAGCGCTGTTAGCTCGCGGCTGACGCCCGCAGACTGGCGGACCAAGCCGCGGACGACCGCTTCATTTTCGCCGAAGGCGACCGCTTCTGCGAGCCGGGCAGTACGAAAAGATGCTCCAGTAGCAAGAAAATTTATTGCCTCAAGCCAATTTGTCTTGCCTTGGCCGTTTTTCCCGAGTAGGATATTTAAGCCTGTCCCACAAGCGACCTTTCCCCTAAGATTGCGGAAATTCCAGACGTCAAGTTCGGTTAACAGCATTGCCTGAATTTTAGCATTTCCCGATTTGGCTGACAGCCAAACGGCGCGGCACCGACATAGATTTTGGTTTTCCGTCGTCTCGGCTGCTCTGTCGTCTCGGCTGCTCTGTTAGTACAAATCGAACTTGCGAAGACGCAATTCTGACGGAAAACCGAAAATTTTCTGGAGTTCCTCATAATTGACGGTTTATTAAAAATAGAATTGACGGTTTATTAAAAATAGAGGGTGCTCAACATCCTTTAACTCGAGTAAACGCTGATAAACTCATTCCAATGAAAGCGCTTCTAAACATATTTCTCCTCACCGTTTTCCTTGTTGCTGTTTGTTTCGCTCAACAGAATCTACAGGTTGGGCAACCTGCGCCGGCTTTTCAAGCTCAGGCCTTAGATGGAAAGAGTTATAGCCTTAGCGAATTACAGGGAAGGGTCGTTGTTCTTACCTTTTGGTCCACGAAATGCAAGATCTGCCACAGCGAAATACCTAAACTCAATCGCGTCGTTGATAAGTATCGAGGAAAAGACGTTATTTTTCTTGCTATTACTATGGAAAGCGAGTCACGCGTTGAGCCCTACCTCAAGAAAAATCCCTTCAGTTACACGATTTTACCAAACGGCTTCGGGGTCTTCTTGAAGTACGCCAATATTTCCAAAGATGGGACGATAAATATGGGCTTTCCCTCCTATTTTTTGATAAACAAGCGCGGCGCTATTGAACTTCGTGCCGAAGGATGGGATAAGGCCGAAAATCTGGATAACCAGATTTCGAAGTTGCTGATGGACTAACCAAGGGTGAGTTGCCTTCCTCTTGCCTTCCCGACCGACGGGCATCGGTCGGGAACTTTTTATTTGCATGCAGTAGGCAGATTGTTAGTGGCCTCCAATTGCGGTATATTTTTGTCAGCTTGTTATCGCAACTGCGTCATCGGATTTTGCAGTACAAACTAGCTTATTGCGGAGAGGTAGCCTAATTGGTAAGGCAGTAGTCTTGAAAACTACCGCGGGAAACCGCTTGCAGGTTCGAGTCCTGTCCTCTCCGCCACCTTTGCTAGACCCAAGAAATCCTCAAAAACCTGTAGCTCTTGCCATTTCGAAACCATTTAGTATAGCCTATTTACGCTGAATGAGTGCTCATTCATACTCGTAAATCCCGTTTCTTGCGGCAGCGGTTATCCGATGGCCCGACAATCCAAACAAAATGGCCTTTCTCGAAGCGGACAGGGCGACAAGCGTGCTGCGATCTTGCGCGCGGCAACCAGAGTTTTTGCGCGACGGGGTTTTTTCAATTCGAAAGTCTCAGACATTGCGGCTGAGGCCGGTATTGCGGACGGAACGGTCTATCTCTATTTCAAGGGTAAAGACGACATTCTCCATTCAATTTTTGACCAGGCAATGGCGGAGTTTATCGCCGAGGGAAAACGCGAATTGGATGCGCTTTCTGACCCGACCGAAAAGCTCCGGCGAATAGCGGAATTGCACCTTGAGCGGCTTGGAGCAGACCGCGAGCTGGCGGTGGTATTTCAGGTCGAGCTTCGCGGTTCAACGAAGTTTATGGAGGAATTTTCTGCCGCCGGTTTTTCCGAATATCTCGAAATGATCCGCGAGACAATAGACGAAGGCCAACGGGCAGGAGTTTTTCGCCGCGATGTAAAGCCGATCCTTACTGCAAAAATACTCTATGGCGCACTTGACGAAATGGTGACCAATTGGATTTTGTCAAAGCGCTCTTATCCGCTCGCTCCGCTTGCGGAAGAGGTAGTGAAAATTTTCTTGGGAGGGATTCTAGATAAATGACAGCCGCGTTCGAACGCGAAAGAGTATTCGCTGACGGGAACTGCCGAGGCGAATCGCTGCTAGAGAATGAGCCAAAGACGTTGGCCGAACTTATCGCGGTGGCTGCACAGCGGAAACTTGACGACGCGCTCAATTTTAAGCGAGATGGCCGCTGGCAGAGGATTTCGTCAGAGGAAATGGAATGCCGGGCGCAGAAAATAGCACTTGGACTAATGAGCCTCGGACTGACAAAGGGCGATAAAGCGGCAATAATGGCTGCGAATTCGCCCGAATGGACTCTCACGGATGCAGGATGCCAGTTTTCGGGCATCATCGACGTCCCTATATATACGACCCTTGCTCCGGATTCGATAGGATATATTCTCCGGGACTCAGGCGCGCGAGTCATTTTTATCGAAAATGCCGAACTGTATGGCCGCATTGCCGAAACCATACACGACTGTCCAGCAATCGAAAAAGTGGTCTTTTTCTTTCCGCCGGTGGATAGACCGCAAAATTCGCTTTCGCTCGCAGAAATCGAAACAGCCGGCGAACGCTTTGGAAGCGAAAATCCCGGAATCCTGCAGCTCGTTGACGTCCGGCAAGCGGATGTTGCGACGCTGATCTATACGAGCGGAACAACTGGCGAGCCAAAAGGCGTCATGCTCACGCACTGCAACATCGTCTCAAACGTCATCGATGCTGGCGAAAAATATGATTTTGCCCAACGGGATCGTCCGCTTTCGGTTCTGCCTTTGTCACACATTTTCGAGCGTTCGGCGATGTATTTGTACATTTTTAATGGAATGAGTGTTTTTTATGCCGAATCCGTAGAACGCGTTCCGGAGAATCTGCGCGAGGTTAAGCCGACTATTTTCGTAGGCGTTCCCCGAATTTTTGAAAAGGTCTACGCCAAGGCGAAGCTTCAAGCTGCACGTTCGGGTGGCTTTCGAGAAAAGATTTTCGATTTCGCAATCGGGGTTGCGAAAGATTTTGCAATCGCGCGCGAAAGGCGAACTGAGCCCTCTGCAGCGCTCAGCTTTAAACATTCGATTTGCGACCGCCTAGTTTTCAGGAAACTACGGGAATTTTTCGGCGGTAGTCTCAGGTTTTGCATAACTGGCGGAGCTGCGCTCTCGGACGAAATTTATCTTATTTTCAACGGCGCCGGTATTCCAATAATGCAGGGATACGGCTTGACGGAAACTTCGCCGGTGATTTCATCTAATAATCCGCAGGCCGCAAAACTTGGCACTGTTGGTCGGCCGATTCGAAACGTCAGCGTCCGAATTGCCGCAGACGGTGAGATTGAGACGCTTGGGCCGGGAGTTATGCTCGGCTACTACAACAAGCCGGAGGCTACAAATGAAGCGTTTACGGCGGATGGCTGGTTCCGCACCGGCGATATAGGGCGGATTGACGACGAAGGATTTCTGATAATTACCGATAGAAAGAAAGAGCTTTTCAAAACTTCTGGCGGCAAATATATTGCGCCGTCTCCAATTGAGCAGAAAATTGTAGCCTCGCGTTTCGTCAGCCAGGCGGCGCTCGTCGGCAATGGGCGAAAATTCGCAGCGGCGCTTATTGTTCCGAATTTTGAGATGCTGGACTCGTATGCGCGGCACAAAGGGTTTCACCCAATGACTCCCGCCGAATACTGTCGCGACGAGCGGATTCGTGATTTATTTCGGCGACAACTGGAAGAGGTTAACCGATCGCTTTCGCGTTTCGAGAGCGTCAAAGCCTTTGCCCTTCTTGATCAGGAATTTAGCGTAGAGGGTGGCGAACTGACGCCGACCCTGAAATTGAAACGGCGGGTTATCGATGAAAAGTACAAAGATCTGATCGATCAAATGTACCACGAAGCCGAGGAGCATTACGTACAAACTTCGGCAAGCTGATCGATCGACGAATCTCAGAACGGCCTGATTGGAATTGGGATTCGGCTCGGAATTCCGGTCACCGCTTCGAGCAGTATATCGCCGATAGATTTCTTGGCTTTGTCCACCTCAACAATATCAAACGGCATTAGCACCGGATCTGCGACAGCGCCCTTTTTTATTTCATCGAAATTTACTGTGATTAGCTCGGGTTCTGCCGATCCGGTTTTTCGCCTATAAATCTTGACGTTTTTGGTTTTTGCTTCACGCGTTATCCCGCTCGCCATTGCGATCGCTTGCGTTAGCGGCAACCCACCTTCGGGAATCGAGATCTCGCCCGGCCGGACTACCTCGCCGGTGACATAAACCGGAGATGCTTTCGGAACGACGATGATATCGCCTGGCAGAATCTCGGGATTTGCCTCTTCGCGTCCTTGTCTTAGGCTCGCGAGGCTAAAAATACGCGACGGTACGCCGAGTCCGGCATCTTTTCCGGTTGACCAATCATTTTGCTCGTCGGGCAAGGAGCAAATCGGCGGCCGCGGGCGGAAAACCTGAACAACGCCGCCGCTTCTTTCGGTAACACCGCCAGCAAATGAAATCAGCTCGAGCAGATAGGCGCGCCGCGTTAGCTCCACTTGTTGCTGCTGCCGGACCTCGCCGTAGATACTGACCGGCGGGCGGCTGTTTCTTTTTGTTACTCGGAGGCTTAGCTGAGGGTTTTTCAAGTAGCGCGAGAGCAATCTGCTGACCTCGGTCCGCAGTTCGCGTTCGGTCTTGCAGCGGGCATTGACAGGTTTATCAAAAAATGGGACTTCGATGCGTCCGTCTTCGTCGACAGTTGAGACAAAGTCGAACTGCGGCTCGCCGAGCACTTTACCTGTGATTTCGTCTCCAGGTCCGATCAGGTAACCGCCGCGTGTGTCATTGTCTTGGGCAAAGACGGCGAGAGCTGTAATCAGTAAAAAAAGAAAAACAAAGCCAACATTTAATCTTCCGAGCATAAAAACCTATTCAGTATCCGCAATAACGAACTCAATTGCAATCGCAAGCTTAGACCAGAGTCCCAATTGATTCAATATTATGTCGTCTGCGTTGTCCGTTGGATTGTCAATTTCGGAAGAAATTAGGGTTTCACAGTGAACGCAAAATAATGCTATCATTGGCGCCTGATTTTGATCTGCATCTCCCGCGACGGCAGAGTTTAGCTTTCGAGGATTTTACGAGCAGGCAGGTAGGTAAAACATTCTCTTTTTTGCGCGGTCCGGCACAATTTTTGGCTGACGTGGTAGTCCTCTGCGCGGCCTTCGTTCTTGCATATCTTCCGGCGATTAATATCCAGTTAAATGTCTTTTTTCCTGAGGTAGCTTTAACGCAGGTTTTCTTCGTACTTTTTATCGAATTTGCTGTTCTTTACTTAATCGGTGCTTATTCGATTATCTGGCGGTACGTCAGCCTTGGTGATTTGAAGATTTTTTCCTCCGCGGCCGCAATTTCCGCGACGTTTCTCCTCAGTTTTCGGTTTTTGCTCAGTTTTACGGGTTTTAATTTGTGGCAAATTCCTATCTCCGTAATTCTCATACAAACCGTGCTTGGTTTTGGAGGTCTCGTCGGGATTCGTGTTTTACGTCGGATCATCTATGAATTCAACGACAAAAACCGCTCTGTTACGCGGCTTGCGCTGAGCAAGCGCCTGCCCACACTTCTGATCGGAGCCGGTCGCACGGGCGCATCGCTCGCCCGAGAGGTTTCGGGGCGGGCCGATTCGGAACTGGACGTCCGCGGATTTATCGATGATGACGGGCGAAAGGTGGGCGGTCGAGTCGCCGGCATTAAGGTGCTCGGGACAACGGCCGATTTGGGTCGTATTGCAGAAGAACTATCAATCGCGCAGGCCGTCATTACGCTTGAAAATGCCACTGGACGCGAAATCCGTCGGTTGATTGAGCTATGCAGCTCGCTTGGGATTAAAACTCGCATAGTTCCCGCGTTAAATGAATTGGCCGAGGGTCGTCACACTATTGCGGGTGTCCGGGATGTGCGGATAGAGGATTTGCTCGGGCGCGAACCGGTCAAGCTTTTGGACGCAAACGTCGAGCATTATCTTGCAGGGAAAACGATAATGGTTACGGGTGCCGGCGGCTCGATTGGCTCTGAGCTCGTCCGCCAGATTTCCCGTTTTCGTCCGGCCCGGATTTTGTTGGTAGAACGCTATGAATTTGGGCTGTTTGAAATCGATCGTGAATTGAACTCATCGGATACTTCAGTTGAGACTGTCCCGCTGCTTGCGGATATCTGCGACAGCGATCGAATGGCCGGAATCTTTGAAACATACCGGCCGGAAATCGTTTTTCACGCGGCCGCTCACAAGCACGTTCCGTTGATGGAGCTGAATGCCGCAGAGGCGGTCAAGAACAATATATTCGCCACGAGAGAACTCGGAGAAATGGCTGGTGAACACTGTGTCAACAGTTTCGTTCTTGTCTCAACGGATAAAGCAGTCAAACCGGCATCGATAATGGGAGCGACAAAGCGCGCTGCCGAGATTGTACTTCAGGACCTGGGCCGGCAATATCGGACCGCTTTTGTTGCCGTTCGGTTTGGAAATGTGCTTGGCTCTGCCGGCTCGGCAGTGCCGATTTTCGCTGAGCAGATACGCAGCGGAGGACCAGTTACCGTTACCGATCCGAAGATGAGGCGTTATTTTATGACGATTCCGGAGGCTTCGCAGCTTGTTATTCAGGCGGGCGCTCTAGGAAAAGGCGGCGAAATCTTTGTCCTCGATATGGGTGAGCCGGTTCGGATTTTGGATTTGGCTGAAGATATGATCCGGCTCTCAGGACTTACGCCACACGAAGATATCGAGATTGTATTCACCGGAGCTCGGCCGGGCGAGAAAATATTTGAAGAGCTGGAAATGAGCGGCGAGAACCTTGTCCGGACCGAGCACCCAAAGGTTTTCATTGGGAAGATTGCCACCTATTCGCCGGATGCGGTTTCGGCGATGCTGGCGGATTTGCGGCGTGCGGTGAAGACCGCTGATGAATCCTCGATTCGCCGACTGCTAAACCATCATTTGCCGGAGGCGAATATCGACCTGCGCGAGTCCGGCGAATTTCGTGTGGCGGCACCTGATCATCCGGTCGGAATCACCCGCTCGCCACGTCTTCGGCTAGTAGAATAATTACTCATCGTCACTCATCGTTGGCATTTGTTGGATAAACCTTGTAATTCCTATGCAACCGAAATCTTCAGCTTCGCGCGTTTCCCGTAAGGCGGCAGCGTTTACCGAATCAGTTATTCGCGAAATGAGCCGCGAGGCAGTCAAATACGGTGCGGTCAATCTGGGACAGGGGTTTCCCGATTGGCCGGCGCCGGAAGAAATCAAGCGAAAAGCGATCGAGGCAATTGCCGCCGATCACAACCAGTACGCCGTAACCTGGGGCGTAAAGGAATTCCGCGATGCGATCGCCAGGAAAACGATGTGGTTTCTTGGCTTGGACGTCGATCCGGAGAGCGAAATCACGGTGACGTGCGGATCGACGGAAGGGATGATTGCCGCGCTACTTGCGACGGTAAATCCCGGCGATGAGGTGATCGTCTTCGAGCCGTTTTACGAAAATTATGCACCGGACGCTATTCTTTCTGACGCGATTCCGGTGCATATTCCGCTTTACCGAACTGGCAATGGATATGTTTTTGATCGCGAGCAGCTAGAGGCTGCATTCAATGAGCGGACGAAAGGAATAATTATCTGTAATCCGAATAACCCAACCGGTAAGGTATTTACGCGCGAGGAATTGATCTTTATCGCCGATCTCTGCAAAGAATTTAACGCAATCTGTTTTACCGATGAGATTTACGAGCACATTACCTACGAAATTGAAGAAGACGGCGACCCACTCGAGCACGTTTCAATGGCTACTATCGAGGGAATGCGCGATAGGACGGTTGTCGTAAATTCGCTTTCCAAAACTTACTCGGTTACCGGCTGGCGGGTTGGCTGGTGCATTGCTCCGCCCGATATCACGGCTGCGATCCGCAAGGTGCACGACTTTCTTACCGTCGGGGCTGCAAATCCGCTTCAGCATGCCGGCGCTTTCGCCCTCAGCCTACCGCCGGAGTATTACGTAAACTTACAGAAGGAATATCGGCGGAAACGCGATTTTTTAGTTCCTGCATTGCAAAGGGCGGGTTTTGGCTGCGATGTTCCCGAGGGTTCTTATTACGTAATGGCCGATATCTCTACCTTCGATTTTGCAGATGATATCGAATTTACGCGGCACCTGATACGGGAGATCGGGGTTGCGGCAGTTCCCGGATCGTCGTTTTACTCGAATCCCGTAAATGGTTCCAAACAGGTGCGCTTTTGTTTCTGCAAGAAAGACGAGACGCTCGAAGAGGCGGCAAGGCGCCTCGAGCGGCTTCGGTAAATTTGCTAATTCTGCTTTCACTCTCCAGGTGGGCAACCATTCCAATCAAGATTGGCAACAAATCGATTTGGCCGGCTCTTGCCGGCCCGATTCAAATCCCAAAATCTCAAACGGAGGATCTATGGCAATTTGGAGGTCATTATCACTCTTGTTGTTAACTGCTTTTTCCTTTGCGGCATTTGCTCAGGACCAGCCGAAATCTGCAGAGCCGAAAACCCAAATATTGACGTGGTCGACGCTTGAAGAAGAAAGCGGGTATCTCGGCGTCCAGGCCGAAGAAATCAACCGCGGAAACTATACAAAATATGGACTCTCTGAAGTTCGCGGCGTTGCGGTTGCCAAGGTTCTGGAAAGCTCGCCGGCCGCAACCGCTGGGCTAAAAGAAGGCGACGTAATCCTACGGATAAATGGAGAGGAAGTAACCAGTGTCAGAAAGCTGACGCGTTTGATTTCTGAGATCGCGCCAGACCACACTGCACGGGTGACTATCTTCAGAGATCGATCCGAACGCGAGATCGCAGTGACTCTTGGCCGGCGCCCGATGCCCCAAATTGGGCAAGGTATCTTTACTCCGCCGAGCAAACCGGCGCCGGATGCGCCGAACATCGAAGGGCGACTCCGCGACTATCTTGAGCGGATAGAGACCTTGCCGGCTCGCACTATGCCATTTTCACGTCGGCAGATTGGAGTGTCCGTCATCTCGCTTACGGACCAGCTGAGTCGTTATTTCAAGGTGAATTCCGGCGTGCTAGTAAGCGAGGTTAGCGAAGGTTCGCCAGCGCAAAAAGCAGGTCTTGAGGCCGGTGACATAATTGTCGAGGCCGATGGGAAGCCAGTAAAACAGCCGGATGACTTGGTTTCGGCGATAAATGCAAAAACCAGCGGTGAAATTACCTTGACGATAGTCCGTAACGGAAAAAGACAGACAATAAAAACAACAGCAGAAGACGCGAGCCCACAGAGCGGCCGTCCTGGGGACGCACGGCGTCCAGATGTGAAATTACAACGTCGGCCCTTGCCCCTGATGCTTGATGATTGGGCAGCCTGGGGACGGATTGTTTGAATAAAAGGATGACGCTTCAAACGGATTGTCGCGGTGATGCAGCCGGCCGATCCGTTTTAGATATCTGATGGCTACCGAGCGTTTCCGGTCTTGATTGCCGGGCAGCAAAGTGCCATCATTTTCTATTGGAGCCGAATTATGCTGGCAGTCTCAGAGCAAACACGGCCGCTTGAGAATTACCTTTCTTTGGGCGATGCCGAAATAGCGGAGAGGATTGAAGCTGCGCGAATGCAGCTTGGTCGCCGCGTTGTCATCCTCGGCCATCATTACCAGCGCGACGACGTAATTTGCCATTCGGACCTAACTGGCGATTCGTACAAACTGTCGGTAATGGCTGCGAACACGGACGCCGAATTTATAGTCTTTTGTGGCGTTCATTTTATGGCTGAATCCGCCGATATTTTGGGCCGGCCAAATCAGCGCGTTATCTTGCCAGATTTGGGCGCTGGCTGTTCGATGGCGGATATGGCTACGATAGATCAGGTCGAAGAAGCCTGGGAGCAACTCGGCGAGATCGGCGTCCTGGAGAGCCGCGTTGCGCCGATAACCTATATGAACTCATCGGCAGCGATCAAGGCGTTTTGCGGGCGAAACGGCGGCGTCGTCTGCACGTCATCAAACGCCGTCCGGCTTTTCGATTTATATCTTCGTTCGTTCGATAAGATGTTCTTTTTCCCAGATCAACATCTCGGACGGAACACCGGCGCGAAGTTCGGTATTGCGCCGGAGGAAATGGTCGTCTGGGATCCGAATCGTGAACTTGGAGGAAATACTCCGGAAGAGCTCCGTTCGGCGAAATTGATACTTTGGCGCGGACATTGTTCGGTTCATGGGCGGTTCAAGGCCTGGCACGTTGAAAAAATTCGTGCTGAAGTGCCCGGTATCAAAGTTCTCGTTCATCCCGAATGCACGCGGGAGGTCGTAGAACTCAGCGATCTTGATGGTTCGACCTCGTTTATCATCAAAACAGTCGAGAATGCACCTTCAGGATCGAAATGGGCGATCGGGACTGAAGTAAACCTTGTCAACCGGTTAAAGCAGCGGTTTCCAGACAAGGAAATTCACCTGCTTGCGCCGGATCTGTGTATGTGTGCGACGATGTATCGCATTGCTCCAGAAAATCTTGCCTGGGCGATGGAAAATCTTGCCGACGGCGTCGTTGTCAACGAGATCACTGTTGACGACGAGACAAAACATTTTGCGAAGCTTGCACTATCGCGGATGATCGAGATGACAGAGAGGTCGCAGTAGAGGGTGCGGCGATTTTCGCATTCGGGAAAATATGATTTGAAATATGGCAACCTTGAAGGACAAACTGCCGGACAATGTTTCGGGTCAATTTTACGTCGATAGCGGCTGCATTGACTGCGACGTTTGCCGCGATACCGCGCCGCAAAATTTTTCGCGAAACGACGAAAAGGCTTACTCGTTTGTTTTTAAGCAGCCAGAAACAGATGCCGAGCTTGCGCTTTGCCTCGAAGCTATGAACGCTTGTCCGGTAGAAGCAATCGGCGATGACGCCGTACCAGAGATCGTGCAGATTAGATCTCTTGCGGCGTAAGATTCTTATGGATTTCTGCTGAATGGCCTCGGCTTGAAGATTCATCAAGTACGATATCCGAAAGCCGGATCGAAATTCCCATCAGGAAATAAAAAATCATCGCAACCTCAGTATCGCCAAGGTTGTAATGAACAAATCCGCCCGCGACAAAACCTACCAGGCCACCAAAACAGCCAAGTAAAATTCCAAGTGTAACCCATTCGGCGTTACGTACCCGCCGGATGCCTCGCAACAGCGAACGGGCATAAACCACCAGAACGGCGAACCAAAGCAGCAGAGCGGGCAATCCGCGCTCGACGGCTATCTGCAGCGGCGTTGAATGAAAATGGCCCATCGGCTGCCAACCTTTGTCAAACAGACCCCATTCTTCCCAGTGCGTCTTGATCGAATCCATACCGACACCGTAAACAAGGTTACGTGGAGATTGAATCAAAAGCCGCGAACCGTCGCGCCACATCATTTGCCGATATTTAACAGAGCCATCTTGAAAATCTGCAAACCCAACGCCGCGTTGATTATGCAATACGAAAAGTCCGACGGCGGATGCAATCGCGGCCAAGGCGACGACTATAAGCAGGATTCGGCGGCCGCCACCAAGAGCCGTTATAGAAAAGGCGGAGATCACGAAAGCCGCCTGCGAGCCGCGGGTAACCGTCAGCAACAAAGCAAGGATAAACGTAAGCGTCGCAGTGCAAAGCAAAGCTATGATGCTACGGCCCGCGCGGCCGCGAACAGCCGCAATAAGTAAACCGAAGCACAGCGAGGCGATTAGCTGAACTGCCTCGGCAAATGTCGTGTAATGCCCGTAAAATCCAGAGACACGAAAATTACTGGACCGTCTATAGGCTTCGAAGCCGAGCCGGCTATTTGCCGCCTCCGTAGACTGCGGCAGCTCGTCGCGGCGGATTTCGATTGTGAATGGCGCATCGGTCCGGTAGACATCGATCCGGGCCGAGCCGTCGACTTCGATCCGGGCGATGACGTCCTCCGGCCGAGTAGTTTTGACACCATTTGCCGCAAGCAGCGTATCGCCTTCCGAAACGCCTTTCGAGGCGAGCAATCCGCCGGACTCGAGACCGTGTACTTCGATTCCGCGGCCAATTATTTTTTGCAGCGGCGCGTAGAGCGCGCCGACCAATCCGGAAAAAATCAGTATTCCGGCAGCGAGAATAACTGCCTTGCGGTTTCGGATGACATTAACAACAAACGGAAAAATAAGAAACACGGAAGCTCCGCGAAGTTTGTCCAGCGAAACGATCGGCTCATAAGAAAGAGCGGAGCTTACTGCCGACCAGATAAAATATGCGGCAAGTAGCCGTCCCGGAAGTCCAAATTTCAGTTCGTCTTGCCCACCGATGACCAGCGAGCAAATCCAGCAGAGCATTCCGAGAAGCCAGGCTGTCTGCGTGGCGGCGATCGAATGCGGGGCAGCAGCCGCCATCAAGAGGACAAACACAAATGCAGCACGTCGAAAGAATTTCGCTACGCCGACGGAGCAGTCTGTTTCCGCCAAAGTGTCAATCTTTGCGAGTATTTGCCGCATCATTAGTTGTATTGAAGAATAAATCGACCGGCCTGCTGTTGTCTAATCGGAGCTTCTTTGCTTGAATCTAAACGTGTTATGTCGGAATTTGAAGTTGAAACGGACCTTGAGACAACCGCGACAATAAAACTTTACTACGACCTGGCTCTGCCGAAAGATTCGAGCGGCCCGTTGCCGCTTTTGATTGCCGTCCATGGCTACGGCGCACACAAGCGGCATATGATGCGCGAGGCAAAGCTTGTAGTTCCGGATGGCTTTGCGATTGCATCCTTACAGGCTCCGTATCAGCATTTCCGGGCGACGCCGGATGGGTATCGTGTTGGTTTTGGTTGGTTGACGGATTTTCGGCCGGCGGAATCGATCGCGCTACACCATAGATTTCTCCTCGAGGTCATAAGTGGATTGTCGAGACGTGGAATTGCCGATCCGAGCCGCGTAATTCTCTACGGTTTTTCGCAGGCAGCGGCCGTAAATTTTCGTTTTGCACTTAGTTTTCCAGACCTGGTGACGGGTATCGTGGCCGTCTGCGGTGGGATTCCGGGCGATTTGGAGACGAATCCCGCATTTAAGGATTCGCCCGCGAAGACGCTTTATATCTTTGGCAATGACGACGAGTTTTATTCAAACGAGAAGTTTGCCGAGTTTGACCGCCGGCTGCGCGATAGGCTGCCGAATTACAGATCCCGACAGTTCGCTGCAAAACATGAAATTACAAACGAGATGCGTGACGAGATTCGCGCATTTCTTGCGGGCGACTTTCAGTGAACTCGGACTCGGCGAATTTCCGCCTTGCCTTCGAGTTCCGATGGTAAAAAGACTTCCGGAAGTTCTGAGGATTTTTCCCTCGCGATCTTGAAATCGGCGGCATTCGCCTTCTCCAAAATCGAACGCGGTCCAAAAATCGTAAAAGTCGCGCGTTTTCCCTGCAAATCCGGAATCGCAACCGTAAAGGTCCTTTCGATTCGGGTTTCGCCAATCTTAAAAACGGCATCGACCACAGATTCGATCACTGTTGCTTTAGGATATGAAACGCTGACCGGAATTTGTCGGGCGGTGAAATCGGCCTGCCGGCCAGAGATGTCTATTTTTTCTGTAGGCACGGAAGAAAGCGAGCGGAGATAAGTTACGGGCGCGCGTACGTGAACCTTTTGTGGGATCGCCGAAGCATCGTATACCTCAAAACCAGCCGCAGGCTCGCCCTGAGTTTCGATGCGAACGGGAATTTCCTTTTCCGCAACGGTTTCCAACCGAATTGCGATTCGTGCCGGCTGGATCTCCTGTAACCGTATTCCGGGCGGCAAGTCGATCTTGACGTTCTCCGGCGTTAAATTAATGACCCTATCTCCCGGCGGGACGTCCGAAAGGTCGATAGATGCAACGAGAGCCGATTCGGTAATCTGACTGATTTTTCGTTTATCGCCGCTGATAACAATGCTGATGGATTGGAGCGGAGAATTTGTAATCTCAACATTGTTTGAATAGCTGATCGCCAACGGCACATCGGCCAACCGCCGCGTTGTCGGCGTGCTAAGGCCGGTTACGACGAACCACAGAGCAAGCGTAATAACGAGCGCAAGCAATTTCAACAGCCAATCTTCGAGGAAAATCTTGCGCAGAATATGGTGGCCAAGCAGTAATATGGATTTTAGCCGATTTGCTTTTCCGGATCGATTCATCGTTTCCTTAATTGCTTAGTGCACGGTACTGTCGGGTTCCGCTTCATTTAATGCAGCCGCCTGTTTCGGACTCGAAACTACAAGCGGTATATTCATTGCGCCTAGCAAGAAGCGGCGGAGCTGCTGCGGATCTAGATTTCGCCGAATATTTCCGCCTTCGACGTATGTAATTGTCCCACTTTCTTCGGAAACTACGATAGAAATCGCATCGGAACCTTCGGTAATGCCGATTGCCGCTCGGTGTCGGGTGCCAAGCTCGCGGGAGACGTTCGGATTTTTCGTAAGCGGCAAAAAAACGGAAGCAGCTGCAATTCTCTCATTCTGAATTATAACGGCGCCATCGTGCAGCGGCGTTGCGGGATTGAAAATAGTTACAAGTAGGTCGTAGCTAATTCGCGCGTCCAGTTGGACGCCGGCATCGACAAAATTCCTCAGCCCGACGTTTCGCTCAATTACTATCAACGCACCGATTTTTTCAGTTGCCAGCGTTGTTGCCGCGAGAACGATCTCGTCGTAAATGCTGCCGCCAAATTGGCCGCGTTGCCGCTTTAGGATTGGAAACCGGAGCCGATTGGCGAAGAAAATCAATGCCTGCCGTATTTCGGATTGAAATAGGACGATAATCGCGACGCCGATGTACACAACCGCAGAACGGAGCACGAATTCGAGCGTGGCGAGGTCTTCCACGACCGCAAGCCAGTAAAGTAGAGCAAGCAATATGATGCCGACGATCGTCGGTACAGCACGTGTTCCGCGCAATAGCTTTAGCACTACATAGACAATCGTGAAGACAAGCGCGATGTCTAGCAGATTTCGCACGGTCAACAGGTATAGAAATTGGTCGAAATATGACTTCATTCGTCCAAATTGCGATATTTCGCCGTCTGGCGTGCCGCGGCGGGAAACGATCGGTTCACGAAGAAGAATATCACAAATCGGCGGACGCTAGCCGCGCGCGTTTACCGACAAATGTGGTTCACTTAAAATGCCGATCACTCGGCCATTATCATCGACTACCGCGAGTGCGGGAATCAAACTAAGAAGCATTTTCTCGCGTGCGGAGGAAAGAGGGGCTTGCGGCGAAATCGTAATATCGGACGTGGCCGGTCGCATAACCGTTCGTAAGGCGGTCGCTGGCCATTTACTGCGGTCGATGCGCTGGACATCGGCAAGAAGCAATAATCCCGCGAAACGCCCATCCTCGAAAACCGAAAATGCTGTTTGCGGAAACATTGGCAAAATCTCGTCCGCTAGCTTCTGAATACTCAGATCGGCGGAAACAGATTTTGAAAGTTGCATTCGATCGGCAACTGTTAAATTCCCTTCTTGCTCGAGCTCGGCGAGAATCGCGCCTGCAGAATCAAAGAGGAACAGTCCGATTACCGCTGACCAGGCGGCCGCGAGCCATTGGCCGCTGAAGATGCCGATGAAAAGGCCAATGAAAAAAATCGCTGCGCCGATAAATTTGCCGAGTCTGCCGGTAACAGCGGTCGCTTCGCGGAGATTTCGTCCTTGCTGCCAAAGATACGCCCGGAGCAGCCGGCCGCCATCCAATGGATAGCCCGGCAGAAGATTGAAAAACCCGAGCAATAGATTTGCCGCTGCGGTTGTCAACAGAAAAAATGAAAACAGGCTCATCCCGGCCGTCAACGCGACCCAGCCGGCAATCGCAAAAATAAGGCTCAACAAAATACTGGCCAGCGGACCGGCCGCAGCAATTCGAAATTCCGACGACGCTGTCTCCGGCGGATGTCGGAAACGTGAAAAACCGCCAAATGGATGAAGCACCACCTCGACAACTTTGAGCGATTCGCGTTCTGCCGCTGCCGAATGGGATAACTCGTGTACCAAAACAGAAAAGAAGAACGCCAGCGTAATAGCAAAGCCGAGCAGGAAGGCGGAGAGCGTATCGTCCACGAGTGGATGAAGTCCGGCTGCGGCCGCAAGCGTAAAAAAGATGCAAACCGGAAACCAACCGTACGCTAAGCGAACGGGAATGCCGCCGATCGTGGCTATCTGCAACTGCTGGCGGAAAAAAATGGCTGGCCGCATCATATCTGCCCTGAACGCGGACAGAATAACACACAGCGAACAGAATTCTTATACTTCAACCATTGGCGAAGTGCTCGTTTGCACTTCTTTTGCTGGGGCTGGATCAATACGGCTAGCGGCAGTCGCCGTAGATCATTGAGAGCATTAAAAGCCCACTCGAAGACGATTGCAGTTCCTGATCGAAATCGCGAACCAACGTCGCGTTCTGCGCATCGATTGAACCTTAAAGCCAAACAAGCGATCGATCTCTGGCTTGAGATCGCCGGTTTTCGCGTCTTGCTACTTCTCTGTCGACGAGATTTTTCGATCAACTTTCAGAAGTTGATTCGGCTAGTTTTGGTTAAAGTTTTCTGCGAGAAAATTGTTTTTCGGATTCTTCTGGGAAACTTGTCAAAGCGCGGAACGGCCTTTGACGGATCCCGGGGAATTTGCGAAAGCCACGTATCCTCATTCTTAACCCGCGAATGCCGACGTCAAGGTTTCTCCACGAGTTTTTTTAAGAATTCTTCCATCGCTGCTTCCGTTAGCGGGCGGGCAAAATGAAAGCCTTGTCCTGCTTCGCAGCCGAGCTTTTTTAGGGCGTCAATTTGTTCGGGATGTTCGATTCCCTCGGCGATAGTTTTAAGTTTCAGCGAATCACCCATCATAATTATAGCCCGCGCGACGGCGTTTCCTTCGCCGTTACTACTGATCTTTTCGATAAAGGTTTTGTCTATTTTCAGAATATCTACTGGAAAACGCTCTAGATAGCTAAGACTTGAATAGCCAGTCCCAAAATCGTCGATCGCCAGGCGAATACCGAGCTGTTTTAGTTCGGTCAGTTTGCGAATCGTACTTTCCTTATCCTGCATCATAAAACTCTCGGTTATCTCCAAAATTAACCTGTCTGGCGGAAGACCCGTTTTTTCAAGTGCTGATTTAACAAGTTCAGTCAGTTCACGTTGCTGAAACTGGCGAATAGAGATGTTAACGGTAACCGAGAGTTCGTCGTCAAAAGCAAATTGCCGCCTCCAGCTTTCCATTTGTTTGCAGGCCTCGGTCAAAATCCATTCGCCGAGCGGCGCGATTAGATTTGTTTCCTCTGCAAGCGGTATAAAAGACATCGGCGGTAAAAGGCCAAATTTCGGATGTTGCCAACGGACTAGGGCTTCCATTCCAATTAGTTTACCCGAGTCGAGATGTAAGATCGGTTGATAGTGAATGACAAACTCGCGTTCGTAGATAGCGTGGCGCAGATCGGCCTCGAGCTCCATCCGCTGCATCAGTGCATCGTGCATATGCGGCTCAAAAAGCACATAATTGCCCTTGCCCTGCATTTTTGCACGATACATTGCTACATCTGCGTTCCGGAGCAAAACTTCGCCCGGGATAGTATCGTCGCAAGCGATCGCGATTCCGATACTGGTGCGGACGTAAACCTCTTTTCCATCGATCAAAAATGGTTGATGAAAGACATTCATAATCCGCTCAGCAATGACAATTGCCTCGTCTTTGCGATGCACCGATTCAATCAAGACAGCAAATTCGTCACCGCCAAGTCTTGCTGCAGTATCGGTATTTCTGAGGCAATCCTGAATCCTCTCCGCAACGGCAACAAGCAGTTTGTCGCCCGCCGCGTGGCCCATTGAATCATTGATCGCCTTGAAATTATCAAGGTCAAGAAAAAGTACGGCCAGCGAAGTGTTTATTCTCGGCAACTTGGCGATGGCGTGTTCCACGCGATTGCGGAACAATGCCCTATTGGCGAGTTTTGTTAATGGATCGTGGAGGGCCTGATAGGTCAATTGCTGCTCGAGGTTCTTTCGGTCTGTAACGTCCATCATCGACCCGAGCATCCGCTTTGGCCGTCCTTCTGAATCATAGACGACATAGCCGCGGTCAATTACGAATGCATAAGTGCCGTCTGCACGGCGAAATCGGTATTCATCAGCCCAATTCGTTTTTCCGCTAGTGATATGTTCGTTGATATCGCGCATGACGCGTGCGGCATCATCCGGATGTAGCCGCATTTCCCAGGATGCGATGTCACTCCCGACTTCGTCTTGCCTGTAGCCGAATAGCTTTTGAAAGCCCTCATTCCACCAGATCTCGTTTGTCTCCAAATTCCAGTCCCAGATAGCATCGCTCGTTGCACGTGTAACAAGTTCGAAACGTTCTTGGCTTAGGCGAAGGGCTTCTTCGTTTCGCTTTCGCTCGATCGCAATTGCGATCTGATCGGCAACCGAGGTCAAAAGCTCTACGTCTCGTTCGGTATAGGTGTCTGAGTTTTCATAATCCTGAACGACCAGAATGCCAATCGGGCCGCTCGGCGTCTTGAGAGGAACGCCGAGCCAGATTGGCGAATTCGTGCCAACCAATTCCACCTCACCGCTTTCGAAAAGTTTTTTTGCATCGGCATCGGTAAAAAGCATCGACCGTCCCTGCCGAAAAACATATGCGCTCAAACTCCGGCCAACTTTGAGCGGCGGGGGCATCGGATCGTATTTATCGACAAAGAACTGCATTGTCAACATCTCCGTTTGCGGATCGTAGAGCGCGACGAAAAAGTTCTCGGCATAGACGATTTTTTTGATCGTCCGGTGGATAAGTTGCAACAGCTCGTCAAGATTTGCCGTTGTTGTTACGCCATGGATGATCCGCGAGATTGCCCTGGATTCGGCTTCGAGCCGTTTTCGCCTTGTTATATCGCGGGCGACGCAAACTAGCTTATGAGCTCCGGATTCGAAAATCATCGACATCGACACCGAAACCGGAAAATGCGACCCATCTTTACGCTTACAAAACATCTCAAGCCGAGTGCTTACCATACGATTGCCGATATTTTGGGCAAATATTCGTTGAAAGGATTTTCGGATCCGCACAAGGACGTCGACTCCGCGTCCGACAAGTTCGTTTTCTGCGAACCCGGTTAGTTCAAGCGTTGCGGGATTCACGCGCTCTATCCGGCCCGAGCGGTCAATGACGAGAATTGCGTCACTGATCGAATTAAAAATGCTGTCTCCGAGGCTCAGCGATGAGATCGCGGAGGAGGTAGAAGAATCCGGCGAGGCAGGATCTCGGAGAGATTCCGTCGAATCCGAAATTGGCGGAGTGAAGAGAGTGCCATCGCCCTTATTTTGAAGCTGGGTATCCATTGCGATTTATTTTCGTCCGGCCTAAGTGCGTGCCAGGAGAGAATCGGTTTAGTCCTTTGAGCCCGGCGGCGTGAGAGAAGGTGGCTCTCTGTGTTGAATTTGCTGCGTTTCGAACATAGGCGCTTACTGGAGGTGGGGCCGAGTAAAAGTCGCCATTAAAATAATTACCTAAACAACGTTCAAAGTCAATAGGTTTTGTTTAACATCCGCTGCCATATGAGAACTAAGCTTCGGAGTTGGATTTACTGTAAGATTTAAGACGGGATGGAAAAGATAGTTAATGTAATCGGCGGTGGTTTGGCCGGAACCGAGGCAGCCTGGCAGGCGGCGGCAAGCGGCTCGCGAGTGCGACTGTTCGAAATGCGTCCCGATCGGCAAACCCCGGCTCATCGAACGGAAAAATTAGCGGAAATCGTATGTTCAAATTCCCTAAAATCCGACGAGCCCGGAACAGCGCCGCATTTACTCAAAGAAGAATTGCGAAGCGGCGGGTCGCTGGCAATGGGGGCGGCGGACGCAACTCGTGTCCCAGCAGGCGCGGCGCTCTCCGTAGATAGGCTTCGATTTTCCGAATATATAACCGCTAAAATCGAATCGAATCCGCGGATCGAGATTGTCCGCAGCGAAGTCGTTTCAATTCCTACAGGTGAAATTACGATAATTGCGACCGGCCCGCTTACTTCGGATGCTTTAACCGAGGCGATTATTGAATTTACGGGCGACGGGCAGCTGTATTTTTACGATGCGATAGCACCGATTGTCGCTGCGGAGTCAATCGATATGTCGGTAGCATTTCGGGCAGCTCGGTATGGGAAAGGCGGCGATGACTATATAAATTGTCCGCTTGACCGCAACGAATACGAGCGGTTTTATGCGGCCCTGATCGAAGCAAAATCGGTTCCTCTTAAGCGATTCGAGGAAACGCGATGGTTCGAAGCCTGTTTACCAATTGAAGAACTTGCCCGACGCGGAATTGACACGCTTCGATTCGGCCCAATGAAACCTGTCGGCCTGGTAGATCCGCGAACTGGGAATGAGCCGTATGCCTGTGTCCAGTTGCGACAGGAAAATTTAATGGCGGACGCATATGGAATCGTTGGTTTCCAAAATCATTTGCGTTACGGCGAACAGGAGCGCGTTTTGCGCCTTATCCCTGGCCTGGAAGACGCCGAATTTCTTCAGTTTGGCCAGATTCACAGGAATACTTACATTAACGCTCCGCGCGTCCTGCAGCAAACCCTGCAGACGCGTTCGAAGCCGGAACTTCTCTTTGCGGGTCAAATTACTGGCGTCGAAGGCTATGTCGAATCGATCGCGACCGGGTGGCTTGCCGGCTTAAACGCTGCGAGGCTTGCCGCCGGCAAGGAGCCGCTTTTTCCTCCGCAAAGATCGGCGACCGGAGCCCTTTGCCGCTATATTTCAAATGTTGAAACTCGTAATTTTCAGCCTGTAAATATCACGTTCGGATTGCTCGAGCCACTCGAGCCCGATTTGGCCCGAAAGTACCGAAATAAACGTGAACGCCACGCGGTTCAGGTTGAGCGTGCTCTCGCAGAGTGGCGAAATTGGTTAGCCGAAAATGAGCTTCTAGCATCCGCGGCGCCTGGAGCTAACGAATTACGCTCATCGTACCGCGCTTAAGTAAAAATGAATGAAAGTGCCTATTTTGCCTATTTAATGACCGGACTGATCTTTGTTGTCGCGATGTTGTATTCGTCGGTCGGTCATGGCGGAGCCTCGGGCTATCTTGCAATGCTATCGCTTTTCGGGGTAGCTGCAACGACGGCGCGGCCGACCGCGTTGATTCTCAACCTTTTCGTGTCAGCAATTGCGGCAACACAGTATATTCGAAAAGGATTTTTCTCTTTTCGATTATTTGCCGGATTTGCCGTTGCTTCGGTACCGCTCGCATTCATTGGAGGAATGCTGCGATTGCCGTTCGGAGCATACCGTGCCGTTCTCGGGGTTGTTCTTCTTGTGGCTGCAATCCGGCTCGCGACCGACCTTCGAGAACCCGAAAATTTCTGTTGGCCGAATCTGGCAGTAAGTGTCATCATCGGTGCTGCGATCGGTTTTGTTTCTGGCCTAGTCGGAGTCGGTGGCGGTATTTTTTTGACCCCAATTCTGCTCTTTATGAAATGGGCAGATGCTAAAACTGCTGCCGGCGTCTCGGCACTTTTTATTTTTGTAAACTCCCTAGCGGCTTTAGTCGGGATGCCGATTTCTGCGGATGCTGTTTCGCAAGAATCAATTTCTTGGCTTGCAGCCGCGCTTTTGGGCGGCTTAATCGGATCGCGGCTTGGTGCCGGCTTTCTGAGAACGCTGACGCTTCGCCGGCTGCTGGCCGCAGTTCTCGTGGTAGCCGCTGCTAAATTGTTTTTTGTATGAATGTTTGCGTGGGCAAAGTAATTTGATCTTCCGCAATCAAACATCTGACCCGGACAGTTGAATGAGATTTGCGATAATCACAATCCTTGCAATTGCCACGGCTGTAAACGCGCAGTCCGGTCGGATAAGGCCGGATGCAACGCCTCAGCCGCGGCGACCTTCATCGGCGCCGCCGCCTGTTTCATCGCCGACCCCGCCTGCTCCGTCAACTGCCGGTACGGACGAAATTAGAATTGAATCTACTTTGATACCGATTCCTGCAACCGTGACGGATTCGTCCGGTCGGCCGGTGACAAATTTGCGCCTCGAGGATTTCGAACTTCGAATCGATGGCAAACCGGCGATGATTTCAGAAATACGTCGATCGGAAGCGCCGATTCGGCTAGCTCTGCTGCTAGATAATTCCTCGAGCGTAAAAAACGCGCTCGAATTTGAAAAAACGGCGGCTGTTCGATTTCTTCGCCGTGTCATCCGCCCTGAGGTAGACAGGGCCGCGCTCTATAGCATTTCTACGGTCTCGCGTTTGGAGGTTCCCTTCACCACGGAGATAGGGCTATTAACTCGTGCGATTTCTCAATTGCCGGAGCCCGCTGGTGCGACCGCTTTGTTCGATGGGATTATTGCCGCCGCAAAACATTTGACTGAAGAGACAGGCCGCAGAGTAATCGTTTTAATTTCTGATGGCGATGATACGGCTAGCGATAGGGGCCTCGAGGAAGCCATCCGTGTCGTGCAGATTTCGAACGCACAGGTGTTTATCGTCAAAACGACCAATTACGAATATTTCAGACTGACTCGTTCGAGGACGGTCAATGCAAACGTCCGACAGCTTGCGGCCGAAAGACGAATGGAAGAGCTCGCCCGCGAAACTGGCGGAGCCATTTTTTCGCCGATAGACGATGATGAGCTGGAAAATGCTTTTCGCAATTTGGCCGCTCGATTGTCTGAGCAGTACGTTCTCAGTTATTATCCCGATAACGAGACTGCAAACGCCGGTCAGTTCCGGGCAATCTCGTTGAGTGTTCGAGGGCGACCGGACCTAACGGTCAACACGCGAAAAGGGTATTACGTCCCGGGAAAAAGCGAAAGCAAATAACTCGAAAGGGTTTTGAAGTGCAAACGATTTCAGGGGCAATCGAGCAATTCTTGGAGCATCTGCGGTTCGAGCGAAATCTCAGCCGCCACACGCTTCGTAACTATGCCGTTGATCTTGCTCAGTTTTCGGACTTTCTTTTCCGGATTGAAAACCGGCCCGATATTCGGCCCGATGAAATCGACAATTTGACCATCCGCGAATGGATGGCGAAATTAAACGCCGCCGGAAAGCGAAAAACCTCGATCGCACGAAAGCTTGCAAGCCTCAGAACATTTTTTCAATTTCTTATTCGCGAGGGCAAACTGGAAAACAATCCTGCAAAACTCGTTGCGACTCCGAAAATCGAGCGCAAAATCCCCGTTCACCTTTCCGCCGCCGACGCTGTGCGTTTCATCGAAACGCCCGATCTGAACACAGATTGCGGCCGCCGCGACCGCGCTATTCTAGAATTTCTCTATGCTACGGGAATACGCGTTGGCGAACTTGTAAACATCGATCTACGGCATATCGATTTTCGCGGGCGGACGGTACGCGTTCTCGGCAAGCGGCGTAAAGAGCGGATTGTCCCGTTTCATGAGCCCGCATTGCAAGCATTGATGCTGTATCTGACACAAACGCGTCCAGCGTTTCTTCAGAATGCGCCCGCGGACAAACGCGACGACAATGCCGTATTTCTTAACTATCAGGGCACGCGAATAAGCACGCGCAGCGTTGGTCGATTAGTCGACAAATACATTCGCCGCTGCGCGGACCTTCACAAAATTTCGCCACATTCGTTGCGTCATTCATTTGCAACTCATTTGCTCGATGCCGGCGCCGACCTTCGCGACATTCAGGAATTGCTCGGCCACGCACGGCTTTCGACTACCCAAATCTACACGCAAGTTTCGATGGAGAAAATGATTGACGTATATCTTCGGTCGCATCCAAAAGCGTAATCAGCTGCGGCTCGGATATTTTGAGCTTACCGAATTTGTTACAATCTTTTTGGCGAATTTGATTCTCCGAATTTCTCCGATGGCGCGCCGATTGATCACCGTTCAGTTTCCCCAGCCGCCCGCTCGAACGGACGATTTCCTCGTTGTCGTGCCGAACGCGGACGCCGCGCGTTCGTTTTCTGGAAAGGTTACTACGCTTCGCCGAATCGCACTGGAGCAATTGCGTGCGGCCCGATGGCGCGAAGCAACGCCTTTGCAAATGCATTTTGCCCTTCTCCGCGCGGTCGGGATCGTCCACGGACGCAAGAACGCATCTTCAATTGCCGCGCGATATAGGCCGGATTTAGCTGCCGCATTACGTTCTGATGTTGACCTGAAGGCGCTCGAAAAAGCTTGTGCCGAACGGACGAGAAACTTTGCGCGCGTAGCTCAAAAGTATTTGGTTCTTCTCCGAAAGCAAAGGGCCGTCGATCCTGACGAGGTTTTGAGTTATTCGCGAAAATTGGAGCCACTTAGAAAACAACGAATTCTTGCATATGGATTTTTTCGTGCTCGACCCTTTCTTTCGCGTCGCGAAGAATACGAACTAATCGATGCGATTGCTGAGGACGAAAGCGTATTTTTTTTACCGGCTGGCGAAGGCTATCTCTTCGAAGAAAGTAATAAATGGATCGAGGAATTGTGCCGACGTAACTGGATCATCGATGATGCAGCTCTTTCATTTCCTATCAGCCAAACCGTGGGAAGCAATTTGGCGGCACGCTTCAGTGGTGAAGCTGCCGATGACTCGCGCTTGCCGCAAGCTGAAGCCCTTAGATTCGCTTCTGCTGAGGATGAAGTACGCGGCGTTCTTGCAATGGCTAAGCGCAAGATTCTCAGCGGAGCGCCACCCGAGGGCATTTGTATCGTATGTCGGAAGCCGGAACTTTACGCCGATGCAATAAGTGCCGCTTCGGAGGAAATCGGTGTACCAGTTGAATTGGATTTCCAGATCCCGCTGTCTGCGACAAAAACCGGCAATTTTATTCGCCTGTTGTTGGATGCAAACGCAGCCGAAAGTGAGACGGAGGCAAAACTAACTTTTGATTTTGAGACGACCGTCCGGCTGATGTTTCATTCCGTGGTCAACCCGCGGCCATTGGAGGTGTGGATCCGCGCGCGCAAATTATATCCGAGCGGAATCGAAGAGTGGGAAAAGGTTTGCCCGGATGTTTCAAAGTTTGTCCTCAATACGCAGAATCAAACGCGAGCGGAATTTGCCGCTCAAGTACTGCGGCTCATTGAAAATCTCGATATTCGCGGGCGGGTTGCGGGTTCGGCACAAGAGCTGAGGGCAATTGAACAAATCGTCGGTCTTTTGAATGCATATGGGCGTCAGGGCGGCACTATAAATTATGCGCAATTTGCGGCGGAGATCGCTTCCTTTCTAACCGAGATAGAAACAAACTTTTCTCCTGCTTTCGGCGGTATTCCGGTCAAATTGCCGAATGCCATAATCGGAAATTTTTTCGATACTATTTTCATAATCGGCCTTGCCGAAGGGATTCATCCAATCCAGCCGAAGGAGACGCTGACGATTGACTATTTCGAGCGCAAACAACTTGCGACGCAGGGAATCCATTTTGAAAACGCAGCGGCGATTCCCTGTTGGGAAGATATCACGTTCTATTACGCGCTTTTTTCAGCGCGAGAAGCGGTTGTGCTTTCATTTCCATCTTCGATAGGCGATACCGAGCAAATCGAGAGCCCATATTTTTCGCGGCTTGGAGTCAAACCCGTGTTGCCCACGGAAACAATCATCGCTGGTGAGGCGGACCGTCTCAGATACTTATTGTCGCGCCGTGACGTTGAGGGCGAGATGCCGCCGCTACTAAAGAAAGCACGCCACTCACTAAACATCGAGCGGCGTCGTAACTCTTCTGCCGAATATGATGAGTACGATGGCGTGATCGGTGCCGCGTTAAGTGCAGAGTCATTTGGCTGGTCGGCTACGCGGCTAGCGGATTTTGGTCGATGTCCGTTCAAATGGTTTGCACGATACTGTCTCGGCCTAAAGACTGTAGATGAAGCGTCCATAGAGCTTGATGCACTAACCCAAGGATCCTTTTTACACAAGGTTCTGGAAATTGCTGGAAATAAATCGAAACACTCCGCGGATTTCCGGCAGGCGATGCTCGAAAACTTAGATCAGTCATTTGCCGAAGCAGAGCAACTCGAAGATCTCGGCGTAGCACATTTGCCGGCTTGGAAATTGCGACGCTCGGAGTTCCTTGAAATGTTGCGCGAGGCGATTATGTCGGAAGACTTCATCGAGCCCGATGCGACGGTTTTAGATGTCGAGCGGGAATTTGCGTTTCGATTTGAAGGACTTTGGCTGGCTGGGAAGATTGACCGAATCGATCGCACAAACGATGGAATCGTAGCGATCGATTACAAAACCAGCAGCTCGATTTCAAAAGTCTGCAATGAAGGAGGCAAGCTAGATGCGGACGTCCAGATTCCTGTTTATCTCGAGGCAATCAAAAATCTCTATCACAGTGAAACGATCGCAGCGGGCCGATATTTTAATCTCAAAAAAGGGGAATATATCCGAGCTCAAAAGTCGATCGACCTCGGCAAGTACATTGCGCATATCAAAACGGAGTTTTCGGGCGGGAGATTTCCCGTGCGTCCGTGCGCGGGACAGGAAGTTTGTAGATATTGCGAGTTTGACGCTGTTTGTCGGCGAGGCGTCCGGTTGCAGCTCAAGGGCCAAGATGTTCCAACCAAATGACAAACAAAAGAGTGCAATAACGGCAACCGGTAGCATAGTAGTTCGCGCGGGAGCCGGAACGGGAAAAACGCAAATGCTTGCGGCTCGCTTTGTTCACGAAGTCGTCAACCACAAACTCTCGCCGCTTGAAATCGTTGCCGTAACATTTACGGAAAAAGCCGCTGCCGAACTCCGCGCGCGCGTCCGCTCAATTATGCTGGAAGAATCTTCCCCGCTAAACGCGGCGGAAGCGGCCGCCGCAATGATCGGGACGATCCATTCATTGGCGGCACGCATCTGCCGCGAATTTGCCGAACAGGTAGATTTACCGGCAGATTTCAAAGTGCTTGACGAAAACGCGGCGACTATTCTGCTTTCTGATTCGGTCGATGAAGCAATGTTTCGAGTAAATGAGGAAATAATCCAACGATTCGGATATTCACGATTGAAAAGTTTTCTCGAGATACTTGCCGAAGATCCGCTGAGGTCGAAAGTTGCATTGTCGTTTAAAAGAGATCATTACAAACGGCTAATCGAAGAGACTAAAGCGCGCGCATTCGATAGTCTGATCAAAAGCGAAGCCTGGAAAAATGCGAAACGCGGACTCTCTCTCTACAGCGGAAAAAGCGGCGACAGGTTGGAAGAAATCCGCCGTGCGGCTATCGAAAGCATCGAATTTATCGAGAAGAACAAACAGTTCGATGACGAAGTGGCCCGATGGCCTAAAGAGTTCAGAAAGAATCTAGGCAAGAGCGTAAATTGGGACGAGCAAGAGCGCGCCAAAGTCGTCGAATTGCTAACCGAACTGAAAGAGGAAATTCAGAGGTTGGAGCGGCTTCTCCTGCTTGAATTTGGACCAGCCGACGAGCAGATGATTGACGAGATAAAAATTCTGAAAACTGCGTTCGACCAATTTCTGGAATTTTACGGCGCGAAAAAAAAACGCCTCGGTGTTCTCGATTTTGCAGATCTCGAAATGTACGCTCTCAAACTTCTCGATCGGCGGGAAGTGCGCGAGCATTATGCCCGCCGCTGGAAATCATTGCTAATAGACGAATATCAGGATACAAACCCGACGCAGGAACAGATCATCTGCCGCCTAGCCGAACGCGGGGCAAGGGTTACGATTGTCGGCGACGAAAAGCAATCGATCTATTCATTTCGCGGTGCCGATCCGCTAGTCTTCGATCGAGCAATGAAGCGAATAGGCAATGCGATTTCGCTCGATGTTTCGTATCGTACTCATCGCGCTCTGGTCGAGCAAGTTAATCAGATTTTCAGACCGATTCTTAGAGAACGGAGCCAGGATCTATTCGCCGTCCGCGAAGAAAAACCGCACGCGGAGCCATTTGTAAATACCATTTTCATCACCATCGAAAAAGGACAGAACGGCGGTGCATCTAAAGCTGAGGCTCGGCGTATAGCGGCTGAAATCGCAAGCCTTCTTCACGAGAAGAGAAAAATTTTCGATCCGGAGACAAAAGAGCTGCGGCCGGTGGAACCTCGCGATATCGCCGTCCTGGGCCGCAAGTGGGCTCCGCTCGAAGCGATCGGCCGCGAGATACGCGCCGCAGGCATTCCCGCAGTAAACAGCGGCGGCGAAGGACTACTGAAAACGCGCGAAGCAATTGATGCAATGGCGGTTCTTGAATTTGCGATCGACCCGACGAATGATATCGCTCTGGTTGCCCTACTTCGATCTCCGATGTTTTGCATTAGCGACACGAAACTTTTCGATTTCGCAAAGCGGCATAAAGTCTCTAAAACAAACGATCCGTGGTGGCACTTGCTCGCGAATTCCGAGGGTGAGCTCCGCAACGCTTACGAAGTGTTGCAGGAGCTGGCGCCTGATCGGACGCGGATCTTGTCGCCGGTCGAAATTCTTAGGCTTGCCGATCGGCTAACGGGTTATTCAGCGATCATAGCGAATCTTGATGATGGCGAGCGTCGGCTCGCCGATTGGCGCGCTATTCAGACGCTCCTTCAGGACTTCGGAAAAATCGGCTGTGGCGACACGATCGGAGCGGTTCGCAACCTTCGGCCGTTGGCGGCGGTGGACGCAAAGATAAAACGACCATTGATCGAAGCTGGTAACGCGGTGCGTCTATCGACGATTCACTCGGCAAAAGGCCTCGAGTGGCCTATAGTGTTTGTCTCCGGATTAGGTCTGATGGAGCAACCCGATAAAAACCCGTTGAAGCTCGATGCGGAGCGTGGCCTTGCATTCAAGGTTTCGATCGAGGTTGAAAACGGCGCTGCGGTTGAAGAAGTACCCGCGATCTGGGATCTGTTTGATGCTTTAGCAAGTGTTAGGCGCGACGAAGAGGTCTGCCGCCTACTCTACGTTGCCGCAACGCGTGCTCGTGATCGATTGTATTTCACATCGCCCGCCAAGGATTCTCATCCGATGAGCTTACTTCGTTCAAGTTTAGAAAATTCCGGTATCCGAGTTAGCGAGTTCAATTGCGACGTACCACAGATCGCTCTGTGGAATGCACGAAGCCACGAATCGCCGCGCACCGTAGAGCTCGAGACGAAGCAAATCCCGCGAACTCTGCCGTTTATTCCGGTTTCCGGTTTGACAGATTTTGCGATTTGTCCGAAGCGATTTGAGTATCGGTACCTGCAAGGTAATCCAGGCATTACTGAGGGATCTGGAGGCAAGATGGCGTTTGGCAAGCTTGTCCATCTTGCCCTTGAGCATAATGTCTCAGCAGGCGAGGAACTCGGTAAGTTTGCTCCAGATTTTTCTACGGAAGAATTGGCTGAGGCAATTGCGCAAGCCGAAACATTTCGCCAAGCAGATTGCTATGCGGAATTTCGACGCGATACAAACCGCCCGGAAGTTGAGATGGAAATGGCGTTTGCTGGTGCGGTATTCCGAGGTAGAGCAGACCTTGTCGGCGATGATTTTGTACTTGATTTCAAAACGGGCGGGAGCATCGATGCGGAGCCTTATCGTTTTCAGCTTTGGGCATATGCTAAGCATTTCGAAAAACCGCGGGCGGCGATTGCGTTTTTGTCACATAGCGCAATCGAAATTTTTGAACGCGATCATCTATTGGAAATCGAACAACAAGCCACGGAGCTAATTGCAGCAATTCGCCAGGGTGAGTATTTTGCTACGCCGGAAAAACGAAAATGTGAAAGCTGCTTTTATCGTCGTGCCTGTGCTGACGCGGCCGCAATTCTCGAAGGTACGTAAAGAAGACATATGAAATCGCAAAATTCCGGAGCCGAGGATTTACGGCTTGCTGAGGCGGATGCTGGCAGGACCAACTGGCGGCAATGGGGACCGTATTTGAGTGAACGCGCGTGGGGAACCGTAAGAGAAGATTACAGCCCGGACGGCTCCGCTTGGACATATTTTCCTCACGATCATGCGCGTCTACGGGCATACAGATGGAATGAAGACGGTCTCATGGGATTTTGCGACAATCATCAGCGGTTATGCTTCGCAGTCGCCTTGTGGAATGGCCGCGACCCAATTCTAAAAGAGCGACTTTTCGGCCTCAACGGCAATGAAGGAAATCACGGCGAAGACGTCAAAGAACTCTATTATTATTTGGACGCCACGCCAACTTTTTCTTACGTAAAGATGCTCTACAAGTATCCGCAAAGCGAATATCCATACCTGCGGTTAATTGAAGAAAGCCGCCATCGCGGCCGGCCCGATCCGGAGTTTGAACTAATCGACACTGGGATTTTCAACGAGGATCGGTATTTCGACGTTTTCGTAGAATACGCAAAATCGGAGCCCGAGGATATTTATATTCGAATAACGACGGAGAACCGCGGGCCGGAAAGTGCGCCGATATGGATTTTACCTAGCATCTGGTTTCGCAATCGATGGGCGTGGTTTGGCCGCGAGCCAGAAAGTAACCTAAAGCAAATAGACGAGCAAACAATTGCGATCGATTGCGACGCCGTCTCAATCCGGCGTTTGGCATTCGAACATTCAGCAGAGATGATTTTTACCGAGAACGAAAGCAATAACGAGCGTCTTTTTAATGCTGCAAATCGGAGGCCTTTTGTAAAAGACGCGTTTCACCGATATCTGATTAATGGCGAAAGCGAGGCGGTAAACGCCAACAAAACAGGGACGAAGGCTGCGGGTGTTTTCCGGTTTGAAATTGCCGCCGGCGAAAAGGCGGTAATCCGCCTCCGATTATCCGTAAAAGAAATTTTCGGCGGCAAGTCATTGGCTGAATGCGATCCGTGTTTCGCGACTCGTATTCGCGAATCTGACGAATTCTATTCCCGTCGCGTCCAGAAAGGCATTTCGGCGGACGCTCGGGCAATTCAAAGACAGGCCTTTGCCGGATTGCTCTGCTCCCGACAATATTATCACTACGTTATTCGAGAATGGCTCGAGGGCGATCCGGCGATGCCAAAGCCGCCCGAGGAAAGAAAACGCGGGCGCAATCATCAATGGCTTCATATTTTCAATGCCGACGTAATCACAATGCCGGACAAATGGGAATATCCGTGGTATGCCGCTTGGGATCTGGCTTTCCAAGTCGTCGCGACGGCGCCGATCGATCCAGAATTTGCGAAATCGCAGCTCCTCTTGATGCTTCGCGAATGGTATATGCATCCAAACGGACAGATACCGGCATACGAATGGGCTTTCGGTGATGTCAATCCGCCGGTTCACGCGTGGGCGGCGATGCGCGTCTATCAAATTGAAAAGAAGCGGAAAGGAAAAGGCGACCGCAAATTCCTCGAGCGCGTATTCCATAAACTGCTGCTCAACTTTACCTGGTGGGTAAACCGCAAAGATACCGAGGGGCTGAATATTTTCGAAGGTGGTTTCCTCGGGCTCGACAATATTGGAGTTTTCGATAGATCGCGTCCGCTCCCGACCGGCGGCAGACTTGCACAGGCCGACGCAACCGGCTGGATGGCGATGTATTGCCTGAACATGCTGGCGATCGCATTCGAGCTCGCCCGCCAAGACGATGTTTATGAAGATCTGGCGACCAAATTCTGGGAGCATTTTTTACTTATCGCAGATGCGATGAATCATTTTGGCAGTGATGGGATTTCACTATGGGATGAGGAGGACGGTTTTTACTACGACGTATTACGTCTCTACGGTGAAAAAAGCCGGCCGCTAAAGGTGCGTTCTTTTGTCGGGCTGATACCGCTTTTTGCAGTCTGGACGGTTGAGCCTGCCGCGCTCGACCGTCTGCCGGGTTTCCGTCGCCGCTACGAGTGGATTATCGATAATCGCCCCGATTTGATCAAAAATGTCGATTGTATGCGGGTCGCGGGCGAGAGCAATCGCCGCCTCATGGCAGTCGTTTTCCAGGATCGGCTCAAGCGCGTTCTGAAAATTCTTTTCGATGAAAACGAGTTTCTTTCGGCCTTTGGAATCCGTTCGTTGTCAAAGATGCACGCTGTCCGGCCATATGAGATTCAGGTCAATGGCGAAACGCATTGCGTCGATTATGAGCCAGCCGAATCCACGTCCGGACTTTATGGGGGCAATTCAAACTGGCGCGGGCCAATTTGGTTTCCGCTCAATTTCCTCCTGATCGAAGCATTGCAGCGTTTTAATCACTTCTACGGCGATTCGCTGCGAGTAGAATTTCCGACCGGATCCGGGCGGCTTTTGAATCTCTGGCAGATTTCAATTGAACTTGAGCGCCGACTCACTGCTCTGTTCCTGCGCGACGGCAATGGCCGCAGGCCTGTCTTCGGCGATTGCGACAAGATGCAAAACGATCCGTATTTTCGCGATTTTCTCCTTTTTCACGAATATTTCGACGCAGACACCGGCCGAGGTTGCGGTGCCTCACACCAAACCGGCTGGACCGCGCTTGTCGCGAAAATGATTGAACAATCCGCCTGAAGTCACTCTCCGTTTCTACAAAGATCGGCTGCTAGAAAAATCGAAAAAGTTTTTCAGGGACGCTCCGTGACACCGGCCATCTGATAAGTTTTGTGTAGGTAGAGCGCGGTGTGCCGCAAGCGGTGCCCGTTCTCCAATAAAAGAGTAAGTATACGAAACATGGGAAAATTTGCACCTTGGATTTTGGTCGATGAATTCGACGAAACGTTAAAAGCCGAGCGGCCGAAGGAAAAAGACGCGAGACTGCCGGACGACGGTTGTAGGGTCTTCGAGCGAACCGGCGAAAAAGAGCTCCGATCGATTCTCAGAGAGCGTTTCATCACGAATTTGCTTTTGGAAGGCAGACGACCGAGGTCGGCCAAGAGAGCTGCTCGGTGCGGCAATTCGCGATTCATATTCGGCGAATATAAAGAAGACGACGATTCAGGCGTGCAGATACTCGGCGAGATTGGATAGACTTCGAAGTCGCCAACGAGCTGGTTGTATCGTTTCGAAGAATCAGCGGCAACGGCAGCTTCTTCAGTAAAGCAAATATTCTCCGCGACGCTTGGCAAATTCCGTCAGGTCGAATTCCCAGTCGGCGACGATTTCGCCGAGATCGGCGCCCGCTTCAATCTGCTTGCGTATTTTGTCCGTGCCGCAGACTACGTCGAACGGATTTTTGTCGAATTCGTACTCATATGGCCCGTGTTTCCACTCAAAGCTTTCGCCGTATAGGTCAAAGGCAGTTTTGACCATTGCAATTCCGACCTCGACCGGCCGGAAAAGGCTTCGGTCAACAACGTGAATTTGGACGCCACCACAGGTTTTGCCAGCCCATTTTTGAAACGTAGGGCGAAAATACGTTGCGCGAAATACTACGCCTTCAAAACCGAATTTATCGAGCTCTGATTTCCACTCGTACGGGTCAATAAACGGTGCTCCGTTGATCTCGAAAGGTTTAGTCGTCCCACGGCCTTCGCTGAGTTCAGTCCCTTCAAGATGAACGGTCGCCGGAAAAACAACTGCCGTATCGACCGTCGGCATATTCGGCGAGGGCAAAACCCACGGCAGACCGGTTTCATCGAACCACATTGCCCGGGTCCAGCCCTGCATCGGAATTACTTCAAGGTCACAGCCGATGCCGAAAGAGTCGTTAAAAAGACGGGCGAGCTCGCCGGTTGTCATTGCATGGCGGGTCGGAATTTCAAATTGTCCGACAAAGGACTTGAATGCGTCCTCGGTTGTATTGCCCTCGATGGCGATTCCGTTGATTGGATTCGGTCGGTCGCAGACAATCATCTTTTTCCCGAAGGCCTTCGCTGCACGCATACAATTCGCCATTGTGTAAATAAAGGTGTATATCCGACAGCCGACGTCCTGCAAATCAAAGACGATCGCATCGACATTTGCGAGCATTTCAGCGGTCGGCTCGCGCGTTTCGCTGTAGAGTGAAAAAACCGGAAGTCCCGTGCGGGTATCGTTCATATGCTCGGTTTCGATCATATTGTCCTGAACGTCACCGCGGATGCCGTGCTGGGGCCCGAAAAGCGCGGTCAATGTGATATCGTTTCGATGAAAGAATGCATCGGCGATATGAGTAAGATCTGACAAAACGCTCGCTTGATTGCAAACCAAACCAATGCGTAAGCCGGTAAGAATTTCAGACCGGTCGTTGAGCAGAATGTCAACACCGGTCCGAACGCAAAGTTTTTTTGCAGAGCTCATAATTGGAAATTAAAACAAAGATCGATTTTAACCGCCCGGCTCCGCCAATGGCAAAAAGAAGGCTCCGCTTCAAATGCCGGAGCCGTTATTACGATGCCACATTCGATGGGTAGCTTCAGACGTTGAAAGTCGCGTCCTCGATGGCCGCATCCGGTGCATTTTTCTTGACCGATTCGATACCGTTTTCCATAGACTGCTCGGATTTATACATTTCGCTTTTGCCGATTGTCTCGCCATTTGCGGCTTTCAGTATGAAATAAAACGAGCCATCGCTGGCAGTTTTGCGTTCGAAATTCGCATCCTTTTGGGAATTCTTTCGTACGGATTCAATGCCCGCTTCTGCCGACGCCCGCGAATTATAACCCTCGCTGGATAAAATCACTTTGCCATTTGCAGCCTTAAGGTTGAAGTAAAACTTTCCGTCTTTGCCAGTTTTAAGTTCAAATTTTCCTGCCACTGATTTGATTTCCTCCTCTTCCAATTTTCCGAAAATCGCCTGAAGCTGTCTCCGGCGCTCCGAAATACTACCATAGTCTCGGTTAAAATTTACAGCCGAACCTTTTTTAATTTAACGGAATTTTAGGAAATGCTATTAAACGTAGGCGAAATTTAAGCCCGCTAGACTTTAATTCAGCCGCGGCCGCAGGCGTGCGGCGAAAAGCTGTCGCTATTCGAATGTAGCCGAGAATCCCGCACAAATAGCCGCTAAAGTCCGGATCGTGCTTTAAGAAGAGGGCATTAAATCGATTGAAAAAAAGATTACTAGAAAAGTCGCATGGTTTTCGACTTTCAAAGGAATAATCCATAGGGCCTAAAACGCGCTTGACACGTGTCCGCCTGCCCGCTTATATTGTCAGATTCGGTCGTCGAAGCTTTTTTGGCCGCCCTAGCTCAGTTGGTAGAGCATTCGATTCGTAATCGAAAGGTCGTCGGTTCAAGTCCGACGGGCGGCTCCAGCAACCCACTTTCACTTAATCAAGAATAAAGATTCATCGGGCGCGTAAGCAGGCTGACCGGGTCGTCTATGTTCAACACTTCGCGAACGAAATACGGCTCTCCGGCGGCGGCGCCTATGAGCGAGCCGAAATATCGCGCCCGAGCTTCGATCTGGTCGAGAAAACCCTCTTCTGTCAGCCGCGTTTCGGGCTCATCAGGCGCTAGCCGGAAAAATTGCGAACCGTGCGCCCGAATCGCTTGCATTTTTGTTTCGAGCTGCTCGGAAATATCGACGATAAAAGAAGGATAAACGCGTGCGGAGAAAACAGTGTGAGCGATGCGGGGCACCCCAATTCTCTTATGGCCGGTTTCGGGGTCATAATTTGCCATCGAGGCAAGGCGAGCCGACTCGCGAACAAGCGTTGAAATATGGTCATGATCCGGGTGCGGATCGCCCGGCTGGTGAGTTAGAATCAGCTTGGGCTTTAATTCGCGCAGTTTCCGGACGAGCCGGCATCGTGCATTATCGTCCGCGAATACGTGCCCATCCGCTAACTGGAGGTTATCGCGAACATCCAGTCCGAGAATCTGCGCGGCCTTTTCCGCTTCAATGGCGCGCACTTGCGGTGTTCCTCGCGTTCCCATTTCGCCGCGAGTAACGTCGATTGCAGCCGTTCGGTACCCAAGCTGTTTTAATTTCAGCATTGTGCCGCCAACGGAAAGTTCCATATCGTCGGGATGGGCGAAAATTGCTACAACGTCAACCGAGACCATACACTTAATGAATCTAGCACATCGCAGGTGCCGACGCAGTCGCCTGGCGGAGTTTCACGGGACGACCCGGGTCGCCTGGACTAAAAGAGATCGAAGGGCAACGAACCAGGGTCAGGTGTTCGGTCTGCTATGATGGCAATATGCAGCTATTCGTGATCGGCTCTGGAGCAAGCGTCCCGCATCCGCACCGGACGAGTTCGTCGTATTGGCTTGAAACCGCAGCTGGGACAATTTTGCTGGATTGTGGTCCGTCCGCAATGCACAGGATCGCCGCCGACGGCCATAATTGGGCCGAGCTCGACGCTATCTGGATTTCACATTTTCACTTGGACCATATTGGAGGGCTTGCTCCATTCCTTTTCGCAACAAAATACGCACCCGAAACACAGGGCAGGACGAAAAAGCAAAGAATCTTCGGGCCGCCGGGAATTCGCGAAATAATCTTACAATATGACGTGGCTTATGATTACGGATTGTTGCAGCAGCCTTACCCAATCGAAGTAATAGAAGTTAGCCGTGAATTCGAAGTTTTAAATGGGCTAAGAGCAGCGGTAATTTCAACTCCCCATACGGCCGAAAGTTATGCAATCCGGATAACGTCCGATGACGGCGGGAGTCTTTTCTTTACCTCCGACACTGGCTTTTCAGACGAGGTCGCGCGGTTTGGGAGCGGTTGCGATTTGTTCATTACCGAATGCTCATTTGTTGCGAATAAGCCGGTCACCAAACATTTGGAACTTCGCGACGCGCTTGAAATGATTAGGCTAGCGGCTCCGCGGCGTGCAATGTTGACGCATTTTTATTCCGAATGGGACAGAGTGGATTTTTCCGAATTGACGGAGAGTGAAGCAGGCTGCGAAATTCTTCAGGCAGCTGACGGGTTGAGGGTACCAATTGGAAATTAAAATTCCGCCAGAACCCCTGATCTAGCTATTAGGCGCATTTCGCCGTGCGATTTTAAGCAGGTATTCGGGCATCCATTTTTCAATGACCTTTGCCTCGGCTTCTTCTATACCGCGGTCGCGATTATGCCACTCTTTTCTCGGGTCATCTTCGCGGAGCGATTCTTTCGGGTAATTCTCGATTTGCTCGAGACTGATAATGATTCCGTCAATGACGTCGTTCCAATCGCTGTTTTGAATTCCGCGCAAAATAACCGGCAATCCTGCGGTCCAGTCTTCTTCTGGGACCACGTTGTCATATTCCGGAATTGTGAGGTAAGCCGTTTCGGGCAGAGGCTTTGAGGCAAATTCACCGAGCAGCCGGCGACGAATTTCATCGTAATCGGCAGTGGGAGCGGCAGCGCGAATTTCCAAGGCACGGTTGAAAATTTCTGTAACGGTCGGTCGAGTGCTCATAAACTATGTTTATTGCGAAAAATTAGATTACCATAGTTCGAAATTGTTGATAATCGGAGACAAAAGATCCGCCGGGGGAAAACGGCAGTTTTTATGCGAAGAATTGTTCATAAATTTCATCTCTATCTGGGCATTGCGGCAGCGATTCCCGTCCTTATGTGGTCGGCAAGCGGTTTTATGTACGCTTTGCCGAACGCTGTGGAAGGTGGTACGGTAGAAAAAATCGCGTTTGAAAGGGTAAAAATATCTCCGGCGGAGGCGGCCGAACGTGCAAACGAGCTTGCCGGAAGGCAATTGCCATCGACGGCTCTGACGCTTTTGATGAAAGACGGCCGCCCTGGCTATCAAGCAATTGGCGGGCTCGGCGCGGATTCGATATTCATTGACGCCGAATCAGGCAGCGCTCGATTTTCAGCTCCACCCTCGCTTAAAACGCGGTTTTTTCGCCAGGCGCATTTCTATTTTTTTGCGGGCCGATGGCAGGTCCCGCTGTTGCTGGTTTTCTCCGCTCTTTCTGGACTTTCGGCGATTTCCGGTATTTACCTCAATATCACTTATTGGCGCACAAGAAAACGCTAGTAGAATCTAACTGGTCGGTTTTTCTAGCAGTCGTTTGTAAGGCCCAACGAGGGCCTGAACGGACCGGGAGCGGACGTCTTCGGTAACCGTTAACATCAATACTGCTATAGAGTTACGCCGTCGGTTACGAATGGCGAACTGAAATAACAAACTACGCGTTTTTGCAGAGGTGAGAGATGAAAGGGAAAACACTTAATTTTCTTTCCTTAATACTTGTCTTTGCGGCCGCAACGGCCGGCACATTCGCACAGATAAACACGGAACGCGGCATCGAAAAAAAGACATCCGAGTTCTTATCATTTATCCCAGCAGCCCGAACCCTGCCCAAAACCGAGAAGATAAAATCAGAATTAATTCCAGCGCTTGCCGCTAATTCCAGCGGCGCGAATCTTTCAAAAGCCGATGCGGCCCGTGCATCTGGCCCGGCTAGC
>PSMA01000043.1:0-18205 GCA_040289905.1 Blastocatellia bacterium
CGCACGTTACGGCCGGCGGTAAACAATAGAAAAACGCGACCACAGCCACCACTCATGTTCAATTCGGTGCTCGCACGTTACGGCCGGCGGTAAACAATAGAAAAACAGCCGGATTGGGGAGATCCGGCTGCACGGTGCGGGATCTGTGGCTGAGAATAACAGCCCATAATTTCAACGTTTCATCGATAGCCGAAGACCACCAGAAACGCCGCGGTTTCGTTTTCAGTCATGAATTAAAATTCCACAATTTACCGGCGGCTGAGTGACGTTGCCGATTAGAATTCCGTCTTTCGTGTTGAACAACGTGCCGAAGATGATATCGATTATGCCGCCTTTCGAATCGGGCTGAGGGGCGCAAGGGTCTTCGGTCGTTCCAGTTGGGTTAAGTATTAAAATCCCATCCCCGGTAGCGTCGTGAATCAAAATACCGTCGCCTGCAAAAGCACCGGTTGCACCGATCATCAACGCGAGCGTCAAGAACATTGTTGGTATGTAGCCTTTCATTTGGTTTCTCCTTAATTTTCTCCAAGATTTTCAAACTTTCAGGGTCTTCGCCGCGGTTAAAGCCGAGCTCTTGAACCGCGACACTCCGAACGGCCTCAATTCACGTGCCAGATCGCTGAGAAGACCTTAATCAGCGGATAACTTCATTGTCAGGTATTTACAGATTCATTTTTCGTGTTTTCGAAAACTATTCAATTACCTCGTGAATTGATAACTTGATAAACACAATAGCGGATCCTACTCGAGCGCCTTTGCGATTCTGGACCAGTTCGCATTGCTAGGGTCCAACAGTTTAGGCGGGAATCTTTCGAGAAAGGTCTACTTGTAGATGGTTAAACAGTTGAGCTAACTCGATTTTTTTCTTGCAAATGGGCTACTGAAACGTGTTATCATATTGTCGGCCTTTTTAAGGCCAACTGCACTGCTCAGGCCGTCACTTCATTCGCCCGTTCTCCCGAACTATGGTCCAATTGATAAACAGCAATTTTTTCAAGAAACTCATAATATTTGCGGGGCTGTTTGCCGTATCCTTTGCGGTTTTTAGCCTGCCCGCTCGCAGTTATCGGCCTGCAGTAGTTGCCATATTGCTTTTGCTGCTTATTACAACGCCATTAGCTTCACTTAAGGTCAAGACATCGAACAACACGGTTACTTTCTCGGATGTTGTCGTCTTCGTTGCATTTGTTTTCTATTCCTGGCCGCTTGCAGTTTGCCTGGCTGCTACCGAAGCTGCCGTCAATGCCTGGTATGAAAAGCATCGCAACTCAAGCTATGCCCGTAATTTCCTAATCTTCAATTCCTCGTTTGCCGCGTTTACGACTGCAGTTGCAGCTCTTTTGTTTACGATAACATCCTCTTTTTTCGGCTTGCCGACGACAATTTCGAATACGCGCGATTTGGTGGTTGTTCTCGGATTGTTTGCTTTATTTCAGTTCCTTGTCTCCTCAGGAATGGCTGCGTTCTATAGAGGTTTGAAATACGGCTATTCAACCTTTGAATCCTGGAAAAAGGAATATGTTTCTGTCTCTCTGGCTCAGTTTACGGGTGCGGGCCTTGCAGTTGTGATTTACAAAATCATCGGATATGCCGATCCGGTTGTGATCAGTATTTCAATGGCCGGAGTGGCGCTGCTTTACTGGAGCTATCGGCAGGCTGTCAAGGAAATCAATATCGCAATTGAGCAGGCCGAAGAAGCCGAAAGACAGAAAGCTGAAGTAGAGCGGCTCCGCCGGGCTGAAGCGGAAGAATTTGCCGATCAGCTTCGAATGTCGCTTGCCAAAGAGGAAACCGCAAATCGACGGCTCCGCAAAAGCGAACGCGATGCTCATCGAGCGTCTTTAGTGGACGCGCTGACTGGGCTGCCCAATCGTAAGCAATTTAACGAATTGCTTGGCGAGACGATCGCAGAATATAAATTAAACAGTTCCAGCGAGTTTCAATTGATGTTCATTGACTTACGCAGTTTTAAGGACATTAACGACACGCTTGGACATACGATCGGCGACAAGGTTCTGCAAATCGCGGCAAAGCGGTTTGCGAGGATGCTCGATTCCGAAGACGTCGTCGCGCGAATCGGCGGCGACGAATTTGCAGTCATAATGCGCGGGCCAAACGGCGACGGTTCGGCCGTGATGAAAGCCGCCAGGAGAATATTTCAAAACATATCTCAACCCTTCTCTCTTAGCGGCAATAACATTTCAGTATCCGTAAATTTAGGAATTGCAGTTTCGGACCAAGAGTACGAAACGCCGGAAGAGGTCCTCCGGGATGCCGATATAGCAATGCATTTCGCAAAAGAGAAAGGTAGTGGGATCGCTTTGTTTACGAAGGATCTGCGAAACCGCTTTCTCGAGCGTGTCCGTCTCGAAACCGACCTTCGGTTTGCGATCGACCGCGGCGAACTTTCATTGGATTATCAGCCGATCGTCACGCTCGACAATGGACATCTAATCGGTTTTGAGACCTTGCTCCGTTGGAAACATTCCGAACTCGGGGTGATATCGCCGGATAAATTCATCCCAATTGCTGAAGATTCCGGCCTTATCCGGCCGATTACAGTTTGGATACTCGAAAGCACAACGTTGCAACTTTCCCGCTGGCAGAAGATTGCACCCGAATACTCTAATCTGATTATCAGCGTAAATATTTCCGGCAAGCATTTCACTGATTTTGACCTCGTTGACGACGTAGAAAATGCTCTTTCTCTCTCCTCGATTCCGCCTGCAACTCTAAAACTAGAAATTACCGAAAGCGTCGCAATGGAAAACCCGGAGCATACGATCAATCTTCTCAATCGTTTGAAGAAGATCGGAGTCCAGCTTAGCATTGACGATTTCGGAACCGGATATTCATCGCTGAGCTATCTTTATCGCTTGCCTTTCGACACAATGAAAATCGATCGATCCTTTGTTTACACTGTCGGCGATGACGGCGAAGACTCGGAAATTCTCCGAACGGTGATTATGCTTGCCAAGAATTTGCGAATGCGCGTCGTTGCGGAAGGTATCGAAACTCAGTCGCAGCTTTTGCTGCTTCAGAATCTTGGCTGCGATTTCGGACAAGGTTTTTTGATTGCAAAGCCGAAAGGAAGGAAAGAAACAGAACGACTGCTATATCTTAGGCCCGAATGGCTGCCGCGGCGAGCCGAAACCGAATTCGAAAGCGTCTCCACCCGAATCGACGAAGAAAGCCTCCCGGTATTTTAAGCATTACAGGTTCACATCGCTTTGGTTGAAACGCCGTCCCGGCAATATAATCCTTTTTGAGAAGTTACAAAAAGGAGTTTGCCCATAATGTTCAAACGTTTCGCCTCGACGCTTTTATTACTCTCGGTCGCAAACCTTCTGGTTCCAGCGCAGACGAGACTGGAATATCCAAAAGCGCGCAAGTCCAACCAAACGGACATCTATCATGGGATCACCGTTTCGGATCCATACCGCTGGCTCGAAGACATAACGTCCCCAGAGACTCAGCAGTGGATTGCCGAAGAAAACAAACTAACCGAATCGTATCTCGCCACCATTCCGGAGCGGGCAAAAATCAAAGTCCGGCTGACCGAACTCTGGAACTACGAACGCTATTCGGCGCCCGCCAAAATTGGAAATAAATACATATACTCTAAGAACGACGGCTTGCAGAATCAAAGCGTACTCTACATCGCAGATTCGTTTGCCGATCCCGGCCGGATCTTTTTTGATCCAAATAAGCTTTCTGCCGATGGTACCGCGGCTTTGAATGGCTCGGCATTTACCGACGACGGAAAGCTTTGGGCGTACGGAATTGCCCGTTCCGGCTCGGATCGAACCGAATGGCGGATTATGAACGTAGAAACCGGCGAGCATCTTCCCGACACGCTTCGCCCAAACCGGCAGGGAGGAGTATCGTGGCTGCCGGATAACTCGGGTTTCTTTTACAGCAGGTTTCCCGATGCCGCCGCCGGCGAGGAATTAAAAGGTGCAAGCAAGTTTCAGAAACTTTATTTTCACAAGCTTGGCATGCCGCAATCGGATGACAAGCTGATTTACGAGCGGCCCGACGATGGCGAACTTTTTATCGGCGGAACTGTAACCGAAGACGGAAAGTGGCTGGTAATCGGCGTTTCGAAAGGAACGGAACGAATGAATATGGTTTATTTCAAAAGCCTCGAGAAAGACGGCTCTCCGATCTTGCCTTTGGTTTCGGACCGATTAAACAGCTACGCATTTGTTGGAAATGATGGCCCAGTCTTCTATTTCCGCACGGACCGAGATGCAGAGCGCGGAAAGCTGGTAAGCGTAAACGTCCTCGAGCGACCTTACGTTTGGAAAGAGATCGTTCCGCAGGCGCAAGAGACTCTTAACTCAGTCCAGATGATAAACGACCAGTTCGTCCTCAGCTACTTGAAAGACGCATATTCGAAGATCCGGATTTACAATAAGGACGGTCGATTCTTGCGCGACGTTGAACTTCCCGGCATTGGCTCTGCTTCGGGCTTTGGTGGACGGCAAAAGGACACCGAAACGTTTTACACTTTTTCGAGTTATAATGCTCCGCCGACAATCTACCGGTACGATATGAAAACCGGCAAAAGCACCCTTTTCCGTCAATCTAAGGTTAAGTTTAATCCCGACGATTTCGAGGTCAAACAAATTTTCTACAGCAGCAAGGACGGTACGCGCGTACCGATGTTTATTGTCCATAAAAAGGGACTTAAGCTAAACGGCCAGAATCCGACAATTCTCTATGGTTACGGCGGATTCAATATACCGATGACACCCGGATTTTCCGTTGCCCGGCTGCCATGGCTCGAAATGGGAGGTGTTTATGCAGTTGCATGCATCCGCGGCGGTAGCGAATACGGACGGACCTGGTGGCAAAACGGTTCGCGGCTTAAGAAGCAAAACGTATTCGATGATTTCATAGCCGCGGCCGAGTGGTTGATATCAAATAACTACACTTCTTCGAAAAAGCTTGCCATCCAGGGCGGATCCAATGGCGGCCTGTTGGTCGGTGCAGTGTTGAACCAACGTCCAGAGCTTTTTGGCGCTGCACTTCCCGCGGTTGGAGTAATGGATATGGTCCGCTTTGTTAAATTCACGGTCGGCGCGGCGTGGAAATCCGACTACGGAGACCCCGATGACCCTACGGATTTTAAGGCCCTGTACGCCTACTCGCCATTACACAATATAAAAACTGGAACAAAATATCCCGCGACGCTAATTACTACCGCCGATACCGACGACCGCGTCTTCCCGGCTCATAGCTTCAAATATGCGGCTGCGCTCCAGGCCGCTCAGGCAGGGCCTGCACCAATTTTGATCCGCATCGAAACAAAGGCCGGACATGGCGCCGGTAAACCGACATCGAAGCAGATCGAGGAGCAGACAGATATTTACGGATTCCTTGTCAAAAACCTCGGCATTAAAATGAACCCGTAGGTCGAGCATCAAGTAGGTAATGCGGGACGCGGCAAGGGCCGATTACGCGTCCCGCTTATTGCGAAACTACCGATGAACTGGACAGAATTCGGTCGGCTCCTCGCCTTTTCGAAATGAGCGAATCACAGCGTTGGGACAACTTAGTCTCGCCCGTAAACCTGTCGCGGGACAAATTCTTATATTCAGGACTTCTCGATCGTCGTCTCCGTCACGTTGGCTCGGCACCTTAATCCGGCCGGCTTTCTCGTCCCACGTACCGTCAATAGGCGTTGGCGACGCGCTCGGTCGAGATTCGTAAATCGGCTCCCCCGTCGTGGGATCAAGACCGATTGCGCTTTTTTCCCTTTCGCTGAATGGAATCTTTGGCGGAATCGTTCCCGCAATAAACAGTTCGATTCGTCGGAACTGTTTTGGAACATCCGGCTCGACATCTGCCGGCGCTTCCGATTGCGGCAAATCTGTCTGCCACGCCGGATCGATCTCAGCCTTTGGCGTCGGCGTTGCGGTAGGTGCCGGCGCCGCTTGGCTGGATTCGATACTGTCAATTTCGCGGATTAGGCTGCCATTGCGAATATCGATTTCGGCTCTGCGCACGTTTGGCGGCATCGACCAATCACCGATCCATTCCGGGTATCTTTTGAGCGCCTGTTGGATAAAATCCGCCCATATCGGCATCGCGGAATCGGAACCCTTCAAACCAAGATCGGATCCATCATCAAATCCAACGTAAACAACGCATACGATCTCTGGCGTAAAGCCTGCAAACCAGCCGTCGCGAGAGGTTCCGGTTTTTCCCGCAAAGGCGCGGCCGGGCGCGTTCGAAAAGCCCCAAGATCTGAGTTGTGCAGCCGTCCCCCGATTTACGACGTCCTTGAGCACATCATTTATAATGTACGCTACTTCCGGGCGGACCACGGCGCGTTTTTCCGCTTCGGGCCTTTTAACGGTGCGCCCGTCACCGGTGGTAATCGCCGTTATCGGCATTGGCGAGACACTTTCCCCCAAATTTGCAAACGTCGTATAAGCAGATGTGACCTGCAATGGTGTTGCTTCCGCTGTACCGAGAGCCATCGACGGATATGCACGTTGCACGCGCGGAAAGCCGGCCTTTGCCGCAAGGTTCATTATGCGACCGATATTCAATTGCAACGCGAGGTCAACGGTGATGTTATTTTTGCTCATCACAAGAGCGTCGCGGAGAGTTATATTGCGGTTCGAGAAATAATCTCCAAAATTACTCGGCGAGTACGTCTCGTTCCCAAAGGCAAATACTTTCTTTTCGTCCTTGAAAATCGTCGCTGTTGTGAAAACACGCATTGCTGCGTCATAGGCCGAATTTATCGCGGCCGTGTAAACAAATGGCTTAAATACCGATCCGGGCTGCCGCATCGCATCCGCCGCGCGATTAAACTGGTTTTCCAAGTAATCGCGGCCGCCGACCATTGCGACGATCTCGCCCGTTTTTGGCTTCATCGCGACGAGAGCGGCATTAAGCGTTCGGCCGGGCTTTTTTTTGAAGCGTTTTTCGATATTTTCGACTCGCCGCGACAGCGTTTCATATGCAATCCGCTGAAGATCGGGGTCGATTGATGTGTAAACCCGCAGATGCTGCAGCGCATCGGGATCTGCAACTATCTTTGGAAGCTCCTCGATCACAAATTGAGAAAAATACGGCATCCCCTGAAGATCCTTTCCGCTTAAAATCGCTTTAACCGCAATCGGCATTGAGCGTGCGGCGAGATGTTCGGCGGGCGTAATTGCGCCGACATCCAGCATCGAGTCAAGCACCTGATTTCTGCGCTCAGTGGCTTTTTCGAGATTTTTGTAAGGATTGTAGCGATTCGGGCTACGGATTATAGCAGCGATAAAGGCGCATTCCGGTAGAGTCAACTGTGATACGTCTTTCCCAAAATACGCGTTTGCCGCCTCGCCGACGCCATAAATTGAGACGCCCGATTGCTGGCCAAGGTAAATCTGATTTACGTAAAGCGTGAATATCTCTTCCTTGGAAAGTCGGGTTTCCAGTATCAGTGACATCAAGGCTTCTTTCAATTTTCTTTCGAGAGTCGGCTCGCGGGTCAGGAAAAGGTTCTTCACCAATTGCTGCGTAATCGAAGATCCGCCTTGATTTGAAATCGGGGAGTCGTCGTCTGCCTCATATCTTCGCCAAAGAGCGCGGAGAATACCTCGAATATTGACGCCGTAATGCTCGAAAAAAGCACGGTCTTCGGTAACTGTAATCGCCTTGATAAACTGCGGCGAAAGATCAGCGAAACTTACGGTTCGCCGGCGGCCGTCGCCCTCGGCAGCAACAGTGCTGAGCATTTTCGGCTCTAGAAGTGCAGCCTTTTCCGACTGCGACGTAACAAGGTTGGTAATCGAAGCGATTTGCCGCCCGTCCTGGGAAAACTTTATCGAGAGCGTCGGATAAACCTTTGCTCCGTCGATAATACCCGTTGCGCCCGGCTCAATAATCAAATTTCCGTTTTCAAAGGAAAATCTACTTCTCGATGGGTTCGCTCGGTCGTTTTTCTCTACGTATCCCGCAGAACGAAGGTATTCGATCGCATCTGCCGAGGTTATTGCATCGCCGACACGTATTCGCTTGGGAGCCGAATAGATACCGGCAGTTGGCGTAAAAATGTCGCCGCTCAATAATCGACGGTCTATCGTCTCGGAATATTCTTGCCAGTAAAACGCGAAAATCCCGATGCAGGCCAGCAAAACGATTAAGCCGAAAATTGCAGTCCACGGGTTGAAAATAGAACGCAAGGCGCGTTTCCAAATCGGTGCCGGAGGCGAATGATACGCGCGTTTAATTGTCCGTCTTTTGGTTCCGATCGGCTTTCTTTGGCTGAATTGGGTCATTCGTGAAGCGTATTTCGCCATTCCGTTTCCTTTTCGCGGGAGTTCGATTTCGGATTCGGACGCTCGCCCTGTAAAATTCTATTAGTTTTCGGATCGGGGTGTCCAGCAAATTGCCCTAAAGCGTTTTCGACTATGAGAGTGCTCGTTACCGGCGGCAGCGGTTATCTCGGATTTCACGTTCGCAGATTTTTTGCTGCCGATGATTTTTCGCGGCGTTCGGGGAAAGACATTCTGGATCCTGAGGCCACCCGGCAAATTAGCGAATACGATGTCGTAATTCACCTAGCTGCATTGCTTGACAGGCGACCGGAAAATGCCTCGCAAGTCTTTAGAACGAACGTCGAAGGCACGATCAATATTCTCCAAAATCTAAAAAAAGACGCCGTGTTTATTTTTGCATCGACCAAAGATGTTTACGGACGATTTGCAGATAATTATATAGAGGTTAATGAACAATGCCCGGTCGTGTACAGCGGTCAGTCCGTTCTCGAATGGTCAAAGTATATCGCGGAAAAATATGTTGAATTTTATGCGGCAATGAAAGGTTTTCGATCGTGTATTTTCCGCCTTTCCGCTGTTTATGCTCCGCCAAGCGAGGGCAATATTCCTGGCTTCGCCGGCGCATTTGCCGAAGCAATCAACCTTGGCGAGCCAATTCGGCTTCTGGAGGGTGGCCGCCCGATCCGCGACCTACTTTATGTCGACGACTTTTCGCGTGCCTGCAAACTTTTCGTTGATTCAATTATTCGCAATGGCCTATACAACCTCGGCGGAGGACGCGAAAATGCGGCCACGCTAACTGAGCTGATTTCGATAATCGAAGAGGTTTCGGGACTTCAGGCCGTCCTAACGGATGGCGAATCGCCGCCCGCGCCACCGCCGAAGCGGTATATAACCGATTTTTCGCTCGCAGCTAGCGAACTCGGCTGGAAACCTGAGATTGGGCTACGCGAAGGGCTTGCAAAATTGTTCGGAAAATAGAAATTTTTGGGGTTAGGTTTTCGGGTGTTTTCGACGGAAAGCGAAATCTCGAACATTGTCATTCGCGGTGCGAACTGGATCGGTGACGCAGTAATGACGTTGCCGGCGATTCAGGCCCTGCGAGAAGCCTTTCCACACGCAAACATTTCGATTTTGTCCCCGGAACGCAATGCCGACGTATTTCGCGCACAGAGCGCGATAAACGAAGTCATCGCTTTTGAGACGGATGGCGCCGCATACACACGCGCACGCCGGCAAGCAAAATTGATTCGGGAACGCGGCTTCGAGGTTGGAATCGTTTTGCCAAATTCTTTCGAATCGGCGTTGGCCCTTGCATTGGCAAATATCCCGCATCGGATCGGCTACGCAACGGATTTTCGTAAGGCTTTGATGACAAAGGCTGTGCCCACGCCAAATTGGAAAAGGAAACGGCATGAATCATTCTATTACCTGGCGCTAATCGCCGAAGCCTTCGGAACGCCGATGCAGAATGAGGCACCGAAAATGCTTTACAGTGTTCCGGAATCGGCAGTTGCGGCTGGCTTCGAATTATTGGCTCAATACGGCAGGCGGCCCGATGCGCCGCTGATTGCAATTGGGCCGGGCTCGACAAATTCTGCCGCTAAGCGTTGGCCAGCTCAATATTTTGGCCGTCTTTGTACACTTATTGCCCGCAGTTATGACGTAGATTTCGTTTTGCTCGGATCTTCAGGTGACGCCGCGGCGGCTATCGAAACATCAGCATCGACGGACGTGAAAGTGATCGATTTAGTCGGAAAAACGAATTTAGCGGAAGCAATCGGAATACTTTCTGCCGCGGCGGCATTCATCTCCAATGATATGGGTCTGGCACACTTAGGCGGAGCAATCGGAATCCCGACCGCCGTTATCTTCGGACCAACCGACGATCGGACGACGCGGCCGCTCGGCGCGAAAGTGAGAATTATCCGTGAGCCGGTCGAATGTTCTCCCTGTATGTTGCGAAATTGCCCGATAGACCATCGTTGTATGACTCGCCTTTTGCCAGAACGCGTTTTTGAGGAAATTAAGAACTGGGTCCTAAATTAAATGCTGAAACCAAAATCGAATTCCGTACAGCGCCCGGCGATTTTTGCAGACCGCGATGGCACCTTGATCGAAGAGGTGAATTTTTTGTCGCGTATAGATGAACTTCGGATTTTCGATTTCACATTCGATGCATTGAGGGCTTTGAAATCTGCGGGATATCTTATCCTTGTGATAACGAATCAGAGCGGAATTGGACGCGGTATTTTCCGCCAAGAGCAAATGCTGGCAATCCATCAAGTAATGCAAGAAAGGCTCGGTGGTATGATCGACAAATTTTACTTCTGTCCGCATTTACCCCATTCCGGATGCATTTGTCGAAAACCTGGCCGCGGAATGATCGATCAGGCGATGGCTGATTTTGATATCGATCTTAGGAATTCATGGGTTGTCGGCGATAAGGAGATTGACGTCTTGACCGGAAAAAATTTCCCGATGAATACTGCGATGGTTCTCACCGGTTACGGAAGGCGTCAGATCGAAACGATCGCTGAAAAACCGACGATAACGGCAGACAACTTTGCCGAGGCAGTCCAATTTATTCTTTCGATGGCAAAACAGGGAGCCTCACGGTAAATTCTGCCCCTTGATTTTCGCCGCTACTCGATGCCGTCACACTTCCACCGTGCAGCTCGACAAGGTTTCGGACAATCGCGAGCCCAAGTCCTAATCCGCCGTTTCGGTGTTTGCCGGTTGTGTCCTGCCGAAACCGCTCGAATACAAGCGGAAGAAATTCGCTACTGATGCCGGCGCCGAAGTCTCGGATCGAAACGGCAGCCGAATCTTTCTCCCTGTACGATTTGACGATAATTTTTCCACCTTCGAAACTGAACTTTATTGCATTGTTCAATAGGTTTGAGATTACCTGATCCAACCTCGCTCGGTCGGCAATGACCAGCATCGGTTTCGGCTCGTTGCATTTTATAAATTCAATCTTTAAACGGCGCGCGGAGGCCGCTGGCAGGGCCGCTTCAATCGAATGCGCGATTAGATCGTCAAGGTCAAGATTTTCAAACTGAAGCTCGAGTTTGCCCGAGATAACACGCGCAACATCGAGCAGGTCTTCGATAAGACGATTTTGCGTTTCCGCACTTTTTACGATTGTGGCTAACGCCCTTTCCGCTTGCAAATGATTCAAATTTCCTTCGCGAAGCAGCCTTGCCCAGCCGAGAATCGAATTCAAAGGCGTCCGCAGCTCGTGCGAGACGCTTGCCATAAATTCGTCGCGAAGCCGGTTGGCGATTTCGGCCTCCTCGCGGGATTTTTTCTCCTGTTTGAGCAAAAGCTCACGCTCGCTGCCGATTTCGAGTAGGCGCTTGTTCATCTCGTTTAGTTCTGCAGTCCTCTTTGATATTTTTTCCTCGAGCCCTCGATTAGCCTCGAGCAATGCGTTTTCTGCAACGGTTCGCCTTTTTATTTCACGGTAGACAACGAGATTCGCAAGCAGCAGACCAACCGTGCCGACCGCTGCGCTACCGATCAATATCCAGATCGTAAGGCTAAAGCCAAACGCCAGGTCGCGATCCCTCTTGCTTTGAATCTCATTTGCGGCCGCTTTCAGGCGCGAGAGCGCCGAGCGAAGCCGATCAAGCTTTAGGCGATCCTCTGGGCGGTAGATCTCCGCTATCGAATCTTCGTAACCTTCTACCTTACGAAATTCTGCCTTACGATCGAGCGATGAAATAAACTCACGGGCGGCGACCTCTGCCGAGCTCACGGCCGAGAGCAACGTTTCTTGGTCTGAAGCGTAATTCCTGAGCTTCGCAAAATTTTCCGGGACCTTAGATTTTGCCGTGGTTAACGGACCTAAATAGGTATCGACGCCGGTAAACATAAAACCGCGAACGCCGCTTTCTGCATCGAGCGAGAGAGCCAAAATTTCGTCAGCCAAGCCGACAAATTCGTTCGTTTTTCGGCCAGCCTCGATCGCCTCCTGCAGCGACGCAGTCGCGCGGTAGAAAACAATACCGACCGTCGTCAGCATCAAAAAGACGATGGAAAGGATGATCGGAAGTTTTTGCTCGGTTTTGAGCGCCATCTACTACTAGCTAACGAACAAAAAAGCAGCGGTGACTCCTGTCAATCGCGGTCTTCGTTAGTACCCGCACGGCCAAAATCGTCTTCGAGCCGCTGAATATCGTCTTCTCCTAAATAATCTCCCGTTTGGGTTTCGATAAAAATCAGCGTCTGGTCGATTTCCGGGTTTTCAACCCGATGTGCGCTTGAGCGCTGAATGTCAATGGATTCACCTGCGCGGACTAGAATCTCGCGGGCATTTAATGTTACTTTAGCAATGCCCCGAACTACGAACCAATGTTCGTTTCTGTGCTTATGGCGCTGGTAACTCAATCGCTTGCCCGGCAGAACTTCAATTCGCTTGACTTTATAATCGCTGCCTTCATCGAGCACTGTAAAACTGCCCCAAGGACGATTCTCGCGCACGTATTTTTCGTTCGACATATCACTCCAGCCCCAATGACAGCTTGGGAAGTATGCTCAGTCTAAACGATAAATTGCTGACCGCCAATATCAGCCTTGCCCAAAAGGTACAGACGCTCATAATCGGCAGGCTCGTCGCAATTTTTGTGCTGCTCGTATCGAGCTGGATCTGGTTCAGCGGCTCGACGGATTTCAGCCTTCAAAGCATACCGCAAAGCACTCTGCTGGTTTTTATAATCTCGGTTGGGCTGACGACTGTTTACTTTTTTCTTCTTCGACTTAGCTCATCGCTCAATTGGCAGGTTGGACTTCAATTTGCGCTGGACGCGCTGCTTATTACTTGGCTCGTCTGGCGGACCGGGGATTTAACCTCGCCGTATATTACGCTCTATATCGTCCTAATTGCCGTTTCCAGCATATTTCTCAAACCAATTTCCACAATTTTTATGGCGGTGCTTTGTGCCGCTCTATTTGTTACGCTCGCGTCGAATGTGTATTTCGGCATTATCGATTCGGCTTTTTATGGGCATCCGTTATCGAAGATTGCGCAGATTGTCAGCTTTCACTTTGTGGCCTTCCTCGTTGTCGGACTCCTTTCGGCAAGGCTCGCGGACCGACGTGCGTCGGGCGAGCAACTCCGCGAAGCAACACGCTCACTCGAAAACTTGCGCGCTCTGCACGAAAGGATAATCGAATCAATACGTTCGGGCCTTATCACAACAGATTTGAATGGCAACATTTATTCTTTCAATGCCGCCGCAGAAGATATCACAGGATACAAACGAGAAAATGTCCGTGGACGTTCACTCTTTTCGATATTTGGCGACCTCCGCAGCGATTTAGAGCTAGCTGCACGCGAATCAGGTGAAACGCGCAGTCGACGCGAAGCGGATTTGCGGACTCCGGAAGGCTTCAGTATTAGAATTGGGTACAGCGTTGCACCGCTGTTTTCCGAAGAGGGCGAACAATCAGGATATATCATCACTTTTCAGGATCTTACGGAAATTCGTTCGATGGAGGAAAGTATCCGCCGCAAGGATCACCTTGCCGCAGTCGGCCGTGTCGCGGCCGGCCTAGCACACGAGATCCGAAACCCACTTGGCGCGATGCGCGGCGCAATTCAGGTTTTGCAATCGAGTATGCCGCCGAATTCGGTTCAAACCGATTTGATGGGGATAATACTCCGCGAATCCGACCGGCTGAACGCAATCATTACAAACTTTCTAGGTTACGCAAAGCCGAAGGTTGGCAATCTCGCGGAGATCGACCTTTGCGATGCAATCCGAGAAACTGTAAAACTGCTGCGCCACGGCCCGGAGATTGGGGAAAATCATTTCATCGAAGAGCTTCTGCCGCCAACTCCGGTTTTCGCATTCGCCGATCAGACTCAGCTCCAACAGGTCTTCTGGAATCTGGCGCGAAACGCCCTACAAGCAATGCCCGGCGGCGGACGGCTCACTATTCGGCTTGAACAAATTCCGGGCGGCAAGGTGCGGATCGAATTCGAGGACACCGGCTGCGGAATGACTCCAGAGCAGGTCGAGCGGCTTTTCGAGCCATTCGCGACATCGACGACCGGCGGAACAGGCCTCGGCTTATCGATCGTCTATCAGATTATCCGCGATCATAACGGAACAATCGCTGTCCGCAGTTTCGAAGGCGAGGGAACAACTATAACCATTGAATTACCGCGCGAAACATCCCGCGTCGACCGACAAATGGTGGAAAAGTTTCAAAACGAACAAGCCGCAGATGATGAGCCCGCCCCGATCGAGCAATACCTTAACGTCAAAAAACCGGGCACGTGATTTTTATCTTGAACAAATGTGCCACTTTTTGTAACAATAAAGTGCACGGCAATTCCGCCGTTCATCTCGTTTCCCATTTTTCGCTGCCAACGAACTTTTCTGATTTCGCTAGAAAGTGGCCAAGTTTTCAAAATGTCTAATATCCTCATTGTTGACGACGAACAAAGTTATCGCCAGTTATTGAGCCTGGTTTTCGAAGGTGACAGGCATCAGATACGGACAGCAACAAACGGACGCGACGCAATTGAATTGATCAAGCGAGAGCCGGTGGACGTTGTATTAACCGATGTTCGGATGCCGGATATGGACGGAATAGAATTGCTCCGCTCGGCACGCGAGTTTCAGCCCGATATTGGCGTCATCCTGATGACGGCTTTTGCGTCTGTGGAGACAGCTCGGGAAGCCTTCAAGCTCGGCGCGGATGATTTCATTCAAAAACCGTTCGATGTTGAAGAACTAAAGCTCATCGTCCGGAAAACACTTGAAAAACAACAGCTGATAGACGAAAATCGTGCTTTTAAGAGGGCGCAACGCGAGCGCGGATCCTTACGAAATATCATTGGAAATTCGGCCAGGATGCAGGCGATTTTCCAGATGATCGAGACCGTCGCTGAGGTTCAGTCAACGGTTTTGATTTCCGGCGAAAGCGGGACCGGAAAAGAACTCGTCGCACGAGCGATCCACGACCTAAGCCCGAGAGCCGAAAAGCCCTTTATTTCGATCAATTGTGGAGCTTTTACCGAAACGCTTCTCGAATCCGAATTGTTCGGCTATGTAAAAGGCGCATTTACAGGCGCAAACACCAACCGCAAAGGATTGTTTGAGGCGGCTAACAAAGGCACGATATTCCTCGATGAAATCGGCGAAATGTCGCCTGCGATGCAGGTGAAACTGCTACGCGTACTGCAGGAACGTAAAGTTCGTCCCGTCGGCGCGCACGAGGAGATCTCCGTCGATACCCGCGTTATCGCCGCAACCAATAGAGATTTGAAGAAAATGTCTGCCGACGGCTCGTTTCGCGAAGATCTTTTTTACCGTATCTCGGTCATTCCGATAAATTTGCCGCCACTTCGCGAGCGCCGAGAAGACATACCGGAACTGGTCGAACATTTTGTCTCGAAATTTTGCGCAGCCTCCGGAAAAAAATTGACCGTTTCGCCGCGTGCGATGCAATTTCTCGAAAACTATATCTGGCGCGGAAACGTCCGCGAACTCGAACACACGATCGAACGTGCCGTAGCCCTAGAGCGGGGCAACGAAATTACTCCGGAACGCCTCCCCGAGCACATTACAAATTACAACTCCGAAAGAATTAGTGCGGAATTCAGCCTCCCAGACGAAGGGCTGAACCTCACAGCCCATCTTGACAATCTAGAAAAGACCTACGTCATCGAGGCTCTTCGAAAAACCGACGGAAATCAGACAAAGGCCGCAGAATTATTACAAATGCAGGTCCGCTCGCTCCGGCATCTTTTGGACAAGCACAGCTTGCGTTCGCTTTCAGCCAGAATGCGAAATCGCGAATGATATTAAAGTTTGGACTGCTGTTCGAGCAGTTCGCGCGCGACCCTCAGCTCCTCCGCTACGCGATTTCGCGCAGTGCCTCCAATTACATCTTTTCCCGAAAGCGAGTTTTCCAGGTCCAGAGCGTCGAAAACGTCCGCTTCGATGACGTCGGTTGCCGCACGCATTTCCTCGAGCGTCAGATCGCCGAGTTCTCGGTTCGTATTTAGCCCAAGCAAAACCAGGCGCCCAACTACCTCGTGAGCGTCCCGAAACGGGACGCCTCTGCGGACGAGATAATCCGCAAGATCGGTTGCGTTAAGATAGCCGCGTGTTGCCGCGCGCTGTGCTCGCGCTTCATCGAGGCTCAGGTTGTCCATTACAATACGGGCGACGATGAGGCAGTCCCGCGTTGTATCCAGAGAATCGAAGACGGCCTCTTTGTCTTCCTGCATATCCTTGTTGTATGCCAGCGGCAAACCTTTCATCGTCACCAAGAGGCCTAAATGTCTCCCAAATACTCGTCCTGCCTTTCCGCGAATCAATTCGAGAGCGTCCGGATTTTTTTTCTGCGGCATTAGGCTCGATCCTGTCGAAACGGCGTCGCTGAGCGTAACGAATCCAAATTCAGCAGTGCAGTATAATATGAGGTCCTCGGCTAGCCGCGACAAATGCAGGAGTATCAAAGAGCACGCGCCGGTAAATTCAATGGCAAAATCGCGGTCCGAAACAGCGTCAACGCTGTTCCGCGAAACGCCTTCAAAACCGAGTTCGCGGGCAACTTCCTCGCGATCGATCGAGACGCCGGATCCAGCTAGCGCCGCAGAACCGAGCGGCAGAATATTTACCCGATGCTGTACCTCGAGCATTCGCTGCCGATCCCGCCGCAACATTTCAAAATACGCAAGACACCAATGAGCCCATAAAACCGGTTGTGCCCGCTGGAGGTGTGTGTAACCCGGTAGGACCGCATTTTCGTACCGCTCCGCTAAATTGATTAGCGAGGTCTGCAAATCACCGATACAATGCAAAATGCGATCAATCTCTTCGCGAAGCCAGAGCCGAAATGCAGTTGCGACTTGATCATTTCTGCTGCGGCCAGTATGCAGTTTTTTTCCAAGATCACCGAGCGCGGCAACGAGCCGAGATTCTATAAACGAATGAACGTCCTCGGATTCCGCTTCCGATGCAAATAGGGCATTCCCGGCTTCTTCCAGCATCGCGGTAAGGGTGCTCTCGATTGCTGCGAGTTCCCCGATCGACAATACGCCGATTCGTTTGAGTGCCCTGGCGTGGGCGATGCTTGCCTTCAGATCGGCTGAAAAAAGCCGCCTGTCGAAATCAAACGAGCTGTTGAACTCTCCAAATGTCTCATCTGCGGCAGCCGTAAACCGGCCGCCCCACAAGCTATGCCTCTCACTCATAAAATTCTGCAGCCGTAATGTTCTCGGCAGTTGGGCTCGTTCTTTTGCATCGCATAAGATTATTGCGCAGGCCAGCCAGCCAACGCATCCTTTGAGCGCTGAAATGACTGACAAAATATGGAATCTGCACCTTCCACTATTTGTCCCTTTGACATGCGATCAGAATTAAAACCGAACTCGAAACGGCCTTCGTGATTAACATAAAGTCCAGTCTAAAGCGATGCTGTACAATAAGTTAGCAATATCCTGAACGGCATCTGAGTTAGTGGCACAGCAGTTGACTTTGATTGGTGGGGCCTGGACAAGGCAGGCCATTTCTCTTATTTGAACTTCAGGAGCTTAAAAACACTAAAATGAAAAATCAGAAAGGTTTCTCTTTGATCGAACTATTGATCGTTGTCGTTATCATCGGTATTATCGCAGCGATCGCCATCCCGAACCTGCTGGCGGCCCGCCGCTCGGCAAATGAAGGTTCTGCTATTTCCTCCTTGCGGACTCTGCACGGAGCTCAAATGACCTATGCGGCTACCTCCGGAAATAACCAGTACGCCGGAACAGCCGGTGGCGCCGCAGATAAAGTTGGCTTGAATACTTTGGCCAGCGTCGGCCTCATTGACAGTGTTCTTGGCGGTAGCGGCGGTACCGGTGGTGTTAAGAGCGGCTATGACTTCGTCGGCGGCCGTCAGGCTTCAACGCC
>PSMA01000044.1:0-18036 GCA_040289905.1 Blastocatellia bacterium
GTCGGTTTCGAGGTCGTAAACAAGCAGTTCATCTCGAACTTCTTGGACGACGAGTCCACGACGACGCGAGATGGGAAGGGGCGAGTTGCTCCTATTGTTGCTCATATTAAGGTACGACGAAAAAAGAATGATTTGAAAAACAAAGATCCAAAATTATTGGACAAACAGGATGTCAACAGATTTTTGCCGATTGCCGTACGCCTTTTTTCGATTTTGATGAAAAGAAAACCGCCTGCAGGACACCTGCACGCAGTTTTGAAAAATGAACCTTAGGCGGAGCGCTAATTACTGCAGATACCGGCCAAACACTGGATTTGCGGACAGTTCGGCTGTAGTTGGCAATCGCTTTGCACGGCACAAGCGCATGATACATTCGCAAGTACGCTCCGCGGAGCGGCTAAAGAGGCGATGATTGGAAGCGCCACCATTGAGGCGACACCGATTCGTTTTAATACCTCGCGCCGCGATTGGCCCGAAAAGCTCGAACTTATTTCCTCTTCCAGCAATCGATGCTCGCTTAGCTGATCTAGAGCTAGCCAAATTACGTCGTCGCTGACATGCTCGCCGAGCGACAATCGAACCGCACTTGCGATTTCCGGAACCGATTTCTTTCCGTCACAAGCTCGCCAAACGGCAGCAGCCGTTTCATTCAGACAATGCGCCTCGTCCCTCTCAAGGTCGTAAACTAGGACTTCATTCGGCAGTTCCTGCACTGCAAGCCCCCTCTTGCGGGCATTCGGTAACTCTAATATATTCATTCAGTTGTCACAGTCCTACAAAATCTCAATCAGTTAAAATCGAGAATCTCAATCAGTTACGATCTAAACGCTCAGTCAAATAAGACGTCCGGAACCTTTCGGAGCCGGCAATTTGTAAAATGCTTGAAGGATTCGTTTAGCAGTTTCGGGGGTGTCTCCTCGCGGCGACTTTAGGATTATAGAACATTCAAAGGTTCTGTGCAACACATTTAGGTGAAATTCCGGATTGCTTGCAATTCCGATGCACTTCGGCACTATTTCGAGAATCGCTTGCCCGAGTGAAATCCGCTCCGGCAGCCAGGCGGCCCCCGGCTCGTATTTGGTCAGAATGAGCATTGCCGCCGCCGTCGGGCCGCCGCCGCGATTGGCCCCGAGATCTTCTGGCCGTACGTCGTAAGGGACATGGCCGCCATCGGGCCGCAGCGAAAGATCCCGATCGAAAGGATGAATCATTCCCCGCTCGTCCATGACGGCATATTCGTCCGAAAAATAGGTTGCGCCGCGGCGAATGAGTTCGGCAACGAGCCGCGTTTTGCCCGAATAGCTATCGCCTGGCAGTACGATTGCGCGGCCCGCGACGGTAACTACGCCCGCATGGAGAAAAACAAAGCGCTTTGCTTTTGCTGCGACATTTGCACGGATCATTGCATTTAAAAGCCGCGCAAAAGCGATTTCGTCAGCCATCGGAGCAGTTTCGGCGCCATCATCTCCGATATAAAAGCCTCCGTCCGCTGACCGATGCAGCGAGAACCTATGATCCGCATCTTGCGAAGAGCAATCGATTTCGTTTAGGCGGCCGACAAGAGCTTTTTTAGCAACTCTGATGCCGGTTTGGAGCAAGTCGACGTCGTCGGCAGTGAGATGAACGCGGACGCCATAGGACCGAAAGGCGAAAGACGGGCGGCCGGCAATTTGGTAATCCAGAAATTTCTCCTTCGCAGTCATCAAAATGGTTTCGCCGTCGATCCTCTCGACGAACATATCACCGTTTGCCGCAAAAGGTCAATTTATTTATTTGCCAACAGCCGCCGCCAAATAAGCGCCGCAAAGACGTTTGCCGCGATGAAAGAAACGGTGAATACAGGGAACCTTCCATCGGCGGATTCGGCAAAAACATAGATTCCGCCAGCGATAAATGCAGCCGCGGCATAAAGTGCCGATACAAAACGATGACTTCGGCCCGAATCGACCAGCCGTTGGTAGAAATGATCACGGTTTGGCTCCCAAAAACGCCGGACGTAAATTGCCCGCCAAAGGCGCGTAAACACCGCGTCGGCCAGCACGGGCCAAATAAAAATCACGCCGGCAGCGCCAATTTCAGCTCGGTATCCACTCGCGGATTCCTGGATTGTGATCAGCGGCAACGCCGCAAATAGAAAACCGAAAAACGTACTGCCCGAATCGCCAAGAAAAATTCGCGCCGGCTGTCGGTTATGAAGAAAAAAAGCAAGTGCCGATGCGGCGACCATTCCTGCGGCCGTTGCGGTGAGTTCAAAGCCGGATTCGAGTGAAAAAAATCGCCAAAGGGCTGCCGCCGCAAGCGCCGAGAGAGCGATCATCCCATCAATTCCATCGAGAAAGTTAAACGCATTTATGACGACAAGGAACCAAATCACGGCCGCAGGAAAAAACACAGTGGAAATTGTCGGCGGTTCGCCGTTGAGATAAAAAACGTACAAAAACAGGGCCGAGATCAGTATCTGCAGAACGAAACGCGGCAATATTCCCAGAGACCTAAAATCATCGTAAAAACCGATAGCGGAAATCGAAAGGCCAAAAGTCCATAGATGCCAAAATCGCGCGGAATGCTCCAAATTGCCAGCAGAAATCCAAAAAGAAATAAACAAAATTAGAGCGATCACGAGCCCTCCGCCGCGCGGAACCGGCTCAGTATGAGAACTTCGTTCATTTGGAATATCGAGCAGACCGAGCCTTTCCGCCAATTTTCGGTAGACGAAAAGGCCGAAAAAGACTCCGGTAAAAACGGCAAATGCAAGGAGAAAATCGTCCATTTCGAGGTATCTTTGCATACGTTTAGCCTCAGTCAATCGCTGATCGATAACGCGCGATCGCTGCCGGAAGGTTGAATTGCTCGACGGCGGCATCGCGTGCCCGCTCGCCCATCTCCGATAGAGATTCGCGATTTTCCAGGATCTCGAGGATTTTCTCGGCCAGCCGAGCTCCGTCTCCAGGCTCGACGCACCACCCGGCGCTGGCCTCGCGAATTGTCTGCTCGAGTTCAGAACCTGATTCAGTAATCGCCAGAATGGGCCGACCAGCAGCGAAAAGATTATATGTCCGGCTTGGCATCGACACCCCGAGCATCCCGCGGACTAACGAGACCAACCCGATGTCGCAGGCATTTAGAAAAACGCTCTGCTCCGAACGCGGACGCGGTCCGACGTAGGTAATATTCCCAGCCTCAGATGACGAAGCGGCCCTTTCAACCAGTTTGCGTTTCACGCCATCGCCGACGAAAAGGAAATGCACCGGGATGCGTCTTTTGCCGAGAATATTCGCCGCTTCAAGTATGCTCTCGATATCGTTCGGATAGCCGAAATTGCCGGCATAAAGCAGGACTAGATCCGCAGAAACCCCGAGCGATCCGAGCAGCTCATTACCTTGGCGAGGACGCGGAAAGACAGTTTCAAGTTCCGCCCAATTCGGAATATATTCGATCACCGGATCGAGTCCAACTGCCTTCTTTCGGATCTTTTCCACCATATCACGGCCGACGACTATGATCTTGGCGCAATGCTTGTAAAGCCAACGATTGGCGCGATCAGTAATTCGAAAAATCAGTGAGCCGCGCCGCGTTTTGCCGACGGCTGCCGCTAGATCGGGATAAACATCGTGAATCAAAAGCGTATAAGCACAGCCGCGGACGAGCGCCGCAAATGCAGCGACGAACGGCAGCAAAGGCGGCGTTGTGACAACCAGCACGCGATCGCCGCGTCGAAGGAGCCAAAGAGCCGCGATCAGTACGGCAAGCGCAAGAGTTGCGACATTGAGCAAGCGGAAAACGAAGACGTTTTTGTTCAATCTCGCAAACGGAAGGCGAAAGATTCTAACGCCGTTGCGCTCTTCGTATCTTGGCGCAGTGATGCCGCGAGCAGAATAATTTGGCTGACCGCAAATGACGTTTATCGGCCGCTCGCCAGCGAGACCTTCGGCAATTTCGGTCATATAGTAGCCGGTTGAGGTCAGCTCGGGATAATAAAGCTCCGTAATTATCCAAAGCCGCGATTTGTCTTTGTTCTCTGTTACCTTCATTTTCCGTCGACTGCAAAAGTCCTGGAAAGCGCGTATTCGAGGACGCGCTCATTGGCTGCCACCTGTTCCGGCTGGCGGAGCCAATCGAGCGAGAACTCGCGGGCAGTTTTGGAATGGGCAAGGTATTCGGCTTGCTCCATTGCGATGCAGCGGTTGATCTGTTCGATCCATTTTTCAGGCTCGCTGAGTGGTAATACCCAAGCCGCGCCGGCCTCAGCCGCCGATTCCCAAACCGTATTTTCGCTAATCAACATCGGACAGCCCGCGGCCATTGCCTCGACAAAGACATAACCAAAGTTTTCGTTTAGCGTCGGCAACACAAAAAAATGGCATCTAGAAAGCCGCCGCAGAGCGTCTTTCTGTCGCTCGAAAGAGCCAATGATTTGGACCGTTACGTTGGAGGGAAGTTCGGCGACGATTTTCTCGCATTCGGCAAGATAGCCTTTGTCCTCAAGAGGTCCGATGATAGCAAACTCGATTTCGCCTTCGCGAATTTTCCCGAGCCGCTCGAGAAAATAATGGATATTCTTTTTCCTTGAGAGTCGAGAAATGAAGCCGAACGATACTTGTCCTGGCTTTTTAAATGGTTTCGCCGCAGGGTCATAATCGGAGAGGATTACCGGCGGCGCCAGGTCCGGCGCGATCGTAACATCAGCTTCGCGACCGACAATTCGACGGATCTCATCGGCCTCGGGCTCGAAAGAGCCTTTCCAGATTACGTCCTCGTACAGTCCGACGGATTTTGCGTAAGCGAGAAACAGCCTCTTTTTGAGCGGTTTAAGCGAAAGAGCACCTGCGGAAAATTCGCCGCAAGGAGCAAGAACAACCGGAATCGCTGGGTCAAGCCGCTTTTTTCGCCGTGCCTCGAGAAACGTTCGTACCGGTAGACTGAACGCGCTATTGAGGTAAACAAGATCTGGATTTACTTCATTGAACAGACGGGCAATTCTTTCGATCGAAAAGCCTCCACGTCGAACGTAGTAAACGCGTTCGTTTTCAAGCTTATTCCACTGTTCGGTCGTGACGTTGGTGTACGGCGTCGCATCGCCGCCGCAATCGTGGTTTCGGGTAACGACGTAAAAATCGTAGCGGTCAGAAAATCGGGCGGCGAGATTGACGACAGAAAATGTCCCGCCGCCACTTTTGTAGCCGGGCAGATAGTAATCGCAAAAGACGAGTATCGTTTTTTTCTGCATTCAACCGTGCTTTGCGACGCTAAGGTAGCCGAGTAATAATTTACTGACGATCTGTGAGGTATTTGCAACCGTGTATTCGGGCGGCGGAGCCCAATTCGAGGGCTGCGCAATCGCTATTTCGGCCGCAGATACAATTGAATCCGGGTCGGCCCCGCTGAGTATGTTACTCCCGCATTCTAGCGTTTCCGGCCGTTCGGTTACGTCGCGAAGAGTTATATTCGGCACGCCGAAAATTGCGCATTCTTCCTGAACTGTCCCGCTATCGGTCAAGACTGCGAGCGCGTTTTTCTCGAGCTTGACGAAATCGAAAAAGCCGAACGGTTCGAGCAGGTTTATCCGCTGATCATTTACCGGCGTCGAAAATTTGCGAAGCTTTTCGGCCGTTCGCGGATGAACGCTGACGAACATCGGCTTATCGTATTTGGCTACTATTTTTTCGAGTCCAGCGAAAATGCTGGCGAGCCGTTCGGGAAGATCGACGTTTTCTGCCCGATGCAGCGTTACCAGAAAATAATCGAAAGCGCGTACCTTTAGTTTTTTAAGAATTTTGCTGCCATCAATTCTTTGCGCAAAGTTATGTAGGACCTCAGAAATCGGATTTCCGATTACGTGAATTCGCTCCGCCGGAATACCCTCGCGTAAGAGGTTTTCCTTGCTTCGGTGCGTATATGGCAAGAGGATCGTGCTCGCATGATCGATGATTCTCCGGTTAACCTCTTCCGGCACGCGATCGTCGTAACATCGATTTCCCGCCTCCATATGAAAAACAGGAACATTTCGCCGTGCTGCGACAATCGCAGACAAAGCGCTATTGGTATCGCCGAGGATAAGAATTCTGTCCGGCCTGGCATCTTCGATCGCCCGGTCGACCCCTGAAAGAATCGTCGCGACTTGCTCGGCAAAGCCAGCAGATTTGACGCCAAGTTGAATATCCGGCTCGCGTATTTCCATTTCGCGGATGAATACGTCGCTCAGATTGATATCAAAATTTTGCCCTGTGTGGAGCGTTATATGCTCGCAATGCTGATCGAGGATCTTCATTATCAGGCTCAGCCGGATAATCTCTGGCCTAGTACCGAAAATCGTCATTATCTTCATAAAAGCTAAGTGACTAGCGAAATTCTACAAAATGCCTTGCGCTTTCCTACCGTACTCGATACGGCACCGCCAGCGAGTCGGAATGCATCGCTGCGATCATTTCGGGCCAAGATTGCGGTTTGAATCCCGTAATTTCACGGAAGCGACTCGAATCGAGCGACCTGTCGATTCGCGGCTCGTCCGCCGGAACGATCCGACAGCCCGCGGCAAATCGCTCATTAATGAGTGAAAGCAGCTCATATTTCGAAATCGGCTCCGCGGAAATATGGTAAAGCCCGGCGAGGTCCGGTCGTCGAATAATCGATTCTGCGATTATTCCCGCAAGCACGACGGTTGGAAAACCGCTGAAAATCGCGTTGCGATAGCCCGTAACCTGCCGACCCGATTGCGAAAGAAACCATTCTACCAGGCCGTGCGCGGAGCCGATCTCGCGTCCGATAATTGAGGTGCGGACTACCAGCGTCCGGTCGTTTTCGGGTTCGCCGAGCTGCTTGCTGCGTCCGTAAATATCCGTTGCGTCCGTTTCGTCAGATTCCGAGTAGTTTCCCTTTCGTCCGCTGAAAACACAATCCGTGCTTACAGTAATTAAGCGAAAGCCAATTTGCCCCGCCAATTTTGCCAGTCGATGCGGCAATATGGAATTTACGAGGAGCGTATCGATAACATCGTTGGAATCCGGTCTCTGCTTGACTATTCCGGCAGCGTTGATTACAAAGTCCGGTCCGGATTCTTCGATCGCCTTTTTAATGATATATTCGTCGCGTACGTCGATTCTAGAGATTGCAAGGCTCCGATTAAGAAACGGAGCTAAGCTTTCTAACTGCCGCTGATCGCCGCGTATGGTATATCGGACATCGAATCGCTTGCCTAGAATCTGCACAAGCTTATGGCCGAGCATTCCGGTTCCACCGATTATTAGAATTCGCATTTAACAAAACCTAAAGTAGAGAATTAACTGTATCGCCCGCAACACGGGAGAATTTTCTTGAACCAGACAGCGATCTATGTTTTCGGCTAGTGCGAGAGTACCTCGCGACAAGATGCGATTACTCGATCCACCGAAATCATCTTAATGCATTGGCCGCCTATTGGACATTTTGCCAAATGACAGCCCTCGCATTCGATCGATTCGCGCAAAATGCGATGCCCGTTTCCGACTGGAAACCATCGCCCGAGCCAATCGATAGCGGCAAATATTGCAATGCAGGGCTTTCCAGCCGCTGCGGCCAAATGCATCGCGCCGGTATCGTTGCCGAGATAGAAATCGCAGAGCTCCATTGCCGCAGCCGAACATCTGATGCTGAGCCGTCCGGCGGCGTTGATGCCGCCGCCGCTTTCCCGCAAAATCCGCTCACCGATTGGAAAATCAAAGCGATCGCCGAATACGATCGGCACGATCGGAGAGTCTCTCCGGATTTCAAGTAAAACTTTAACAAAACGCTCGGCTGGCCAAATCTTTGAAGTCCATTTACTCCCTGGTGCGATGGCGATAAAACGTCTGCCAGCGACGTCGTCGCCGAGTTCGGCCGAAATAAAAGCGGCCGCTTGCTTGCGTTCCTCATCGCTTATTGCAAGGTCGGCTCTCTTCGGCCAATCGTCGCCGTCTATGCCATCTGCCGAAAGACAGTTCCATAAAAAATCGCTCTCGCGCTCAACCGAAGCCGAGCGAAACGGCGCATTTACGGCCAGACGGCGGCGGCTCAGGTGCCCCATTCCAACAATTTGTTTAATTCCTGCTAAGCGCAGGGCGACTCGATCCCGGAAAATGCTTGTTGCGCTTCGGGTTCGGGGCATCAGATAAACGAGCAAATCGAATCGTCGTTTACGAATTTCCCATAGCAATTTGGCCGCATCCGCGAGATGAGTTCCGTCCCTGTATGTCAAATAATCGTCAAAGAGCCCGCTCGGTGGCAAAATTTCCGCTGCGGCAACCTTTTTCGGATTACCAGCAGAGCTGTCGGAAAGCAGCGTCAATTTTGCTTCCGGAAATGCTTTACGTAACCGCCAGAAAGACGGCACCGCGATCAGGATGTCGCCAAGACTTCCAATTCGAAATACAAGAATGCTTTGCGGCGTGGCGTTCGTAGTATTTCCCGACATCGCTCAAAGACCCCGGTCCAGCGCGGCACTTAGCTGGTCTCGACGAACACTTACAGCACCTATTTGCCCGACCGCGATGCCGGCTGCGACGTTGGCGATCCTTGCAGATTCTGCAAAATCCATCCCTGCCGCGATTCCAACGGCAAGTGTTGCGATTACCGTATCGCCGGCACCGGTAACGTCGTAAACTTCGTGCGCGATCGCATCATAATGAACCGGTCCGTCGCCCCTGGTAAAAAGTGTCATCCCATTTTCGCTTTCTGTGATTAAAACGTTGGCAAACCAGTTCTCGGCCAAAAGCATATTTCCGGCGAGGTAGGTAACATTCGGCTCGTGCTCATCAAGTTTGCAGGCTTCGGCGGCTTCCCGGCGATTTGGCGTAAGAATGGTTGCTCCGCGGTATTTTTTGAAATCCTTTCCCTTCGGATCGACCAAAACCGGTACGCCTCTAGCCTCGGCGAGCGAGATCACAGGTCGAAGTACCGAGTCGCAAAGCGCTCCCTTTGCATAATCCGAAACAAGGACAACGTCCGCAAAATCCAATGCGGATTCAAAGGTGCTGATTAGATTTTTAGCGGTTTCAACCGCCAATGCGTCCGTAGTTTCGCGGTCTACTCGAGCAACTTGCTGGCTATGAGCGATTATGCGGGTTTTGACCGAGGTTGGACGGCCGTTTGCGACCGACAGATGTTCGGCCGATATGCCGATAGATGTAAGTGCGTCAGCAAGAAGTGAACCTTCGTCGTCGCGGCCGATCACACCTAGAAGTATCGGCTCAGCTCCGAGTGATTTTACGTTGGCTGCGACGTTCGCGGCTCCTCCCGGCGCCGCAGTTGTCTTTTCCAATCGAATAACGGGAACCGGCGCTTCCGGAGAGATACGATTAACGGTTCCCCACCAATAGCGGTCCAGCATAACATCGCCGAGTATCAGCACCTTGCGGCTTTCAAAGATGTCGAGATTTGTCATTTACAGATGCCGTTACTCTCTAAACGCCTGATCTATCAGCTCGCACCAAATGTGCGCTACCGTAATATGCCCTTCCTGTATTCTTGCGGTTCGCTCCGACGGAATCATTACGCATGCGTCACAGAGACTTGCGAGTTTTTTCCCTTTTTTTCCCGTCATCCCGACAACGCGACAGCCGCGCTGGCGAGCTTCCATTACCGCTGCGATCACATTCGGCGAATTACCGCTCGTGCTTATTGCAATCAGACAATCGCCATCGCGGGCCAGCGATTCGATTTGTCGTGCAAAGACGCGTTCAAAAGCATAGTCATTTGCAATGGCCGTTAAGGCAGACGTATCCGTAGTGAGGGCAATTGCCGGAAGCGACCGGCGCTCGGTCTCGTAACGGCCGACAAATTCAGCGGCAAGATGTTGGGCATCCGCCGCACTTCCGCCGTTACCGCAAATTAGAATCTTTCCGCCGCTTTTGAGCGTTTGAAGAATCAACCGGGCGGATTCCTCAATTGTGTCGATCCCAACAGAGCGAAACTCAGACAAAGTTTCGAGATGTTCATTTAAAGAAGCATCGGCAGTGCGTGAATCCGATTCAGACATCTTTTGGAGCGGATTCGATTTGAATTGGTCGATGATTGCAGAAGATGAAAAGCCATCGAGAATCGGGAATGAAACGACCTTGCCGCCGCGGCTGATTACGAAGTCCGAGCCGATAATCTCACCTGGATGCCAGTCCCCGCCTTTCACCAAAAAATCCGGCTTAATCTCCTTGATCAATCTTTCAGGCGTCAGTTCGTCAAAAATGATGACGTCGTCGACGCTTTTGAGCGCTAGCAGCATTGCCTTTCGGGCTTCGGCGGGTAAAATCGGCCGCTCTGGGCCCTTGATTGCGCGAACTGAGGCGTCACTGTTTAGCCCGACAATAAGCTTTGTGCCGAGCTGCCTTGCGCGATTTAGCAGATCAATATGTCCCGGATGAAGAATATCGAAGCAGCCATTTGTAAAAACGATTTTTTCCATTGTTTGGCTAAACCTGACAGAAAAGCCGATTTAATTTCCGACGAACCTTTGCCTCCCGAGTCGCAGGTGGGTGAGTACGACAACAAAAATCAATCCAGCAAGTGAAATAGTCCCAACTTTGAACATATTTGGAACAATTAGCCCGTAAGTACCCTCGAAGGTTGTAATCGAGACCATCATATAAAAAATTGCCGCTCGCCAAAAAGAGAATGGTTGACCTTCGATCAATGCGCGATAAATTACCCGCAAGAATAACCCCAAAACAAGCATTCCAATTGGGATCCCGATCGGGCCAAAATTTCGCAGAAGGTCGCCGATTGGAGTCATTGTGAATGAATTGTCGCTAAAATTGAAATAAAGATCGGCATATTTCGTTGGGTCGATTGCCACGGGCTTATCTTTCCAAATGATTCTCGGAATAAAAAACGTAGCTGTATCGACCCAGATGTTATTTGAAATTCCAACCTGCTCTTCGTATGGTGCAAGAGCCTCGTAATTCGAAACAACGACGGCAAGCGAGCTAACGGCATCGATTCGGTTTGCAAATGTCGTCAGACCAAGCGAAACTGTCGTGCCAATGTCTTGTTCGGAAAGTCGCGAAAAAGTTGTTGCAACCATTTCGGCATATTCGCTTAGACCTATCTGCTCCTCGCTTTGCTTTACGAGTCTAAACGTTGTCCCGTAAACCATTCCGACAAAAACCGCAACGATAAGCAAAGCAAAGCCGGTCACGTAATGCCGTAGAGCCAGCCGTCTGCCCGCGAGGAGAAAAGCGAATCCGATCATAATCAGGTGCGGGAGTAGGCTTGCTCGGTTTCCCTGAAATGCGGCTTTTCCAAGAGCAGTCGTAACTAAGAAAAAGATCGTTACGAGAACTTTTGTGTTTATCCTCGGCTGGCGGAAAACGTAAAGCCACAGCAAAAAGGCCGCAAGTTGCCACCAGAGCGAGAGTAAATAGACAAGTCCGTCATATTCCGTGTATTCCTTGACACGCTGAAATCCGAAAGTGCCGAAAGCGAAAGCGAGTAGAGTATTTGCGATGCCCAAAAACAGAAGAATGTAGCCCGGAACTAGCAGCGAGTTATCCCTCAATTCCCACTTTGGCAAAACGCTTGCTATGCGCTTGCCAGCAATGGCGCCGTACGGGAGAACGTATCCAAGGCACATCGCAAGGTAGCCTATGATAATGTAAAAAAAAGTCAACGGGAGATTGTAAGATTCGTCCTGTATGTAGGATTGGAAATAGGCGTCCGAAATACCGAGGGCAAGGAATATACCGCCCAAAAAGCAAGACGGTATGAAAAAAGTCCAGGCGAAATAAACAATTGGGTTGAGAGGGTTAAATTTGCCTCTGGAGGCGTAGATTATGCTCGGAAGAGCCGCGGCGGCACCGGTCGCCAGACACCAGGGAAAAAGATAAAACTTACTGCCTTTGGACGAAAAACCGTATTCGCTCAACAAAAATGCTCCCAATACGGCCGCGATAATTCCCCACAGCAAAGTGACCGCAAAAATAAAATTTATGCGTGCTTTATCTGGACGAACATAGTGAATTCTTTCATTAAACGCCATAAATGCTGACGATTCGATCAGCCAGGATTTATCTGACGGCGACCGAGAACGATCTAACATCCGCAAAACCGCATCGCAAGCGAGATTTTAACACAACCGGCGGATGAGTTTAAAAATGCACGCGTTCGTGAATTTATCGGCTGCAATGCTAAAATCTCGCCGTTGCGGCAGTAAGGAGCGCTTGTAGCAAGGACGCGAGAAAACTGCGATCGGATTGAATGAAAAGAATCAACGAAAATCGATTTCCAATAATTTTGGCGAGTGTCCTGTTATTGCCGATATTCAGCGTAGTTTACTTTACGAATAACAACGGGTCCGGGCACCTTTATATCGCGTACGTAATGCGAGAGCTGCTTGCCGGAAACGAATTGTTTTCGAGGTTTTTCGAATTCAACTCACTTGCAGTACCGAATTCGACCGGGCATTGGATCATTGCCGGACTGCTCGGGTTTACGTCTCCGCAGATTGCGACAAAACTGATGCTGGCGATTACGTTTCTGGCATATTTCGCATCGGCACTTTATCTCCGGCATCAGATTCAAGGCGTCCGATCTAGGACGCTCGCGACGCTCTTTGCGGCACTTATGGCGTTGAATTGGTTCTGGTTTCAAGGCGGTTACAATCAGACGCTTGCGACCGCCGGCTTCGCATTCGGCGTCGCTCTTGTGTATCGATGGAGAACTGAGTTTACTTTTCGCAGAATCATAGCTCTTTCCCTGATCACGCTCGGGGTCTATTTCAGCCATTTGGTAAGTTTCGTTTTTCTTGCGGGCGGAATACTCTTTCTTTCCGCTTGGCAAGACCGTCACAAGGCGAAACGGGCAGTTCCAGCGGCAATCCTAACTATTGCTCCAGCGATCCCGCTGCTAATCTTCCACCTTTTAAATGGGAGCAGAAATGGCGAGCCATTTATTCCACATTGGCGCGGGCTCGAAAGTTGGACTGATTTTCCCGGATGGCTACGTTATTTGGTCGCCGCAGATCCTTTTGCGATAGCCAGCCGAAAAAGTCTTCCTTTCACGGACGTTCAGTCAGGGCTTTTTACAGTAGTTTCACCATTCGCGCTTGTCTCGATAGCCTCGGCTCTGCTTGCCGGATGTACGATTGTTTCCTTTTGCCGCGCAGATGCCGGCGAGCGCAAACGACTATCCCCGCTATATGTCTTGGTTGCTGGATTCATTTTTGCTTCGGCGTTTGGGCCAGGCGATTTTGGTATTTCAAATGGCAGCGTGCTTCGCGAGCGGTTTCTGATCGCTGGATTGACTCTTTTGGTTGGAGTTTTCGAAATCGGAAATTTCGACCTTTTCCGTAAAATTTCTGGCGTTGCATTGGCTCTTGCGATCGCAATACAGTTTTGCTATTTGGGTGAATTTGCCGGTTACTCGGACCGGCAAACGCGTGAATTTGTCGCTATCGAGCGGTCAATTGAACCAGGCACTTCTCTTGCTTCCATTACAGTGACTACGGGGCAGGAAAAGTTTCGCTGTCTGCCGGCGACGCAAATGAGCAGTTTTCTTGGTGTCGATCGGGATGTTATCGTATGGGATAACTATGAACTTGGCCATTACCTCTTTCCCGTTGTTGTTCGCGATGCTGCCGACAAAGATTTTGTTTTTCGTTTATCGTCGTCGTCGGTCTTTGGACCGATGAACCGCTTTTCAAGTGAGGAAGCGAATCTCGTCACAATGTCGAATATCATCTCAAACGAACGGCACCAGATCGACCGCTTCGTAGTTTTCGGCAAAGACGAGCAAATAGAAGCTTTACTCGCGACTCATTATTCGGTCGCTGCAATAAGTCCGAGCGGGACGGTGCGCATATTCTCACGTAAATAGCATTTAATCTATGGTGGATCAAATTAGTCAGAGCACTCGACGTTGTCTTTCGGTCGTAGTGCCGGCGTACAACGAAGCGGGTACCTTGTACGCGGTCGTTCGCCGGTTGTTTCAGGTGCCCTATCTTTTGGAAATAGTGATTGTCAATGATTGCTCCACGGACAGCACGGGTGAGGTTGCAGATTCGATTGCTGCTGGCAGCGAGATCGTCCAAGTAATTCACCATAGCCGAAATCAGGGAAAGACAGCGGCGTTGCGGAGTGGCTTTGCTGCAACGAGGGGCGATATCGTAATTGTCCAGGATGCAGATCTCGAGTACGATCCGGCGGAAATTCCCGACGTTATAAAGCCAATTATGGATGGATATGCCGACGTGGTCTTTGGCTCGCGCTTTATGGTTAAAAAAGCGACTCGCGTCCTTTATTTTTATCATTACATCGCAAACAAAGGGCTTACGTTTCTTTCGAATCTATTCACGAATCTTAACCTCACGGATGTCGAAACCTGCTACAAAGCATTTCGTGGCGAAATAATTCGAAATATGCGAATAAGCTCATCGGGCTTTGGTTTTGAAATAGAAGTAACGGCAAAAATTGCGAAGCTCGGCTGCGCAGTTTACGAAGTGCCAATCAGCTATTACGGCCGAACGTACGAAGAAGGTAAAAAGATCACGTATCTTGACGGCCTTGCCGCTTTCTATTACGTCCTTCGATACAATCTTTTTTGTTCGAGAAAATCAGCTTTCAAGAAGTTGCCGGAAATAGAGAGGAAACCCCTCAGCGCCGGCAATTCCCTTCTTCAAGAGAAATAAGCGATGACGAGAGAATATTTTGGCCGCGATCTCGAGGCGATGAGTTTTGCCGGCCGCTATCACCGCTGGGTCTTTGAGCTGATGCAACCGTGGCTTGGCAAGCGAATTGTCGAGGTCGGAGCCGGCCAAGGTTCGTTTGCTGAAATACTTCTTGGGGCCGCACCGGAAGCCCTCGCATTGATCGAACCCTCGCAAATGTACGAGCGCCTCGTCGCAAATAAAAACCTGAGGCGATTCGACGGTCAGATCGAACTTCTCAACCAGACTTTTCCATCGGTCGCCTCGGAGCTAAAACGCGATTTTAGGCCCGATTCAATCGTCTATGTCAACGTCCTGGAACATATTGAAGATGATCTAACTGAGCTTAAATGCGTCGCCGACACATTGCCGGATTCCGGCAGAATATTCCTTTTTGTTCCTGCGATTCCGCTTCTTTACAGCCGATTCGATCGTCGACTTGGCCATTACCGGCGATATACGCGAAGCGAATTGCTCGGCAAAATGCAACTCGCTGGATTCGAAGTAGAGGAAATTCGTTGGTTTGACAGCGTTGGTATTTTGCCTTGGCTGATCAATTATCGACTTTTGGGTCTAGAAAAAATGAACGCCACTGCGGTTGCAGCCTATGACCGCCTCCTTGTGCCGGCACTAAAGAGGATCGAAGATGCAATCCGGGCACCAATCGGGAAAAATCTTTTTGCCGTTGGAATTCGTCGAACGTGATCAATCGGGCTTTAGCCGGCAAACTGCAATAAGTCCATCGGCAAGCTGTGGTGAAAGGAAAACTGCAAAGTCGTTGATTAGGTTCAGGATCTTCATATTATGCGGCCGGTGCTCACGTCCGATGTCGTAAAAGTAAAATTTTTCGACCTCGAGCTTGTGCCGCGAAATCAAGTGCCGCAAGGTCGAATAGGAATAATAGGCAACATGGTCTGGGTGGACGAATTCATTTTTCCCGCCGCGGCCGCGGAGTGCGTAAACCGCAAAACGCATAGCACAGTACGCATTGATCGTTGTGATTAGGAGGCGGGAATCGGAGTTCATAAATCGTTTTACTCCGCTTAAGAATAACCCGGGATTATTTAGGTGTTCGATGATTTCGCCCGCTACTACAACGTCAAACTTTAGATCAATCGGGGCAAGCTCAAGAGATTCCAAGTCAGCATTGAAAAGATTGTTGCTGCCGTGCCGGGCAAGAATTTCTAAACCGCGGCTGTCGGAATCGATTCCGTACACCTGCTTGGCAATTTTTTCAAGTTCAAAATGGAGCAGCATCTGGTTAACGATCGCTTGCTCGGTATAAGGGTAGTTAGTGCAGCCAAGGTGAAGTACACTTTTACCTTTGCAGAAATCTTTGATGAGATCGAGACGCTGAACTAGACCTAGGTTTCGATAAGTCTTCAAGCCACACCTCTTTTGCCGGAAATTGTACGCAAGACGAAAAGATCGGACAACTCGGAGCGGCTGAAATAGCCGCAACCGATTGCCAGAATGGAATACAGTAGCAAACCAAGAAATCCGACTATCGATAGGTACGCAAATGAAACCGTAAAATTCCCAAGAAGATGGAACAACAGGGAGACAACTGCGACAGGAATCCCGAGACGTAGGATCGAACCTACCCAGAACGCAAAATTAGTCCTCCCAAGAAAACGACTCTCGGAAAAGAATATAACGGGCAACGTGATAGCGACGCCAATTAGCCGGCCCCAAGCAACTGCTTCGACGCCGAATCGGTCAGTTAGGAAAATAACTGCCAAAAAAGTAACCGCAAGCCAGAGCGCCGAAATCAAGGTATTCAAACCGGGTGCTTTGGCGGCTTCATTCAATTGCCAAACGATAACCATCAGCGAAATTAACCCGTACGACATTGCCTGTAATACCAAAAGGCTATAAGCATCCTCGGCAAATCCGGGTCCGATCCAGATGGCCAGTAACCGATCGCCAAGAAAGATAACCGCTATCAGAAAAAAGAGCAGCCCGGCAAGAAGTATCTTACTTGCCCGGCGGTAAATCGCATTGAGCATCGCGGTCTCTTGGATAGATCGACTCATAACAGGCAAAAATACGGCCGCAAGGCTCGCGGCGAGCGTCTGAACATAAATCCCGGGAAGAGCAGAAACGGCGAAATAGGCCATTGCCGAAGGCCCAAAATGCCGAGTGACCCAAACGCGCTCGAAAATAAATAATAGATTACCGAAGATCTGATAAAAAATAATGCTCATCGAGTAACGCACCGCCGACCGTAAGATTCCAGAATCAATCGAAAGCGTAAACCGAAACTGCGGAAATACGGCTTTTACTGAGACTAAATTACCGATGAGCAACGAAACGTTGAGAATCAAGCCCCAGAGCAAAAGTGCAAAAATTCCGAAGCCGCTTTTGACCAATACAATGTTTCCGAAGCCAAATAACACCGAAAAGAGGTTCGAAAAAAATACGTATCGCCCGAAACGTTGGAAGCCTTGAAGTGTGTATTGGAAAACCTGCGACAAAATCACGGAAATAATCGTCGCATTAGCGATGTAAAATGCCGGAACGGCTAACTGCCGGTATTGTGGATCGATTCTCAGCACCTCGGACACGATGTACGGCGCCAATATCGCTAAAATCAGTCCGCCGAACACTCCAACCGCCATTGCGATAAGCAGCGCCGTCGAAACGATCTGATTTATCGCGGCTTCGTTAGCGGAAAGCGAATATTCGGCAACATATCGAACAACAATTCGCCCGACTGAAAAACTAAAGGAATACGAAATAAAACCTGCGATAAGGGCGTAAATGCCGTATTCTGCAGTCCCGAGGCCATTAACAAGGATCGGCGTTGACACAAATCCGACGATAAGGGGAGTTAGCCACGCCGCGGTACTGAAAAGCGAGTTGAGCGCGATTCGGCGTTTGCTTCTCCAAAGAGAGTCATCCATTGGCGAACTCCTCCTCGTAGGTTCGGAGGACGATATCCGCTGCGACTCGCTCGTCAAAATTTCGGAGGACGAAATCGCGCCCGGCCTGGCCGATCTTGCGGGCAAATTCGGGATTTTCTAAGTAATGGCAGATTGCCTCCGCCAATTGATGTGGATCGCCAGGCTGGACGAGAAGTCCCGTTTTTTCGTGGTTAATCGCTTCCGGAATTGCATAAACTTGCGTAGAAACACTTGGAATTGCGAGCGCCATCGCCTCGAGCAAGGCAATTGGTAGTCCTTCGACAAAACTTGGGAGTGCAAAAACGTCCGCAAGACGCATAAAGGTCAGAATCGACACCCTGTCCCGTCCGATCTCCGAGGAGAGAATCGGAAGAAAGGCGGGTCCGAGTCTATACGATTCGATTTTCGCAGCCGTATCGTTATCCGCGGCCTCCGGCATAAGCCAAACAAAGCGTAGTTCCGGGAATCGACGCAAAAGTATTGCCG
>PSMA01000011.1:0-30009 GCA_040289905.1 Blastocatellia bacterium
TGCCGTCCGAGAGCGTTGACACCGATAACTCCTGCATCGACATCAAATGTTTTACGCGTCGAAACGTCATAGTCAATCTGGTAGTTCGAGTTAAAGTTTTGGAAACCAGCCGAGCAACCCGAGCCCGGTACACCGTTTGGATTACCCAAAGTTGAGCAAACATAGCGAACGGTACGCGGCAGACCATACGATCCCAGTTTTTCATTGAGGAACGTACGGCCGGCGCGAGCATTAACTACCAACCAGTTGTAAGGCGTCCAAGTTAACTGTCCGTTGATATTGTTCGAGTTTTGACGTCCGCCCTGTGCACTCAGGAAAGCAGCTCCAGTTCGGAGGCCGATCGAGCCGCCGAAATTTGCCTCTTGCGGCCTACCCGATAAACCTTCCGTTGACGGCGGAAGTTGGCCTTCGACGCGGACTGGATTCCAAAGGAACGTTACGAATCCGCGAAGCTTAGACGTCGGCTGAGCATCGAGGCGGATTTGAGCCGCTTCGTTGACCTGCTTCGATTTGTAGTCAATCGATTGGGTTACGAACCGGCCGTTCGGATTATTTCTAATACCCGGGGTTGCGGAGCTGTCGAAGTAATCAATCGTCAGGTTTCTGTCAAACACCTGCGGTGAATAAACAGCCGAAAACCAGAGCTTTTCTTTTACGATCGGCCCACTAACCCTTGCGGTCGGGAAGTAATCCGTTCCGCCCTGTTTCGGAGGCTTAAAGTATTCGTAATTGCCGGGTTTGTTGACGCCTTCAGGTTGTGTAAATCCGGAGGCGAAGCGGTTGAGAACCGGGCGTGGATTGCCCTGCAAATTCAGCGGGGAGAAAGAAATGCCAAAGCTTCCGCGCCACTGGTCGTTACCGCCCGCGGTAATGACCTGAATAAGACCGCCAGTTGCGCCGCCGTATTCCGCCTCGTAACCGGTTGATTTGATCTGAACTTCCTGAACGAGGTCGAAGTTCAAGTTATTTGCCGTGTTCAGCTGGCCAGTACGGAAGTTTGTGACTTCCTGCCCGTCGATATTGAACACGTTTTCAGCACCCGATGCACCGTCAATTTGGAAACCCGCATTAAGCGGTTCCGGACGAACGTTCGGCGCGATTTTTAGCAGCGAGCCAAAAGTAACACCGGACGGAAGGTCTTCGATAAGACGCTTCGTGATGCTGGTGTCGATTTTTGTGTCGCCGGGGTCGATGTTGACCGCACTGTCCGAAACGACGTCAACTATGACTTCGCCGCCGCCGACTTCCAGTTTGAAGTTAGCGATCGCGGAGCGGTCAAGGATGACAACCACTTCTTGACGTGAAGTCTTAAAGCCGCTGCCGGTCGCAGTTACCTGGTATGTACCGACAGGCACCTGTGGGACTTGATAATAACCGTTGGAATCTGTCGTAACCGTCCGCGTGAAGCCAGACGTTGCCCCTACGCTTTTAACCGTAACGGTTGCGTTCGGTACGACTGCTCCGTTGGGGTCGGTTACAGTGCCCTCAATATTACCGGAGGTTCTCTGGCCAAATGCTACTGCTGCCAAGCATAGCAACAGCGAGAGAGCCCCCGATATAAATTTGAAATTCTTGCTCATATCTATCTCCTAATTTTAGGTCTAACGAGATTGATGTAAATGCAGTATTACGAAATCACACACAAGGGAAGTGCGCACTACTGCACCAACATAACACTAACCTAGCAAATTTAACGCCAGGCCAGATGTTTAACCAGATACGACAATAAAGACTGTATTTACTACGATTTAGCGATGGCACTGGAAGCCTTGAGGCCAAGAAACGGGGAGGCAAACTTCAGAAATCTGAAAAAAATCCAGGATTTTGGATATGAAATACCGGGATTTTATTCAGAAATTTAATAAATGACCCAGTTTTTCCTTCTTGGTCCGCAAATAATGTGCAGCTGGTTCCGCCGCGGGCACCTCTAGAGGGATACGTTCGACAACCTGTAAACCTGCCTCTTCTAATGCTTTGAGTTTGTCAGGGTTGTTCGATATAACGCGAACTTTGCATAGTCCAAGGTCGAACAGGATTTCAGCGCATTGCTGATAATTTCGAGCGTCCACCGCGAAACCGAGTCGCTGATTGGCCTCGACAGTGTCAGCGCCCTCGTCCTGAAGCGCGTAGGCACGGATTTTATTTATTATCCCGATGCCGCGTCCCTCTTGGTGTTGATAGACGATCGCCCCAAGGCCGGCAGCTTCGATCATTTCCATTGCTTTGTGGAGCTGCGGACCACAATCGCATTTAACCGAGCCGAACACATCGCCTGTCAAGCACTGCGAATGAATCCGGACGAGAGTCGGTGTATCGGGCCCGAGGTCTCCTTTGAATAGAACTACAAACTCTTCATCGCTAGTAAGCGATTTGTAGCCCGCGATTTGGAATTCGCCGAAAATGGTCGGCAATTTGGCTGTCGCGACGCGTTCGACAGTGATGGATTTTCCGATTGGCCGGCAATTATTGATCGAAGGGGATTCTGCGCAATTGGATGAGCGGTCGGGCATAACACGAAAAACACCTGCAAGATCAATTATAGCGCCTGTGCAATGTGACATGTAAACATATTCTCCCTAACGAGAGCTTTGGATTCACCCGCTCTCTCGGATCGCGAAGATCTACACAAAACAAAAAACCGCCGGGAATTGCCGGCGGCTATTTGATGCATTTTTCGAAAACGAGCAGATTCAATCCTTAGGCTGCCCGGAATTGTTTTCTTCGCCTTCCGGCTCGGTTTTCCGGTCTTCGTGAGCGAAGACCGCGTTCTCCAACGGGCCAAAGATACGAGAAACGAGCCGGTTTAGAACATCAGAGATTTTGGCCGGCTCGGAATCGTGCCGGAGATCTTCTTCCGGCAGCGTTTCGGCCAATTTATAATCCAGCCTAATCAGTTCCGCAGTCGTTGAGCGGCAGAATCCGCAGTCAACAAGATGACCGACTGCTTTTTCGCTTTCAAACTCGTCAAGGTTGCCTTCGATGAATGCTGTTAGAAAATCCTCGTCAAGGTGTGGCTCGCCTGGATTGTCTAATGGAACAGAGGCCAAAAAACGATTTAGTATCGATTGAATCTGTCCTGACTGTGGGGTGATTTCCTGATCCTTGTTCATTCTCAGATACTGGCCTCCCAAATTGCAGACGTAGCGCCGCGGCTACATTTGCGTAACAATCTTGAAAGGCTTAATTTGATACATCAGAAGCCGAGCGCGTTGCTGAAAGATTTCGGAAGAGGCTTTCGCCCATGAGACCTTCCGACGCATGCTGCGTGCAGAGCGCTATTTCCTCTTTATTTAGCCCGAAATGCTCTTTCAGTCGGGTCTGAAACAATTCGAGTATTTTCGCGTAGCATTTTTCCAGCCAGCGCATTATTGTCGATTCGTGAATTCGGCCGGAAGGGTTCTGCTCGCGCGAAGGCAAACGCCGCTGAAACCAGGCCCGCAACGGAGAGGCTTCGTTTTCTACGAGTCGCGCAATTTCCCGTAATTTAAGGTTATCGACGTGGTAATAAAGGAGAATAAGGCGCTCGTGTGGCTCAAGGGAAGAGAAGGCGAATTTCACAGCATCTGCGGCTAATTGTGCGTAACGGGCGAGGACGACCGCATCGATCATCCCTTCTTCACCAGATCCTACTTTTATGGCAAAGTCCGAGTGTACGGCGCCTTCGCCAATGTTCTCCGTCATTTCGTCAAGCGAAACTTCTGACGGTCCTGCTCGATGGCGGTCGACCAGAGAATGCCAAATAATAGTTCGCAGCCAGCCTCTCAGGCTGCCGCGACCGCTGTAGCTAGAGAACTTGGAGATTCGTTCACCATCAACGATCCTCGTACCGTAAAGATGCTCGTAAACCGTGTCTACGATTTCCGTTGCGTCGATTTCAGTATGCGCGAGTTGACGTGCAACGCGCTCCATAAAAGCCCTGTGCTTGCGGTCAAAATCCCACCACGCCCGCTCGTTCCCATTCGCACATGCAATCGCGAGATAAAGATCCTCTAATTGAATTTGCCGAAGAAAAGTTTCAGCTTGTGCCGGCGAAAGTTCGCCGGTACACGACGCGGCGTAACGCTTGAGGGTTGAGCGCATAGATGTTGCAAAGCATTCGGGCTGGACGCCATAGTTGGGCTCGTTCTGCCGACAACGCTCATAGAGCTCTTCGATTACGGCGTTACAATATGTAAGGAGGTCGTCGTTCATAGAAGAAGCTCTGTTGCAAAGTAGAAGGTCGGGTCATTATAACCTACTTTCGAGGAATTTGTATAACCCAGAAGCAATAACAAAATTGAAAGATTTTACGTCCTGTCCTAAGCTGCAGAGATATGGAGTTTTTCATCGGAATATTGCAATCGATAGAGCCGCCAATAAAGGCCGCGAAGAGCCAGCAACTCTAAATGCGTTCCACTTTCACGCAGTTCGCCATGATGCAGGACAAGGATCCGATCACATTTTTGGATAGTTGAAAGCCGGTGGGCAACGACAATCGAAGAACGGTCCTGCATTAAGCGCTCGACGGCTTTTTGAATCAACTGCTCCGTTTCTGTATCGATTGAACTAGTCGCTTCGTCTAGAATTAGGATTTTGGGGTCAAAAGCAAGCGCGCGAGCAAAGGAAATCAACTGCTTTTGCCCAACCGAAAGCCCCGCGCCGCGTTCGCGTACCTCAGCTTGAAATCCGCCTTTCAAACGCGAGATAAACTTGTCGGCCTGTACTTCTCGGGCGGCCCACTCAGCGCGTTCGCGGGTGATGTTTTCGTTGCCAAGGCGGATGTTTTCCTCGATCGTGCCGCTAAACAGAAAGACGTCCTGCAAAACGACGGCAAAGTTTTGCCGCAAGCCTTGAAGGTCCCAGTAGCGAATATCAAGACCATCGATCAAAATCGAGCCTTTGCTGACATCATAGAAACGCATCAGCAGATTGGTGATTGTCGTCTTGCCTGAACCTGTGTGTCCGACGAGTGCAACGCTTTCGCCCGGCTTTATTTTGAAAGAGATGTCCTTTAAAACCCATTCATTGCCTCGGTAGGCAAACCATACGTTGCGAAACTCGATTTCGCCGCGCGCAGCGCCGGTCCGTTTCGGCTTAGCGGGTGATGTAATCGCGATATCGGTATCGATCAAAATAAAAATTCGGTGTGATGCGACAATTGCAGCCTGAAGAACATTGAATTTGTCCGAAAGATCGCGAATCGGCTGGAACAGCTGAAGAGAATATTGAATAAATGAAGCGAGAATCCCAATCGTCAACCCGCTTCCAGCAGCGGAAATACCGCTGATCGACTCAAATCCAAAAAAGAAAATAACTATTGCGATGCCAACCGCGCCGATAAAATCGACCAGCGGATAAAAAACTGCGTAATAAAATATTGTCTCGATATTGGCGTCGCGGTAGTCAAGGTTGATTTTGTGAAATCGCCGAAGAGCCTTGTCTTCGGCGTTCATAAGTTGCACGGTCTGAGCACCGGAGAGATATTCTTGTAAAAATGCATTTAGACGGGCATTGCGGGTTCGGACTAGGTCGAATCCGCGCCTTGCGTGTTTGCGAAACCAGTTAGTTGCCGTAAATAGCAGTGGTATTGTAATTAGAGAGACAATTGCAAGTTTCCAGTCAAGCCAAAACATCATCGCTATAATCGCAATGATGACTACAAGGTCGCCAAGAACGTCTATGACTCCCGAAGTAAATAGTTCGTTGAGTGCATCGACGTCCGAGGTTAGCCGCGTGATAATTCTTCCGACAGGATTTTTGTCATAATAGGTAACTTCGATGTACTGCAGTTTGGAATAGATCTGGCTCCGAAGGTCAAGCATTACCCATTGGCCGACACGGTTGAGCAGGATCTCCTGAAAATAAGAGAACAAGAAGCGAAAAAGGAATACGCCAAAAAACGCGAGCGCAAAAAGCCATACGCCATCCGTCCGCTTTGGCGTTATGAAATCGTCCACTGCAATCTTTGTAAAGTATGGCTGGGTGCTGACTAGGATGTTTGTCAACAAAGTGAGAACCAGCGCGCCGGCCGCAAGATGCCAATACGGCTTGAGATAACGGAGCAATCGGCCGGCAATGCGTAGGTCGTAGGTTTTTCCTATTGCTTCTTCTTCGTGATGTTTTTCAGCTTCTGTTGACACGCGACAGTATCTGATTCTAATTTGCGCATAAGCCAATAGCAATATTCAATGCCCGAGGCCAAAGATCAAATTGAATTTCCTCCGTCTTCGGGGCTAGAATTCCTCTTAACGTGCAGAGCTTAATTGACAGCGACAAGACAAATTGGCAGCGCCTAGAGCAGATGTTGGATCGTGGTAGCCGACCAAATCGGTCGGGCCTGACGGCGGCCGAAATACGTGAATTTGGCGAGCTATATCGAAAAGCGGTGTCGGATCTGGCGATAGCGCGTGCCGAATCCAGGGATCCGAGGCTGATAAATTATCTCAACGCTCTCGTAATCCGCGCCCACGGTCAAATTTATCGCGCAGAAAACGATGGCCGGCGCATTATCAAACGATTTTTCGTCGACGAGTTTCCGCAAGCATTTCGGCGAAACAGCAGCTACATGCTGACGTCCTGCGCCGTGTTCCTTTCTTTTGTGCTGTTTGGATTTCTTGCCGCTTTTCGAGATCCGGAGTTTACGCGATTTGTCGGTCTTTCTGGAGTTAACGAAATGATTCGGTCCAATTTCGAATGGTGGAAATCATTGAATGAAGCCAATCAAATCGGCGCTAGCTTTATTCTTTCTAACAATATCATCGTTTCCATTCAGGCCTTTGCAATGGGCGCGTTTTTTGGCATCGGCTCGCTTTACGACGTTGCATATTTCGGCGCTCACGTCGGCGGTGTTTTCGGCGCTGCGGTTCGCTTAAACCCGAGTTTTGCTCTGAGCCTTTCGGAATTCGTCGTCGGCCACGGCGTCGTCGAGCTTTCGACTGTCGTCTTTTGCGGAGGTGCGGGGCTAATGATTGGCTGGTCGGTGGTAAATCCGGGAGATCTGCCCCGGTTAAAAGCATTACGGCTCAAGGGTATCGACGCAGCAAAAATCGTGATCGGATCCGCCTGTTTTTTGGTAGTTGCCGGGTTGATAGAAGGCTTTATCTCACCGTCGGCGCTGCCCTCTTACGTTAAATACGCTGTCGGAGTGGGAACGGGAATCGCGATGTATTCATATCTGCTTTTTGCCGGCAAAGAGAAAAAGAAAAAGGCCGGCGCAAATTAGTTGAGCGACGGCCCGAAAACTAAGCCTCCGGTTTAACTAAAAATGATAGTTTACGCCGAACCGTAGAAGATGGTATTTCGCGTAAATAGAATGCGTAAACGGATTTCGAGGATACGCGATCGGCGGGGTAAAGGCGGTTAGGTGCGTACTCGTCGTTGTCGCCCCGCGGAAAGCGGTAAAAACAACTTCGCCCTTTACAGACCATTTATTCGCAACTTTGTACTCGACGCCTCCGACGGCCGTCCAGGCGGCTCGCGTTTTGTTTATCGGGCAGCTCTCGTTTTCCGATGCAAAAGTGTCGGTCAATCGTGCGCGGTAGTCGGTCCTCGTTACCGTGAGTCCACCGGTTCCGTAAATTAGAGCGTCGCCCAAGGTAAAGCCGACCCGAGGTCGGGCTTTGAAAAACCAGTCCGTTTTTAGGGATTGGGCAACTGTGAATGTCGTCAATGGGTGCGGCAAAATGCAGCGAGAGTTTCGGATAGCCGATTGAGGTACTCGGCCGCAGTTTCGTCGTTTGAAGAAGCGGACGTATTAGTGATTAAAAGCGCAGAGCGCCGAAAGGCCTTTCGCGCAGTTACCACCAGCCGAAGAGAAGAGTAGGCCGTTGTGTTGCGAGGAATTCTCAGTATTATTTTTGGGAAAGCTGGGAACTCGTTTACAGGCGACCGCGCTCTTTCACTTTAAGATATTCATCGATAAGTCGCGGAGCCAATGTTGCGGTGGTTACATCAATGGCGAGGCCGCCGAATGATTCTATCTTTCGAAGCGCTGCTTCACGCTGGAAAATAATCTCCTCGGCCGCAGACTGACGGAAAACGTCGCGGATAGATGCCGGCCTCTCCGCGACAAGCGATTTCAAATCGCGATCGCCGATCGTAACAACGAGCGGCAGATGTCTCGGCCGAAGCAGCCGCAACGACCGAATCAAATCCCGCGAGCTATCCTGATCAACGAGATCCGTGAGAATTACGACACAGGACCGACGTTTGACGTTCGATGCGATGAATTGTAAGGCACGAGGATACGATGGCTCGATCAATTCCGGTTCGACGGTGCACAGCGCCTCAATTACCGAATCTATTGCGGCCCCGGCTCGTTTCGGCGGTACAAATCGCAGAACCCGTCGGCAAAATACGAGTAGTCCGCAGTTGTCGCCCGCTTTTTGTGCGGCAGACATCAGTGCTAATGCGGAATGAACCGCGGCGTCAAACTTCGTTTCGCCGTCGATCCGCCCCGTCATCAATCGGCCCGCATCTAGGGCGATTATGACGGTCTGGTCGCGCTCGATCTGAAATTGCCGAGTTGTCAATTTCGATCGCCGCGCGGTCGCCGGCCACGAAATATGGCGAAGTTCGTCTCCGCGGACATAATCGCGCAGTGATTCAAAATCGCGGCCTTCTCCGCGTTGTTCGGCTCGGCGTTTGACGGCGAGAAACGACCTTGAGCCGAGCGATTTCTGCTCCATTTGCCGAGCACGTCGGATGTTGGGATAAACCTTTATAACCTCGGGCGTTGCAAGACTGCCATCTATCATTACCAGACGGAAATCGGAAAGCAGTCGGACGGCAATTTTGCCGAAGTGAAATTCGCCGCGTCGTGGTGGCCGGAGCCGATATGTAAATTCGGCGCGCGCCATTGACGCAAGCGGTATCGTCGCTTCGCGAGAACCTTCCAATTCCATTTCTGGAGGTATTTCGTCTTTTAGCTCGATCGTGGCACGCACATTGTTTAAATTCTCGACCGCAATCCGTACTGTGCTCGGTGATCCAATTGCAAAACGCTCGTCGAACGTCCGCTCGGCGAGCAGCCGTTGAATCCGATGACGGCTTTTTCGGTAATCGTAAATTGCGAATGCTGTCAGGCAAAAATCGTAGAGCAAAACTGCGTAACCGATCGCCGGCACAGCAGAAACGAAGCCTAACGGCAAAATCCCCGCAATCAGCAGGTAATAAAACCGGTTTGCAAAAACAAAAGGCATATTTGCGGGCGATTATAACATTTGAAAACAAAGACTCGCCTAATCCGGAGCGGTCCGAGGCTTGGGTTAGGCGACTTGTTTCGGACTAAGCAGAAAAGTTTCTGCTGCAGATGCAACGGTAGGAAGAGTTTGAAACTCTAATTTGCAACGATTCATCCGGGAGCCTTAACAATGAAGTTGATCGTTTTCGTTGCCTTACTGGGCGCTCTCGTATTTGGCCAGGCATCGGGCAATGAGCCCCTAAACGCGGTTGCGGACCCAATCGACACGATATTTCTCGCCCGCGATAACGGCGAGGGCAAACCAGGTGAAGAAACTACGACGTTTCGACCTAATGATGTTCCGATCTACTGTGTGATCACTTTGAACGGTTATTACCTGGCCGACGTAAGAATGAATCTCGTCGCCGTAAGAGTCGGCGGAGTAAAGCCAGAGACGAAGGTTGTTTCGGCCTCATACAAAACAAAAGCGGGTCAGAATCGGGTCATCTTTACGGGTCGGCCAAGTGGGCTCTGGGAGCGCGGCAGTTATCGGATCGATATATCGATCGACGGTAAAAAGCTGCGAAGCATTCCGTTTACTGTCGTTGAAGCGTCAGACCAACAAAGTTTTGCGCCGCGGCCCTTGCGGCCGAAGCACAGAGGGAAAAACTAAAAAGCGGCCCTTGGCGAGCCGCTTTTATTTATTTTTTGCGTAAACGCAGCGCGCTTACCATCGATTTCGTCCGCCGCCGTAGCTGCCACGGTTTCCACCGCCGCCGCGGTTTCCGCCTCGTCCGCCGCCACCGCCAAATCCGCGGTCCTCACGGGGTTTTGCCTCGTTGACCTTGATTTGACGACCGTCGAACTCCTTTCCGTCAAGCTCGGCAATCGCCTTGTTACCGTCTTCTTTAGAGGCCATTTCCACGAATCCGAAACCGCGCGAGCGTCCCGTGTCGCGGTCCTCTACAACCGTTGCGGATTCAACCGTACCGATGTTTGAAAAGAGCTGCTCGAGCTCGCCGTTGCCCGTATTGAAGGACAAATTACCAACATAAAGTTTCATTGACATAATCTAATTTTTTACCTTGTTTCTTTGATTCAAGAAACCGCAAATGAAAGCGATCTTTTAGTAGATTAATCGATCGAAGAAACGGTCTGCTTCAATCGGTACGTACGAAAAGAAACCCGAGGGGAAACCTGAGCTGCCTTCAAAACCAAAAAACCTGCCTGCCCTCGAACTTCCAAAAATACGCCGTCGAATGAAACTTTTTCCGCCGGGCGCATCACCGTTGATGCGCGAGAGAAGGATTGACATTTTCGATAATGGACTATCGGGCGAAGAATAGCAAGCGCGAAAACGTGATTTCGATTTTTTTTGGATCGAAGAGCCGCTTGCGAAAAGCTTTCACTAAATCAGAGAATTCAGAACTATTGCCGAAATGTAGCCGATTCGAGCTTTTCGCGAATAATTCCGATCTTATCTAGTGCAGCGCGATATCCAATTTCGATCATTTCTTCGCGTTTGTCCAATTCATCCGGGCGAACGTGAGAGAGCTGCGGTTCGACGACAACGTCAGCGTGAAAATGCTGAAACCGAGAAGCTGACCGTAACAACATCATCGCAGACTGAAAAAACGTCCCGAGCAAATTTCTCGGCGTTCCCCAATAAGTCGAGCCGCAGGCGATCAAATCTACCGCAATTACGAAGCCGGCTCCCATTTCGCGTACGATCCTTGTCGGCATTGGCGTAATCACGCCGCCATCAATTAACTGCCGTCCGTTGGAATCTACGGGCACAAAGATGCCGGGGATTGCGCAGCTCGCGCGGATTGCGATCGAAAGATCGCCGCTTTCACGAAATATGACTTCCTCTCCCGTTTCAAGATCGCAGGCACAAGCCGCAAAAGGAATTCGTAGCTGCTCGAGCCGGACAGTGGGGAAGTTCGATTTGACGAATTCACCCAGCGGAAGATTCGTCAAAATCCCGCGACGCGAATATGAGAAAGCTGCAATATCCGTCCAGCGGATCTTATTTCCGACCGATACGATTTCATCTGGCTCAAGTCCGGCAGCAAATGCACCGCCGGCAAATGAACCGGCAGAAGTTCCGGCAATGACATCTACGGGAATGCCGTTTTCCTGAAGCGCTTTTAATACGCCAATATGGGCAAACCCACGCGCCCCGCCGCCCGATAATGCAATACCTACTTTAACGTCCACCATACGAAAATTCGACCGATTGATTTTACTTCCCGCTTGTGGAAAACTTAAACGCTCGAAATGAGTAATAGCCTTTTAAGCAGTTCCATTCTTTCATCGAAAAATCCGGTTACGATTACCGACCTGAATCCGTGCCCTGTTTGTTCGCGGAAAACGAAAGGCGAATTTGTCCCGCTTGTCACGCTCGACTCCGAGCTCCGACAACTCATAGAGGCGAATGCTCCGGATTCGAAAGACTTTCGCGCCCTCTGCGTCCGATGCGTACGCTTGTTCGAGCGCGTAAAGACTCAAATCATCAAGGATGCGGCATTGCGAAAGGATGGCTCGCATGTCCTCTCGATACCGTTGCGTCTGGATGCCGACGAAAGGTTTCAAGGCCGCGGAGTAACGATCGCTTTCCTGGATTCAGGCTTTTATCCACACGTAGACCTAACTTCACCGCGAAATAGGATAATCGCCTATCACAGCCTCGTCGATGAATCCGAGGGGCTCGAATCGCTTTTTCGGGCCGATGTTGCAAGCTGGCACGGAATGATGACGTCAGTTGTCGCCGCCGGAAACGGCCATTTATCGAATGGATTTTACCGTGGCCTTGCGCCTGAAGCCGAGGTTGTACTTGTCAAACTTGCCCGGACGGGCCGAATAACCCAAGACGATATTCGCCGCGGACTTGAATGGATTTTAGCCAATCAAGATCGCTATCGTATTCGCATTGTAAATATTTCAGCCGGTGGTGATGACGAGGCGAGCTATCTGACTGATCCGCTTTCACAGGCGGTTGATGAGTGCACACGGCGTGGCATCTTTGTGGTGTGCGCGGTCGGCAACGCGGGACATCTCGTGAATCACCCAGTGTTTCCGCCCGCTAGTGCGCCGTCGTGTATTGCCGTTGGCGGTCTCGATGATGACAATTCAATTAACCGCTCGCGCCGCGGAATGTACCGTTCGTCCTACGGCCCGACTATCGATGGTCTGCAAAAGCCAGAGGTAATAGCACCATCGATTTGGGTTCCGGCACCGATTCTTCCTTACACCCCGACCGCGCAACAGGCGGAACTGCTTGAAAAACTTGACCAAGCCGCGGACGAAGATCTGCAGCGAATTATCAACGACAATCGCGGTATCGATGCGGAGCTCGATGCTGCGGTCGACCGCCCGCCGCATAGTATTCGGCAACTGATTGCATTGAAAATCCGCCGCGAAAACGTTATCACGCGACATTACAAATATGTCGACGGCACTTCGTTTGCCGCTCCAATCGTGTCGTCGCTTGCAGCTCAGATGCTCGAGGCAAATCCTCGACTATCGCCGCAACAAATAAAGCGAATTCTTATAGAAACCGCTGAGCGATTGCCGAATTATGAGATCGACCGTCAAGGTTGGGGAGTAATAGATCCGCGTCTGGCAGTTGAGAGAGGTCTTGCGAGTGATTAGGGCCGGTTCGCGTTCGCACTCGGCGGTATCGCCGCCGGCCGCGAGTTTGCTGTCGGGCTCGGCCGCGGCGTTGAAGGTGCGATGTTGACTACGGGTGTCGGCGTCGGCTCGATTTCATTGGGCGTCGCGGTTGGAGTCGGCCGTGGCGTCGGTGTTGCAGTCGGGCTTGGTGTCGGAGATGGCGTTGGGGTTTGCACCCTGAAATTAGCATTTACATTCGAATTATTCGGATTCGAATTGTAATCGGCGGACGTGCTGATACCCAGGTTTGAATTTATATTCGCATTGAAATTCGAAAAGGCATTTGCATTGAAATTCGCGTTGAGGTTTGAGTTTCCGGGCCGACTTATGACGAAAAACCAAATCAGTAATGCGCCGAGCGCAATCGCCGCAACCGTGCCAAACATTGTAAACGCTACTATTGCAAGAGTATTCGGCCGTGGCGGCGGCTGATACGCGGGTTGGATCGGCATCTGAGGAAACGCTGCCGGCGGGATCGGCTGATTAGCAGGCGACTGGGTTGGATAAGTAGGAATTACGATTCTCTCACCGGAAACCGTCGGTCCGAAAACGTCTTCCGGATCCGGCGGAAGTTGAGGTGCGTTTCTGCGGATTAAGGTTACTTCGGCCGCATCATCGATCTCTTCCGGCTCGGGGAGGCTCTCGCTCGGGATTGCCGTAAACGACGGCTCCGCAGCTTCCAGCAGCGGAGTGCCATCTTTCATACAAAAGCGCAAAATGTCTTCTTCGTAGAGGGTGTTACAAGTCGGGCAATATTTCATAGCGGAAGCCTTCGGAATTTCCCGGCAATCGGATCGGTAAAACAATCCGGATTTTAGCACGGTTTTGACGTTTTGTCCGAAGTGGCGTCCGCACCGACAAGTCGAATTCAAAACCGTGTCACACCGTATGCGAGCAGCAATTCCCTGATCTTTGTCGAATGGGCAAGCATTGCGGCAGTTGCTCCGCGTCGATTGACCCGCGAGGCATCGGCTCCTAGCTCAAGCAAAATGCGGACCGCTTCCTCGTTGTCCGATGCGGTCGCGGCGATCAACGGCGTGTTCCCTTCGCTATCGGTGGCGTTCAGATTCGCGCCGAATGCAATCAGCGTTCGAATAACGTCCACACTTGCGCCGGAGACGACGCAATAATGTAAAACGCTTTTGCCGTCAACATCAGCAATATTCAGTTTGGCGCCGTAATTAATTAGCAGCTGAACTAGTTCCGGTGTTGCGTCGTCGTCAATCATCATCAACGCCGTCCGCTTTAATTTGTCTTTTTGGTTAACCCGGGCGCCTTGCTCGAGCAGGAAGCGGGCAATTTGGATATTTCCGTTTCGCACGGCAAAATGCAGCGGCGACATCCCGTATTCTCCCTTCTCACGGACATTGACTTTCGCTCCCATTGCGACGCGGGCTTTTACCTCTTCCAAATCGTCATTGACGACAGCCGTAACCAAGGGGTTATGGGTAACCGCGACCCCAACCACCCCAACGGTTACAATTTCTTCATATTGACGCGGCAGAGTATCGATAACATCTGCGGAAACACTTACGCTTTCGAGTGATAATCGCAGGTCGCGGCGGATTTCGGAATCTTGGTCAAGGTCGAACTCATACGTTGTGCCGGTAGCAAAACCGCTCGCCGTCACCTTCACCAAGTATCGGCCCGCAGGCAGGTCTGTGAATTCGTATTGGCCTACGGCCGACGCATTGATGACACGTATTTCGCCTAAACCGACCTGGATCAGCGATACGACCGCAAATGGGATTGCCGCATCATGTGGATCGGTTATAGTTCCCCAGATGCGCCCGCCTAGGTCCGATGCCGTACCTTCAGATCTAATTCGGGTTATGATAACCGGATCGGAAACATTTCCCATCGCGGGTAGAAACGCTCCGGCAACGACGCCGAGCGCTCCCGCCGCGAGACTGACCTTTGCAGCCGCTGTTCGGAACACGCGGCCAAATTGCGGAGCGTCTTCGCCCCGAACGCTCCTGTAGCGGACGCAAATAGTGCCGCCAGCGGCCTGCGCTATTGCGTATGCTTCGCGAAATGTCAGATCGTCAAGGTTGTTTACCGTCTTGCTGCAATGCGAACAAAAGCGAACTCTGCTGTTGCCGATCATTTCCTCCCATTTTTCGTTACAGGGGAAATTCACACGAAACAATTTATTCTTTTTCATAAAGCGTGAACAACTCGGCCGAGGAACCGTAAAAAGGGATCGCTGCGGTAATTTCAAGACGATTCGTCAATTACCAACTTTCTCGGGAGCAAAAATTTAACTTGCGAGATGCACTTGGTTTTGAAATTGGTTGCTTGATGCTGGCGGCAAAATTTTGCTATCCGTCACCCCGAAAAGTAGAGCGAATGTAATGGGTGTAACGCTGATCGCTGAGCAAATTGCTTCGCAGATCGCCGATCATATCTGAAGCGTCTATGCCACTGGAAATCGTCTCTGCTATCAGATAACCGACGCGATACGGCTCGCCGTACTCCATTCTCGATGAAGGGTAACCGGAGTTTTTCAAATAAAAACCCTGGGCGATATAGGCGATGGCCTCGTTGTCGACCCAAGGAATGCTGATACGCGCAATGTCCATATAGGCATGGACCGACTCATGCACGACCAGAGCATCGAAGTCACGTGACGAACGATTGTGACGCCCCAGATAGAAGGTATTTGCTGCATCGTTGGTGGAGGAGTCAGACCAAGCGCTGTAGGTCATTCGGTTGTCTGGAAATCGGTTCTCTACAACATTCAAGTATCCGCTTTCCAATAATGCCGCCACTCGGCGAAAGACGTCGGCATTTACGCTTAAATCCAACGAACCGCTGCGATAACGAAACCGGATCCGAGCAGTATCCGAATTTCGTAAAATGCCAATCATTTGTCGTTTCGCGCTTGGAATAATTTTGAGACCTCGAGCAGACTTTTCTTGCCGGTCTGCTTTTCGGACGGGTTTACCGGCAGCAATTTGCGGCTTATCGTACGGCGAAGGCTATATTGACCACGGCCGTAATGTCTTTTTCAATCGTTGAGGTATCGTATACTCCATAATCCGAGACCTCGGTCGAATCGGCGGCAGTAATCTGAAGCACGCCCATTCTTGCAGTTCGGACGGCGCCGATTGAATTCCCAGTGCTTGACGCGATTTTTTCCGCACGTTCTTTGGCATCCCGCGCCGCCTCGCCGAGCATTTCTATTTTCAGATCGGCAATTTTTGTGTAATAGTATTTAGGCGGCGTCGATTCGATCAGGATTCCCTGATTTATAAGCTCGGTTGCTTCGCGCGCAATCTGCGCGATCTTCGAGACATCTGCCGATCGAACTTCAATTGATTGGGAAAGGGAATAGCCGGTAATTTGTCCGGTTTCATTCCCGTCTTGATCTCGTTTTCCTAATTTGGTCGTCGCAATCGGGCCGATCGTCATTTGCTCCTCCGGGATACCCTTCGTTGTCAAATACTGCTTTATTTTCGGCATTGCATTGGCGAGTTGTCGGTACGCATCGGTGAGTTGCGCAGCTTGGGCAGAGGTTTTCACGCTCCAAACAACGAGATCCGATGAAATTCGCCGTTTCGCCGATCCGGTTACCGTGATTTCGTCATCGCCACGTTTGGCGCTGGAATAAAACCAACCGAAAATCACCGACGAAACGATCAGTCCGATGCCGAGCATCAATCCGGTATTAGAGAACAAGGTCTGCACTCGCTCGCTCATATTATCTGCCACCTATTGAATTTTTTGCCATGCGCTTGCAGCGGATGGTGGAAAATTGTGCTGCAATAATACGCCTCTTCGTCGAAGTGTGCAAATAGTTTTTTTGGGTCGATTTTCCGTGCCGGGCCGCGTCTTACCGTAAGTTGCAATCGGTTTTACAGACGGTTACGATTTAGTTGCGGAAACTTTTTATCTGGAAGTAACACGAAATGAAATTTCCCGGCGGATTTGACCTTAACTCAATGATGAAGCAGGCCCAGCAAATGCAGGAGCAAATGGCCCGCGAGATGAAGCAAACAATCGTTGAAGCATCAGCGGGCGGCGGCGCTGTCGCTGTAAAAATGCGTGGCGATTTCGAGGTAGTGGAGCTTAAAATCTCGCCCAATCTTGTGAAAGAGGGCGATGTCGAAATGATCCAAGACCTTGCCGTCGCTGCGCTCTCGGAAGCGCATCGTAAAGTCGAGGAAACGCTTAAAGGAAAGCTTGGCGGAATGCTGCCGCCCGGTCTCATTTAATTGCTTAATGCCTTCGGCAAGTTGTAGCAAACAGCTAAATGTTGGATTATCCGGAACCGGTAGCCCGCCTTATCGATGAATTCAAACGCCTTCCAGGCATTGGGCAAAAGAGCGCCCAAAGGCTGGCGTTTCACCTACTTCGCCGCCCGAGCGCAGAGGTCGACGCGTTCATCCACGCTTTGCGGGAAATCAAGGAAAAAATAGTTTTTTGCTCGGTTTGCAATAACCTTACGGATATCGATCCCTGTCTTTATTGTTCGAACCCAAGGCGCGACCGCTCGCTCATCTGCGTAATTGAAGAGCCATTTAATTTGCTTGCGGTGGAAAAGACGCGTTCATATCGTGGGCTTTACCATATTCTGCACGGATCGCTCTCACCGCTGAGAGGAATAGGTCCCGACGAATTGATGATCGCAAATCTGTTGCCAAGATTGCTTCCCGAAAATAACGAAGGCATTCAAGTGAGCGAGATCATCATTGCTACCAATCCCACTACTGAAGGCGAGGCGACCGCGAATTATCTTGCCCGACTGCTTAAGCCGCTCGGTGTTCGTGTTACACGGATCGCGATGGGAATGCCTGTCGGGAGCGACCTGGAATACGTTGACGAAGTAACAATGGACAAAGCACTTGCAAACCGACACGAAATTTAATCGTGAATTTAGCTTTAACACGCTTTTGCCCAAGATAAAGCCCCGCCGGCAAGGCCGGGGCGTTTCGATTCGCAGATTTGGACTTCAACAGCGCTCAAAAGCGGACGTGTTCTTGCGCTGCGTCGGAAGCATTACGCGATCCGCGCCATTCGTCTTCCGTATCATAGAAATTTACGTCAAACGTCAACAAAGTTTTGACCGGAATGCCATCAAACTCGGATGGAGCGTCCTCGAATTTTACGATTGTCCCAATTCCTATCACTTCGGTTCCAATTTCCTTACAAAGCTCGATCGTCTCGATAATTGCCCGTCCAGAGCGGAGAATGTCATCGACTATGATCGCGGGATAGACTTCGCCTTCACTCATATATTGGCGAAATTGCCGCTTACCATCTTCCATTTCCGCCCAATAAATCTGCTCGGCGCCGAGCGCTTCACGAACGCCAAATGCGACCATTATTCCGCCTGGGCTTGGGCTGATTACCGAAACCTTAGGCAGTCGGCTTGAGATTGCGCGTTCCATTCGGAAGAGCCGACTTAGCCCGACGGAGAGAATTCGAGCATTGTCGTAGTATCGAAATGCCAGTGGCATCTGAAAATAATGTGATGCATGCTTGCCATTCGGATAAACAAAATGACCGCGACGATAGGCGCCGGTTTTTTTCAAGATTTCCATTACCGATTCCGGCGAAGGGATCAAATCAACCATAGTGAGAACTCCTTGAGACGCTAAGAAAGCAATTTTCGGCAAAAAACAATCTTAATCAGCGGGTGGAAAATTATCAAATGACCTACTCAAAAGTTCTCTGATTATCTGACTTTGTCCGTGAGGTAAATCGTTTGGCAGGTTATCCGGTCGGAACCAGCCGAAGTCCGTTATTTCCCGGCTTAGAATCCTTGGAGTGCCGGCAGCATAGGCGGAAAAGAGGATTTCAACGTGGCGACCAAACGTTCGAATCCGGAACATCTCTAAATTTGCGAGCTCCAGCCCGGTTTCTTCGAAGATTTCGCGTTTAATTGCGTCGGCCGCCTGTTCACCTTTTTTGAGAAAACCACCGGGAAGTCCCCAGCCGGAGGTTGCTCGAAGGACGTGTTTTAAAAGCAGGATGCGGCCCTTGGCGTCAAAGATGACGGCGGCCGCTGAAACGGTAAAAGTCGGCTGCGAAATTCGGACAAGGCGCCGTCGCATATTTTGCGATAGAATTGTCCAGAGAAACTTTACGGCCCGCTGAAGCATAGACAAAGTACTTTAAGTTTAGCAAAATCGGCCGTTCGCATTGCGTAAAAGCCATAATGCTAAAACAGGCCCAGCGAGCTGCTTTTTCTCAGTAGGGCGATATGAATGCGGCTCTTTCTGGGTTATCGCAGAGTCCGACTTCTTGCCTCAAACACGAGAAATATAATGCGATCAGTAAAATCCTTTGCGATCAGTCCGTTGATGTTTTTGATCATAATTGTTTGTGCCTGTGGCTCGTCGGCGGGGCCGGCGAATTTCATTCACGCCCAGCCCGAGTTGCCGCAATTGACGCAATACGGGGAAAAGGAGACGGAAATTACCGTCGTCGGAGTTGGGGACATAATGCTTGGCTCGCCTTATCCAAACGACAGCCGGATGCCGCCAAATGATGGAGCAGACCTTTTAAAAGAGTTTGCACCGATACTCTCCGCCGCCGATATCGCTTTTGGCAATTTGGAAGGTCCACTGATCGATGACGGAATTTCGCAGAAATGTCCGAAGCCGCTTCCGGGCAAGCCGATCCGATGTTTTGCATTTCGAATGCCGACGCGGTATGCGCGGTACTTACAAGAGGCCGGCTTCGACGTAATGAGCCTTGCAAATAACCACGCTGGCGATTTTGGCGAATTTGGCCGAGCCACAACGCGGGCAACCCTCGACAAACTCGGAATCCGCCACGCGGGCAGTGACCGGTTTCAGTATTCAACGGCGTATCTCGAAGTCAAAGGACTACGTGTCGCCTTTATAGCTTTTGCACACAATAACGTTGTGCCAAATCTAAACGACTTGGATGCCGCCCGGCGGCTCGTTCAAGCGGCCGACGAAAAGGCGGATATTGTAGTCGTCTCATTTCACGGTGGCGGCGAAGGAGCCGGAGCTCAGAACGTTCCGCGTGCAACGGAAATCTACTTTGGAGAAAAGCGCGGAAACCTGCCGCTGTTTGCCCGAACAGTGATAGATGCCGGAGCTGACCTCGTCCTCGGCCATGGGCCGCATGTCCTGCGTGGAATAGAAATTTACAATGGCCGACTGATCGCCTATTCACTCGGTAATTTTGCTACCTACGGCTGGTTTCGACTCGAGGCCGAAACCGCTCTGACGATGGCCCTCGAGGTCCGGCTCTCGGCAGATGGTAACTTTCTTGGCGGCCGAATATATCCTGGACGCCAGGACGGCCTAGGCGGCCCAAGAATTGATTCGAATGGCGAAGCAATTAGAATAGTTCGCGCGCTTTCGCTTTCGGATTTTGGAAGGTCCGCTCCGCTTATCGCGGATGATGGAACGATTGCTGCAAAATGAGTTTCCTTTTCGGCGCTTGAAACGTTTGATTTGGCCCCCACTGTGTATTACCTTAAAAAACGCCTTTGGTAAACTCATAACTTATGCCGCCTTCTGAATCCGCAAAAAAGCCGCTTTCCTATAACCGATATTTGAAGGTTCCTAATTTGCTGCAGCTGCAACAAACATTGTCCGAGCCGGAGAGTCACGACGAACTGCTCTTTATCATCATTCATCAAACCTACGAGCTCTGGTTCCGGCAAATCCTTCACGAACTTGATGCAACAATAAGCTGGATAAAAGAAGGTCGATTGTTTCGGGCAAATCACAGCTTGCGCGTTGTGACCTCGATCGAACGCATTCTTGTCTCGCAAATTCATATTCTCGAGACGATGGCGCCGATAGGATTTTTGGAGTTTCGCGAAAAGCTATATCCTGCCAGCGGTTTTCAGTCGATGCAATTTCGCGAAATAGAATTCGTATCCGGACTAAAGGACGAACGGCTGCTCGAAAGCTTTCGCGACGACCAATTCGCCTACGATCGACTTCAAAGCCGACTGGCAGAGCCGTCGCTAGCAGACGCCTTCTGGGATGCAATTGGCCGCTCGGGGTTCGACGTTTCGGATGAGCAGGCGCGGATCCGCGCCATTGTCGAAGTTCTTCGGCAAAATGAAAAACTCGGCGATCTTTTCATTATGCAAGATCTTTTGATCGAGCACGACGAAAACATCGCTCTTTGGAGATCGCATCACGTTTTAATGGTCGAAAGGATGCTTGGAAAAAAACGAGGCACGGGCGGATCAGAAGGCGTCGGGTATTTGATGACGACACTGACAAAGCGGTTTTTTCCGGAAATCTGGGAAGCGCGTACTCATCTTTCAGTTTGAGAGTGTTTGTAAATGAAAACCAATAGATCTCGATTTTTCGGCCCGTTTTTGTTATCGCTTTTGCTTTTTGCGAGCGCGTTTGGGCAAGCCGACGAAGCAAGGATTACAATCCTCCACCTCAACGATACATACCAATTTACGCCGGTCGATGGCGGAAAATCCGGAGGTCTGGCGCGCGTGATGAAACTTCGGCGTCAGATTTCGGCGGAAAATCCGAATACCGTTTTAACCTTAGGCGGCGATACCTTGTCGCCGTCGGTGGAAACGCGCATTTATCGCGGAGAGCAGATGATCGACGCCTGGAACACTGTCGGATTAGACCTCGCCGTTTTCGGTAACCATGAATTCGACCTGAAATCTGACGAATTGTTAAAGCGGATCAAGGATTCTAAGTTCGTCTGGCTCGGCGCAAACGTGATTGATAATCGGACGGGCAAAACCTTCGCCAATTCTCCGGAATTTGTGATTAAGGAAATCGGCGGTGTGAAGATTGGTTTCGTCGGACTTTTACTGCCCGAGACAAAGGAAACCTCTTCCGTTGAGAGTTTCATTTCCATTACTGATTATTGCGATGCGGCGGCCAGAATCGTGCCGAGGGTTCGTGCCGCGGGAGCGAGCGTCGTAATCGGATTAACGCATCTATTTATGTATCAGGACAAGCGTCTGACCGGTTGCGCAAAATTCGACCTCATTTTAGGCGGTCACGAGCATACTTTGCTGCAGTCGCTCGCAAATGGAACGCCAATCTTCAAAATGACTGCCGATGCGCGCGAAATCGGCCGTTTTGATCTTTATATCGATAAAAAAACAGGCCGACTGAACAGCGTCGACTGGCGGATAATTCCAGTCAATGAGACAGTGCCCGAGGACCCCGCTTTTGCGCCCGTGGCTCTCAAATACAAAGACCTAATTGAAAAGCTTGGCGAGCGGGTTGGGGCAACGTCCGTAATTCTCGACGCGCTTTCTCTGCACGTCCGGACAAAGGAAACGAACATTGGCGATTTTATCGCAGACGCATATCGCAAAGCGGTCGATGCCGATGTCGCAATCGTCAATGGCGGTTCGATACGCGCCGATTTAACGTATAACCCCGGACCGCTGACTAAGCGCGATGTACTCTCGATACTGCCGTTCAATAATCCGATTGTAAAGATCAGGATTAGCGGGAAAACTTTGCTGCAAGCACTCGAACATGGCGTTGCGCGAAGCAGTGAGGATAACGAGCCAGGGCGATTTCCACAGGTTTCGGGAATTAGGTTCGTATTCGACGCCTCTCGCCCGCCGGGCAACCGCATCGTCGAGGCGAGCGTAAATGGACGACCAATCGACCGGGATGCGAAATACACTCTGGCGACTTCCGATTTCCTTGTCTCGAAAGGCGGCGACGGATACACGATGTTCAAGGACGCGGAGATTTTGATTTCTGCCAAAGACGCGCCGAAGGATTCCGACGTGCTGGAAAAGGCTATCAGGCATGCGCCGAATTCTACGATTGCACCGGTGACGGATGGCAGGATTGAGCGATTGAATTAATCGGGTTTAAATAAAAACGCCGAAAACTTCGTTCGAGTAAAGCCGCCCTCGGCACGTTAGGCGCATTCGGGTACCTGCAATTTCAATCAAGCCAGCGTCGGCAAGCCGAGTAAGTTCGTCGGCAAAGAGAGAAAAAATATCCGGCCCGTATCGGTTCTTGATCTCTTCGGTATTGATGCCCTCATTTAGCCGAAGGCCAAGAAAAATCGCCTCACTGGCCGTATCTGTGGCTTCTACAAAACGCAGAGGTTGCCCGCTGTTTTCAATTTCCGCGACGTATCTTTCGGTGCTTCGGGTATTTGAATATCTCCGATTGCCGTCAAACGAATGAGCCGAAACGCCAAAACCAAATACCGGCTCGAGTTTCCAATATTTCAAGTTATGTTTTGATTCAAAGCCCGGACGGGCAAAATTGGAAATTTCATATTGCCGATAATCCGAGGCCTCGAGCATCGAACACATCAAATTGTACATTTCGGCCGCGACGTCTTCGTCCGGCAGAGGTCTCCGGCCCGCGGCTATTTGCGCAGCAAGCGGCGTCCCGGAATGCACTTCCAGAAGGTAAAGCGAAATGTGTTCGGCGCGAAGACGAATCGCTTGCTCTAGATTTTTTTCCCATCCCAAGAGTGTCTGGCCGGGCAGACCGGCGATGAGATCAAAACTGATGTTTTCAAAGCCTGCTTCACGCAGGAGATGAAACGTCTCAATGGCGTCCGCCGAAGAATGTCCCCGACCGAGAATTTTCAAATCGCGGTTGTCGAAAGTCTGAATGCCAAAGCTCGCACGATTAACTCCGAGATCTCGATAGCCTGCGAGAGTTTCCAGGGATACGGTTGCGGGGTTCATTTCAACGGTAAATTCGCGGTCGTCGAAAAGCTTGAATCGTTTTTGAATCGAATTGAGGATCGTTTCCAGATCTTCGGGTGTGAGCAGCGACGGAGTGCCGCCACCGAAATATATCGTATCGGCCTCTGTACCGCCGGGCTCGAAACCTTCGATTTCGAGCTTTAGTGCCCGTATATAGCGATTAACAGCGGCTCGATCGCGATAGATTTCTGTCGCAAAATCGCAGTATGAGCACCGCGATTTGCAGAATGGAATATGGATGTAAATTCCGCACGGCATCTGCTTGCCATTCTACCCCAATGACGGACGCTGATTCTCGGGCGGGCGAATTTTTAGATCCCGAGGGCAGAGGCAAGTGCGGATTCCCAGATTGCCTCGAGCGTTAAGACTGACTCCGCAATAACCGGACGCCCGTCGATTGAAATGACCAACTGGTCGTCGCCGACGCTTCCGATTAATTCAAATGGACAATCGCGAATAAGCTCCTGAATTCGGGACAGATTTTCCGGGGCAAAGCTAATCACGATTCGCGATGGCGATTCGCCGAAAAGCACAGCTTCGTCCGAAATACCGCCGGATTTAAGATCGATCCTCGCTCCAATTGCGTCGCGATTTAGTGACGAAAAGCAGCATTCAGCGATCGCGACGGCGAGCCCGCCCTCGGAGCAATCGTGGGCCGATTTGAGGAGCATTTCATCGGAAATAGCAAGCAAGGCGTTTTGAACCTTCCTCTCCGCTTCCAAATCGAATCCTGGTAAAATCCCGGCCGCGATCAATTCTTCTGTTGTCCGATTTTCGATCGTTTGCGAATACTCGCTCGCGGCCAAATCGTCGAAAGTGCTACCGAGCATGGCTATCAGGTCGCCCTCCTCTTTGAAGCCCTGTGTGATGATTTTGCGCGTGTCTTCAATGATGCCGACCATTCCAATCACCGGGGTAGGCAAAATGCCGCGGCCGTCCGTTTCGTTGTAGAATGAAACGTTACCCGAAACTACAGGCGTTCCGAAGGCTCGGCAGGCTTCTGCTATTCCGTCGATTACCTCGGAAAAACTCCACATCACCTCCGGCCGCTCCGGCGAAGCGAAATTCAAACAGTTGGTAATCGCAATCGGCCGTGAGCCGACGCAAACGACGTTTCGGGCTGCTTCGGCAACCGCGAGCATTGCGCCGCGCCGCGGATCGATGGCGACGAATTTTCCATTGCCGTCAAGGCACATTGCGATTGCCCGGCGCGTTTCTTTTATCCGAATAACTGCGGCATCTGCACCGGGCAAAACCGCAGTGTTTGTCCGGACCATCGAATCATATTGCTCATAAACCCAATGTTTGGAACAGATATTTGGAGATGCAAGTAGCTGCATAAGTGCTTCGTCCGGAGCTACGATTCGCCTCGTGCTTGACCCGAAATTGGGGACATGTTGCGAGTTTCGCTTAGGCGGAGCCATTGGTCGGGAGTATTTCGGCGCTTTATCGGTCAAAGCAGAAATGGGAAGATCTGCCTCGAGCTTTCCGTTATGAAACACCCGAAGCCGATCGCCTTCTACGACTTTTCCAATAACTACGGCGTCCAAATCCCAACGATTGAATATCTCAATGACCTCTTTTTCGCGTCCTGTTCGCGCGACAATCAGCATCCTTTCCTGCGATTCGGAAAGCAGCATCTCATAAGCGGTCATTCTGGTTTCTCGTTGCGGGACGAGCGAGAGATCAATTTCTAGCCCCGTTCCGGCACGCGCCGCCATCTCCACTGAAGATGACGTCAATCCGGCGGCGCCCATATCCTGAATGCCGGCAATTGCCCCGGACCGCATAGCTTCGAGACAGGCCTCGAGCAGCAATTTTTCAAGAAACGGATCGCCGACCTGAACCGTTGGCCGTTTTTCCATTGCCGCCTCGTCGAATTCCGCAGAAGCCATCGTCGCTCCGTGGATACCATCGCGGCCGGTTTTGGCACCGACGTAAAGAACCGGATTTCCGATCCCTTCGGCCTTTCCGAAAAAGATCTGATCTTTCCGGACTAGCCCGAGGGCAAAGGCATTGACAAGCGGATTGAGGCTGTAGGATGGATCGAAAAACACCTCGCCGCCGACTGTTGGAACGCCAAAGCAGTTGCCGTAATGACCGATGCCGCTAACGCAGCCTTTCAAGATTGCCCGATTGCGCCTGGCAATGGTTGCTTCGCTGTCCGGTTTGCTTTGCTTGATGGAGTTTTTTTTGCTTTCGATCGGTCCGAAACGGAGGCTGTTCATTGCCGCGACGGGTCGCGCTCCCATTGTGAAAACATCGCGAAGAATGCCGCCCACGCCAGTAGCGGCTCCCTGAAACGGCTCGATAAAGCTCGGATGATTGTGTGATTCGACCTTAAAGGCAATGCACCAATCATCACCGATATCGACAACGCCGGCATTTTCACCCGGCGGAACAATCACTCGCTCGCCTTCTGTCGGCAATCGTTTGAGATGGACGCGCGATGATTTGTAGGAGCAATGTTCCGACCACATTACGCTGAAGACGCCGAGCTCAGTAAGATTCGGTTCGCGGCCGAGAATGATACGGATTTTCTCGAATTCCTCTTCGGTGAGATTGTGCTGTTTAATGATTTCGGGTGTAATTGTGGCCATCCGATGATTTATTGCCTGATTTAAGTGTCGCGGAACAAATAGAAAAGTCTATGGCGTCACGCAGTAATTTTCAAACCTGATGTGGAAAATATTTTCCGTAGCGGCTCGCTGTCGGCGCTCCGAAACGTGCAGCTGCTTGCCGTAATTACAAGTCGGATTTAGACTTACGGATATGAGGCCCACATTCGCCCTTGCTGTGATAATGATAGTGACTACAGTAAATGGATTTTCACTAGATCCCGCAACGCTAGCCGAACTGTGGCAAACGCAACACGTAACGTCGCAGCTTCCATCCGATATTCGCCATCGTGACCTCGTCAAATATTTGGAAACTTTACGTCGTGCCGGCGTTGCCGTTGAGCAGGTCGGCCGCAGCGAACTCGGGCGTGAAATTTTTCAAATCGCGTGGGGCGAGGGGCCGCTTCGTGTTTTTCTGTGGTCGCAAATGCATGGCGACGAGCCGACCGCGACGTCGGCCTTAATCGATATTTTTGCAATTCTGCAGCGCAATCGAGACTCGGATTGGGCAAGGAAGATTGCCGCATCAATGACAATACGTGCGGTCCCAATGTTAAATCCGGATGGAGCTGATCTGTTTCAGCGAAGGAGCCTTAGGGGAATCGACATTAATCGCGACGCTCGCGATCTCGTAACTCTCGAAGCTCAATTGTTAAAACGGCTTCGCGATCAATGGCAACCGGCGATCGGTTTTAACCTCCATAATCAAAATGCGCTCACTACGGTCGGGGATTCTCCCAACCAGGCCACAATTTCGTTCCTTGTAGTCTTTGGCGATTCGCAAAAGACGTTGACGCCCGGACTTGAACGAAACAAGCGGCTAGTTGCGGCAATGTTTCGTGCTCTAGAAGAGTTTATTCCGGGCAACATTGGAAAATACGACGACGATTGGACGCCGACTGCATTTGGCGACAATTTTTCTCTTTGGGGGACACCGGTGATCCTCATCGAAACGGGCGATCTTTACGGTAAAAGCGAAATGTTTCTCGTGAAGATGAACTTCATTTCGATAATGACCGCGTTTGAGGTCCTTGCGGAGGGGAAAGAAGCGGAATTCGATCCGGCGATTTACGAAGCAATTCCGCGAAATTCGAGCGGTCGGCTGTTCGATTTTGTCTTCAGGAATGCGACGATTATCGAGCGGACAAGACGGGCGAATAAAAAGATGGTCGATATTGCGCTTGCGTTGGAGCGCCGACGAGCCGGCGACGTTCGTTCGACCGTTATTCGAAGCATCGGCGATCTGTCAGGTTTTTACGGCCTAGAGGACTATGACGCTCGCGGATTTTTTGTCACGACGCGATTTCAACCGCCGGAAAGAGGTTCGTTCGGTGAGCTGCTTTTCTATCGCCGTGGCCGCAGGATAGATTGGTCGAGCAAAGATTTGGAAACCGAATATCCGCCAGATGCGATCTTTTCACTTGGACGCTGGACGCGTGGCGAAGGGCTTTTGCCACGCATCGGGAAGCGATAAGCGACCGACTTCGCTGCCGGTGGATGTCTATGCTAATCTTTTGACCGGAACAAAAGACGTCGGGCAATGCTCAACCTGCTGAAAATTCGCAACGTTGCGCTGATAGATTCGGCTACTCTCGAATTCGGTCCGGGACTTAACCTTCTGACCGGTGAAACTGGCTCCGGCAAATCGATCATCGTCGACGCCCTCGGCGCGCTGACCGGCGAGCGCGCCCTGACAGAAATAATCAAAGAAGGCTGCGACTCGGCGGAGATTGAAGGCATTTTTTCAATCGCGGAAGCAGAAGCTTTAAAATCGGTCTTAGTCGATTCTGGGATCGAGACCAACGGCGGCGAACTTATCGTTCGCCGCGAAATACTTCGTTCCGGGCGGAATCGGATATTTTTGAACGATCGGCTCGTTACTGCTTCGTTTCTTCGGTCGATTGGCGGATTTCTTGTCGATATCTTCGGACAGGGCGAATCGTCCTCGTTGTATGAACCGGCCGAACACCGTGGACTGCTTGACGAATTTGCCGGCGTCGGCGAGCTTCATCGCGAGGTTCTCCGTAGATTCGCAGCAATGGAATCCGCCCGCGATCAGCTTCGTTCGCTCGAGCGTGACGAATCCGAACGGCTGCAGCTTATCGACACACTCAGATTTCAGATCAACGAAATTTCCTCCGTAAATCCCGATGCGGACGAGGTCGTACGGCTGGAAGAGGAAAAGCGGCGGCTTGCGAACATCGGTAAACTTACCCAGCTCAGCAGAGAAGCACTTTCGCTGCTTTACGAAAACGATGAATCAACGCTTTCGACGCTCGATCGTGCCCGCAGGCGAATCGAAGAACTCGGCGCATTCGACCGCAAATTTGCGGCTTTCCGCGAAGGACTCGAAACGGCCCGCGCCGTTCTCGAAGATCTGGCCTTTACGGTTCGCCAATTTTCTGCTGGCCTTGATTTCTCGCCCGGCCGACTCGATGAAATCGAATCGCGCCTTGCGGAAATTAACCGGTTAGCCCGTAAATACGGGGGCTCGGTTGATTCTGTCCTCGCTCACCTCGTGGAGGCTCGCGAGAGGCTCGCTAACATAGAGTCGTCGGAAACCGTTAGGTTGAAGGCGGCCGAAGATCTCGAGAAAGCTCGGGCTGAGTATCTCGAATCAGCAATCAGATTGTCCGCCGAACGCCGCCGCGCCGGCGTCGAATATTCGCGGGTAGTTACGCACGAGCTAAAGAGGGTTGCGCTCGAGAAAGCTAAATTTGAGGTACGAATCGAATCTGCCGACCGCGAAATTCCCGATGAATCTAAATTCGGTCCAAACGGAATCGACAGAGTCGAGTTTTATTTTTCGGCAAATCCGGGCGAGCCGCCAAAGCCGTTAGTGAAGATCGCTTCGGGCGGGGAGGCTTCGCGGCTTATGCTGACACTTAAAACCGCGGCAAAGGCAGCCGGGACAGCGACGACGTTGCGAACAATGGTATTTGACGAAGTCGATGCTGGTATCGGCGGTCGAGTCGCCGAAGCCGTCGGAGAAAAACTGCGCTCGCTTGCAGCCGTTGCACAGGTTCTTTGCGTTACTCATCAGCCGCAGGTCGCGTCAAAGGCAGACCGGCATTTTGTCGTCGAAAAACGGTTCAATCGCGGACGGACGCAAATCGACGTCCGGCTCCTCGACGAAAACGGACGAGTCGAAGAAATTGCGCGAATGCTTGCCGGCGAGAAGATAACCGCCGCGGCTCGCGCGAATGCCCGCGAACTGATTGCGGCGTCCGGATGATCGGTCGGCGTTTCCGCAGTAATGGTTTAAGTTTTTATGCCAGCAAAAATACTCGCTCGCGTTTTCCGGGGCCGGACGCTCGAATCCATTCATCGCGGCCATTACATAGTAATCGACCACAGACGCAAGCCTATAGCCTCCGCCGGCGATCCGGGAATAATTACTTTTATGCGATCGGCCGCAAAGCCGATACAGGCGCTCCATCTCGTCAGCGAAGGTACGGCGGATGCTTACGGATTTTCTAACGAGGAAATTGCGTTGGCTTGTGCCTCACATTCGGGCGAGCCGCGGCACACACGGATAGCGGCGTTGATGCTCGACCGCGTTGGGCTTACAGAAGCGCATCTTCATTGCGGAAGGCATTTGCCGTTCAACGAGAAAGAGGCCGAGCGAATGCTCGGAGCGGGCGAGTACCCAACCCAACTTCATAACAACTGCTCCGGTAAACACGCGGCCATGCTGGCTACCGCTAAACACCTCGGCAGCGATCTAAACACATACGAGAAAATCAGCCATCCGCTGCAGCAGAAGATTTTTCAAGATTTGGCAGAATTTGCGGAAACGAGTGCGGAAAAGATCCAGGTAGCGACCGATGGATGCTCCGCACCGAATTTTGCAGTCTCGCTTTCGGCTATGGCGGTTTCGTTTT
>PSMA01000011.1:30032-81597 GCA_040289905.1 Blastocatellia bacterium
CGTAGCCCCTACTGCATCGATTCGCGAGAAAAATCGAACTGCAGCAAGCCGGATCGTCTCCGCGATGGTCGTATTTCCCGAACTGGTCGGCGGCAGCGAGCGCCTCGACACATTGGTGATGCAGGCGGCGGGCGGAAAGATTGTCTCAAAGGTTGGGGCCGAGGGCGTCTGGCTCTGCGCGATATTGCCAGGAGGCGATTTTCCGGGCGGCGCTGCAATCGCCTTGAAAATAGAAGACGGCGACGATAAACGTGCGCGGCCTGTCGTGGCAACAAGCCTTCTGAAAAAACTCGGGGTTTTGCCCTCCGAAGCTCTTGCCGAGCTTTCGCCAATGCCGGTACTAAATCGGCGGGGAGAGATTGTCGGCAGGGTCGAGTCCGCGATCTAGGCTCCTCGAGAAACTATTCGTACGGAGTCGGCAAGCGGAATTTCGCGACTACCGGAGCGTGGTCGCTTGGCCTTTCCAGGCCGCGAAGCGATTTATCGATGAAGCAATCGGTACATTTTTCTGCAAGAGGTGACGATGCCCAGAGATGGTCAATACGCAGTCCGCGATTTCTCTGCCAAGCTCCTTCGCGATAGTTCCACCAGGAAAACTCTTGGCGATCGCCGTTTATTTTTCGGAATAGATCAATAAAGCCCCATTGCTTCACGTAATGGATTGCGGCGCGCTCCGGCTTTGAAAAATGCAACTTCCCTTCCCATTGTTCGACGCTCCAGACGTCGAGCTCGTCCGGAGCGACATTGAAATCTCCGCAAAGGAGAACCTGCTCGTCGGGCAAATAATTTTTATCAAGATAATGCCGAAGCCGCTGAAGCCAATCTAGTTTGAATGCAAATTTGTCGCTCCATAGCTCGGTGCCGTTAGGGACGTAAGTATTCACGATGCGGACGCCGTTTATTGTGGCTGCAATAAGCCGGCGCGGAGCATCCGGCGGATCATCGGGAAAATTTTTTATCACGTCGGCAATTGGAAAGCGGGAAAGGATTGCGACTCCATTGTAGGATTTTTCACCAAAAAAAACGGCGTTATAGCCAAGCTCTTGAATTTGCCCGGCGGGAAAATTATCGTCCGTGCATTTGGTTTCCTGTAAGCAAACGACGTCAATCTGCGTCTCGCGTAGCCATGTAAGCAATTGGCCAAGTCGTATATTAATCGAATTAACATTCCAGGTCGCAATTTTCATCTTGATACTATTAACATATCCGATGGCCTGAATGAACCGGCGATTCAGCGGACCCGCGCGTTTCGCTGCCAAAAGACATTGTCAGCGAAACCTTGAATTTCCTTGTTTTTCTCGGCTAGAAGAAGACGTTTTGCGGCTAGCCGGCAATAATCGCGGTTGCATTCAATGGCGACGAAGTGGCGGCAGAGTTTTTTTGCTACGACGGCGGACGTGCCGCTTCCCGCAAAAGGATCCAGGATCGTATCGCCCGGCGTCGACGATGCAAGCAAGATACGGGCAAGCAATTTTTCAGGTTTTTGAGTGGGATGCGGCGTATTTTCCGGCATTGACCAAAATGGAACGGTGAGGTCAGTCCATACATTTCCTGGAAATGTATCACGAAACTTGCCTTCGTTTGTTTGCTGCCAGTCTTTCGGTTGCCCGTTTTCGCGATACGGTGCAATAACGCGTCGGCGGATTTTTACCGCGTCGGCATTAAAGGTAAATTTGCCGGAAACCGTAAAGAACCAAATATCTTCCGAATTGTTTTTCCAATTCCAGCGCGATCCGCGTCCTTTCTCGCGTTCCCACGTAATGCGATTCCGCAGTCGGAAGTAGCGAGTTCCGACGCTCTCGATCGCCCAACCGGAACGCCAGTCTCCGCAAATATAGATGCTCGCGGTATCTTTGAGTGTCGGTAAACAAAGTCGCAGCCAACTGTCCAGCCAGCTTGCATATTCGTCCGGGCTAGTTTTGCTGAACCTTGCGGTTCCGAATTTCTTTTCCAAGTTATAGGGCGGGTCAGCAAAAAGTAAATCGACGGATTTTTCCGGCAGACGCTTTAGTACCTCAAAGGCGTCGCCGCCAATTAAAGCATCCGGTTTGATTACTGAATCGCTTCTCGGCTGTTCGATCAGGCGGTCAAGTTCTTCTAACTCGTCCGAAAAAACACGAAGTGTCCGGTTTCGCGGGGCGATTGGACTGCCGTTACTATTGCATATTGATCCGTTGGCTTGCAGAGAATTTTTGGGCATAAGTCTTCCTTGACCGCAATTTTTGCGCGTGATAGTCTCTATTGTTTTGAGCAAAGATGCGGTCATGCTCCTTAAATTTAATATAGCGTCCATATTACATTTAGCGATAATTTCAATAATTTTATGACGATGCTGGCCTTTGCCCAATCGATCCAGCTATTTCCTGACGGAACACTGTTTGTTCACATCATCCTAATTTTGGTGATGATTTGGGTTTTGAACCGAACCTTTTTCAGCCCGATCAACCGTGTAATCGAGGAGCGGGAAAAGCGAAAGGGGAAAGGAGGAAGCGAGGCTGACGAACTGCTCCGCGCCGCGGAAAAGAAAGAAGGCGAAATTCGCGCTGGGTTGCAGGCCGCCCGCGAAGAAGGTTATCAGCTGATCGAAAAGGCACGAGCTGAAGCAATTGAAGAGCGGCGGCGTAGAATTTCAGCCGCAAAGGCTTCAGCCGCCGCCGAAGCCGAAAAAGAAAAACAAGCAATTGCCAGAGAATCGGCTGCCGCGCTGGCGCAAGCCGAGCGCGACGCTGAAGGATTGGCCGAGAAAATAGCCACTACAATCCTAAGAACTTAAGATTTTTCCGGATAGAGTATGTTTGCTCTTGTTATCAGTTTACTAATGACATTGGCCGGCCAGAAAGGCGGCTTTATGGAATTTTACGATAAGTACCTCAATTATCCGGGTTTCGAATTCTGGAAGTTTCTCAATCTTGCGATTTTTACCGCCCTTTTGATTCATTTTCTCAGAAAACCCTTTGGTGAGAAATTCAAACAAAAGCGGGAACAGATTCGGGCTGAAATACTTCGCGCGGCCCGGGAACGGGAAGAGGCAATGGCTCGCCTGACTGCAGCCGAGGCTCGCCTTGCAGGGCTCTCTTCTGAACGGGAATCGATAGTGCGGCAAGCGAGGGTGGAAGCTGAGGCCGAAGTTGCCCGCCTCTTGGCCGATGCGGATTCGGAGATTCGAAAAATCAGGATTCAAACCGAGAACGAGCTGATGCGGTTACAGCAGCAAAAACAGTTGTATTTGCGGCGTTTTTCCGTGGAAGAAAGCATCAAGCGAGCCGAGGCGAAGTTGCGGCAGCGGATAAATCCGGAGATTGACGCCGCCCTTGTCAATTCCGGAATCGAGGCAATCGGAGGTCTGAACTAGAATGAGTATCGAAACGATTGCCCGCCGTTACGGCTCTGCTCTTGCCGACGTAGTCCAAAAAAATAATGAGGCGGAAGCAGTAAGCGCCGAACTAGCCGTCTGGCAGGAAATGTTGGCCGCTAATCCGGAGTTGATGCAGGTATTCGCCAATCCGACGATCGGACATATGGCAAAAGAAAGAGTGCTCGAAGAGCTGATCCAAAGGGCCAAGCCGCTTCGGACGACGGCTAATTTTCTGCGTGTTCTGTTAAAAAACAATCGGCTCGTTTATCTCGCGGAGATTCGTGCGCGGTTTGCAGCGATTTTTGAAGAGCGGCAGGGGATTATTCCGGCGCGGATCACGGCGGCTCGCGAACTATCCGATGCGCAGCGAGCTGGATTGCGCGACGCACTGGAAAAATTGACCGGCAAAAAGGTAAAACTCGATTTCCGCGTTGAAGCCGATATCATTGGCGGCGTCATTGCACGGCTCGGTTCTACCGTCTTCGACGGCTCGGTCAGGACGCGGCTTGAGGAATTGCATTCACAGTTGCTCAGCGTCCGCTAGGTTCTCGTGGGCTTGTATTTTGGGACAATAAAACATAGGTAAATTAAATAAGGCGTTTAAGATCAAAGTATTATGATGGAAGCAATCAAGGCTAACGAAATAAGCGAGATTATTCGTGCACAAATCGAGAACTTCGATGCCCGCATGCTCGTTGACGAAGTAGGCACGGTTATCAAGGTCGGCGACGGCATTGCGGAAATTTATGGCCTCGAAAAGGTAATGGCCGGTGAGCTCCTGGAATTTCCACACGAGGTTCGCGGCCTTGCGCTCAATCTCGAAGAAGACAAGGTCGGCTGCGTGCTATTCGGAGATTTCCAAAAGATAAAAGAGGGCGACGAAGCGAAGCGAACCAAGCGGATTATGAGCGTCCCGGTTGGCGACGCTCTGGTTGGCCGCGTAGTCGATGCTCTCGGTAACCCGATCGATGGCAAAGGCGACATCGTAACTGACAAGTTCAATCCAGTTGAGCGCATTGCTCCGGGAATCATCGATCGTCAGCCGGTGAAAGAGCCGCTGCAGACTGGCTTGAAGGCGATCGATGCGATGGTGCCGATCGGCCGCGGCCAGCGAGAGCTGATCATCGGCGATCGCCAAACGGGGAAAACGGCCGTCGCGATCGATACCATTATCAATCAGAAGGGCAAGGACGTCGTCTGCGTTTACGTTGCGATCGGGCAAAAGGCCTCGACAGTCGCCCAGGTCGTTAAAAAACTCGAAGACTTCGGAGCAATGGATTACACAATCGTCGTTTCGGCGACAGCCTCCGACCCTGCCGCGATGCAGTTTCTTGCGCCCTACGCGGGCTGCGCGATGGCGGAGTATTTCCGTGACAATGGCCGACACGCCCTGACCGTTTACGACGATCTTTCGAAACAGGCCGCGGCCTACCGTGAAATTTCGCTTCTCCTTCGGCGCCCGCCAGGTCGAGAAGCCTATCCGGGCGACGTGTTCTATCTCCACTCGCGGCTTTTGGAGCGGGCCGCAAAAATGTCCGACGCCCGCGGCGGCGGAAGCCTTACAAGTCTTCCGATTATCGAGACGCAGGCCGGCGATATTTCCGCCTATATTCCGACGAACGTAATATCGATTACCGACGGACAGATTTTCCTCGAAAGCGATCTTTTCAATTCCGGCGTTCGGCCGGCGATCAACGTCGGCAATTCGGTTTCGCGCGTTGGCGGCTCTGCACAAATCAAAGCGATGAAGCAGGTCGCAGGTACGCTCCGAATCGACCTTGCCCAATACCGTGAACTCGCAGCTTTCGCACAGTTTGGCTCGGATCTTGACAAGGCGACGCAGGCGCAACTTGAACGCGGTCGCCGCCTGACCGAACTATTGAAGCAGGGACAATATCAGCCGATGGAGGTTGAAAAGCAGGTGCTCGCGATCTGGACGGTGACCAATGGTTTTGCGGACGACGTTGCAGTTGACGATATTCGCGCCTTCGAAGCTGGTTTGCTTGAGTTCGTCGAGAATTCGCATCCAGCGGTACTCAATACTTTGCGTGAGAAAAAGAACCTCGATGACGAACTGAAAAATTCGATGGGACAGGCGATCGAGGACTTCAAGAATACCCGTTGGAATAAATCAGCTGCGGCGGCGTAATTCCCGAAAGCGATGTAAGTTATGGCTAGTTTGCTCGATATGCGCCGACGAATTAAGTCGGTCAAAAATACTCAGCAGATTACAAAAGCGATGAAGATGGTCGCCGCGGCAAAGCTCAAGCGATCACAGGATCGTGTAACCGCTGCGCGACCCTTTGCGGCAAAAATGTCTGAAGTGCTCGGCAACCTAAGTGCGAGAGTTGCCGAAGATTTCTCACATCCGCTTCTCGATTTGCGAGGCGACGAGAACTATCTGATCGTAATTATAAGCGGCGATAAGGGTTTGGCTGGGGCATTCAACGCAAACGTAATCAAAGCGACGCAGGCTTTCATAAATGATAATGCCGGCAAAAAGTTTTCATTAATCGCTATCGGTCGAAAGGGGCGGGACTTTTTCAAACGACGGAATATTAAAATTTGCGACGAGTATGTAGGTCTAATGGGCGGCCAGGCGACTTTTTCCAGTGTCTCGCAAATCGCCGCGAAACTCATCGATTTGTTTACTACAGACACTTCGATCGACAAGGTTTTTCTTGTTTATACAGAATTTAGGACAGTACTTTCCCAGCAACCGGTAATTCACCAGCTGCTACCGATCCCGCATGAAGCAAGTCAGACGGAGGAAGTATCCGCTGCCGAGTATATCTATGAACAGCCGCCTGCGGAAATATTTGGCAAATTGCTTCCCAAGCAGGTCGAAACGCAGATCTACCGCGGAATGCTCGAATCTACCGCGTCTTTCTTTGGCTCGCAAATGACGGCAATGGACTCGGCTTCGAAGAACGCGGGTGAGTTGATCGACACGCTTACCTTGAATATGAACCGCATCCGTCAGGCCGCAATTACGAAAGAGATTATCGAAGTCGTTTCCGGCGCGGCCGCTCTTTAGCATACTGAGGTGCCTGACGGATTCATTCCTGTGGCATTGCATTCCGGTAGAGTTGCGTCTATACTCTTCCTGTTTTTACCTAAATTTGTAATTCAGGAGGATAGAAGATGTTCATAGGCGTTGGTGCGTTGCTGATGCTGATCTGCGCAGTTTGGTTCATTGTTCTTAGTATCCAAATGGGACAGAGTACGGCCGAAAAGGTGATTTGGGCAATTGCCAATTTTCTGTTTCAGCCCTTGGCCGGTATAATCTTCTTCTTCGTAAAGAAAGCGGGTCTCGTGCCGATGATTCTAGGAATAATTGGGGTAATTGTTTATGGCTACGGTTTTATGACGTCGATGTCCCAAGTAATGAATCAGTTGCGGTAACACTATCTTGACAGCTATTTCACTTTATCTTCGCGGCGCTCGTGCTAAATGGCATGCGCCGTTTTTTGTTTTGCCAATCATCGACGGTTGATTTCTTGCTGGACTCACTAACCAAAAAATTCCTGTAGACAAGTATCTTAGCTTGGCGGTTAGCGTTATATTTCGACAATGTCGCGATTGGCAGCCAACAACATGTATTGATCGTTTACTGCGTAATCGAAACGATGAGTGAGATAATAATCAAAAGAGGGGGCGTAATTTCGCGTTACCTTGTCTTGATCGTTTGGATAATGTTTATTTTCTTTCTTTCTTCCGGAAATGGTTCGTCCGAAGAGACCTCGCGTTTTATCCGCCCGCTACTCGAATTCCTCTTTCCAAACGCGTCTCCAGAGGCAATTGATTTATATCATTCGATGATTCGCAAGCTTGCTCACCCGACGGTTTACGGAATTCTTGGGTTTCTTGCCGCGCGGGCCTTTGCCTACCATCGTCAGTCGAAGCGCCGTTCGGCGTGGTTTATTCCTGCGCTTACGCTCGCCGCGGCTGTCGCGGTTATAGATGAAATCAATCAGAGCTTTTTGCCCTCGCGGACTGGCAGTCCACGCGACGTCATTTTGGATCTTTGCGGTGCACTCGTTGCCTTGACGATATTTGCGTTTATGCAGGGCCGGCGAAATGCACGGAATACGCCGCAATCGGAATAAAAATCTTTTAATTACGCAAACTTTGTGGCATATTTCTCGTTAATAATCAAAAGGAGAAACCGGCTATGGATCTTATCGGCAAGGTGAAGGAAGCGGCAATGAATCAGTTTATCGAGGTTATCGAATGGCTCGATGAATCCGGCACGACTCTGGTCTTTCGATTTCCGGTTTATCAGCAAGAGATCAAAAACGGCGCACAGTTAATCGTCCGCGAATCGCAGGCCGCGGTGTTTGTTTTTGAAGGGCAAGTTGCCGACGTGTTTTCACCCGGCCGATTCACAGTCGATGGAGGCAATACACCGATACTCTCAAAGCTCGGGGCCTGGAAATACGGCTTTAATTCGCCCGTCAAGGCCGAAGTCTATTTTGTAAACACAAAGCAGTTTACCGATCTGAAATGGGGAACATCGAATCCCGTTATGCTCCGGGATCCGGATTTTGGGATTATCAGGTTGCGCGCCTTTGGTGCTTACAGCCTGCGAATTGCGGATCCGGCACAATTTATTCGGCAAATTGCCGGCACGGGCGCACGCTTTCAAACCGACGATATCGACATGCAATTAAAACGCGCGATTGTCAGCGAATTTTCGGATGCTCTTGGCGAGCTGAAGGTTCCTGCCTTGGATCTCGCAGCTCAATACAAGGAAATTGGCGAGGCGATTCGCGCGAAAATCAACGAGGATTTCAACTCCTACGGGTTAGAGGTAACGAAGTTTTACGTTGAAAATATTAGCGTCCCACCGGAAGTCGAGGCCGCTTTAGACAAGCGCGCATCGATGGGCGCGCTCGGCGACGCACAGCGTTATATGCAGTTTCAGGCGGCCGACGCTCTGCGTGATGCAGCGCAAAACGAAGGCGGTGGCGCGGGTCTTGGGGCCGGGCTGGGCGCCGGATTTGCGGTCGGCAATCAAATGGCAAACGCGTTCAGCGCAAATCAGCCGGGCGTTTCTGGCCGAGGCAGCGGAGCGGCATCCGGCGTTACTTGTCCGAGCTGCGGCAAGCCGAACTCAGCGGGGGCAAAATTCTGTTCCGAATGCGGCGGCAAAATGCAAATTGCGCAGGTTCCGTGTGCAAAATGCGGCGCGACACTGAGGGAAGGTGCAAAGTTCTGTTCCGAATGCGGTGCATCTCAAGAAAAGCAGAAATGCACAAATTGCGAAACGGAAATTGCCGCCGGAGCCAAATTTTGCCCTGAATGCGGTACAGCCGCAAGACAATAATCGCTTATTTACGTCTATCGATTCTGCCGGCGGAGATTTCTCGTAAATCTTCCGCTGGATGCTCTTTAAACTCGATCGAATCTGGCACGAGGCAAAGGCATTATTCGCCTTTTCTGGCTGCTTCGCGATAAAATTCCTCTAAGTTCAGTTATTGAAGAGATTCTCTTAAGAGGTACAAGAACAATGGCTATTAGCCCCGAGTTACTGGAGATTCTACGGTGTCCGAAATGCAAATCCGAATTAGATCTCAAGCCGGACGGCAGCGGATTGAAATGTAAAAATACGGAATGCTCGCTTGTATATCCGATAGTTGACGATATTCCGGTAATGTTGATAGATGAAGCTCACGTAGAGCGTTAAGGTCGGCGAAAAATAACCTCGTTGTCCGACACAACACTTCGCGATACCGACCAGAATGCTGCCTGAGTTGGGAAACATCCAGCGAGTCCTGGTTATTCGCCTGCGATCAATAGGCGATTCGGTTCTTGCAACGCCCTCGCTCGCCGCGCTACGCCGTAATCTTCCCAACGCCCGAATCGATATATTGCTCGAGGATTGGGTCGCGCCCCTACTGGTTGGGCTGGACGAGGTCAACAATGTGATTCCGGTTGGGAAAAGCATTGCCTCGAGGCTAGCGGTTGCGAAAAGAATTCGGGCTGCCGGTTACGATTTAGTCTTTGACCTGCATGGCGGCCCGACGGCGGCTTTTTTCACGCTTGCTAGCGGAGCTCGGCAGCGGATAGGTTACCGACACTATAGATTTCCTCGTGTTTACACTATCTGCCCCGAAAATGCGGCCACTATCTGGCCGGTAGAGCGCCTACATTCGGCCGAACAACAATTGGCTCTTATCGCCGCAGCCGGTTTGAGGGTCAGTCATCGGCCGCGAAGCCGCCTCGTTGTCACCGAAGAGGCAATTGCTTCAGTGGAAAAAAAAATTCCCGTCTTCAAAGAGGTTCTCGCTAATCCGGAAAAACGTTTTGCTTTGCTGCATCCGGCGGCCACGTTCGATACAAAGCGTTGGCCTCCAGAAAATTTTGCCCGCGTCGCCGAATATCTAGCGATGAACAAAATCGATTCGGTCGCAATTGCAGCAGAAGGCGAAAGCGAGATTCTCCGGCAGATTTCATCCTTGCAGGCGAGCGGATTGACGACGGCTGCCAACCTGACATTACCGGAAATCACCGCTCTGGCTTCGCGAGCAGCTATTTTCATTGGGAATGATTCGGGCATCGCTCACATCGCTGCGGCAGTGGGTTCACCTTGTGTCGTCGTTTTCGGCTCGTCGAATCGGGACAATTGGCGCCCTTGGACCGATGCTCCAAGCGAGATCGTCTTTTCGTATTTTGAGTGCCAGCCGTGTCCGGGTTATCGTTGCGAAAAATTTGAATCGCCGCGATGTATTCTTTCGGTCACGCCGGAATCTGTAATTGCGGCGATCGAGCGCGTTTTGGAGCGCGCGGCAAACTTCGAGCGGGAGCTCGAGCCGGCCGTCTAACCTTCTTGTTCCTCACTTCAGCGATGAGGTTCCAGCTAGTTCTTAGGCTCCGAGATCGAATTCGAGTATTGAGACAACGCGGATCGTAAAGTTGCGTCCTCGCAAAGCAATTATCCAATCCGCGAATCGCTTACGGTGGAAGGGTGAAATAAAAGCGCGGATAGGCGGCAATCCGTCCCGGGCGCTTTATGACTAAGGCCAGCTTGATTCAAATCGGTGTATAGCCGAAACTCCGCGGCCGACAAAATTAACATTGGCGCTGAAAGCTGAGCTTGTCGCGAAGTTGAACGTGCCGAAATTAACGAGGTTTTGCCGCTTCTACCGCAAATCGCGTCGCTGCTTGATCACGACTCACCGAGTGTGGCGCAATCGCGAGCAGTCGTGCGAAAAGCCGTCGCGCAAAAGACTTCGCGATACAGAATTTGCTGGTTTAGAATTGTTTTGATTCGGCAAGTACGATCAAGCTGTCGCCGAAAGTCCAGCATCTTTTTACCTCAGCGTCCTTTCCTTGACTACAAGATGCTAAACCAATAGAATTTGTAGTTTCGACTCGTGTAGGCGAAGTGTGTCTTTATGTTTGAATCGCTATCCGAGAAACTGAAAAAAACGCTGAAATCTTTGCGTGGACAGGGGAAATTGACCCCGCAACACGTTGATGCAGCTCTGCGCGAGATTCGGATGGCGCTCCTTGAAGCAGACGTTAACTACAGGGTCGCAAAGGAGTTTGTCGAATCGGTCCGGGCAAAGGCCGAAGGGCAAGCCGTTTGGCAAGGTCTCAATCCGCACGAACAGGTTGTCAAAATCGTCTATGACGAACTTGTAGAACTGATGGGCGGTACGAGTTCTCGGCTCGTTTTTACGAGGCAAATTCCGAACGTTGTGATGATCGTAGGGCTCCAAGGCTCCGGCAAGACGACATCGACCGGAAAACTTGCCCGCTGGCTCCGTGACAATCAGGCGCGAAAGCCGCTACTTGTTTCGGTCGACGTTTACCGCCCCGCAGCTCGCGAGCAGCTTCGGATCGTCGGCGGAGCGGTCGGCGTCCAGGTGTTTGAAAACAAAGAAACATCCGACCCAATGACTCTGGTCCGTGGCTCGGTTAAATACGCGCAGGATTTCGGCTTTGACACTCTCTTGATAGATACGGCCGGCCGTCTTCATATAGATGATGAATTGATGGCTGAGCTCGAGGCGATAAAGGCCGAAACCAGGCCGGTCGAGGTGCTGTTTGTCGCCGATGCAATGACCGGACAGGATGCAGTACTTTCGGCAGAAGAATTTCATCGCCGAGTCGGAATCACGGGCGTAGTTTTAACGAAAATGGACGGCGACGCCCGCGGCGGTGCAGCGTTATCGATACGCCAAGTTACCGGCCAGCCCGTGAAGTTCGTCGGCGTTGGCGAAAAGTATGATGCAATAGAGCCCTTTTATCCTGACCGTATTTCCCAGCGGATACTCGGAATGGGCGACGTGCTGACGCTGATCGAAGAGGTCCAAAGTAAAATCGACGAAGAGCAAGCTCGCGCACAACTGGAGAAAATGTCGCGCAATCAGTTTACTCTCGAGGATTTTCGTAACCAGTTGCGGCAATTCAAACAGCTCGGCTCGATGTCGAAATTAATGAAGATGTTGCCGGAGCAGCTTACCGGCGGCGTTTCGCTCTCCGAAGAACAAGCGGTTGAGGTAGATAAGCAGCTCAAACGGACGGAGGCCATAATCGATTCGATGACCAAGGCCGAACGGTCTAACCATAACATCATAAACGCTGGCCGGAAAACGCGCATCGCAAATGGCTCTGGGACAAGTATAGCCGAGATCAACCAATTGCTGCGTCAATATGAGCAAATGCGAAAAATGATGGTTCAGATGAGCCGCGGCGGACTGTTTGGGGGGCTCGGAAAAAAAATGCTAGGTGGCCTTGCCGGCGGCCTCGGCGGTGCTCTTGGCGGACAAATGCCTGGCATCGGCAGCCTTTCAGTTGGAAACGGAAACGAGCCGGATCGTCCCGCAAGGACGACAAAACGCAAAAAAAGGCATAAGAAGAAACGTTAGAATTTTTATTTTGTCTCTGGAAATACCAAAACTATGTTAGCAATTAGCTTAATGAGAATGGGCGCCAAAGGAAAGCCGTTTTACCGCGTCGTGGTGAAAGAAAAGCGCTCGAAACGCGACGGCAAGTACATCGAAAATCTCGGTACTTACAATCCGATGACCGATCCGGCGGAGGTAAAGCTCAACTATGAGCGGATTCAATATTGGGTCGGCGTCGGCGCAAAACCGACTGAGACGGTTGCAAGCTTAATTAAGCATAATCCTGCTCAGTCCGCCTAAGGTCAAAAAGACGTCTGCGGGCTGTCTTTCTGCTCTTCGTTTGTCGAGTACGCCTTAGACTGTAAATTAATTTATGAAGCAGGCAATCGAGCAAATCGTCAAGGGAATCGCCCGAGCGCCGGAGCTCGCCGAGGTTTACGAAATCGGAGACGGCAAGAACATCCGTTTTGAGGTTCGCCTTGCGCCGGATGACTACGGTCGCTTGATCGGTCGTGAAGGCCGCACGATCAAAGCAATCAGGAGTTTGCTCTTTTTCGCGGGTCAGAAGCACGGAAAACGCTATCAGCTAGATCTGATAGAAGATTGAATTGGAAGATTTTGTTGCAGTAGCGAAAGCAGTACGGCCGCGTGGTGTCCGGGGGGAAATCGTTGCGGATTTGCTGACGGATTTTCCGGAGCGTTTCGATCGGCTTAAAAATTTGACCGCAATCACGGCCGGCGGTCAAAAGCAGGTTTTGAAAATTGAATCGGCGGTAATGCGAAAGGGCCGGCTGTATCTTAAATTTGCCGGCATCGACAGCGCCGAATCGGCCGAAGCTCTTCGCGATGCGGAACTTTGCGTCCGTGAAAACGAGGCAATTCCGCCGGGAGAAAATGAGTACTACGATTGGCAATTGGCTGATTGTAGAGTCGAGACCACTGAAGGCCGTTTTATCGGCACGGTTACTCAAGTAATGCGAACGGGCGCTCAGGAAATACTGGTTGTTACCGGTAGCGGTCGCGAATATTTGGTACCATTCGTTGCGGCTATCTGCGTAAACGTAGATATCACCGAGCGGTCGATAATAATCGATCCGCCGGAAGGGCTGCTTGATTTTTGATAGTTTGGTTTTGGCGGACTCGAGCGTCGCAGTTAAATGAAAAACGAGCTTGAAAATACAGTCAGGCAAGAGCCGTTGAGAATAGAAATTCTCACGATTTTCCCTGAGTTTTTCGGGCAGATCTTTGATTTCGGGATAATTCGTCGGGCACGAGCTGCCGGCATTGTCGAGATAAGCGTTTACGATCTCAGGCAATTTGCCACTGACAAGCACAAGATGACCGATGACCGTCCATTTGGCGGTGGCGACGGTATGGTAATGAAGCCGGAGCCGATTTTCGCAGCCGTTGAGTACCTTTGCAGGAGGGCGCGAAAAGACGAGTATCCTCCGGAAACGCGCGTAATTTTACTTTCGCCGCAGGGCAAGCCGCTCAAGCAAGCTCTGGCTCGCGAACTAGCAGAATCCGCCAAAAAGCTTGTTTTGATTTGCGGTCGCTATGAGGGCGTCGACGAGCGCGTCAACGAGGCATTGGTAACCGATGAGATTTCAATCGGCGATTACGTGATTTCAGGTGGCGAACCGGCGGCTATTGTCCTTGCCGATGCGATTATCCGGCTTTTGCCAAATGCGCTGGGCAGCGAAACCTCCGCCGAAAACGATTCGTTTTCCAACGGATTGCTCGATTGTCCGCATTATACTCGGCCCGCAGAATTTCGTGGTATGCGCGTGCCGGAGGTTTTGTTGACAGGCCATCACGAGGAAATCGAGAAATGGCGGCGCGAAAAGGCGCTTGAAAAAACAAGAAAGAATAGACCTGATCTTTTGAAAGGAGAAAACGGTGATACGTGAGCCTGCGGACTTTTGTTTGTGGGCTGACCTCTGGCCGGCAAAATTATGAACAAGCTTGATTCAGTTGAAAAAACGCAATTAAAAGAAAACATTCCGGCGTTTCAGGCCGGCGATACAATTAAAGTCCACGTCAGAATCAAAGAAGGAAATAAAGAGCGACTTCAGGTTTTCGAAGGTATCGTCATTGCGCGAAAACATGGCGGAGCACGCGAGACGATTACCGTTCGCAAAGTGAGTTTCGGTATCGGTGTCGAGCGAATATTCCCGCTGCACGCGACGATTATCGATCATATCGAAGTAGTTCGCCGCGGTCGTGTCCGGCGAGCTAAGCTTTATTACTTGCGTAATCTTCGCGGAAAAGCGGCCCGCATTAGGGAAAAGGATACGCGAAACAAGGCGCAGGCGGCACAATAATCAAACGTCCGGACTCCTTTTTTGTAGCTTTTTGTGCAATTCAAAGGTCGCGACTTTCGGGCAACCTGCATTGGCGCTAGCGTCCAAGCGGACTTTGTGCTTTGCACTAGGCAGGATTCAAAGGCGCGGCGATTTTCTGCTTAATCGGCCGCACTTTCCGCCTGGCTGCCGTAGGTTAGCAATTTTGCACTGTTCGTGACGACTTCTCAAATCCAGCGAGATTTCAGGGATTTTTCCATCGGGTTCGATTTCGAGCGGCAGGCGGTCGCTGACGGCTTTGCGCTTATCGCCGGTGTCGATGAGGTCGGCCGAGGTTGTCTTGCCGGGCCGGTGGTGGCGGCGGCGTGCATTCTTGATATTTCGAAACCCGTGCCTAAAGGGCTTAATGATTCAAAAAAAGTAAGAGAGCCGCAACGCCGGAGAATTGCTGATCAATTGATGCTGGATGCTGTCGCGTACTCGATTGCTGAGGTTTCGGCGGAAGAAATTGACCGGATCAATATTCTTGAAGCGACTAAGCTGGCGATGCGGCTTGCAATCGATAAATTACGTCCGTCGGCAGATTTTCTATTAGTTGACGCGGTTGTTTTAAGGCAATCGCCCGTTCCGCACAAAGCCATTGTAAAGGGCGATTCTATTTCCTATTCAATTGCCGCAGCTTCGATCATCGCCAAAGTTTATCGGGACAATCTGATGAAGGCGTTCGATTCGGTATATCCTGAATACGGATTTGCGGGGCATAAAGGCTATGGCTCGGCCGCGCATTTGGCCGCGATCCGCAACCACGGGCCCTGCCCGATTCACCGGAAAACCTTTCGTGGCGTACTTTAGCTTAGCATTAGGCGTGGTCAGGTCAGAAACAAAACCACTGTGTCGGCTCGTCATTCCTCGATAACGAAATTTCTGTCTGAGCCCGGAAAAGCGGCGACCGCAAGGCTAAGGCAGTTTCAGCCGTAATTCTTGCTAGATGCGGGTCGTTCGCTTTTTGAGATAGATGTGCAAGGATTATGTTGCGGGCCGAACCGTCAAAGTAATTGGTCAGCCAATCGGCGAGATCCTCGTTGGACAAATGTCCCGTCGGCGAGAAAATTCGCTGCTTTAACTCCCAGGAATAGACGCTGCAGGCACGGAGCATATCTCGCGAATGATTCGATTCGATAATTATCGCATCGCAGCCATTTAGCTTTTGCCTGATCAGCGGCGTAATGTGGCCAAAGTCCATCAGCGTGGCAATCCGGATGCCGTCCCGCCGCGCAACAAACCCGAAATTATCCGCCGCATCATGCGGCACACTGAAGGGCTCAAAGTCGATATCTCCGATGCGAAACTCGAGGTCCGATTCGATTTTTACCGTTCTGCCGGAAAGAGCGTTCCTTCTTTTCTCGGATTCGCTCTCGCCGTTTTTACCGTTTCTCTGTGTCGAGTAAAAGGCGTCTCGAGTTTCATCCGAAATGTAAACCATACACTTCAGATGATTTAGCAACACCCGAAGGCCTCCTGCGTGGTCCGTGTGTTCATGGGTTATCAAGATTGCGTTCAAAGATTCCGGAGTGACGCCGACCGTCGCAAGCCGCCGGAGTATTTCCCGAGCGCTCAAACCTGCGTCTACCAGAACCCGCGTTTTTTCCGTCGCAATAAGGACGGCGTTTCCGGTTGATCCGCTTCCGAGGACAGTAAATTGCATACAAGAAGTTGTCTTTTGGTGCCGCTTGCTGGAAGAGCCTACCACAGAACCTCGGTCAGCAAAGCCGAAATACGGCAGCCAGAATTTATTTGCAGTCAGGCGCTTGAAAACGCCGCCGGAGACCCGCAGCTACGATGCTCGTAATTAGCGCGTTCGGGACGAAGTTCGTCGCTCGGGCGACAAGAGAGTTCGTAAACCCACTGATTGCCTTTATTCGCCTTCGGCGAACGGCCCGCAGAGCCGTTTCAACAACCTCTTCCGGCGTTTGTTGCCCTTTGAACGAAAAACTTCGATCCATTCCAGCGTTTCGGAAAAAAGCTGTATCGGTCGAGCCCGGGCAAAGAGCAAGGATCTGAATACCGCAAGGACGATTTTCCTCCGCCAGTGCCTCACTAAACGAAGTAACGAATGACTTTGTCGCAGCATAGGTGGCCATAAACGGCAAGGGCTGAAAGCCGGCAGCCGACGAAACGTTGATGATTATGCCACTTTTACGATTTCGCATTTGCGGCAAAAACCGGTGCGTCAGTGCGACGACGGCGCGAATGTTCAGATCTATTATTTCAAGCTCGCGGCCAAGCGGCATCGCTGCGAAGTCACCCATCGAGCCGATTCCAGCATTGTTTATCAGCCAGGTTACTTCGAGGCAGTGCTCTTGTGAAAAAAGGAGCACTTTTTCATCGGAACTTTCCGCGGCCAAATCGACAGCAAAAAAAAACGCCTTGACAGGATGTCGTGCAGACAATTCATTGCAAAGCTCGGATAGCCGATCGCGTGAGCGTGCAACGAGAAACAGGTTATGACCTTCGCGGGCAAGTCGTCGGGCAAACGCTTCGCCGATTCCGCTGGACGCACCGGTAATCAAAGTTACTGCTGTCATGATCTCGTTTAAGAATTCCGTTAAAAAAATCTTTTGTCAATAATGGCGGTCAGACATTTTCAAGGCAGACGATTTTACCCGATAGCATTAGGAGCATCTCACTCAAAGCCGGGTCAAGCCGTTGATAAAAATCGCTATTAGCCTTTCTAGAAGGCCCTCGGCTTTTGAAATTTTACTCCACCGAGGGACTTTTTTCGTCCCGATCCAAACTCTCTTGACTCGGCCACGGCAAATCGTCCGAACTGATTCGCCGGAGGGCAAGCCGAGCTATTTCAATAATCTATGGCGAGAGGCGTTCAATCCGCCACTTGCCTTCGACGAAAGTATACTCCAGGCGGTCATGCAGCCTGCCCGGTCTTCCCTGCCAGAATTCGAAACGCTCGGGCTTTACGCGAAATCCACCCCAAAAAGGTGGCCGCGGAACGTCCGGGCCGGGATAACGCCTTTTGAATTCCTCAAAACGCGCTTCGAGCTCACGCCGGGAGGCAATTCGCCTGCTCTGCTGCGAAGCCCAGGCGCCGATTCGACTTTCGTAAGGCCGAGATGCAAAGTATTCGTCGGATTCGAGGTCGCTGACGCGATCGGCTAAACCGTAGATGGCCACTTGCCGCTCGAGCTCGCGCCAGAAGAAATGCAAGAAACACTGCGGGTTTTCCGCTAGATCGCGAGCCTTCCGGCTCTCGTAATTGGTGAAAAAAACAAAGCCGGATTTATCAACGCCCTTGAGCAAAACGATCCGGCCGGAAGGATTGCCGGCGGCGCTTGCCGTCCCGAGAAGCATTGCATTTGGCTCGACGATCTCGGCCTCCAGCACCTCGTCAAACCAGCGAGAAAATTGTTCAAACGGATCGGCCGACGCGGCCGAACGCGAGAGTTTCCGCGAAGAATATTCGAGCCGCATTGCAGCCAGTTTTTTTGGATCCATAGTAAACGTCTTGGCTGTATTTCGGTATTGCCACGTAGCTAGCCTGTGAAAATCTAGATACGATGAATAAAGAGCCCGTCCTTCAATTTGGGCTCGAACCAAGTCGATTTCGGCGGCATAATTTCATCGATATCTGCAACCGCGATCAGATCTTCGATAGATGTCGGATAAAGAGAAAACGCAACGGCGTATTCGCCCGAATCGACTAGTCGTTCTAATTCAGTGGTTCCCCGGCGGCCGCCAACGAATGAAATCCGTTTATCGGTTCGTGGGTCCGCAATGCCTAAAATTGGCGAAAGGACATTTTCTTGTAAAATATTTGCGTCCAAACGTTCGATCGGTCCCGGATCGCGGATAAAATCCACGTTATATTTAAGCACGTACCATTTGCCGGCAAGATACATTGCAAACTGCCCAGGATTCTCAGGCGTTTTGACGAACGATTCAGTTACTACAAACTTATCGCTGAGCCGGCGGATAAGATCTTCCCGCGTGTTGCCGTTCAGGTCTTTTATTAAGCGATTGTATGGTAGGATCGTAAGCTCTTCGGCTGGAAAAATCCCTGCCATTACGAAATTGTATTCTTCGTTGCCTGTATGATGCGGATTTTTGGCTTTCAGCCGGCGGCGGCATTCCGATGCGCTTTCGGCTCGATGGTGACCATCGGCAATATAAAGAGCCGACAGATACGAAAACTCGCGAACAAGCCTTTCCGGGTCGCGCACCTTCCATACCGTTTGTTCCACTCGATCGTCTCGGCTAACGAACGAAAAAAGCGGAGCCGCGCCGGTTTCCTCATCTATTGCTTTGCGAATACCGTCCGAGCTGCGAAAGGCGAGGAAAATAAGCCCGGTCTGTGCGCGGAGGTAAAACATATGCTCGGTGCGTTCATAAACCTTGTCGGGCCGGGTCCGCTCGTGTTTTTTTATCGATCCGGCATCATATTCATCTATCGAGCAGCAAGCGACGATGCCTGTTTGGCTTCGCGGGCCGTCGGTTAATCGGTAGAGATAAATCGACGGCTCGGAGGTTTGCACCAGCGTTCCGTTCCCGAGAAAAGCCTCGAAATTTATCTTCGATTTTCGAAACAGTTCGCTTTCGGGCGGACGCGAATCCGGCGGAAACTCCGCTTCGGGTCGCGTAACTCTAAGAAACGAAAATGGGTTACGGGAAATTTCTTCGCGGACTTCGCTTTCGTAGGGGACGTCGTACGGTACACAGGCGATGCGCGGGGCAGTTTCCGCCGTTGGCATTATTGCCGGAAATGGTTTGATAATGGACACGATTCGTTGGGCTCCTGTGGAAAGAACTAAGGTTCCTTTCCCTGATTTATAATTCTGTCAAGTTCGGATCTGTTTTGTTGCTCTATTTCGTTTGTCAAGCTTTCAAGGTAAGATTTTTTGTCAATTTTCCATTGGCCGTCTTCGAAGACGAACGGAACCGTTTCCCAAGTTCCGAATTGGTTTTTGACCTCAATCACCGCCTTTTGGCCGTCAATTGTTTCATTGCGAAATTCCACGGTTTTCTGATTCTCACTAAACAGCGTCTCGCGTTTAACGACGTCGTCAACAGTCAGACCCTGAGCTTTGGCTTCGCGTTCGATCATCGCCAAAGATTCCTTTGAGAGCAAAAGCTTCATCGTGGTGAGGTCCTTTTGCTTCAACGCTTTGACGTAGGTTTTGAACGTCTCAAGCGGAGAGGCCGGCACGACTTTCCGGCCACAGGAAATTTGGACGCCCGCAGCGAAGCTAAACACTGACAGACAGAAAACGGCAAATTTATGCATAGCTAAAACTGTAAAGTATAATAAACCGAAATCGACATTCTAACCCATTTTAGAAAAGGGAGAAATGGACAATGGAACGACGAAAACTTTCGCGCACGGAATTTGAGGCCGCCGAAGCGAGGCCGCACGGCTGGGATTTCGTCGACGACCGGATCATTCGCGAATGGAAATTTCCGGATTTTGCGTCGGCTTTGGACTTCGTAAACCGCGTTGGCGAGCTTGCCGAGGCGGCGGATCACCATCCGGACATTCATTTTGGCTGGGGTTACGCTCGCATTGAACTGACCACGCACGATCGAAATGGAGTCACTGATGTAGATCTAGCGCTTGCCGGCAAAATTAACGATGCTGCTGGATAAACTGGATTTTGAAAGTCGCGGGGAAAAAGTTAGACTCAAGATTTTGGATTTCAACAAGAAAATCATAAATGAGGATTTCAGTTTAAATATGACAAATGTCCCTATTACAGTAGCGTACGGAGACGGGATCGGCCCGGAGATTATGGAGGCAACGCTTCACATCATTAAGGAAGCCGGTGCTCGCATCGATATCGAAACGATTGAGATTGGCGAAAAAGTGTATCTTTCGGGAAATACTGCTGGTATTTCCCCGGAAGCATGGGAATCGCTGAGAAGGACAAAGGTATTTTTAAAGGCTCCGATTACGACACCGCAGGGTGGCGGTTTCAAATCGCTCAATGTCACTGTCCGAAAGACCTTAGGACTTTTTGCAAATATCCGGCCGTGTGTTTCATACCATCCATTTGTCAGTACGAAGCATCCGGTGATGGACGTCGTCATCGTCCGCGAAAACGAGGAAGACACGTACGGCGGCATCGAACATCGCCAGACCAATATGGTTGAGCAATGCCTGAAACTCATTACTCGGCCCGGTTGTGAAAAAATTGTCCGTTACGCCTTTGAATACGCCGTTCGTAACAATCGCAAGAAAGTCACCTGCTTTATCAAGGACAACATTATGAAACAGACCGACGGGCTGTTTCACCGAGTTTTTGACGAGATCGCTCCGGAATATCCGGATATCGAGGCCGATCATTGGATCGTAGATATCGGGGCGGCGAAACTTGCCGATACGCCGGAGAACTTTGACGTGGTCGTGATGCCGAATCTTTACGGCGATATACTTTCCGACGTCGCCGCACAGATTGCAGGCTCGGTCGGGCTGGCCGGCTCTGCAAATATAGGTGAGCATATTGCGATGTTCGAAGCGATTCACGGCTCCGCACCACGGCGCGCAGGCCAAAACGTCGCAAATCCCTCTGGGCTTTTCCTCGGTGCAGTGATGATGCTGGTTCATATCAATCAACCGGACGTCGCGGAACGAGCTCACAATGCCTGGCTTAAGACCATTGAAGATGGTATTCACACCTACGACATTTATAAGGAAGACGTATCGAAACAGAAGGTTGGGACCCGGGAATTTGCGCAAGCAGTCGTTGACCGGCTTGGACAAAAGCCGCAAACTCTCAGAGCGGTCGAATATAAAGCAGTTGACGAAGCAGAAGCTCGGCAAAGCAAGCCGCTTTATACAGCACCTGAGCCGCAAAAGAAGGAACTTATTGGCGTCGATGTGTTCCTCGATTGGTGGAATGGTAAGTTTTACGGTGCGGCGGACGAGCTCGGCAAAGCGCTTGAAAGACTCAATGGCGACGGTGTGAAACTCGTGATGATCTCCAATCGCGGAACAAAGGTTTATCCGAAAGGACAGCCCGATACTTTTTGCGTTGACCATTGGCGATGTCGGTTTATGTCAGAAAATGAAGGTACGACGATAACTCATCGGCAGGTAATCCGCTTGCTCGAGCGCGTAAATGCTGCTGGATTTGACTTTATCAAAACAGAGCATCTCTACACTTTTGACGGGAAGCCAGGATTCAGTCTAGGTCAAGGCCAATAAAAACTGCGGCTGGTGGTAAGTTTATCGTTAAAGGCTCGGCCGGTGAAGTTTGCTTTCATCGGCCGTCTCTTTTATTTTTAACGATATGGCCCGACGGCTCCGAATCATTTTTTGCCTAATCTCTGTGATGTTTTTCATCTACGCGGCAAACGGACAGACGACGCGACCTGAGCCGCAAAATTTACCGAAGACGATTTACCGTGATTCGGACGGCAACATCATTTCCAACAATGAATTTGTCGATATCCGGATGGCGAATTTTCACTACCCGGACGCTACAATTCGACGGCTGTTGCCGGACGGGATAATAGAATTACGGCTTCAGAAAATTCCGCAGGAAGGAATGCGGTCGCCGGCGGTCACCTTTAGCTTGATAAGCGGGGAAGGCATTTCGCTTTCCGATCTTTCGGGCAAGGTCGTCGTTCTTCATTTCTGGTTTATCGGCTGCCCCGCATGTCGGGCGATGAGGGCCCAACTGAGTGAGTTTAGGAAAAAGTTCGCTGGTCGCGATGACATTGTGTTCATTGCCGTAACCGCTGATTCGGTACCGGCAGTCCGGAATTACCTCATTAAAGAGCCGCTGAACTACCTACAGGCTGCGGATGCAAGTGACGTCATTGGAGCATTCAACATCGGCGGATATCCGAAAAACGTCGTGATTTCTAAAAGCGGCGAGATAGTTTATTGGCGGAGTACAATTAAGGCTTGGGATAAATTTGAAGCGGCGGTTCGAGCCGAACTTGCAAAATAATATAGAGGGCCGCGATTCGAAACTGTCTTTCTTTTCTTCTTCGGCCGCAGGCAACGATTTATGGCAATCAGCAAACGAAAAATCGAGGACCAAGTTTCTAAAAAGAAGAAGCCGGCAAAATCTGCGTTGCCGCTGGTTGCGATAGTTATGGGCAGCAAATCCGATTGGCCGACAATGAAGGCAGCCGCCGAGACACTCGATGAATTCGGAGTCGAATATGAAGCCCGGATCGTATCGGCGCACAGGACGCCGGATCTGCTGTTCGAGTTTGCAAACTCCGCAGAATCCAGAGGCATTGAGGTGATAATTGCCGGCGCGGGCGGCGCAGCGCATTTGCCGGGGATGTGTGCTTCGAAGACCGCAGTTCCGGTCCTCGGTGTTCCAGTGGAAAGTAAAACCCTAAAAGGTCTCGACTCGCTTCTTTCGATTGTCCAAATGCCGGCTGGCATTCCAGTAGGGACGCTGGCAATTGGAGCGGGGGGAGCAAATAATGCCGCGCTACTTGCGATTGCAATTCTTTCAAACTCGCGGCCCGAGCTGCGAAAAAAGTTGCACGATTTTCGCCGCCGCCAGACCGAAGCCGTTCTAAAAACGAAGGTAAATCAACCGTAGGCGATAGGAATCGATGAGCCGACAAATCCTTCCCAATTCAATAATCGGAGTTTTCGGCAGCGGACAGCTCGGCCGGATGTTTGCAATCGAAGCCCGAAAAATGGGCTACCGCGTACACACATTTTCGCCCGACGAGGACACGCCTACAGGACAGGTCGCGGATATTGAAACCGTTGCCGCATACGCGGACCTTGACGCGGTCCGCGCCTTTGCCCGCTCGGTTGATGTTGTAACTTTTGAATTTGAGAATGTACCTTATGAAACGGTCGCCGCTGCTACAGAGTTCGTTGCCGTCTTTCCAAATGGCGACGTATTGCATACTACACAAAACCGTCTTCGTGAAAAACAGTTTTTGAAATCAAACGGGTTCCCGATAGCCGAATTTCGTCCGATCCGCCTGATTGACGACCTCTACCGCGCCGTGAACGAAATCGGCCTGCCCGCCGTTTTGAAAACCGCCGGTTTTGGCTACGACGGCAAAGGGCAGACGGTTATCCGCAAGCCACACGATATTGATACCGCGTTTGCTTCGCTCAATGGACGAGACGGTGTATTGGAGAAGTTTGTCAGTTTCGACAAAGAGATTTCGGTTGTTGCGGCCCGCTCCAGGCTTGGAGAATTCGTCCATTACGGTGTAATCGAAAATTCGCATAGCAATCATATCCTAGATGTTTCGCTCGCTCCGGCGGAAGTTCCAGAGGTCACCAGAAACCAAGCACTTGAAATCGCACGCGGCATCGCCGATACATTCGATTACGTCGGGACGCTTTGCGTTGAATTTTTCCTCGCAGCGGACGGCGGAGTGCTGGTTAACGAAATCGCGCCGAGGCCGCATAATTCCGGCCACCTGACATTTGATGCCTCTGTTACGTCGCAATTTGAGCAGCAATTGAGGGCAGTTTGTGGCCTGCCGCTCGGCCGAACTGATTTGCATAGCCCGGCGGCGATGGCAAATCTCCTCGGCGATTTATGGCGTGATGGCGAACCTGACTGGGCCGCGGCGCTAACGGATCCATCGATCAAACTTCATCTTTACGGAAAGGCTGCCGCAAAGCCCGGCAGAAAAATGGGTCATCTCACCGCGCTTGCAAAAACGGCCTCCGAGGCAGCCGCTGCAGTCAACGGCACTCGCGAACGGCTCAAAAAGCTGCTTGACCGAGGTCAAGCAGCTGTGTAAAACTTCAACTAAGCCTTGGGAAATGGGGTCTTCCCGAAACGAAAACCGCTCATTTTGAGCTGATGGCTCCTACGCGAAAACCGATCGGGTTATGGACAAGAACGTAATTCTTGTGGGCGTCGGCGGGTTCGCCGGGAGCATCTGCCGCTACTTAGTCTCCATTTTCGCCGCAACACATATTTCGCCGACTTTTCCGTTTGGGACAATGATTGCCAACCTCGGCGGCTGTTTTCTGATCGGAGCAGTGATGTCGTTTTCAGAGCGTTTCGGAGCCGTAACGCCGGAAGTGCGGATTTTACTGACGACAGGATTTTGCGGCGGATTTACAACTTTCTCGACGTTTTCGTACGAGAGTCTAGAGCTTATTCGCGAGGGCGAATTTGTTCCGTTTGCGGTGAATGTCCTCGTTAGTCTGATTCTCGGTCTTGTGGCTACCTATCTTGGGATGCAGTCGGCAAGGATGCTTTAAGGTATGGAACTGGAACGCGATGCCAAACTACTGCGGATTTTTATCGGGGAGCTGGATAAATATGAATCCCGGCCTCTTTACGAAGCCCTTGTCCTTGAAGCAAAAAAACTTGGTGTTGCGGGGGCGACGGTTTTTCGTGGGATACTGTCCTACGGAGCAAGCAGTCGGATTCATACTTCAAAACTGCTAGATCTTTCATTTGATTTACCGATAGTCGTGGAAATCGTTGATAACGTCGCAAAAATCAACAGTTTTCTTGAAGCGGCGAATAAAATGATCGATGAGGCAGGCTGCGGCGCAATGATAACTATTGAAAAAGCGGAAATAATCCATTACAAGCCAAAAAACCTTTAAGTTGGGGGTTCTGCGGCGAAAAAATGTGGATTCGGCGATTGCCGCGCGGCTCACCTTAATGAAAGCCGTCGGCGCGGAAAATTATGGCGGAAAATATTGTTTTTACACGCGGAGCAGACCGCGAAACCATCTATGCTGAAATCGCGCCGCAGATTTCGGCGCTGATCGAAGGCGAGACAGACATCGTCGCAAACCTTGCAAACACAGCAGCGGTTTTAAAGCAGGCGCTGAATTTTTTTTGGGTTGGGTTTTACTTGGCAAAAAATGGCGAGCTCGTTCTCGGGCCTTTTCAAGGACCGCTTGCGTGTACGCGGATCGCCTTTGACCGTGGAGTGTGCGGTTATTGCTATTCGAGGCGGAAAACGGTAATTGTCCCCGATGTGAATACCTTCCCGGGACACATTGCCTGCAGCTCGGCGGCGCGTTCGGAAATCGTCGTCCCGCTGTTTGACGCGGCAGGCGAAATCGTCGGCGTTCTTGACGTAGATAGCGATGTGCCGGATGATTTTTCTGAAGTCGACCGGTTCGGGCTAGAGGAGATTGCGAGGCGCTTGCGGGTTGTTTTTAGCAATGCGTGTGCCGAGCTCACCGGCAAGAGCGAATAGGCGGTCTTCAAACCGCCGCCGTCTTGCAAGATTTACAAACTCCGCGTAGAACAATTTCAAAACTTTCAATCGTCTGGGATTCTGGCAGCGGGCAAATCCCGAGATCGGAAATCAATTCAAATCCGACGTCTTCAACGCGGCCGCACCGATTGCAAACGAAATGATGATGGCGGTCAAAATTCGGATCAAGCCGAACGGCCCCAGCTTCGTAAATCTCTTGCAGCATTCCCGCATCTCGAAGCCAGTTAATGGTATTGTAAACGGTCGCCCGCGAGCTCATAGGAAAATCACGGTTTACTGCCAGGAATACCTCTTCGGTCGTCGGATGCTCGTGGGCGTTTTGCAGATATTCAATTATTGCACGCCGCTGCGGCGTCATTTTTAGGCCGCGCTCGCGTGCCATTTTCTCTACGGCTGCTATGTTTAGTTGCTTGGCCACCTAAATCTAGACTAATTTTAAACCCCAATATTGTCAATCCGATTGTTCGCGGATAGAGATACGATCCGGAATCGGATAGAATCCTAGATTCGGACGCCTTGCGCCACAGCCGTCTGTGTCTTGAACGATTTTCTTTATGCAGTCTTTCGAGTATCCGCTTTGGGCCTGGATTGGATTTTTTGTCGTTGTCCTCTCGGCATTATTTGTCGATATCGGGATCGTAAACCGCAAATCACACACGCCGACGCGGCGCGAAACCCTTGCCTGGAGCGCGGTTTGGGTCGGGCTTGCGCTGTTATTCAACGCATTTGTTCTCTTTCAGTTTGGTTCGGACCGGGCAAAGCTTTTTCTGACGGGGTATCTAATCGAGTTATCTCTTTCTATCGACAATCTCTTTGTCTTCCTGCTGATTTTCGTGTATTTCAAAGTGCCCAAGGAGTTTCAGCACAGAGTTCTATTTTGGGGCATTTTTATGGCGCTTGTGCTACGGATGGCAATGATTTTTGCCGGAGCTCAGCTGGTCGATAGTTTTCATTGGCTTCTCTATATTTTCGGAGCCTTTTTGATTTACACCGGCGTCAAAATGTTTGGCGACGACGAAGGCTTTGATGCGGAATCAAGCACGGTGGTTAATTTTACAACGCGATTTATCCCGATTCGGAGCCAATACGAAGGCGACAGTTTTATCGTCCGGCATGATGGCAAACTATTTGGGACTCTACTGCTTCTCGTGCTGATTATAATTAACCTAGTAGATATAGTATTTGCGGTCGATTCTATACCGGCGATATTCGGCGTAACCACCGATCGTTTTATCGTATACACTTCAAATATCTTCGCGATTCTCGGCCTGCGAACGTTTTATTTTTTGTTATCCGATATGGCGGACAAATTCCATTTGCTGAAATACGGCCTCGCATTTGTTCTCTCATTCATCGGCCTTAAAATGTTGCTGCCGTTAGTCGCTTCCGGTTTGCTATTATTGTACTCGGGCCAATCGACTGGGCCGCTGATCGGGTTTCTGCAGCGGTTTCAGAATCATGAATACGATCAGGCAGCGATTAACATTTCTTTAGGAGTCGTAGTTGCGGCCCTCACCATTTCGATAGTCTGCTCGCTGATATTTCCCAGCTGCGAAAGCCGCGAATCTCGCGAAAACGACATTACCGCAGGCTAAGGGCGGACGGAGTTAGCAAATGGAACGCCGGTATAAAAAGTTTTACGTTGACTGGTGGCGAATCCGGCGCAGCACGCTGTATGGCATCGCTGCATTTGCGATTGCCGTTTCGCTAATGAGCCTCGGATTGTGGTATGCGATGCGGAGTAACTGGTTCGCTCCGGAGAGTATGGCTGAGGCGCCAAAGGATGCAGCGAGAATACTTTCGTTCGAGGGCGATGTGAGAATCACCCGGGCGGCGACGCGAGAGACGATTCTCGTTACAAAGGAGATTTGGGTAGCCGCCGGCGATACGATTCAGACACAATCCGACGGTAAGGCGATCGTCCAGATGGTAGATGGCTCGGTCTATACCGTCCGGCCGAATACGACCGTGGTTATACGCAACAACTCGACTCTTTTTGGCGGGCCAAATGTTCGCGTTTCGCTGGATGACGGCCAACTCAACGTCCGAACCGAAGATCAGCCCGTAAGTTCTAAAAACGTCGTCGAAATGCTGGATTCAGAAACTGCGCTTAAGTCCCAAACGGACGCCAGCTTTAATGCCGACGCGCAGACAAATGGTGGCGAGATCAGAATCAGCCGAGGTAGCGTCGAAACGACGATCGGCGGAACGAGGACGACGCTTGTCGAAAATGAATACGCCGCCGTTAACGATGGACGAATCGCGGCGCGCGAGAAACTGCTCAATCCTCCCCGCCCGATTGCTCCGGCCGACGGAGCACAGTTGACGGATTCGACGGGTTCAGGCATCAGCGTAGTTTTCAGTTGGCAGGCAGATACCAGCCTACCGATCGCCAGTTACTATATTCAAGTTTCGCGGTCTCCGATTTTTGCGTCCGATGCAATCCTGGTTGACCGTGCGTCATTGACCGCTCGCGAATTTCGCCTTGCGGGCCTGGCGCCCGGCACATACTACTGGCGAGTTAAGGCAACGTCGCGATCTGGCCAGTCTAGCGATTGGAATCCGCATTGGAAATTTATCGTCGCCCGCCGCGGTTCAAGTCCGGTTATAGACGTTACCGGATGGAAAAGCGAGCCGGTTGGCGGAAATGTTTACCTGATAAGCGGAAAGACCAGGCCCGGCCTACTTGTCCGCTCGCAGGGAAATCAGATATTTGCCGGTCCGGACGGGTCATTCCGGCTTCAGATTTCAACGCCGCTTTCAGAGGTTGCTGTAGAGCTCAGCGATGACGCTGGTAACCGCGCCGGGTTCGTCCTTTCGCTTCATCACTCTCGTGTCTTACGAAAATTTTAACCGGTGGAGGTAGCTTTAGTGCAGCGATCGAGCAGGTCGGAAAAGCAGTCAGGTAGAAAAGTTTTGCGACTGCGGATCGCACTGGCGCTGACTTTCGGCTATATGATCGCAGAGGCGATCGGTGGATACCTGACTAATTCGCTCGCCTTGATAGCCGATGCCGGACACATGCTGACAGACGTTGCAGCGCTTTCGCTAACTCTGGCGGCAATCTGGTTCGGCGGGCGGGCGCCTACATCACGAAAAACGTATGGATACTATCGGTTGGAGATCCTGGCGGCTTTTATCAATGGCGTTGCCCTTGTTTTACTTTCCGTCTGGATTGGTTTCGAAGCTTTTCAGCGGATTAAGGAGCCGGTTTCTATTGCCGGCGCTCAGATGGCGTTGATTGCCTCCGGTGGCCTGTTAGTAAATATCGTGGCGGTTTGGCTTTTGCATTCGGACCACAAGTACGATCTGAACCTTCGCGGTGCTTTTCTCCACGTTCTCGGCGATCTACTTGGCTCAGTGATGGCAATAGTGGCCGGGCTTGCCGTGGTTTTTTTGGGCTGGAATTGGGCCGATTCTGTCGGCAGCATTCTGATCGGCCTGATAATCATTTACGGAGCCTGGCGGCTGATTGTCGAAAGCGTAAACATACTCTTAGAGGGAACGCCGGCGCATATTGACCTTTCCGCAGTGGAAGAGGCGATTTTGACAACCGAAGGCGTTGCCGGCGTCCATGATCTTCACGTCTGGACCATTTCCTCTGGAATCGAGGCTCTCTCGGCGCATATTAATCATGTCCCGACAGTTCCGCATTCCGAAGTGCTGTCGTCCGTTAGGTCGCGGCTTCATAGCGATTTCGGCATTGATCACCTAACTATTCAGATGGAATCGATGGAAAACGAACCGGAGGCCGTTTACGCCTGCGAGGTCGGGACGCGGTGCTTCGAACCAAAGAGCCGCTCCGTCGCAGCCGACGGCGCTAAGGAAGAGTCGAAGTACGACAAAAATCAAGCCGCAAATGCGAACAATTGAACTAGCCTATGGTCGTTCCGTTATTCCGTTTGAATTCGATCCGCAGCGGTTCGAGGTTATTTGCGGCCGACAAAATTTGTGCCCAATAGGAGATTCGGAGATTGGCAAATGTCTCGATCGCCCGATTGGCACGCCGCCGATTGAAGAGATCATTAAACCGGGCGAACGCGTCCTGATTGCAGTTCCGGACCGAACACGGAGCTCAGGTGCGGGCGAGATTTGCAATTTGATCATCCGACGCCTGATTGCAGCCGGTGTCCAACCTGCAAATATCCGGATCGTTTTCGCTACCGGCATTCACCGCCCGGTCCGCGAATCCGAAAAGGCGGAAATTCTGGGTGATTTTATTGCGAGGCGAATTGTTTCGCAGAGCCATAATGCCCGCGACCTCGCAAGCCTCGTCCGATTGGGCGAAACGACGAGCGGTATTCCGATCGAACTTAACCGTGCTCTAGTCGAATATTCCCGCGTCATTACGGTATCCTCCGTTGGTTTTCATTATTTTGCTGGTTTTACAGGTGGCCGAAAAATGATTTGTCCGGGGCTAGCCTCAAAGCGGACAATTACGGAAACGCACCGATTGGCTTTTGATTTCGATCAACGGACCCGAGCAGAGGGCGTCGGACCTGGACAACTAGAAGGTAATCCCGTGAATAAAGCGTTTATCGAAGCCGCATCTGCAGCGCCGCCGGATTTTTCGGTCAATTCGCTGGTAGATTCGCGTGGCGAGATTGTCGATGTTTACTGCGGAGACTGGATAGCGTCGCACCGGTCCGCCTGCGACAGGCTGCGAGAGTCGAACGTGGTTCGGCTCAGCGAAAAGCGAAAGAGCGTTATTGTCAGTTGCGGGGGATTTCCATTTGACATAAATATGATCCAGGCACACAAGGCTCTTGTTGCCGCTGCCCAAGCTTGCTTGCCTGGCGGGAGCATAGTGCTTATCGCCGAATGCAGCGAAGGTTTAGGCCGGTCAGATTTCGCCGAATGGTTTTCTGCCGAAAGCAGTCGGCAAATGGCCGAGTTGCTTAGCCGCAAATATCAGGTCAACGGTCAGACGGCCTGGAGTCTTTTACGAATTGCGGAAGAATTCGACGTTCGCATTATCTCTTCTTTGCCGACGGCCACGACGGAGAAAATGCGTTTGGTATCAATGCAATCACTGGCACGCGCGGTTGCAAAACTGCCGGAAGGACCCGGCTACATTATGCCATTTGGTTCACAGTTTATTCCTGAGCCGGCTTGAGGAAAGTCCAAATTACTTTTTCACCTGAAAAGTTCTTGCGATAATGTCCGTCTGAACACGCAGCGAGCGTAGACTGTCCGCATAACCGGTAAATCTGAGAATATAAACCGTATCATCGGACCTTAAGAAATAAAACCTGCCGGACATATTCCTGCCCGCGCGAACAAACTCGAAATTGAATATAGCTCCGCGAAGTTTGCCGGAGAAATTTTCCTCCTTACCGGCAATGTAGCCAGGCATAAACTGGAGTTTCTGCTCTTCGTCGCGAATTACTTCGCTAATTGGCTTACTGGCCGGCGCCGTAGTTTTTCTTATTTCCAGTTCACCTTCGCGAGCGGTGTTATAGACAAGATTTACGTATGGCGTTTTCCCGACGAGTTTCCAACGCGCGTCCGGAATTTCGAACGTAAATTCGACGTCCGATTCGCTGAAGGTTCGCGTCTGCGCAAATGCTGTTGCAGCAAACACCGAGAGAAGAAATAGAGGTAAATGCAGTGTCAGCGCAATTGATTTCATTACAATGTCTCCGGCATTTCGTTCAAATTTAGATTTTACTTGAATCTGCGGGCGAATTCGAATGTTTCGATGCAATAGAATCTTGGGCTGTTGCAGGAAAAGCGAGATCTGCCAACTGGGCTTTCGGATCGAATTTTATCGCCAATCGGCAGCAGCGACGCGTCTAAAGTATCGCCGCAGGTCAGACAAGAACCTGTGCTAGGTAATTTCAAACGGAGTAAGTTTCATATGACAAAAGCCCGAAATACCTTTTTTCGCTTGTGCACACTTGCTTTGATTTATTCACTTTCTCTTCCGCTGTTTGCGATGCCAGTGCAGAAAAGAGCTGGCGGTCTGACCGAGGAGCAGAGGATCATCCACGTACTCAACCGGCTCGGTTACGGGCCGCGTCCGGGCGATGTCGAAAAGGTACGGTCGATCGGACTCAAAAAATATATCGAGCAGCAGCTTTCACCGGAGACGATCGATGATTCCGTTGCAGAGGAAAAAGTCGCGAACCTTGACGTTTTTCAGATGAGCACGGCCGAGCTGTTTGCGAAATACCCAAATCCGGGAGCTTTGTTGCAGATGCTCAATCGCAGAGACGGGCAACAGGAGGCAAACGGGCAACCTTCCGTTACCGCGGCGGATCCGGCGGCGACCCGGAAGATGAACGAGGACAATCAACGCCTCCGCCGCGAGCAGTTGCAGGCACTGTATCAAAAATACGATCTGCGCCCGGCGCAGCAAATCCTGCCGCAAATCGTAACGAATCGTTTTCTCCGGGCAGTTTATTCCGAGCGGCAATTGCAGGAAGTGATGGTCGATTTCTGGCAAAACCACTTTAACGTTTTCGCTGGGAAATCGGCCGTGCGTTGGTATATCCCCAGTTACGAGCGTGATGTTTTGCGGAAATACGCGCTTGGGAATTTCCGCGATCTACTATTAGCTACTGCACAGCACCCTGCAATGTTGTTTTATCTCGACAATTTTGAATCGGTGAGCCCAAATGCTGAAAGCAATCAGGCGAACACTCGGCTCCAGCTTTTATTACGGTCCGGCCGGCTGACGTCCGCAATGCGCGAGCAAATCAAAGCCCGGCAGGGAATCTCCGATGCGGAGCTTGACCGCCGGATCGAGCAAATGCGCCAGGCCTCGCAACAGCGGCGCGGACTTAACGAAAATTATGCACGCGAGCTAATGGAGTTGCACACGCTCGGCGTTGACGGCGGCTATACACAAAAGGACATCATCGAGGTAGCACGTGCGTTTACGGGCTGGACCATTGCGGATGCGCGCGGTTACCGGCGGGTGGCCGCGGAGGTGATCCGCGGAGATGAGAATCGACGGCTGGAACGCCTTCGGCGATTCTCCGGCGTTCCCGACGAATTAGATAGCGGTGAATTTTACTTCAATCCGCGATGGCATGACAATGCGCCGAAATATGTGCTCGGCCAAAAGATAGACGAAGGCGGTATCAAGGATGGAATAAAGGTAATCGATATTCTCGCCCGGCATCCGTCAACGGCAAAATTCATCGCTCGAAAACTTTGCGAAAAGTTTGTCAGTGATCACCCGAGCGATGCCCTCATCGGCCGCATTGCAGAGGCGTTTTCGCGGTCGGGTGGCAATATACGCGCAACGTTGCGGGCAATCTTTGACGATCCGGAATTCTTCGCTCCGGAAAATTACAGGGCAAAGATAAAGACGCCCTTCGAACTTGCTGTCAGTGCAGTTCGTGTGCTCGGCGGTGAAACGGTCGGCGGGCCAGCGATGCTTGCAATGCTCAACAAGCTCGGAGAGGTTCCGTATGGTTACCAGGCTCCGACGGGTTACCCGGACAAAGCCGACGACTGGGTAAATACCGGAGCTTTGCTCGAGCGGCTAAATTTTGCAGTCGCCATTGCTAGCAATCGAATTCCCGGAACGCGAGTCAACCTTTCGAGGTTTTCTTTCAGTGATCGTAAGCAATTGCTCGATTCGGCAATTCGAGAAATCTTGAATAATGAAATATCGCCCGTAACTCGTTCGGCGCTTGAAAAACAATTGGAAAAGCCGCTACCGGAGATTTCCGCTTCGGCAGAGTTTCCAGACCGACCCGAAGACGCACCGAAGACAAGTATCGGCGGCGGACAGGCGGGTAAGATGAATAGACAGGTTCGTCTACTTCAACCGTCGGGCGACCCGGAGGTTTTCAAGGCCGTCAGCCTCGTGCTTGGAACCCCGGAGTTCCAACGGCAATAGATTTTGCAGTTTACGATACTAATTCGCGGCTGCTGTAAATTGTTCCGCAGCCGCTGTCTTTGAAATATGAAATTACCGTTGCAGATCGCTTATCTTTCGATCGTTGTTTTTGTCTTTTTGTTAGCCGCTTGCGGCGTGCGGGCCCAGCCGCAGCGCCAATCGAATGATTTCGCCGCCGCGGCGGACTATTCGCGACGTGCGCGTGGGCTTGCGATGATTGTCTGGAAAGATGGCAAGGTGATATTCGAAGACTATCAAAATGGCCACCGGGCAGAGCTGCCCTGGATGCTGGCAAGCGGGACGAAATCGTTTTCCGGCGTCCTGCTTGCAGCCGCGATCGAAGACGGCATCATTGGTGGATTCGACGAGAGAGTTTCCGATACTATTGGCGAGTGGAAAAGCGATCCGCTTCGCTCGAAAATCACTTTTCGGCAGCTGCTTTCGCTAACAAGCGGTATCGACGACGGCAACATCGGCCGTCCGCCTCCGTATTCGGAGGCTATTAAATCCAAAGCATCGTTTCCGCCCGGCGAAAAATTCCGCTACGGACCGACGCCATTTCAAGTCTTTGGCGAGGCTCTGCGCCGAAAGCTGTCAAAACGAAACGATTCAGTTTACGCATATCTTCGCCGCCGTATTTTGGATCCAATTTCGCTATCGCCATCGAAATGGGAAATGCAAGAAGGTCAGCCAAATCTTCCCTCCGGTTCCTATATGACCGCTCGCGAATGGTTGAAATTCGGCGAATTTATGCTTAACGGTGGCCGCATCGGAAAGCTCCAGATTATAAAAGGGGAATTGCTTGACGAGTTACTGAAGGGCTCTGCGGCGAATCCAAACTACGGCGTGACCTTCTGGTTGAACCGCGGAAAAGCCGATCCAAGCCGTATTGTTGGACCGCGACGAAGCCCTCTACCAGCTTTGTTACCGATCGAGAATTCAGTGCTGAGGATGAGCCTGAGCGGGCTCGGCGATGGTGCGCCGGCCGACCTTTTTATGGCTGCCGGAGCAGCCAATCAGCGGCTTTATATCATCCCGTCGCTGCGTGTAATCGTCGTCCGAATGGGTAGGCAAGCCGAATTTGACGATTCCGAATTTCTACGCCTTTTGCTAAATAGGCCGCAGCTCAAAAATCGGCCCGAGGCGATTAACGCGACAGGTATCCATTAGGGTACTTCTGATGCCAACGATATGCAGATCCGATCATTTTCTCGAGGCTGCTGATTTTCGGCTGCCAACCGAGCAATTCCGCAGCCTTGCTTGCGTTTGCGACCAGCCGCGAGGGATCGCCGCTCCGCCGTGGTTTATATTCAACGTTGATCGGTCTGCCCGTTACCTCACTCGCAGCCCGAATTACTTCCAGCACGGAGTAGCCGGTACCGTTACCTAGGTTAATAAACTGGGAATTGCCACCGCCCGCGAGATAATCAAGTGCAGCGATATGAGCAGCAGCCAGATCGGAAACGTGAATGTAGTCACGGATCGCGGTTCCGTCCGGGGTATCATAATCCGTTCCAAATACGGGAACCGCCGTCCGTTTACCCGCTGCAGCTTCGAGAACAATTGGTATCAGGTGCGTTTCGGGTTGATGAAATTCTCCGTATTCTACGGTCGCGCCGCAGGCGTTGAAATAGCGAAGCGACACGAATTCTATTAGCTGCGCCTGTGAAAGATCCGAGAGCACTCTCTCGATTGCATGTTTTGATTGCCCGTACGGGTTGGTCGGCTTTTGCGGATGCGACTCGTCAATTGGCAGATACTCCGGCTCGCCATAGGTTGCGCAAGTCGAGGAAAATATAAATTTCCGGACGCCGGCGGCAATGATTGTATCTAGCAGAATGACCGTATTTACGACATTGTTCAGATAGTATTTCATAGGCTCGGCGACGGATTCGCCGACATAGGCAAATGCGGAGAAATGCATTACTGCATCTATCCTAAAATGGTTTAAAAGCTGACGAACTATTTCGCGGTCGCCGATATCGCCACATAAAAATTCGGCTCCGCGTGGAACCGCATTTCGATAGCCCCGCGACAGATTGTCCAAAATTACAACCTCTTCGCCTCGGCTTAAGAGTTCTGCAGCAGTAACGCTTCCAATATAGCCGGCTCCGCCGGTGACTAAAATTGCCATATACGATTAATCCTTTGCGGCTTTTTCAGGTGTGGATTCGTCCAGACTATGTCCAATCAATTTACGGTAAATCCGCAGGTATTCTTTTGCGATCGTTTCGGCCGCAAAGTTTTCGCGCATTGCACAGTTCCGAAGGCGGATAGTTTCCATTAGCTTAGGGTTCCGAATAAGCAGTTCGACGGCATTTGCAACGCTCTGCGAATCTGGGTTACAAAAAATTCCATTCTCACGGTCCGTAAGATAATCGACCGCAGAACGTGTCGCGGTAGTTACAACGGGAAGCCCAGCTGCTACGGCCTTGAACAATGCAATCGGAAAACCTTCTGGGTGTCGTGTGGGGAAAACAAATATATCCGAGCTGGCCATATAGTGCTCAACTTTTTTTTCCTCGACATAGCCGGTAAACGAGACGACGTTTCGCAGGCCGAGCCGTTCAACCTCGGCTTCGGCTCGTTCCCGCAGTGGCCCATCGCCGACACACGTCAAACGCACTCGAAGCCCGAGGCGTCGAAGTCTCGCGCAGGCCTCAATTGCTTCTAAAAGTCCCTTTGTTTCAATGAATCTCGCAACGAAGAGAAGTTCGAATAGGTTCGTTGCATTTTTCGCCGCTCGAATCGAATTCAACAGATCAGGCACCTCGAATTTTACGACATTCTTGACAAGGAAAAACTTCCTCCGATCAAAACCAAGTTGTTCGAACGTCGCAAGCTCCTCATTTGAGAGGACTCCAAATCCATCGACGTTTTTCTTGAGCCAGGAAATGAGAATTTTGTATCGAATTAGGGATTGAAAACCGCTAGCCTCGGAACCGTGGAGTTTCAAAAATACTTTTGCTTTTCGGGGTCGCATCAATAAAAGGCTAAACGAATCACGAAGAATTGTCTTTGCATCAAAGGCACTGTTGAGGTGGATGAGATCAAACCGCGAATTCCTCAACAATCGCCGAAATCGGAAAGCTGTTTTCAGAACGCGGCCTACGCGCTCAACAATTGGCGTCGGTTTCTCCTTATCGCCGTAAACGTAGTCGGATGTTTCGACCTCGACGCCGGTGTTTGCCAAAGCTTCGACAAACGGCGGTTCACATCGCGCCGGGCCGCCCCAAGACTCTTTTGCCGGCATTCCGATAAGTATTTTCATTTCGTAAGTATGCGCTCGTAAATCCGCTTGAGCGAATTGAGATGCGCGTCGATGCTGAAATTGTCCTGGGCGAATGCCTTTGCCTTTGCTGAAAGCTGTTTTCTTTTTGCTTCGTCAAAAAGGATGTCGATCACCTTCTCCGCCAGATCGGCTGCGTCCGCAGTTCGAAAGAGCGGAGCATAAATGCCGCCCGCCGTTGCCTCGCGATGCGGCGCGATGTCCGAAACGACAGCCGGAATGCCGGCCAGCATAGCCTCTGTCAACGCGATTGGCAATCCCTCGTGAAACGACGAGAGCACAAACAGATCGAGTGCGGCAAGAAGATCTGGGATGTCGTCTCGCGGGCCTGTGAAACGTGCATATTCCGAAAGCCCTGATTCGTCTATGAGATTTTTGCATTCCCGAAATTTCCCTTCCGCTCCTTTTTCCGTTTTGCCTACGAACAGGCAATAGACGTTTGGGATCGCGGCGGCAATCCGGCCGAAGGCAGCGGCGAGCGTTAGCTGATCTTTGCGTAGATCCTGATAAAAATTCCCCACCATACCAATAACGAGAGCGTCGGCCGGTATTCCAAGATCCGCTCTTACATCGATTCCCGATGGGCGCAGCCGCGACGGATCTACGCCATTGTGCACGATGCTCAGCACCTCGCCTAATTCAAGGCCCGTATATTTCCCGAGCCATTCAGCCAGTCCGCGGCTGACCACTAGATTGGCATCCATCCGCGGAATAAGAAAGCGCGACGCCCAAAGGTTTTTCCGATCCGGAAGAAAGCCGTGAAATGTAAGAACGCGTCGGACACTTAGCGAATGCGTTGCAAGAAATAGATGGAGCCCTTCAACGGGCTGGGATGCGTGTACGATTGCGATGCTTTCTTTCTTTATAATCTTTCTCAGGTCCGAAACGAGCGGAGCGTCGATGGGCAAATTCCGCTGGACGGGGAAAAATGGAACGCCGCTATTACGGAAATGGTCGCGGAGCTCGCCTTCGCCAGCGGCAACAAAAGTCTCGACCCCGAAGCGCGCCGCATTTTTGCATACGTCGAGCATAAGAGTTTCGGCGCCGCCTCGGTTTACCGAATCAAGATAGTAGAGAACCCGCATTTTCGCCTTGCTCGCCGGACGATGACAAATCCGCCCGAATATGATTCTATTTCATTTGAATGGAAACTGCAGTCGAGAGCCAGAAGGGTCAGCCCGAAGTCTTCGTTCTCGTCCCGTCTTATAATCATTTGCCTTTTATCGAAACTTGTCTTAGATCGATTTTTGCACAGAAGTTGCAGCCACGAAAATTATTGGTTATCGACGATGGTTCTAGCGACGGATCGGTTGCCGTCATCGAAAGGGTTTTAAAGGATTGCCCGTTCGAATGTGAATTCATTGCTCGCGAAAATCGTGGCCTCTGCCGTACACTCAACGAAGGATTCGCCGCCGCAAGCAGTGCTGAATATTTCGCGTACATTGGCTCTGACGATTTATGGCTGCCGGAGTTCTTGGAGTCTCGATCTGGGCTTTTAAGCCGGCGGAAAAATGCGGTTTTGGCCTATGGCCACGCATTTTTGATGGATGAAAACGGCGCGATTTTTGATTCGACGGCAAATTACGTGGATTCTTGGGGTAATTATCCGGACGGCGATGCCCGCGAAATGCTTCTAGCTGGAATTGCGCCGGTTAGCTCGACTGTAGTTTATCGGCGCTCGGCTGTCGAAGCAGTAAAATGGAACGAATCGGCGAGGCTAGAAGATTATGAAATGTACTTAAAGCTGATGACGCGCGGCGAATTTGCCTTTGACCCGGCGGTGCTTTCCGTCTGGCGCCATCATCGTTACAATACAAGCAGCGATCGAATATTGATGCTCCGCGAACTGCTCGCAGCGCAGGAGAGAAACCGTGACTGCTTGGGCGTTTCTACCGAGGAACTTCGGCAAATTGCAACGCGTACGAAGTTTCGCTATGCAAGAATGGAACTTCAATATGGGCAAAAGATGTCCGCGATTCATTTGGCAAAGGAAAGCTGGCGAGGAGCCGAGAGTGCCGCGCAATTGGTACGCTTTTGCCTGCGACTTTTCGTGCCGATGTCGGCCGTAAATCTTTGGCGAAGAATCAGGAAAAACTATTTTAGGTCAAAGAAAATTAATCCGAAAGAAATCTGAATAACGATTCTCAGAAAACTCTAACCTCTATCGGCGCCGAACGGCGATCCATCGCCAGCGAACTAGCGGAACTTTTGGACCGCCGCGAACTGCTCTATTTTCTAACACGTCGCGATATCGCCGTTCGTTATAAGCAAACCTTGATCGGCGCTGCCTGGGTTTTGCTCCAGCCGCTGGTTTCGACGCTTATCCTGACGGTTATTTTTAGTGCATTTTCACGCTTTGATACCGGGGCGGCTCCGTACCCGGCCTTTGTGCTATGCGGAATACTTGTCTGGCTATTCGTTTACAGCGCAGTGACGACGGCGAGCAATAGTTTTGTTGGGAATGTGAATCTTGTTACAAAGGTTTACTTTCCGCGGTTGATTGTACCGCTCGCAGCTACGTTCGCTGCCGGCTTCGATTTTCTTGTCGGTTTGCCGATTTTGGCCGCGGCGCTGCTTTATTATGATGTATCGATTTCGGCAAGCTTGCTTCTTGCTCCGCTGTTTATTTTTCTGGTACTGCTGCAGACGGCGGCATTCGGCATTATGTTTGCGGCCTTGAACGTCCGTTATCGCGATGTCAAATTTGCGTTGCCGTTTTTTCTTCAGATTTGGATGCTCGCCTCGCCTATTTTTTATCCGGCTGCAATTATTCCGGAGAAATGGCGACTTTTATTCGCGATTAATCCTTTGACCGGGCTTCTCGAAGGCTGGCGTTCTTCGGTTTTTGGTTCTTCTTTCGATTGGCGTCTGATCGGAATTTCCACGGTGGCGACATTTGTCCTTTTCATAGCTGCAATCGCAGTTTTTCGTTCGATGGAGGACGACTTTGCAGACGACATCTAGACTCGTATGACCGCGCTCGAACTAGAAAATATCTCGAAACGCTATTTCCTTGGCGAAAACCGGGCGACGTCGATTCGCGATTTGCTTACTGCTGTTGCTACGGGCCGCAGGCGCTCGCGTCGTGAGATTTGGGCATTGAAGAACATAACATTTTCCGTCGCGGAGGGTGAAACGCTCGGCATCATCGGCCATAATGGAGCGGGCAAATCTACATTGCTAAAAATTCTTTCGCGGATTACACGGCCTACTACCGGTACCGGCAAAATCCGCGGCCGCGTTGGGAGCCTTCTCGAAGTCGGAACTGGTTTCCATAATGAGCTGACGGGCCGCGAAAACATTTATCTTAATGGCGCGATACTTGGAATGCGGCGCTCTGAGATCGAGACAAAATTTGACGAAATCGTCGAATTTTCCGATTTAGAAAAATTCCTCGATACTCCGGTTAAGCATTATTCCAGCGGTATGTACATGCGGCTTGCCTTTGCGATAGCGGCGCATCTCGAGCCCGAGATTCTGATCGTCGATGAAGTGCTCGCGGTCGGCGATATAAACTTTCAGCGCAAATGCCTTGCAAAAATGCGTGATGTCGGCGAATCGGGACGGACGGTTATCTTTGTCTCGCACGATATGCAGGCGGTGACAAGGTTGTGTCGGCGGGCATTTTGGCTGCGAGGCGGTGAGATCGTGCGCGATGGGCCAGCGGCCGAAACCGTCGCCGAATATCTCCACGAGCAAAGTCAGACCGGCTCTTTCAAAAGCTGGCCCGACGACGCCTCGGCGCCAGGTAACGAATTTGTCCGGCTTCGTCAAATGCGCGTTTGCGACGAGCATCTGAAGACATTATCTGCAGCAGATATACGACGTCCCGTGATTGTCGAAATAACTTATCAGGTGCTGCAAGGCGGGAAGATCTTGATCCCGAATCTGCATTTTTTCAATGAGCAGGGCGTTTGCATATTCGTTTCACACGATTGGTTCTCTGGGTGGCGTGATCGGCCACGTAAGGAAGGACTCTACGTCAGCCGCGTTCGGATACCGGGCAATTTTCTCTCTGAAGGCTGGATTTACGTCGGCGTAGCCGTCTCTACATACAAGCCGCTGACGGTTCATTTTGCCGAATGGGACGCGGTTACATTTAATGTTGTCGACAATATGGAAGGCGATTCTGCCCGTGGCGACTATGCCGGCGTTCTGCCCGGTATTGTCCGGCCCGTTTTGGACTGGACAACTGAGCAGATGTGAAATCATTTTTCGGCCGAAAGATAAAAACAAGCCTGATCCCCGCGGCCTTCTGAATTGAGCTTTGCCGCTTCTTGCTCCCATTCATCTATCTGCTCTTGGCTGAAAATGCTATTTTCTCCTACTCCGCGAAATGCCCGTGGCTCGTTGCCGGCGATGTCAAGCCGGTACTGCTCGCTTCCGTAGAACTGAAACCCAGTCGAATCAAATATTACGTTCTCAACTTGAAAACCTTCTCTTAGCGCGAGGCGGCGAAAGCCTTCTTCGGAAAAGATGAACAAGTGGCGCGGCGCGTCTAGTTGCACCCAGTCGGTACGATATTTCTCCCAGGCAAAATTGAGCAAAGGCATTCTTATCAACACCTTAGCTTCGTAGCCGAGCAGCCGGCGCATTTCGCTGAGCGCCGATCGTGGATTCGGAAGATGTTCGAACGAGTGATGAAGCATTATTAGGTCAAACGCGGGTTCAAGTTCTGCTAGATCGCGCCTTATGATCGTCAAACCGCGGGAAATGATTTCTTTTTCGATAAACCTATCTGCTCCGACCAGATTCCGAAAGCCGAAAATCTGCAGCTCGCGAAGCAGCCGACCGCGACCACAGCCAAAATCAAGTATGCGAGAATTAAAATCGATTCGATCGCGAAGCGGAAAGAGCCATCTCGGAAAATGTTCTGCGATTTGCGGCTTTAGATGGGCCAGTAGTTTTCCCGGAAATTTGCGCCCGCCAAACAAGAAGCGGCCGATCTCTCGTGCTGCAATCCGCCGCGAAACTTTTTCGTCGATAACGGGCGCGTAGGCTCCGCTGAGTGAGTAATAATTGACTGGATAATGAACGGCGAGATCTGGGATTTCGACAATTTGCAAAACCGCGCAGCTATGGCATTCTGCATATTGGAAAACCGCGCGCGTGCCAAACATCATTTCGCGAGCCTGGTAAAACTCGAGATTCGAAGCGTTTCCACATATTCTGCATGCAAATGCCATAGGGTTTGCGGTAAAGTTCCAGAAAATAAATGCTAGTAATTAAATTGCAATGCCCGGCGACTTAAATCAACCATCAGAATGAGATTTTTCCGCAAACTACAAACCATCGCTCGGATTCTCGAAAATGAAGGTCTCCCGGGCATCCGGATGCATCTGCGTTTACTCCGCCTAAACGGCGCGATGCGGCGGCGATACCGGCGGTGGCTGCGATCGGAAAACTCAACGGTGGACCTTAATCGTGATCCGATGATCCGTGCTGCCCGCGCGTTATCGCATCGACCGCTGATTTCCGTTTTGTTACCTGTTTACAATATCGATGAGCCACTGCTTAGGAAATGCATTGATTCCGTCCGTGGGCAGAGCTACGAAAACTGGCAGCTCTGTATCGCAGATGATTTTTCGCCATCTCCGCATGTTCGCCGCATTCTCGAAGAATACGCCAAAATCGATTCGCGGATTAACGTAATTTTCCGTGCGGAGAACGGCCATATCTCCGCTGCGTCAAATTCCGCGCTGGAATTGGCGAAAGGTGAATTTACAGCCCTGCTCGATCACGATGACCAACTGAGCAGCGATGCCTTTTTCTGGATTGCGCGCGAAATCGAATCGGCGCCCGATGTCGCGATGATCTATTCGGACGAAGACAAAATCGATCGCGCCGAGCGCAGGTTCGATCCAGCTTTCAAGCCCGACTGGAGCCGCGATCTTTTTTATTCGCTTAATTTGGTGACCCATTTGAGTGTTTTCCGCACATCTGTACTGCGCCAGATTGGCGGTTTTCGGCTCGGGTTAGAAGGTAGCCAGGATTACGACCTTGCTCTCCGATTTCTTGAGCAAATAGACGAGAGAAAAATCCGCCACGTTCCGCGGATTTTGTATCACTGGCGGGCAATTTCCGGCTCGGTCGCTTTGGATGGCGGCGAAAAGCCATACGCACACGAAAATGCTCGCCGGGCACTTCGGTCACATTTCGAGCGGCTTGGCGTAGCGGTCGAAGTGAGCGGAACGGTAAACTGCCTGCATCGGGTACGCTATCCACTACCAGAAAATGTGCGTATTAGGGTAATCGTCGCGGGAGCCGAAAGCGAGCGGGAGATAAAAGCCTTTCGGCAAACGTCGGACGTTCAGAGTGCCGAATTCCTCGCATTCAAGCAAAGTACTTGGTCACCGGATGATATCAACGACGTTGGCCAGGACGACGTGTTTTGTTTTGTAAATGCAGGGCTGATGCCGATTGGAACGAGCTGGCTCTCGGAACTGGCTGGATTCGCAGCAACGCCTGGCATCGGTTGCGCCGGAGCGAAAATTGTCGGCAGCGCGGGCGAAACGCTTGCAGGCGGAATTGTATTTGGCAGCGGACGTGCGGCGATGGCTCATTTCGGTTATCCGGCCAATGCCGACGGCAATATGTTTCGCAATAAAGTCATTTCGAATTTCTCGGCCGTTTCGGCGGCTGCATTCGCAATTAGGGGCGATTTGCTTCGCCAGTTCCGGCGGATGGAATTATTGGATCTTTACGGAATTGTGGATTTGTGCCTGACGCTCCGCGATTTCGGTTACCGAATTGTGCATACGCCGAATGCCATTTTCCTCGCAGATAAAAGGCTTCGCAGGCAGATAAAGCGCTACCGGCCATTCCGAGCGGTTGAAGACCCGTTTGCAAATCCGAATCTGGAGGTATCCGATGGCACGATGTTTATTGACGCCTAAATTCTCCGTCCAATGGCAAATATGCGAACAAAAATAACGCCAGCCAAAAAACCGCCGATATGTGCGGCATAGGCCACGCCGCCGGTTCCAGGCGGCGTTAACAGCCCAAGAACGACCTGGTAAAGAATCCAGATGCCAAGAGCGACAATTGCCGGAACCGTTGTGAGAAAGTTAAAAATGATTGCCCGGACGGGGCGTTGCGGAAATAAAACGACGTAGCCTCCGAGAACTCCGGAAATCGCGCCAGAGGCTCCGAGCATCGGAATCAAAGAATCCGGATCCATTACGATTTGGGCGAACGCAGCCGCGAAACCGCAAACGAGATAGAAGAACAAAAAACGCAGGTGGCCAAGCAGATTCTCCAAGTTGTCGCCGAAAATGAACAAGAACAGCATATTGCCAAAAATGTGCATTACGCTGCCGTGCATAAACATTGAGGTGAGGAAATTGAAATAAACCGGAAAAGGCGATGGGTAAAGCATCAGTTCGCCAATAATCCGTCCGGTGGATGACATAATCGGGACGGCTCCGGCAATATCAATTCCGCGCCAGATTTCGCGGGGCACCAATGAAAATGCATTGTTGAACGGCTGGTTGTAGCCAAATTGTTGCAAGAAGACGAAGACGATGACATTTATGCCGATAATCGCGTAATTTACGAACGGAACAATCGTTATATCCGAATTGTCATCTGCAATAGGAAACATAGATTTTTTAAATTCTTGGCACTAGGCTAGCGGCGAGATCTCCGGCGCCGTCAGTAATTCATAACCTTCGCTGCGGGCGACGAATGTTGCCGCCGTAATGTCGCCAACGACGTTAAGCGTTGTGCGACACATATCGAGAATACGGTCGACACCGATTATAATCGCGATCAGCGCTGGATCGATGCCGATCATAAACAAAATCCCGATAATAAACGGGATGGACCCCGACGGAACGCCGGCGGTTCCAATACCTCCGAGAATAGCCAGATAGACCACCATCAACTGCAGCCCGACCGTAAGTTCGACACCTGCGAGCTGGGCAAGAAATAAGACGGTTACGCCTTCATAAAGCGCCGTGCCGTTTTGATTCGCCGTCGCCCCAACCGTGAGCACAAAGCTGTTTATTTCTTTCGGTATGCCCAGATTCTCGTGTGATACACGAAGCGCCGTCGGCAGCGTGGCATTTGAAGACGAAGTAGAAAAGGCCGTTAGAATAACTGTTTGAAGGCGGCGGAAAAACTCTATCGGATTTATCCGCGAAAGGAAGTAAACCGAGAGCGAATAAACGCCAAAGAAATGGATTGCAAGGCCGAGAAGCACCGTTGCAACAAACCAGCCGAGCGAATACAGCAATTCAAGCCCGAATTGCGCGATATTGTTGAATAGCAGACAGGCCACGGCATAAGGTGCAAACTTCATCACGATATCGATGATTTTTGCAGCAATTGCAAACAAGGCCTCGTTAAAACTGACAAATGGCGCCGCAACGGTTCCGGGCAGCAAGGTAATTGCAACGCCGATTATTAGGGCGAAAAACATTACGTGCAGCATATCCGGGCTGCCCGAAGACACTGAGTTGAAAACGTTGCTCGGAACGACCGTCTTTACAGCCTGCATAAGCGGCGTTTCGTCTTTTGCCGCTTCGGCGGCTTTTCGCTGTGCTTCTGTCGCAGCCGAAGCGCCGCTTGAAAATTTAGCTTTCAGCTCTGCCGCAGTTTCCGCGCTTATCCGTTCGCCGGGACGGATAGTATTTGCAAGCGTTAAGCCGATAACAACTGAAATTGCTGAGATTAAAATCGTATAGGCAAATGACTTAAAGCCGATGCGGCCCAATTTCCGAATATCGCCAATACCCGCAACGCCGACGACGAGCGACGAAAAAACCAGAGGAACGACAATCATCAACAAAAGGTTGAGAAACAGCGTACCGATAGGTCGCGTAATATTTTCAACAACCCAGACCAGATTTGCTTGTTTGCCGCCAAGCGTCCAATTAGCGACGAGCCCACCAACGACACCGATAGCGAGACCGATGAAGATTTTCGTATGCAGCGGGACGCCCGTGGGTTTATCGGGCGTCGCGTCGTCAAGGTCTGTTGTCAGCTCGCGTTCATATTCGTCCGGAGGGATGATCTTCTTATCTTTTTTCGTCATTCTTAGATTCGGCCTGTGCAAAAATGATTAGAAAAGCATTTGATTCTCCGAGAGTGTAACAGAACTATTGAGATTTTTGAATTTTTGCCGGAAGATAAGTTTTGCGATGTACGAGTCTATTCACTTCCATTCAAGCGGCCGGCGAATAACGTCAGCTTCGGATCCGGCAGTAATATCTCGGATACGAGAAATCGTCGGAGCCGAGAATGTGATCGTCGAGCCAGACCGCGTCGAGCCTTATGGCGCCGATGCAGTTAAAGAGAAGTTTCCGCCCGAAGCCGTCGTTTTTCCCGAAAACACGGGACAGGTTTCGGCGATCCTCAAATTGGCCAATGAGAAGCTCTTTCCGGTAACTGCTCGTGGCGGCGGTGTCGGCTACACCGGTGGCGCGGTGCCGATCGAAGGCGGTATTGTCATTGGAACGGATAGAATGAATCGGATCATTGAGATCAATCGCGACGACCTCTACGCAATCTGCCAGCCCGGAATTACCACGTTTAATTTACAACAGGCCGCAACTGCCGAAGGACTTCTGTTCGCGCCCGATCCCGCCAGCTATAAGGAATCGTTTATCGGCGGTAATATTGCAGAAAACGCCGGCGGGATGAAGACGCCGAAATACGGCGTTACGAAACATCATGTCCTCGGGCTCGAGGTTGTAACGGGAACGGGCGAAATTATCCGGACCGGTGGCAAAACGGTTAAAAACGTCGTCGGGTTTGATCTTACTGGCTTGATGTGTGGGTCCGAGGGAATGCTGGGAATTATAACCGAAGCGACGCTTCGACTCTTACCGATGCCGGAAGCAACGAATACAGTTCGCGCAAACTTTCGTTCGATGGAGGCGGCTTGCCGTGTACTGACGAAATTTACGCCCGAGCGCCTGCTCCCGATGGCAATGGAGGTAATCGACAAATATTGCGTTGCGGCCGTAGAGGAAAGTTTCGCATTTGGCCTATCACCGGAAGCCGAAGCGATCCTGCTCGTGGCCGTTGACGGCAGCAAGGAAGAAGTAGAAAAAAACGCAATCCTCATCGAGCGGATTATCCGCGACAACGGTGGTTTCGATGTTATACGAGCGAGAAGTAAGGAGGAAGAGGACAAGCTCTGGGACGTTCGCCGTGCGATCAGCCCAAGCCTGATGAAATACGGAACTTTAAAAATCAACGAAGACGTTGTCGTGCCGCGTTCGCAAGTGCCGGAATTGGTTGCGCGAATCGAAGAGATTGGCCGCCGGAACCGCACGTTTGTCGCAAATTTCGGTCACGCTGGCGATGGCAACATTCACGTCAATTTTGTCGTCGACCGCGAAGACAAGGATGCAGTCGCGCGTGCTCGTAAATGCGTTGCCGAAACCTTCGAGCTGGCATTAAATCTCGGCGGTACTATTTCCGGCGAACACGGTATCGGCTATGTCAAAGCGCAGTATCTTGAATACGCAGTGGATAGGCCAACGCTAGAAATAATGAAGGCGATTAAGCGGGTTTTCGATCCGAAAGGCATATTGAATCCCGGCAAGATGTTCGTCTGAGAGTAAATCTCACCACTTTGCTCATTTAAATGGAATACACAGGGAAAATCTGTTTGTTTGTGCTCGCATTTGCGCTTAGTCTGCTTATGTTTTCGATCTCAGCCGAAGCGCAGAAGAAAACTTTCATCCTTGTTCGCCACGCCGAAAAATCCGATGAGCCGGAAAGTGATCCAGATCTAACGGATGTGGGCCGAGAACGGGCACGGCGGCTTTCGCAGATCATCGGTAAGTTTCGGCCCGGTGCGATTTATTCCACTGCCTTTCGACGGACGCGTGAGACGGCAATGCCCTTGGCAGAACGCCGGCGGCTCAACATTCAGACCTACGACGCGAAAACGCCGCAAGACCTCGTTACCGCAATCACGAAGTCGGAGGTGAAAAGATTTCTAATCGTCGGACACAGCAATACGGTTCCAGGGCTTGCAAATTTACTAATTGGCAAGGAAATATTCAAGCAACTCGACGAAGGCGAATACGGCACAATCTGGGTGATCCGCTTCAAAAACGGCCGATTCCAAAAGGCCGAAATCTTACATTACTGAATCGAGCAATTTCGGACAGGTTATTTTTTCGGAGCTATTTTAGCGAAATATCCCTGTCGGTGCGTAAGGCGGATTTTTTGCCGCAGGAGTTCGGGATTCAGGATCTGAATCTCGATTCTTCGGTACGATCCATCCAGCTTCTGATTCTGTGGCTCATAGGAGACAAGGTACTGCGACCGCATTTCCTCCTCAATTTGTTTAAAGGCATCGCGAAGCTCCGTTTCATCACGCGGAAAAAAGGCCTGACCACCTGTTCTTTCTGAAATGCGCCGAAGAGCTCCTTTATCAACGCCATAGTAAAAACTGTCACCGATGCCAATGGAGTAAATGACCGCTTCGGCTTTTTGGGCGGCCAAAACCGCTTCCTCAAGATTCTTTCTTCCGGAAGTGTTGTAACCGTCCGAAATGAGGATAATCGCGCGGCGCGTTTTTTCCGGTGCGGGGCCAAGGATTTCTTCTGCGGTTACCCAGATCGCATCCCAGATTGCGGTAGAGCCGGCAATCGCTGAACCTGTGCCCGATATTGGCGGAGTTCCGGGCGCGATAATGCCGCCGCCTAAAAAACCTGCCGGGGGAACAAATCGCACATTTTCGATAGCCCGACGCAGACGCGCTAGATTGCTCGTCATTCCTTGTTCGAGAGTAGCTTCGCCAGTAAACGAGATTACGGCAACCTCATCTTTTTGCGGGCGGATGAATGATTCCAAAAATGAAATGGCGGCACGTTTTTCCTCCGGCAGAGTTCGTTGCTGCGAAACGCTCGTGTCTATGAGTATTGCCAGGCTTAACGGGAGATCTACTTGACGCGAAAAAGCTATGATTTCCTGCGGCTTGCCGTCTTCCAGCAGACGAATATCCTGTTTTGTAAGACCCAGAACGAGGCGTTTCCTGCTGTCCTGAGCCGTAAAAAGCACATTAACGACTTCCGTATCGACACGGATTTCCTCTTCTTCGGGATTTACGGGAGGCGTTGCGACAGGTTTCGGATTGCCCTGAGCCGTGGCGAAATCGGCAGCGATTCCAAAAAGGAAAAAAAGAAGTCCCACCCCGAATAGTCTGCGATAATTCTTCATAATCAAAACCGGAAGAGGAAAAAAATCTGCCAAATTTTATGGATGCCGGAAAAACGAGGTTGCGTTTGCCTGCAATCCGCTAAAGCTGCATTTCCGGATCAGTTATTTCAAGTTGTCGCGGATTGCTCGGTAGCTTGTTTTCGTCCGAATCTTGTACTTATCAGCCTTCGATTTATCGGTAAAGCGGACCTCGATTTTCCTCAATCGCCCGTCAAAATTCTGGTTTGCCGGTCGATAGGTGAGGATATATTGCGAGCGCAATTCCTCGCTGATCCGCTTGAAAGCGCGCTCGAGCTCGACAATGTCGCCGGTGAAAAAGGCTTCGCCACCGGTTTCTTCGCAAAGTTGTGCAAGCAACTTATCACCCTTGTCCTTTACGGTGCCGGCCTCGACACCCGGAACGGAGCCGAGGAATCCACCCTTTGTTGAAATACCAAAAATGGTTGTTTCCGTCCGCTGGGCAATGTCTACTGCGTCGCGAAGTTCGGCCCGGCTGAAGGTGTCTTCGCCGTCGGTAATAATCACGATTACTCGGCGGCCCGGGACGTTTCGCAATTTTTCATCGGCAAACTGCCAAATTGCGTCGTAGAGCGCCGTCTGCGAGCCCGTCCTTTTTATCTTATCGACGGCCCGATCCAGCAGATCAAGTTTGTCGGTAAAGTCCTGATGGAGAATTACTTCGTTATCAAAGGTCATAAATGCGGCTTTATCTTTCCGCAATCGCGTTACAGTATAGATGAAGTTTTTGGCCGCTTCCTTTGAAAACTGCAGTTTGCCGGCGGTCGATGGCGAAGTGTCCATCAACACGCCGACGTAAACAGGCGGATTATTCGATTCATCGGTAAAAAAAGTGATTTCCTGCTTCACCCCGTCTTCGTAAACTTCAAAGTCTCGACGCGTTAACCCGGACACGAGATTTTTCTTTTTCTCAGTTACTGTAATGGGAAGTCGAACTTCAAAGGTTTTAATCGCGCCATCGTCGGGCGTCGGGGTTGGAACCTGCCCACTTGCGACTTCGATAAGAAGAAACGGACTGATGAAGTAAAGGAAAATTACCGCTGCTTTCCATTGTAAAAGCTTCATAACTTCAGAGCGAATTACAAGCTTCAGATGCCGCAATTCCGATGTTTGTTGCATTTTTCGCTGCTGCACATCTGAGTATATCAGAATCGTTTGATCGGAGGCATTGCGGCCTTGTGGTTTGCTTCCTGCCGACGCACTGGGCGAAAATTATCCGATAAACGAATAAACGAATAAACGAATAAACGAACGAATAAACGAATGAATCCAAACATTTTTAGAGAATATGACATCCGTGGCATTGTCGGAGTTGATCTGACGGAAGGAGTGGTTGAGCGGCTTGCAGGAGCAATCGGAACATTTTTCAGAAAACACGGTGCAGTTCGAATAGCCATCGGGCGCGATATGCGAACAAGCTCCGAGCCTTTCGCAGAAATTCTTTGTCGCCGTCTGGAAGAATCCGGTTGCGACGCAATCGATTTAGGCATGGTGCCAACGCCAGTTCTTTATTACACGGCTCATACGAAGCCGGTCGACGGAGGCGTAATGATTACAGGTTCGCATAACCCCGGCGATCACAACGGATTCAAAATTTGCCTCGGTCGGCAAGCACTCTTCGGGCCGCAGATTCAGGAAATAAAAGAGATAGCTGAAACGGGCGAATTTTGCCTCGGAAATGGAGTGAGATCGAATTTGTCGGTAATCGATGAATATTTAAACGACCTTGCTGGAAGGCTGAAACCAGGGCCGCGAAACTTGCGCATTGTGGTCGATGCCGGCAACGGTATGGGCGGCATAACAGCTATTCCTTTGTACCGCAGGCTTGGGTTTGAGGTGATTCCGCTTTATGCGCAACCGGATGGCCAGTTTCCGTATCATCATCCGGATCCGACGGTCCCGGAAAATCTCGAAGATCTCGTCGCGGCAGTAAAGCAAAATGCAGCCGATATTGGAATTGCGTTTGACGGCGACGCTGATCGGATTGGCGTCGTTGATGAAAAGGGGCGAACAATTTGGGGCGACGAGCTTATGATTTTACTCGCGCAAAAGGTGCTCTCGGAAAATCCAGGTACAACAATTATCGGCGAAGTAAAATGCTCCCAAAAACTCTTTGATACAATCGCGGCAAAGGGTGGAAAGCCCCTGATGTGGAAAGCAGGTCATTCGCTGATTAAGGCAAAAATGAGAGAAACCGGAGCGGCTCTTGCTGGCGAGATGAGCGGCCATATCTTTTTTGCAGATCGCTTTTACGGATTTGACGATGCTGCTTACGCCGGCGGCCGGATTCTGGAAATTCTTTCATCGAGCGAAGTTGCGTTCTCCGAATTATTCGCCGAAATACCAAAAAGCATATCGACGCCGGAGATTCGCGTCAATTGTCCTGATGAAAGAAAATTCGAAATTGTTCGACAAATTTCTGAACACTTCGCTCGCGATCACAAGGTAATTACCATTGACGGAGCCAGGATTATTTTCCCAAACGGTTGGGGTCTTGTGCGT
>PSMA01000045.1:0-17828 GCA_040289905.1 Blastocatellia bacterium
TGTTGCGCTGGTAGCTTCAACCTCCACAGGTCAGAAAGGAACTGGCTGGCTCGTTTCCGACCGCCATATCGTTACAAATGAGCATGTGGTTCGTGGCGGGACCGCCGCCGCCGTTCTGGTTCAGTTCTCTGATGGAACTGTGGAAAAGATTCAAAGGGTCACCGTTGATGCACTGACCGATATAGCAGTCCTAACACTGCAGCGTGCGGTTTCGCATGCGCCCTTGAAGATTGACAAAGCTGTTCCAGACATTGGTACGCGCGTTTGCGCTTGAGGTCATCCACTTGGGTATAACGGCCCTCAGCCAATTCTTTCGGTCGGCTGTGTCGCCGGATTCAATGCCCATCAGCCACAAGGCTTACCTAAACCACAACGTCGCTTGGTTCTAAATGCGGCGTTAAATCCCGGAAATTCGGGCGGCCCTGTCTTCGCTTGGGGCGAGCAATCGGTACGGGGTGTAGCGGTAACAAAACACGCGCCCATATCGCAGTACCTTCAATCAGCGATTGATGCCCTGAAAAACAACAGTAGCGGAATCGTCTTCACTGCAACCGACGGCCAAGGTAATACAACCACCTTCGTAGAGTCACAAATCGTTGCACGGATCCTGCAGTACTTCCGTGACATGACGCAGGTCGTTATCGGCGAAGCTATCGCGGCAGAAGATGTAATTGCGTTTCTCGATAAGAACAGCGTTCCGTGGCAGCCCGCTTAATGAACACGCATCGGCCCAACAAGGCGCTCCAGCCGACCGGCCTCTCGCTGCGCTCGTGTCCGGCGGCTGAGCTTTGGCGTTATACGGCTAGAGAGGTTATGGATACTCGCAGCCAGTTTGCCTTCTTGTTACTCATCTTGGCGCAGGCCGCGCATTCGGTCGAGGAGTATGCCTTCCGGCTCTATGATGTGTTCGCTCCGGCGCGCTTGATAACCAGCCTCGTGAGCGATGACTTGGCCACGGGCTTTGTCATAGCCAACGCTGCGCTCGTCCTCTTCGGGCTGTGGTGTTACATAGCCCGCGTTCGGGTGGGGCATCGCTCGGCTGGAGGATGGGTGTGGCTCTGGCTCCTCATCGAATTCGTCAACGGCATTGGGCACCCTGCTATAGCCTTGATGCGAAGCTCTTACTTCCCCGGCGTGGTCATGGCGCTGGTATTGCTCGCGCTCTCAGTCTACTTAGCGGTGCGGATGTCGCGTAACGGGAGTCATCAGCGGGCAGGTTATTCCGACGAATTGCAGCACGGAAGTTGTTTGTCGAAGCCAGATGCTGACCGTTTGGCGGAGACTGCATATCGAAGTTGATTCGATGGGCGCGTCGGATGGGAATTTCGTTCTCGGAACAATTTCGACGGAACGAACAATTCTGGCTGGACGGCAAGCCACGCTTGCGGTCAATCCGTCGCCCGCGCAGCAGTTGGAAGTCAATCGTTTTGAAAATGGAAGATTGGTAGTCGGCAGTTCTTTAGCAGTAATCAGCAACACAACCGACACAGTAACGGTGCAAAACAACACCCGGCGAACAGTTTACATTGCCGCCAACACACAGTTTCAGCTTTACGACGACGATGATTTTAACGATGATGATGGAACAAATCTTGACGGCGATACTGAAGAGGACATTACTGAGCCGGATACAAGTTTGCTGACACCAAACAGTGACGATCCGAATACAAACGTCTTTGCTCAAGCCTATGTGCGTCCTGTCTATGACGTCGTTGATACCCGCGATAACGGTATCTTTCAAGCAAATGTTGCGTCTGACAACGCAACCGATATTCGACCGCTTTTTGTTGACTGGGATTCGAGGAATACGAACATAGACCCTGAGTTTTGGTCTATTTATCTTTTGGGTTCATATCAGCATACTCTCGACGAAGATAGTGACCCTTCAACGGAAGATTTAACATTAGGAATAGTTGACGAAATAACCCTTGTTACCGGAGACGGTGAAGGAAGTGGAGCATTGATTTTTGCCGAAGGACATCGTTCGAGAGAACTTCCAGGTTATAATCCTGCTCCGACAAGCCTTAATAGCATGGCTGTTACTGTTGCTCATGAGGTTGGACATCTTTTTTCATGTGTTCATGGAGATGGCGGATTAATGGGAACTAATCCTAGGAGAGGAACGCCCGTATCTCATCAATTAAGTCCAACAATGATTTTCAAAATCAGAGGCCTAATGCACCCCTAAACTGAATTGGAGGTAAAAAATGAAAAACAAAAGGACAAGTTATGCCGCAATGAGCGTTTTTGCCGCTCTAACATTATGTGTTTCTTGGTCAATTATCGGTTTTACACAAACTAAAACCGAAAATACCAACTTGTCTTTTAAAGGCAAAGCAAATAAAGAAACTTTTGTCTTAGGCGAGCCTGTTACCGTAGAGTTTGAATTTACCAATACAGGAGAAAATCCGGTTTTGATTGGCGCACAGGGAGTTGAAGTCGGAAGCCTGAAGATATTTATAGCTCGTAGTCAGGATGGAGAATACAAAGAATACTTTGGTTCTGGTTGGGGACGTAAACAAGGTAAAGAAATACTTCTTGGGCCGAAGCAATCGCACAAGTATAAAGAAGCAACAATTTTATGGAACGGCAAACCGAATGTTTCACATCTCAACGAAGATGCTGCAAGACGGGTTTTGGCAGGTAAAATTACAACCGAATATGCTTTCCCTGACGCAGGAGTTTATTTTATTAAAGGTCTTTCCTATTTTGGTGAAAATGCGACTCCGATTGAATCAGAACCTCTCAAGGTTGTGATAAAAGAACCTGTCGGCGACGACCTTGAAGTTTGGAATCAAATCAAAGGAAACAGAGAAATTTCCTATTTGATACAAAAAGGCGCATTTGATACGGAAAAGGAGGCAGAAAAAGAGCAGCTTACTAAACAAATTGAGCAAATTATTGTGCAGTATCCGAATAGCGTGTATTCAAGCTATCTCAAAGCAAATCTTGAGAAGTATAAGGCAGACGAGGTAAAAAGAAATGAGTTTTATAAGAACATAAAACAACCTTAATTGTTTAAGTTGTGTAGTAAAACTAAACCGCACCCAACAAATCATTGGACGTGAGGCGGAAACTGCGACTTTGTTTTGGCGTTGTCCTTTTAACTCAAACGTGCGTGTCGGCAGTTTCGCCCCGCCCATCTCCGCCGTTCGCCGCCGATTGTTCCTCGCCGAGCAGCTCAGCTACCTGCTTTTGACGAAAATCAAAAATATAATCCAGTTGCCTTCTGACAATCGAAAGCGCGATGAGTCCAAAAGGCTCAAACGGCAAGCGGAATCGCACTTCGTCGTCGATTTGCGTCCGATTTTGACTTAATTCAGTAAACCGGTGCGTGTGGATCCACTGGCGGTACGGCCCAATGATTTGTCTATCGACAAATAGATGCGGCGGCTCCCAACTGGTAATCTCCGTTCGCCATTTTAACGGAAAACCATACAATCGGAGCCGATAGTCAATCAGCGCGCCAGCACGCATTTCTATCGGCAGCGGCGTCAGAATGTGAAAATTTAGCTCGGGCGGAGTAATTTGTTCCAGATTTCCAGCATCGGAGAAAAACGCGAAGACTTCCGCAAGCGGACGCTCGATCACCTGAGTTCGGAAAAGCTTCTGCTCGGACATACGGAGATTAATTCGACCTGACGGCAGTTTTAGTTTCACGCCTGCCGCCGACCCATCATATCGAGACCAACGGCCGCGACAAGTATCGAGCCTTTTATAATATCCTGCATAAAGTCGCGAACGTTAAGCAGCGACATTCCATTATCCAGGCTTGCCATAATCAACGCACCTAAACAGGCGCCAAATATCGTACCGCGGCCGCCCATAAGCGAAGCCCCGCCGATAACGCAGGCGGCAATTGCATCGAGTTCCTTGAGAACCCCAGCATCCGGCGCTGCGCTGCCGACGCGAGCCGTGAAGATCAACGCGGCGACGCCAGTAAAAACGCCAAGCAATGCATAAACTTTGACGACGTTTCGCTTGACGTCAATTCCGGAAAGCCGCGCGGCTTCCGGATTTCCGCCAATTGCGTATAGCCTGCGACCGAACACTGTGGAATTTGTCAAAAACGCGCCAAAAAGAGCCGAACCGAGCAGAATCATAACCGGCACCGGAATACCGCGATAGGAATTCATAACCCATGTAAACGCAATAATGCCGGCTATCGGAACTATCGCCCGCAGTGAAGCGGCTGTGTAATTTGATTCACCGAGGCCATAAGCTTTGATGGCCCGTTCATTGCGGACCGAGAAAAAAATTACGAATAAAATCGCGATGACGGCCATCGCCCAGCCGGCAGCGGGCTGAATGTAGCTATTGCCAATGGCGATAAAAGTCTGATCCGAAACCGGCACGGTGTATCCGCCGAGCAGCCATTTGACGGCGCCGCGCCAGGCCAGCAACCCGCCAAGTGTGACGATAAATGCCGGTATGTTCAGATAAGCCGTCAGAGATCCCTGGAAAAGCCCAATCAAAACAGCAACCGCGACCGCGAGGACGATGGCAGTCGCAACGCCGTAATTATAGCTAGTGAGGACAATCGCGGCGATGCCTCCCGCAAATCCGAGAACCGACCCGACCGAAAGATCGATGTTTCCGGAAACGATTACCATCAGCATTCCGACCGCGAGGATGGCCGTTACCGACATTTGCGTCGCCAGATTAGAGAGGTTCAGCGGCGTAAGAAAAATCGAGCCCGTAGCCCAGTGAAAATATGCCCAAATGACGGCTAAAACGCCAATCATTACATATGCCCGCAGTGCCGCACGGGAAAAGATTCGTTCCTGCGAATTTTCCATTTCTCTGGTTATTAATGTCCGGTCGCCGCGCTCATAACCCTTTCGGGCGTTGCTTCGGCTCGAGAAAGTTCGGCGGTGATTCGGCCCTCGTAAAGCACGATCAGACGATCGGAAAGCCCGAGCACCTCCGGCAATTCGGACGAGACCATGACAATAGCAAGCCCTTCGCTCGCCAGGCGATCGATTTCCGCATAAAGTTCTTGTTTTGCCCCGACGTCGATGCCGCGCGTCGGCTCATCCAAGAAAAGCACCTTTGGCCGCGTCAGGAGCCATTTGCCCAGAACTACCTTCTGCTGATTTCCGCCCGAAAGGTTGCCGGCGGCGACAAGCGGCGAACTGGCCTTAATCCGAAGTTTTTCGATCGGACCTCGGACCGCGGCGGCCTCGCGGGCGCGATGAGTTAATAATCGCCCGGAAATCTGTGCGAGGCCCGCAAGTGTCATATTGTCTAAAATACTCTGATCGAGTATGAGGCCGTATCGCTTTCGATCCTCAGTAACGAATCCGATACCGGCGTTAATTGCTTCCTGTGGTGAATCGATTTCTACCTGCTTGCCGTCAACGTAAATTTCCCTGCTGACACTGCCCGGCCAGGCACCAAAGATTGCCATCAATAGCTCCGTCCGGCCAGCGCCCATAAGTCCCGCGATTCCTAAAACTTCTCCGCGTCGGACAAAAAACGAAATATCAGCCAGGATGTGGCGTCCACCAACGGCCGCCGAAAGCGAACGCACCTCAAAAACAATATCGCCAGGCTTACGCACCGGATTCGGGAAAATATCGCCAACCTCGCGACCCACCATCGCCTCGATCACTGATTGCCGCGTCATTTCCGCAGTCGGACGCGTCAGGACGGTCTTTCCGTCGCGAAGCACGGTTATCCGATCGCTCATTCGAAAAACCTCGTCGAGCTTATGCGATATGTAAATCATCCCGACCCCTCGTTTTCGCAAATCGGTCAGAATCCGGAAAAGCGTTTCGACCTCGGAATCGGTCAATGCCGCCGTCGGCTCGTCCAATACGAGTATCTTCGCGTCTTTCGAAAGAGCCTTTGCTATTTCGACAAGTTGCTGTTGCCCGATTCCAAGTTCGCCGACCGGCGTCGAAGGATTTATCGAGAGCCGGAGTTCTCCGAGCAGTTCTGACGTCTTTTTGTACAAACGCGGCCAATCGACTATCCCGTAATCCGCGGGCTCGCGGCCGAGAAAGATATTCTCGGCAACCGTTAAATTTTTGACCAGCGAAAGCTCCTGAAAAATAATCGCGATTCCGGCATCCTCGGAATCGCGAACGCCGCGAAACAGCATAGGCTCGCGGTTTATCAAAATTTCGCCTCGAAAACTGCCTACAGGATAAACGCCCGAGAGTACCTTCATCAGCGTGGATTTGCCGGCGCCATTTTCGCCGACCAAAGAGTGAAACTCACCGGCCTCGAGCGAAAAACTAACCCCATCCAGCGCGCGGACGCCCGGAAATTCTTTCACAATCTCACGCATTTCGAGCAACGGCATAAGAATCTCTGACCGCATCGATTCGCTCTCCTGCGGCCAAGGTAATTTATCACAATACGCTTACTCGAGTTGAATCGCGGCAAGGGCTCTTCGAATCGGTTCATTTTGCATAAACCAATACCATATTTTGCCGGATCGCAGATTTTCCGCGCTGAGCAGCGTGATTCCGATATCGATGCCGATAACGTCGCGGTTAACCCAGCCGGTGTGCGGATTAAATGCATCGGCGAAGCCATAACGGCCATAAACGCTCTCGCCATAGCGGAACTTGATTTCCTTCAGCGCGGCCAAAGATTCCGTCGGCGTGAACATCAGCGAGCCGGCCGGTGCGCAGGGGACGACGGTTCCATCGATGCGCGGATCGCGCGGCGGCGCTCCCCAGTCAACGTAACCTCTGACGCTATCCGAAGCCGTCAAGCCCCAGACATTCAGCGAATAACCCGGAAAATCACGGCTCAACACATCTGCAAAAAACTTCCGTTGAGCAAGCGTCGCTTTTACAGAATTTTCATAATAGTCAACGAATGGCGGCCTTCTTTCCCGCTTTCCGCGAAAATCGACCCAGGCGTGCGAGAATTGATGAATAAACAATGGAGAGACAGCCGCTAGATAGTGATAATCGCCGTATTGCTGCCACTTGCGCTCGAAGGCGTACCAGCTAGCCGCCGGAATAGGCCGCGTCGGCGAGCCAATCGCAAGCAAATATAAAATCGCTTGCTCGCTGTAATCGTCCCAGCGATTTGGAATCCAACCTGTTTCGGGCCGCCAGCCGTGCGAGAGCAAATACGGATGCCCGTTGAGCATCCATTGGAAATCGACGCGGTGATAGATCTCATCGGCCAAGGCCGTAATTTCCCTATCGGCAAAACAGTTACGAACCGTCAGAATGCCGCCCAAGAGCAGGGCCGTATCGATTGACGAAAGCTCGCTCCGCCAACGCCGAATGCCGGTTTTCTGATCGACAAAATGGTAGAACCAGCCGTTTTTGTGCTCCGCACGGCGGGCAAAAAAACGCAGCGCGTTGCGCGTTCTCTCGGCGATCTCTTTTCGGTCTTGCCAGCCACGGTCGGCTGCAATGCAGTTTGCCGAAAGAGCAAATCCTGTTGCTGCAATGCTTGCAACTTGAAAATGATCATCGCCAGCCGACGGCGGTCGCCCATCGGTACGCACACGATCGAGCGTCAGGCCCGTATTCGGGTCGCTGTGTTCCCAAAGATAGAGAAATGCCCTTTTGCTCAGATCTTCGAGAAACGCGTCATCAGCCGCCGAAATAATTGCCGCCGGAACCGGCGCCGTCGGAGGCGAAGCTGGTTTATCAGCGCTCGACGATGTTCTTCCGGACGGATCCAAAACCTCGAAAACCGATGACAGCCCGCCTTCGCTGCTGTTTCCGACAAAAACTTGAAATTCGCCCGGCTCGAGTACTGGCTTCAAATCGCGGCCGATAAATTCAAGGTCCTTTCGGCTGAGCGTAAATTCCACTTCTTTTTTCTCGCCCGGCCGGAGATAAATCCTCAAAAAGCCGCGTAGTTCCCTAACCGGCCGCGTTACGCTTGCGGCGACGTCGTGTATGTAAAGCTGGACGACCTCGTCGCCGGCAAAATCGCCCGTGTTTTCAAGCGTTGCAGTCAGACGTATCGCTTCATCCGGAAGAATCTTGTATTTGTCGAGCCGCAAATTGCTTAGCCGAAACTTTGTGTAGCTTAATCCAAATCCAAATGGATACAACGGCCGACTCGATGCGTCAAGGTATTTCGACGTGTATTTTTCGCTCTCCTTAAACGGTCGGCCAGTATTTTTGTGGTTGTAGTAAATTGGTACTTGCCCGACCGACCGGGGAAACGTAACGGGAAGCTTTCCGCCGGGAACTACGTCGCCGAAAAGCGTGTCTGCGATTGCCGGCCCAGCCATCGTACCCGCAAACCAAGTTTCCAGAATTGCCGGCGCGTGCTCAGCAACCCAATTAATCGTCAAAGGTCGTCCGTTCATCAAGACTACTGCGTACGGCTTTCCAATCCGGCTAATGGCCTTCAATAAATCCGTCTGTAGTCCGGGCAAATCTAGATTCGAACGCGAAGCCGCTTCACCGCTCATATCGGCCGTCTCACCGGCGACCACGATCGCGACATCCGAACGTCGGACAGCGTCAAGAGCTGCAGCAAAACCTGACTCGGATTCGCAACGCGCATCGCAGCCCTGAGCATAGATAATCTCCTTTCCCGGAAATTTTTCTTCGAGCGCTTTTTTTACGGTGATCACATCCTCGGGCCGACCATCGCCTGCCCAGCTTCCCAGCATATCTGCCTTGCTGTCTGCAAGATATCCAATTACTGCAATCTTTCCAACATCTTTCGAGAAAGGCAGCGTTCGGTCATCGTTTTTCAGAAGGACAAACGACCGTTCAGCGGCGCGCTTGGCGGCTTGTAGATTTTCCTTGCGAAACACTTCGCGAGCTTCAGCCTCCGGTTCAGCAAACGGGCGCTCGAAAAGTCCAAGTCTGAATTTTACTCGCAATACATTTCGGACCGCGTCGTCCAAGGCTGACTTGGAAACCACACCTTCGCGGATGAGTTCCTCGCCGTAGCGGTTATAAAGCCTGGAAGCCATTTCCATATCGGTTCCGGCATTTAGCGCATATGCTGCGGCAGATTTTTCATCGCGAGCAAGCCCATGGAACACGAGCTCCATTACCGCCGTATAATCGCTGACTACAAGGCCATCGAACTTCCATTCGCCGCGGAGCACTTTTTTCAAAATAAACGGATTAGCCGTTGCCGGAACACCGTCTAGGTCGTTGAAAGCCGTCATAAACGAACCCACGCCCGCATCGACGGCAGCCTTAAATGGCGGAAAATAGACTTCGCGCAAGGCGCGCTCTGAAAGATCAGTTGTGTTGTAATCGCGGCCGGCTTCAGCCGCACCGTAACCGGCCCAATGCTTCGCCGTTGCCATTACCTTGTTCGGGGCTGAATAATCCGTTCCCTGAAAACCACGAACGCGCGCAAAGGAAAACATTGAACCGAGAAACGGATCCTCGCCCGAACCTTCGACAATTCGCCCCCAACGTGCATCCCTTGCGATATCCACCATCGGTGCAAACGTCCAATGGACACCTGCAGCACGAGCCTCAGCCGCCGCGATTGCTGACGTTTGCTCCGCAAGAGAAATATCCCAACTTGCTGCTTCGCCAAGCGGTACGGGAAAAATCGTCCGATAGCCGTGTATTACATCGAACCCGAAAAGGATCGGAATTTTGAGCCTGCATCGCATCGCTGCCCGCTGCAACTCATTAACCTGCTCGGCACCGCGGACGTTAAGTGTCGAGCCCAGAAGGCATTTTTCTGCTAAAGCGACGTGCTCAGGGCGAAATCGCCCGTTTGCCTCGCCATCAAGCTGCTGCAACTGGCCAAACTTTTCAGCGATTGTCATTTTCGCCAAAATATCGTCTATCCTCCGCTCGATAGCCGAATCGCGCGTTTGTCCAGCAATCGAACCGGCAAAACACTGCAGAAGGAGCAGAAGACAGGAAAGCAAGATCGTGAATTGATATTTGATTAACTTCATCTGAACACCTCAGCTGATTATGAAATGACTCTGCTCGCTTTCGGAAGCTTTTACGAGCTCTTGAAAAGAAGCCACGAGACGTCAGCGTCTAAGAATTACATCGTCGATTAAAATCGCGCCGCGTTTAGGCCGGCTGACCGTGTCTTCGAAAACAATTGTCAATTCCGTCATCTTAGCTCCAATATCTGCCAATGGCTTAAGCAAAATATCAAAACGTCTCCAACTGCCGGTAATCCCGTCGATATACTGGACCAGAGATTTTCCGCCGACGATCTTAATCTCGAGCTTAACCGATCCGGGAAAGCCAGCTTCTCTGTCGCCCTTGATGGCAAGAGACACTGCGCTGAAATCCGCGGCTTTTCTGCGGTCGATCTTTAACCAGAAGCCACAGTATGCCGGCCTCGGCGAATCAACGTCATACTCAATCCGAATCGAATGGCCCTGTGGATCCCCAGCAGCGTCTTCGTGGGAAAATTTTATCGCGCAGCCCTGCGTCGGATCAGCTGGATCTTTGTCCCAGGTCCCGAAATCCGTTCCAATATTTGTTTCAAATCTTGTCTTGCGGAAATCGGCAATTACCAGCCAATCGCCGGCTTGTGCAGAACACAAAACAGATGAAATCTGCAAAACTGAAAGAAATACGAGAAAGCGCATTGCTCGATACTTTCTGAATTTTGTCAGTAGAGTCCATTTGCCGGCGAAAGCAACCGAATGATTACCTTCGCCAGCAGATCACCTAATTAGCCGCCAAACTCGGTCAGAAACTGAACCTGATCTGAAATTCGCCCACGCGTCCCGCCAATCCATTTGTCGCAATACCAAATGTCTGTAGCTGGACACGCGTCGGGTCTGAATTGGAGTTAAATGGAGCGAGATTCAAGTTATTGAAAACATTGAAGAAATTGAACCGCAAATCAATCGACGCGTTCTCATTAAGAACCCCAACGTGCGGAAGTCCGAACTTCTTCGAGATTGAGAGATCGGCAGAGAAATACTTTGGCCCAAACAGCGAATTTCTTCCGATTGCCGGACGATTCGCAAATGGATTGTTGGTGTTGAAGGCTGTTCCAAAGACCGACGTGCCCGGAACACCGAAGATGCCGCCCGGCCGAAGAAAATTCGAGTTAGAATTAGATGCCGGCCGCATACCGTTGTACGAGGTAGGACGTGGATCGCAAAACGCTCCGGGCGTATTTGCCTGCTGCAGGCAGCCAAATATCTTCGGCGTCCATGGAAAGCCAGTGTGGTGCGTGATTATCGAACTAATCTGCCATCCGCCGAGGAGTTTGCCGCTTAGCTTGGATTTATCCGTAAAAAACGGAATGTCCCAAATAAAACTCGCCGTTGTCGAATGCCGAACGTCAAAATCCGACGGTCCGTGTTCTTCTTTTTGGTCAACCGGGAAACTTTGATCGGTACAGCCGCACGGAGCCTCCCACGAAACGGTGTCGAGACTCTTACTGAATCGATAATTGAGGTTAAACGAGAAGCCGTAATTCAAGCGGCCTCGCAGGCTCGCAAGCATTGCGTTAAAGCTGCTGTTTACGTCCGGGCGAGCAAAATATCCGGCGAATATGTTTGGATTGGATGAAGGTACAGTAATATGAACCCTGTCGATCCGGACAAATCGTCGGCCAAGGCTTCCTTGGTATCCAAGCGATGCGACCATCCGCCAAGGCAATTCGTATTGCCCCTCGAGCGAATAGCGATAAACGTAGGCATTTGGCAATTTACGCGGAGCGCCGTAAATCTCAATCGAACCATTTCGCGGCAGACCGTTAGCTGGATTAGTTCCGCCGCCAATCAGCGGATGAACCGGAAAGCCGAATATGGTCCCGTCAGTACTGTTTGCGTAAACAATCTGACCGCCAACGAACGGTGAGCCAAATTCGCCCGTAGCGGTTCCGCAGCAGATACCGTAAATCGCACCGTTAGGCGGATTACGTCGGGCATTGGCAAGCAATGCATTTGCGAGCCTGTCGTATCCGATGCCGCCACCACCGCGAATGACGAGTTTTTCATTAAACCGTTTCGGGCTCCAGGCAAAGCCGAGCTGCGGGCCGAAATTGTTCAGATCTCTGTCTGTTAATTGTTTATCGGTCGATATAACCGCGCCGCCGAGCCCGCCGTTCGGCCCGAGAATCAAATTTCCAATTACGCCTTTGCGCGCAGTGATCGGTGAGAAGTACTCCCACCTGAGGCCAAGATTGAGTGTTAGATTTGGCCGATACTTCCAGTTATCCTGGACGAAGAAGGCAAGGTCTCCGGTTTGAAAAGAAGTGTTATTGGCCGTCGGCTTGCCCTGATTATTGGCTGTCAGCAATTCAAAGATCGGCGTTCCATTAGCGAAATTCCACATCCGATGGAAAGAATAGAGCGGACGGGCCCCGCCGATTTCAAAATTATTATTGATATCCAGCCGGTATTCGCCGCCGAACTTTAGCGCGTGATTGCCCCTAACCCAAGTCAGGTGATCTCGAAAGTCCAATTGCCGCTCTAGAATATCGGCCGGAGTATTCAGTCCCCACGGCGGGCCAAAACGCAACCGATCGCTGAATATCCCTTCGATCTCGACTCGCGGAAGGTCAAAACGCGCATCCGGATTCGCGTCGAGCTCCTGAATTCCCCAGCGGGTCATATTAAAGCGGACTTCGTTTACCATGCGCGACGAAATCGTCCGATTGTAAATTACCCCGACTAAATAATTTAGCCGTTTGGATTTAATGTCTGCCATTGGACGGCTCTGGGCACTTGCATCGGAGCCTTTGAACGCCACCGGCGTGATGTAGGTTGTGACTGCCAAATTATCTTTGGCCGTAATGTTGTAGTCGATCCGCGTGAAATATTGATTACCGCGGAAACTGGTCGGCAGCGTAAGCTGTACCCATTGAAGATCTGCTACGCCGTCCAGTCCGCCGCCGTTCGGATTTGTTGAAAACGTAGGAACATAATTTCCATAAGTTCCTGTAATCGAACCTATGTCAATACCATTTCCGACAATTGCACAGTTGGAGAAAATCCCAGCACAGGTCGGAGCCAATATCTGGGCGATACGCGGCTCAATGCCCGCTGCCGAAAGAATCCGCTGCGTGACTGTATTCGGACGCGCAGAGATTACTGACTGCCGAAACTGTGCCGTCTCGACGAAGGTATTGCGTGTATTGCTGGTCTTGTTGTTCAAACCTTCGTAAGAGAAAAAGAAGAACAGCTTATCGCGGATTATTCGTCCGCCAATACTTCCGCCGTAACTCTTATATTTTTGCTCAACCCGCTGGGAACCTTGCGTCGAAACGCCGCCGACCCGAATCGGCATCGTGTTGAAAGCGTTGAGAAGCGGATCGTTCAGCTTGAAAAAGGCGCTTGCGTGCCATTGATTCGTGCCGTTTTGTGATACCACTTTGAGCTGAATTCCGCTATTTCGGCCATCTTCAGCCGAATACGTAGAAGTGAGTACCTGCACCTCTTTGACGCTTTCCTGGCTTGGCGTAATAACCGCCGCCCCGCCCCAAGTTTGGCTGTTTACGCTTGTCCCATCGATCTGGAAATTATTCGAGCTAAGGCGCTGGCCATTTGCCGTAATCGGCACCTGATTCTCGGTCTGGAAAATTGAGCTGTTCGAGCCGCCGGGTCCGCTTGTATTTGGAAAGGAAACTGAGCCACCGCTCGCATTTCGCGCGCCAGCACCAAAAACGCCCGGAGCCAGCCGTGCCAACTCATACGGATCGCGCCCAACTTGCGGGAGCCGCAAAACCTCTTCGGTCGAGATCACCTTTCGGATATTCGAATCTTCCGTGGCAAGCCCTTCGTTTTCAGCCTGTACGGTAACTGTTTCCGCAATCCCGCCCGGTTCGACCGTTATATTGACTCCTTCGATAGTTTCTGCTCGGACGCGGACATTTTGGACAACCGCTTTCTTGAATGCACTGCCCGCCGTGACAGTAATTGTATATAGCCCGGGAGAAAGCGTGCTAAAACTGTAAAACCCGGCATCCGTTGTAACGGTTTCTAGCGACCTGCCGGTTTCGTTGTTTTTTAGGGAAACTTTCGCTCCGGGAACTAGGGCCCCGTTTGTGTCGGTGACCGTGCCTTGAATGCCGGCCCGAAACTGCCCGAATGCCGGAATTGCAAAAATTATCGCTGCGGCAACAATGGCCAAAACGGCTCTGACATTGAAACTCAATCGTTGCATACTTCCTCCAAAGGTTTGTCGCGGTAAGTCTAATAAAAGATTTTGTCGAGTATTACTATTGCTTCGGCCGAAACGAAAAAGGTTCTCCGCCGTAGTCTTGAGCCCGATATTATGTGATTTCCCGAGAATCGATAAAACGATTTAGTAAATCGATTAAGCGAAGACAATGTACACCACGCTTTTTATCGTGTCAAGCCCAATTTGTGAGAAATTGGAAATATTTTTTTTGCAAGCGATATCTTGAAAAAATGCGTCTCTTTATGCCAAACTTCATCGAAATATGAAGAAAGCAAGCAAGACGTCCAAGGCCAAACCGCCATCGGGCGGCACTGTCAGCCTCAAGCAGCTTGCCAAACATCTCGGGCTTTCCCCGACGACGCTTTCCATCGTATTGAATAAATCTCCAAAAGCCGACGCCATCCCTGAGGAAACAAAAGCTCGCATTTTCGAGGCGGCCCGAAAACTAAATTACAAACCAAATTATCTTGCACGCTCTTTTCGCGTTCAGAAGACCGATACAATCGGCGTCATTGTTCCGGAGCTCAGCGACGGATATTCGGCAATGGTTCTCAATGGCGTCGAGGCCGCCCTTTCCCAAGCCGGCTATTTTTATCTGACAGCGAGCCATTTACACCGCACCGAGCGTCTGGAAAAACTCCCGAAAATGCTTCTCGCGCGGCAGGTCGAAGGAATCATTGCCGTGGATACGCCAATACGATTTGAGCCATTGATACCAGTTGTTAATATCTCGGGCCATGAAGAAATCCGCGGAGTTACAAATGTTGTTCTCAATCACGCCCACGCGGCCGAACTTGGTATCGGACATCTTTATAACCTGGGACATCGGCGAATTGCGGTAATCAAAGGCCAGGAATTCAGTTCGGATACCGCAGAGCGTTGGGACACGATACTTGAAGCCGCTCGCAAACGCGATATCCCAATCGATCCGCGGTTGACCGTTCAGCTTGAAGGCGAGTCTCCGTCGCCGGAGATCGGCTATGCGGCGATGAAAACTTTGCTCGCCCGCGGCGAAGAATTTACGGCCGTGTTTGCGTTCAATGATGTTTCTGCAATTGGGGCAATCCGAGCTTTAGAGGAAATGGGTTTGCGCGTTCCAGCGGATGTTTCCGTGCTCGGATTTGACGATATCTATGCCGCGGCGTTTCACAATCCAGCATTGACCACGATCCGCCAGCCACTTTTCGAAATGGGACGGCTCGCGGCTGAAACTCTGCTTCGACAGCTCGCCAAAGGCCGCGATCGAGATCGCCCTGAGGTCGTAAGCGTAGAGCCGACGCTGATTGTCCGGCAATCAACCGCACGCCTTTAAGCCGTCCGGCAAACCGGAGCCGAGTCTCGAACCTTAACTCGAACGGCGATTTGCGGCTATAATCGAATCATTTTAACGAGAGTGCAAAATTGATCAGGAAACACCGTAATTTATGACGCCCGATACTTCGACGCAAAAGGAAATCGAATCCGTTCTAAGTGAATCCAGACTCTTTCCGCCGTCGCCCGAATTTTCGGCCGCTGCGCACATCAAAAGTTTTGAAGAATACGAGGCTCTTTATACTGAGGCTGCCGCGGACATTCCGGCATTTTGGGCTAGACAAGCCGAAGCGCTCGACTGGTTTCAACCGTGGCAGACGGCGCTTGAATGGAATGAGCCTTTCGCCAAATGGTTTGTCGGCGGCACGATAAACGCTGCGTATAATTGCATTGATAGACATTTGAGCACCTGGCGGCGCAACAAGGCCGCAATCATCTGGGAAGGCGAACCGGGTGAGCTGCGTACGCTTACCTATTTGCAATTGCACCGAGCCGTTTCGCGTTTTGCGAACGTCTTGAAAAATCTGGGCATAACGACTGGCGATCGAGTCGCGATTTATATGCCGCTCGTGCCGGAGCTTGCGGTCGCAATGCTTGCCTGTGCCCGCCTCGGCGCTACACACACCGTAATCTTTGGTGGTTTCTCATCCGAAGCGATCCGCGATCGGGTCAAAGATTGTGGCTGTAAGTTGATCGTCACAGCCGACGGCGGATATCGCCGCGGCGCGGAGCTGCGGCTCAAAGAAACGGTCGACAGAGCTTTGGCCGATAACGCCTGCCCGAGCATTGAGCAGGTTGTCGTCTTCCGCCGGATCGGAAGTCATGTGTCGATGTTGCCAGGCCGTGACCATTGGTGGCACGAACTTGAGCAGGCCGTAACGTCGGATTGTTTTGCCGAGCCGCTGGATTCCGAGCATCCGCTTTTTATTCTTTACACATCGGGCACGACAGGCAAGCCGAAGGGCATACTTCATACAACGGGCGGCTATCTGACACAAACGGCCTATACAACCAAATACGTTTTTGATCTAAAGGATGAAGACGTCTATTGGTGCACAGCCGACATTGGATGGGTAACGGGTCATAGTTATGTGGTTTACGGCCCGCTTGCAAACGGAGCGACTGTTTTTATGTACGAAGGCGCTCCAAACTATCCCGACTTTGGCCGATTCTGGCAAATGATTGAACGTCACCGAATCAACATTTTCTATACGGCGCCGACGGCGATTCGCGCATTCGTCAAATGGGGCGAGCAATATCCCCTGCGTTACGATTTGAGCAGTCTCCGACTTCTCGGAACGGTCGGCGAGCCAATAAATCCGGAGGCTTGGATGTGGTACTATCGCGTGATCGGCAAGAGCCGGTGCCCGATCGTCGATACCTGGTGGCAAACTGAAACCGGAGCTATTATGATTTCCCCGCTGCCCGGCGCGACGCCGCTGGTACCCGGCACCGCAACCCGTCCGCTTCCGGGAATCCTCGCAGATATCGTCACGAAATCAGGCAAACCCGTCGGCCCGGGCGAAGGCGGCTATCTGGTCATCAAGCATCCTTGGCCTTCGATGCTCCGCACAATCTGGGGCGACCCCGAGCGTTACAAAAAAACCTACTGGTCGGAAATACCAAATTGCTATTTCGCCGGCGACGGGGCGCGCCGCGACGAGAATGGTTACTTTTGGATAATCGGCCGCGTAGATGACGTAATCAACACGAGCGGCCACAGGCTCGGCACCGCCGAAATCGAATCTGCACTCGTTTCGCACGAGGCCGTCGCCGAGGCCGCCGTTGTCGGACGCCCCGATGAGATTAAAGGACAAGCAATCGTCGCTTTCGTTACGTTAGAAGGCAATCGGGTCGGTAACGAAGAATTAAAAGAAGAATTGTGTGCTCACGTCGCCCGAGAAATCGGCTCGCTAGCCAAACCGGACGAAATCCGCTTCACCGATGCGCTGCCAAAGACGCGCTCCGGTAAAATAATGCGACGGCTCCTTCGCGAACTCGCCGCCGGAGGCGCGGTCGCGGGCGACATAACAACGCTCGAAGATATCTCCGTTCTCGAGCGCCTCCGCGAAGACGAAGAATAGAAAAATAGCCGCCTTAAACCTAAAATCAACCCAGGACCATTAGCCCGATCGAAAAATCAGGTTTTTGATTGACGCCTGAGCTTGAACTGCAGCCGCAGATCGCCCACCGGAACATTGGCGGGCCTAAAAAAAACTGGATTCACTCCTGCCGCCCACCGAGCCTGTAAGGTAAGGGCCGCGATGGGCAACAGGACGCCGCGCGTTTGCTGTTACTTCTCCCGCGTCGATCAGTGGTTTCAGGACGCGGTACACCGTTCACCGTCAAACTTGGGATAATCACAAGTCGCGATTATGCGGCCCAAAGTTTCGACAAGACCTCCGCCTGCTCCAACACCGTCTGCGTCGCCTTCTC
>PSMA01000046.1:0-17766 GCA_040289905.1 Blastocatellia bacterium
GCGCTCTACCAGGCTGAGCCACGCCCCGACAGGCCACTTCAAAAGTCTAGGCGAGCGGCAGCGATTAGTCAAATATGGATGTTTTGCCGCGGCCTTTTGGAAATCTGGCCGCTTGTCAAGTTTTTCCATCAGGGCTAAACTTCAAAAATCTTTATCTCGGACTTCCGTTATGCTTTTTCTGACGCAATCTGCCGCAGTTTACGGAATTGACGCAATTTCCGTTGATATTGAGGTCAATTTACAACCCGTACGCGGCGAAACCGACCAAGCGAGTGTAATCATCGTTGGTCTTCCGGATACGGCAGTCCGCGAATCGCGCGAAAGGATTCGGGCTGCTATCACTAACAGCGGCTACTTCTTTCCTTTTCATAAGGTGACGATAAATCTTGCACCGGCGGATGTCCGAAAAGAAGGTGCAAGCTTCGATCTACCGATTGCTCTCGGTATTCTTGGTGCTGCGGGCGACCTTGGGACAGTCGAAAACTTAAAAGATGCCGTTGCGGTCGGTGAACTCTCGCTCGATGGCAGAATCCGGCCGATTCGAGGAGCCCTTTCGATTGCCCTTTCTGCACGCGAAAACGGGATTGGTCGTATTTTGGTGCCGGAAGAAAATGCACGCGAAGCAGCTGTCGTACAGGGCATAGACGTTTTCCCTGTCCGCGATCTACGGGAGGCATCACTTCTCGTTCAAGATTTTGCAAGTGCAGCTCCGCCGACAGTTCGTCCGCTGCGGCTCGATATTGAGGAACTCAGAAAATCTCCCAACCGCTACAGCATCGATTTTAGTGAAGTGCGCGGTCAGGCGAGCGCAAAACGTGCGCTTGAGGTCGCGGCCGCCGGCGGGCATAACATCCTTTTTGTCGGACCGCCCGGCTCGGGAAAAACAATGCTGGCGCGACGTTTTCCAACCATCCTACCGCCGCTTGAATTCGAAGAAGCTCTCGAAATCACCAAAATACATTCCGTGGCTGGGCTTACCAGCGGCGATGGATTGATTACCGAAAGGCCTTTCAAATCGCCGCATCATACGGTTTCGCAGGCCGGACTGATCGGCGGCGGTTCCGTTCCCCGACCGGGCGAAGTCTCGCTTGCGCATCTCGGCGTTCTGTTTTTGGATGAACTTCCAGAATTCGATAGAAGCGTTCTGGAAGTGCTTCGCCAGCCAATGGAGGACAAACAGGTAACGATTTCCCGGGCGGCGAGCTCGCTTACCTTTCCGGCAAGCTTTACGCTCGTCGCATCGATGAATCCATGTCCATGCGGATATTTCGGCTCATCGCGCGAATGCAAATGTTCGCCGCAGATGATACAGCGCTACATTGGCAAAATTTCCGGACCGCTGATGGACCGAATCGATATTCACATTGATGTGCCCGCAGTGCCATTTGCCGAGCTTCGCGGGCGCAACTCCGGACAGGCCGAATCGAGTGCGGAGATCCGAGCGCGCGTCGTGCGCGCGAGGGAAAAGCAGATAGCCCGATTGGCCGGCAGCGGCGTTTTTTCGAATTCCGCAATGAGCCCATCACAAATTCGAAAGTTTTGCCGGCTGGATTCGGAAGGCGAAGCCCTGCTCGAGCGCGCGATGCAGCGACAGGGGCTTTCTGCTCGTGCCCACGATCGAATCCTGAAGGTTGCGCGGACCGTTGCCGACCTTGACGACAGCAAGGAAATACGTGCCACTCACTTAAGCGAAGCTATAAACTACCGTTCGCTTGACCGCAATTATTGGACTTGAAGCCTGCGGTTTGCGAAAATATTCGGAGCGATTGGACGGCACGGCTGCGGGAGGACCTTTTGCACACAAGATGATTGCTGAAAACCTGATTGGTTTCGAATTACTGCCGCAGACAATTCCCCATTATTGCATCGAATCCTTTCGCCGCAATGCAAAGGCCGACGCACTGTCGTATAAATTCGCCGACCGATGGCAAAGAATTTCGGGTTCAGTAGCCATCGAGCGGATCAAAAATATAGCTCTCGGTTTGTTCAACCTCGGCGTCCGGCCGGGCGATCGAGTTGCAGTCATCGCTGAGAACAGGCCTGAATGGTCGCTAACAGATCTCGCTTTGCTTTCCCTGAGGGCGGTAAATGTGCCGATTTACACTACCCAATCGGTTGAGCAGATTGGTTACATCCTCGAGGACTCCGGCTCTAAGTTGCTTCTTGCTTCCGGGCGAAAAATTTATAAACACGCCGAAATTGCGATCGACAGCGCAGAACAAATTGAAAAGATTATTTTCTTTGACTCCGAGGCAATGGCGCTTGCGCGAAAGCCGACTCTCGCTTTAGCGGAAGTCGAATCGATTGGGCTAGAAGAAGAAAAGCGAACAAGTTTTAGCAAGCTTTTGGGCGAGGTCCGACCGGAGGATTTGGCGACAATCATTTATACCTCCGGCACCACCGGCGTGCCGAAGGGCGTAATGCTCACGCACGAGAACTTCGTTTCAAACATAGTAACAATTTCTCGAGGGCTACCGATTAAATCAACCGATCGTTCGCTTTCGGTCCTGCCGTTATCGCATATATTCGAAAGGACAGTATTCTATGTGCTTTGTTCTAACGGCGTTTCCGTCCACTACTGCTCGTCATTCGACCAGCTGGCGGCGCATTTACAGGAAGTAAGACCGACGATAATGACTGCGGTGCCGCGACTTTTCGAGCAGGTCTATCACAAGATCGTAAAAAAAGGAAAGGCGGCGGGCGGATTAAAAACATCGCTTTTCGAATGGGCCTTGGAAGTCGGGCAGCAATATTGGGCTGTGATCGACGCGGGCGAAAGTCCCTCGGTCGCTCTTAGATTAAAACACATCACTGCAGACAAGCTGGTCTTCTCGAAGTGGCGTGCCGGAGTCGGCGGAGCTCTCAGGTTTTTTGTTTCAGGTGGAGCTCCACTTTCGCGAAAACTTTCGTACGCCTTCTGGGCCGCCGGAATACCGATTCTGCAGGGTTACGGAATGACGGAAGCCTGTATCGTTTCCGCGAACAGGCCCGACGATAATAAGATCGGCTCGATCGGCAAACCATTTGACGGCATCGAGATGAAGATCTCAGCGGCCGACGGTGAAATTCTTCTCCGCGGAAAGAATGTCATGCGCGGCTATTACAACAAGCCCGAAGAAACCGCCAAAGTAATTGACTCCGACGGATTTTATCATACCGGCGACGTCGGTTATATGGACGAGGACGGACATTTCTATATCACCGATCGGATTAAAGATTTGTTCAAGCTTTCAAATGGAAAATACATCGCTCCGCTGCAGGTCGAGAGCCTTCTGAAACAAAGTCCACTCGTCTCGCAGGCGGTAGTCGTCGGTTCCGGGCGCAAGCAGGTCGGAGCCCTGATCGTTCCGGATTGGGAAGCGCTCAAAGACGCCCTTGTCGAGGACGGAATCTCCGCCGAAGGATCTCGCGAGGAACTTTGCGAAAATCCATATGTAATAAGGCGGGTTCAACGCGATTGCCTAGAGCTAACGCGCGAACTCAGTGAATATGAAAGGGTCAAGCGCGTTTACCTGCTGCCGCGAGAATTTTCGATCGATAAAGGCGAGATGACTCCGACGCTTAAAATCAAACGGGCCGTTATCGATGAAAAATATTCCGAGGCGATAGACGAGATCTGCGGAAGTTAAATAACTAATCCAATTGCTGCTTTGGCTCCGAAGAAAGCGAGTCAATCTCCGAGCGAATACGCGCTAAAACTTGCGGCGAGAGCCGTCGGTTTAAAATTGCCTCGGCAAGTTCGTAAAGCGGTTCCGGCATTTTGTCCGGCCCTAACGCGGGTGTGTCCGAATCGTCGTCGCAAGCAGGATAACGCTCGTAAAACAAAACTTCTGCACTGCAGAACTCGCAGACGCGAAGATGGCCGCCAACGGCGCGTGCGACCTGACCGGTTAATTTACCTGATTGGTATTCGAGCAGGACTTCCGACGCGGGACAATCCTCTCGCTTTCGAAAAGCTGACATCTGGTGGTTTACGTCTCCATTTTAGCTCGAAACACCGACTTGCTTCAGTGGCTCGAGCATTTTGCCACCTTCAGTGTTTCATTAGAGATAAAGCCTCAATCAGTCGAGAGTTCCAAATTGAATAAAGTTTTAAGAACAATGGCGGCAGGCGCCGCGAATAAAAATGACTTTTTATCGCTCGGGCAATGCAAAATCATTTGGGTTGGAATTTTTCGCGGCCGAGCGTGGATTTCGCTTTAGCCGCACGGAAAAAACTCTTGCCGAACTCTGGATTTCCTGATACCATACTACTTGTCGGTTGCCTCTGGATAGATTCCGCAGCCGTCCTCAAATCGAAAGGCTTCGCGCGGCCGGCTCGATGTCAGATAAGTTCTCCGAAACCCATTATTGATCTCCATTATTTGGATTTACTTTACGCAGCCGCCCTTTCGCAGCCAAAAATTGGCGATGCCACAATTAGCTTTAATTACTTCGGCCAGGAACTCAAAAAATCATACCTTCCCAAATTTTCCATCAGTATGAATTCAAACAAATCGCAGGACCGACTCCCTAGATCCACGCCACAGCGACAAATAAAAATTGGGAAATGGAATGAGAGCCTACTGGCCTCTGACGTTAACCAGATCTGGGTCGAGTTACACCGGATTGTCTCGTCTCATCCTTTGGTCAGGGCGTCAAAGCGAGCCGGATTTCTTGTCGAAGAGGGAAAACATAATGCCTATACGGATTTAACTCAGGAATTATTTGTTGCGCTGCTCAGCAAAGAAAGATTTCAGCATTACCTTGACAGTGGTATGACGGATGCCGAAGTCGAAGCCGAGATATCGCAAATCGAACTTACCAATATGCTCACGGCTGAGCTCCGGAAGCGGTACCCGGAGTCCTATCGGCTCGCACGGAGAATATCGACGATTGTGCAGACAAGCCCCAAATTTAAGCGATTTGACAACGTAGAAAATCCTCACGCGCATCGCCGGCTTGCTGACCGGCTTTATGGCCTGACAGAGTGGCGTCCCGAAAAGCCGCGGCGCGATATACAAGAAATGGAGGTCCGCGTAAAGTCGGTTTCCTTTCAAAGCCGCGACACGCGAATGGTCGGCTGCACGGGCGATTCGCAAATCGTCATCAGCAATGTAGAACTCGAAAAGTTGATCATACGTATCCTGAAGGCCGTCGATTCGCCGGTTGACGTCCGAAGCCTGCGATCATTTGTTATGTCGCGGCTGCCCATTATGGATATTCATCTCGTTCCGGTCGGAGGCTCCGGCGAATCTGACGATGATGAACGCCGACACTTCGAAGTCCCGGACCTACGCGAAACTCCGGAAGAAGATCTTCTTCGGCATGAAGCTGAAGATGCAGCAGCAGGGAGCGTCGATCGCTTTATCGAAAGCTTGCGCAAATCAGTTCGAGGAAAGAGAAAACAGTTTTATAGGATGCTCAATGTACTCTGGCACTGCTATTTAGTGTCCGACGGCGGGACACAATTAGAGGTTGCCGATATGCTCGGGGTTTCAGATTCGCTTATATCGGATTATCGAAAACGTATCGAAGCAAATTTGCAAGCGCTTTCGTTCGAGGGCGTCAACGAAGCCAGGCAATTTGAGAGAGCACTAAAAAGACGCGTTAGGGAAATGATCGATTCGCAACCGACGGAAGTTCACACCTGAAAAGCCGCAGGCCGAGGAAATGTCGGCTATCTTGTCAATAATTTCCGATTTTGCTCATTAATGCGTCAAATCGTGGGTCATCGCGGAGCGAATCCAAATTCCTATCCTGCATAAAGTGTGGCTTGTTTTCATTGCCAAGTTTGATCGCCTTTGCGAGCCATTTGAAAGCTAAATCTTTTTCACCAAGCAAGGCGTAAGCGCAGGCAGTCCAGTAAGCAGAGTCGTGATCGGCGCGTGCGGCGGCAAGCGCATCTGGTGCAAGTTGTTCACGAGCTTCCTCCGCCCGGCCAACTCCGGCGAGATAGAGTGCATATAGAGGGCGGATACCGTCCATTTCCGGATGTTCGCTCAGTACGCTTTCCAATAGCTGAATTCCTTGCTGCTTATCGCCCCGGTAGTAATAAACTCCCGAACGAAAGATTTTCAGCATCGGATGGTTCGGCTCGGCCTTTTCCCCACGCTCGATATATTCAAGAGCCTTGTCGTACTCCCGGCGATAAATGAAAATTCGCGCGCTGTTATAAGCCGAAATTGCGCGGGCAGCAGGATCCAATCGCTGAAGTTTTTCGAACGCCTTTAGCGATTCTTCATATTCGCCGTTGAGTCGATGGATTACTCCCTTGACGAAATAAAGCGGTGCTTCGTTAGGAAACTGTTTGCTCAAAAGCTTAATTTCGGCGTGGGCTTTCCTTTTTTCTCCGCGTGCGAGGTAAATCATCACCATCAGTACGCGAGCCTCCACGACATTTGGGTCGTAAAAAAAGGCCTTGCTGAAAGCAGCTTCTGCGTGCGTGTAATCGTCCGGTTCGCCCAGCCCCTTGAAAACCCGGTTCGCGTAGCAAGCGCCGAGGCCGCTGTAGGCAAGGGCGAAATGCGGATCCAGTTCGGTTGCACGGCGAAAATTTTGAATCGCCGCATTACAATCTTCGAGTGAAAGCGTCCGGAAAATAAATCTTGCGAAATTGTCCCGGCCCTTGAGGTATTCCTCCCATGCCGCGTGGCTTTCCGTTAGTCGCTTACCGAGGATTTCGGCTTCTTTATCGGTTAGTTCTAGCCTTAAACCATCGAGAATTCGATGGGCAATGTTGTCCTGAAGCGAAAGCACGTCGTCGCCTTCCGCATCGATCCGGTCGCTCCAAAGAATTTCGCCGGTTGCAACATCCAGTAACTGTGCTGTAACTCTCATCCGATTCCCTCCTCGGAGAAAGCCGGCGGATAAAACAGCCTGGACACGGAGCTCATTGCCTGCTTCGCGCGGGTCGACATCGTGGCCCTGGTACTTCGCGATTACGGAGCTGGGGCGGACGATCAGGGAACGTAATTGGGCAAGTTCTGTTATGACCGCATCGGCAAGAGCAAATTCATAAAAATCTGCCGCAGGATCGTTTGCCAGATTTTTGAAAGGCAAAATTGCAACACTCTTTTTATCAGTGCCCGACGAAGTCATTGTAAGATCAGAAACAACCGATGACGGTGTCGAAGCGGAAGGTCCTCCGCGGGTTCCGGCTGTATCGGAGCCGACCGAGCCGCCCCGGCCCGTGAGCCAGTTAATCGCTTTCCGGAGGACGCCGCCATCGGCATACGAGGGAGCAATCGCATATCCAGAGACCAGCGATCCGCTGCCAATCGCCGCAAGTAGGCCGCGCAAGTCGTCCCGCATTTGTGAAATTTTTTGATATCGGTCTTTCGGATCTTTTTGCAAAGCCCTGTCGATTATCGCCTGGAGCTGCGGAGGGAGCTGATCTTTCCGCATTTCAGCGAGCGGCTTTGGCGTTCCGTAGAGTACCTGATGGCGGACGTCGATCACCGTCTTACCCTGAAAGGCCCAAATTCCCGTCAACATCTCGTAAAGCAAAACGCCAGTCGAGAATATGTCAGAGCGGGCGTCAGCGCGTTCGCCGCGTGCCTGCTCAGGTGCCGCATACGTAGCGGTCCCATAAGGGATGCCAAATTCGGTGATGTCCGATTTTTCGCTGCCACGAGATGCTTCGGCCTGCTCGTCCTCAATTAGTTTGGCAAGCCCGAAATCTAGTATTTTTACTTGTCCCGCGTCGGTAACCATTACGTTGCCGGCCTTTATATCGCGGTGAATTATGTTTTTCGAATGCGCGTAGGCGAGTGCATCGGTTACCTGAATCGCAATCGAAATCGCACTTTTTACTTCAAGCGGTCGGCCGTTTACTAGCTGGCGAATATTTTTGCCCTCGACCCACTGCATCGCGATATAGTGAATTCCTTCGTAATCATTGAATCCATAAATCGTGCAGATGTTAGGATGGTCAAGTTGCGAGCAGAGCTGGGCCTCGCGTTCAAAGCGGCGGAAATTTGCGGTTTTTGAGGTTAATTCGGGCGGAAGTACTTTGACAACAGCAATGCGGTTAAGCTTTGTATCAAGAGCTTTGTAAACAGTCCCCTGGCCCCCGGAGCCAATTTTTTCGAGAATCTTGTATTGATTTAATTGCGAACCGATCATGCCGAAAGAGCAACCCGGTTTTCAGGAGTTCCAACCCGAAATCTTTCAAATTATAAAGCCTAATTCAATCGAGCGAAATAGTCCATTGCGAAAGAAACAACACGGTGGGCTGGAATTTCTGTAGCAAGCAAACTCAGATTTGCGGATTCATTGACCGGCAAACTGCCGGTTATTCGATGCGAATCGTTCAGCCGCGCGGAGGATCGCCCCAACCCGAGCCCTTATAAACTCCATCTTCTACAATTGCTGGAACTGTCGGGTCTCCTCCAGTGATTGAAAGCATTTCGCGCTGCCGGGCCTTGTCGTTTTGAGCGTCGTATTCGATAAAGGCGATGCCTTTTGCATTGAAATAATCCCTGGCCTGCTGGCAATACGGGCAGCCCGGCTTTACGTACATTACGATCGACATTGTGCTTTTCCCCTCCTTGAATACTATATTCTATAATTCTAATGAATTGGAAACAAAACAAATCACAGATGTTTATTAGTCGCCTCGGGTGCTGAAGCAGATTATGTCAGTAGATGAAATTTTTTATCCGTTCGAACGCCTGCTTGAAGTTACGATTCTCGGTCGGCGGGTCCATATGCCGGAGAAAAACAGTATTCTGCGCGGCTTGCAACAACTGAATATGGGCGGCATTTCTGCTTCAGATTTATGCTGGAATGGTGATTGTCTCAATTGCCTTGTGAAATTGCGAAACGGTAACGGAGAAAAAACAGTAATCGCTTGCAGGACCGAAGTGTCGCAAGGAATGGAGATCTTAGAACTTCCGCCAGCAATAGATATTTTTCGGAACAGCCGAGACGATTTCGGTGCTAGTATTTAGGCACCTTAGGATCAACTTCGTTCGACCAGGCGGTAATCCCACCGCGGAGCCCGCGAACGGGCCCAGGAAAGCCTGCGTTTTTCAGGATCTCGATCGCTTTTGGCGTCCTGCCGCCCATTTTGCAATGAATAATCGTTAACAGCGAGGGATCCAGTTCGCCGACGCGTTTCGCAAGATCTGCGAGCGGGATCAATTTCGCACCTCGGATTCGTGCAAATGCAAATTCCTCCGGCTGGCGGACATCGATCAGTTGGATTTTCTCACCGGCGTCCAGCATCTGCTTTAAATCAGCAGCGGAGATCTCTTCTATTGCTTCGCCCGTAATAGTCATATTGTATTTTCCGCCTAATCGACCCGAATTAGATTAAGTGCTAATGAAACCATAACTTTTTCGCCTGCGTAATTCTAAATATACCATTTACAAAACTTTACACAAGCTGTATTAGCCGTCCGAAAACAGTGTTATAAAATTTAATCTATCCAGGATAAAATGACTCGTTTTCTAAAAAATAGTGCACTCGCAGCGCCGGCCTTTTTTATAACGCTTACGGCTTTATATTTGCCCTCCTGCGGCGGTGCGAAATCAGCTAATCGAGAAGCCGATAAATTCACGCAATCAAATAAAACAGACGGCCCGGTCACGGTTACTACAGCGCGAGCTGAGCGACGTAGTGTTCCGGCATTTCTGCAGGCAACCGGTTCGTTAGTCGCTGACGAGAAATCAAACGTGGCTCCCAAGGTAGCCGGGAAAATAGCGGATATTTCGGTGAATGTCGGCGATTTCGTAAAGCAGGGAGCGGCGATTGCAAGAATCGACGACAATGATGCCCGCCGCAGACTTCTTTCTGCCCAATCGGGGGTCAAACAAGCGGAGGCCGCGCTGCGTCAGGCTGAGGCCCGGCTTGGTCTAGGACCGAACGGTGTGTTCAATGCCTCGGTGATACCCGAGGTGCGATCTGCAGCCGCCAATTACGAACAGGCGCTTGCTGAGCTTCGGCAGGCAAAGTCAAACGAAGCAAGATATCGCGACCTCGTTGAATCCGGCGATGTTGCGATGATGACTTATGAGCAATACCGGACGGCACGAGAGACAGCCGAAGCTCGGGCAAAAGCCGCCAAAGAGCAGCTTGAGGCTCAGATCAATAGCGCTCGCCAAAATAATCAGGCGATTGCGAGCGCTCAGGCGGCGCTCGAAGCGGCTAGAACCCAGGTCGAGATCGCAAAGCAGGAACTGGCCGATACGATTATCCGTGCGCCTTTTTCCGGTTTTGTCAGCAGCCGACCGGTTGCTGTCGGCGAATACGTTTCCTCCGCAAACGTTGTTGCGACGATTCTCCGAACGAATCCGCTGAAACTACAGATGCAAATTGCCGAATCTGAGGTTCCGTTCGTAAAGCTAGGGCGGGCGGTTTCTCTTACCGTCGATGCGTATAAGGATCGCCGTTTTTCCGGATTGGTAACAGCGATAAATCCAGCGGTCGATGCCGCGTCGCGTTCGGCCCTCGTCGAGGCCTCGATCGAAAATGTGGATAACGCGCTTCGGGCCGGAATGTTCGCGACCGCCCGGATCACTAAAGATGGCGGCGGAGGGGCAATCTTCGTTCCTCGAAACGCTGTTTATTACGATCAGGCGACGGGTGGCTATCGGGCTTTTGTAATCGTCGATGGAGTTGCGAAACTTCGCGTTATACAACTTGGCCAAGAGGAGGGAGATTTTTATCAAGTTCTGTCCGGATTGAATGCGGATGAAACGGTCGCTACAAGCAATTTGGATCAACTTTTCGAGGGCGCAATGGTTATTACGTAGGTAGCGGTTTTATGCAATGGTTGGCTGAAATCTGTGTTCATAGGCCGGTCTTGGCAACCGTAATCGTACTTTTTCTAACGGTTGTTGGTGGTTTTAGCTTCTTTACGCTTGGCGTAGACAGGTTTCCAAAAATCGATCTTCCGACAATAAGCGTTTCGACGTCAAATCCCGGAGCATCGCCCGAAGAGATGGAAAGCGAGGTTACTGACGTCATCGAAGGCGCTCTGAATACCGTTCCGGGCGTCGAGGAAATGCGCTCGACGTCTTCACGAGGCCGCTCGAACATAACGCTAACTTTCAATCTCGAAAAAAACCCTGACCAGGCATTCCAGGAGGTCCAACAGAAACTAAGCACAGTCGTCAGCCGTTTGCCGGAATCGGCCGATCCGCCGAGTGCTCAGAAATCCGACCCGGATTCTCAGCCGGTTTTACTTTACACGATCAGCGCGCCGCGCGATCTAATGGAACTTACCGATTTAGTAGAGAATCTGATTCAGAAAAGAATCGAATCGGCCGACGGCGTGGGAGAGGTTTTTATTTGGGGCACTCGTGCGCCGCAGGTTCTGATCAGCATAAATCCCAATCGCTTGCGCGCTTTCGACCTGTCGGTTACCGATGTTACCAACGCTGTCCGATCGCAGAATCAGGAAATGCCCGGCGGCAATCTAATCGAAGGCAGCAAAACACTCGGCCTTCGGACAATGAGCAAGTTGACAGACGTCGAGCAGTTTAACGATATCGTTATTACCACGCGCAATGGCTTTCCAATTAAGATTCGCGACATCGGGCGAGCCGTCAAAACGGGCGGCGAGCCTTCGACGGCCGCATCCTTGGACGGAGTTCCTTCAGTTTCAATCGGCGTCCGGAAACAATCCGGTTCGAATACAATTGCCGTCATCAACAACGTAAAACAGCGGATGGCGACGATTATTCCAACACTTCCTCCGGATTTTAAGGTAGCCGTTATCCGTGATCAGAGCGAATTCATTCAGAATTCACTGACTGCGATCGAAGAGCATTTAGTTCTCGGCGGTATCTTTGCGGCCATAGTAGTTTTCTTTTTTCTCTGGAACTTTCGGTCGACAATAATTGCGGCGCTTGCCATTCCCGTTTCGATTATTGCCGCATTTGCGGCAATTGCGGCCCTCGGCTATTCGCTTAATCAAATGACGATGCTGGCCTTAACGTTGATGGTCGGTGTCGTAATCGATGACGCGATTGTCGTCCTCGAAAACATATATCGGTTCATCGAAGAAAAGGGAATGGATCCGTTCCGAGCGGCGATCGAAGGTACCCGCGAAATCGGGCTCGCGGTATTAGCAACAACGCTTTCATTGCTTGCGGTGTTTGTTCCCGTCGGTTTTATGACTGGAATCGTAGGCCGGTTTATGTCTTCGTTCGGCTTAACTGCGGCCGCGGCGATAGCGGTGTCGCTAATTGTTTCGTTTACGCTGACGCCGATGCTTGCGGCTCGTTGGCTAAAGCGTCCGATGCCAGCCGACGCAGAGGATTCCCAAAGCTCAGATGGCGAAGACCGGCCATCGGCGTGCGGTACCGAAATTCAAAGCGGGAGCGGAAGCAAGGCTGGCCGGTTTTACGGGAAAATCGAGACGGGCTATACAAGCCTTCTGCGACTCTCAATGCGGCATCGGTGGGCGGTCGCACTCATTTGCGCGATGACGATTGTTTCCATTTATCCGCTTTATCGCTACGTCGGGATGTCTTTTTTGCCGGATGAAGACGAATCGCTGTTTCAGGTAAATCTCCGCGGTCCGCAAGGAATGTCGCTGTCGGCAACGCAATCGATTCTCGACCGAATTGCCCGTGATCTCCGCGAGCAGGTACCGGGGGTAAAAAATACCTTGGTTCTCGCAGGATTCGGGCGCGGATCGGGTCCGAACAACGGCTTCATAAACGTTGCTTTGCTTCCGGTTTCCGAACGCGAAAAATCTCAGACAGAGTTAATTAATCAAGTCCGAGGAATCGTCAAAAAATATGCCTCGAAAGATTATCAGATAAGCGTTTCTGCTGCGTCCTCGATTGCGGGCAGTATAGGGCTCGGCCGCGGCGGCTCGGGCATCGCATACTTCATCGCAGGCCCCGATATGACTAAGCTCACCGAATATGCCAAGACGCTCGTTGAGCGAATGAAGCAGGATCCGATTTTTCGCGATCCGGATTCCTCACTCGACGTTGGCTCTCCTGAAATACGGGTTACTATCGACCGGGCAAAGGCTGCCGACCTCGGCGTCAAAGCAGGCGATCTCGCTCAGGCACTGAATATATTATCCGCCGGCCAAATCATATCCACCTATAGCGAAGGCTCAAAACAATACGATGTTGTAGTCCGTGCCGAAGAGCAGTTTCGTCGCGATCGAAGCTATTTGCCTTGGTTTACGGTAGCGTCTTCGCGCGGCGGCACAGTTTCTTTAGACCGCGTCGTAAAACTAGAAGAAGGCCTTAGCCCGGCATCGATAAACCGGCTCAACCGCTTGCGACAGGTTACGATATCGGCGGGAATTGCGCCGAATACATCCGAGGCCGACTCTTTGGCAAAACTGCAGAGTTACGTTGCCGAGCTAAAATTGCCGCCCGAATACGTTTCCGGTGTTACCGGCCAGTCGAAGGAATTGCAGCGCGCATACGAATCGTTTCTGTATGCATTTTTGCTGTCTTTCGTTTTTATGTACCTCATACTCGCAGCGCAGTTTGAGTCCTTCATCCATCCAGTTACGATTCTACTTTCTTTGCCGCTTGCCGTTCCGTTTGCGTTGTTCTCGACGGCCGTTGCCGGGCAAACGCTGAATATATTTTCGGCCCTCGGGATTTTGTTGCTTTTCGGGATTGTCAAAAAGAATGCAATTCTACAAATTGATCACACGAACACGTTGCGGGCCGCCGGTCTGAGCCGCGATGATGCGATAATCCAGGCGAACCGAGACCGTCTGCGGCCAATACTTATGACGACGATTGCACTCGTCGCCGGTATGGTGCCGCTTGTTTTGGGTTCGGGAGCCGGCGCGGCAACTAACAGGTCCATCGGCATTTTAGTAATTGGCGGGCAATCCCTTTGCTTACTGCTGACGTTGCTCGCCGTGCCCGTCTTTTATTCGCTTTTTGACGATGCAGCCGAAACTATGCTTTTTAAGACCATTTTGACGCGTATTGCTGCGATCGTAGCGCCGATTCGCAAAAGGCTGTGGAAACGGCAGCCGGCGCCGACCGTCGAGCCGATGGATTGATAGAAAGAATATCGAAAACTGCTTCGAAATTATTTGTATACGTCTCGAATGAAGTGTCTTGTATTTTCAGCTCTTGTGCTGCTTTCCACCGTCGCTGTATTTTCACAGCAGCCGGTGCAGCCGCAGCCTACCCCGATTCGTCCGGGCGCGGTGCTGCCACAGGATTTGCCACCGGTCGCTCCGGATTTCAAGGCAAGCGCCCGGCCGCTTCCTTCGATGGACCGCGTCGGCGTTGAGGCCGACCGCCAGATGGCTCTTTCGCTAGAAGATGCGATTGAATTTGCACTTAAAAATAGCAACGACATCGACGCGTCCCGGAGCGATGTGAAAATTGCCGAATGGAATCTTCGTGCGGCCCGAGCTGCATTCGATCCTGTTTTTGAGTTTCAGAATTTGTACGAGAGCACCGAAACGCCGGTCGCATCGTTGATTGGCGGAGCTGTAAACGGTTCTGTTACGCAAACGCGGCTCTTCGGCTCGGCCGGAGTTGCCGGTTCTTCCCCGATCTTTGGAGGAGTCTACTCAGCACGTTTTGATTCCTCGCGGACGACGACGAGTAATACTAACTCCTTTCTGAATCCCCAATTTCCATCGTTATTGACCTTTTCGTATACGCAGCCACTCTTTCGCGGCCGTGGATTCGACGGCAATCGTCGGAGCATTGAAATAGCGAAGAAAAATTTATCGTTGAGCGATTCACAATTTCGCCAGCGTGCTATCGAAGTGATTTCGTCGGTCGAGCAGGCTTATTGGGACCTCACTTTCGCCCTGCGAAGTCTGCAAGTGCAAATCGAGGCGGTCAAACAGGCCAGGCTACAGCTGGAAAGCAACCGAAGGCAAGTAGAAAAGGGAATCCTTCCGCCGATAGACCTGGTAGCAGCCGAGGCGCAAATAGCGAATTTTGAACAGCGGGTTTACCTCGCGCAAGAAGTCGTTACGAGAGCTGAAAATGCGCTAAAAATACTAATTCTGCCTGACCGGACCGCGGCCGACTGGTCAAAGGCAATTGTTCCCGTCTCACCTGTAAATCTGGATCCACCTTCGCCGAAACTCGAGGATGCCGTAGCCGAAGCTCTTCGATTGCGGCCAGAGGTAACGCAATTGGAAGCGGCAAAGGAAATCAACGATATCGAAAAGCGATATTTCCGTAATCGGTTGAAACCGCAGATCGACTTTACGGCAAGCTATACAGCACAAGGTCTCGCCGGTACTGTAACGCGAAATGGCCAGGGACGCGTTCCGCCGACATTTATCGGCGGCTATCTTACATCGCTTGGCAACGTTTTCGGACTCAATTTTCCTTCGTACCGTTTTGGAGTTACGGTCAGTTTGCCGTTTGGTAACCGCGCGGCGGAAGCTGAATTTGGCCGGGTCTTGGTTCAGGAGTCAAAAATTCAATCGCAAGTCGCACAAACCGGACAGACTATTGAAGCTGAGGTTCGCAATGCTCTTCAAACGCTGAAATCGGCTGAAGCCCGACTTTCCGCGGCGGCTGCGGAGCGAATTGCGGCCGAGCAGTTGTTTGAGAGCGAAATGCGCCAGTTTCGGGTCGGTACGACTACCTTTTACCTTGTCCAGCAGCGGCAGACAGACCTGCTGAATGCACGAAGCCGCGAGCTGCAAGCACAAACGGATCTCAATAAAGCGATTTCCGGTTATCACCGAGCCGTCGGCTCGACGCTCGAGGTCAACAGCGTAAACGTTTCATCCGGCGGAAGTATTTTGCGGCTGTCTTCGCTTCGCAATTCTGCCAGGGTTAGATTTTCGCCGGCGAAAAAGTAGATTACTATTCGCATTCTTTAGATCGGAAAGCCGCCACGCGTCAGCATCGCTTCAAAATTCAGTTTATCAGTAGCCTTCAAATAGGCGTCGCGCGGCTCGACAATCCCTTTGCTGACTAATTCATAAAGTGCGTCGTTTAGCATTACCATTCCGTGCGTCTTACCTGTTTGCATTGCTGATGGGATCTGAAACGTCTTTCCTTCTCGGATCAGATTGCTGATGGCAGGTGTCACGATCAATACCTCAAGTGCTGCGACGCGGCCGCCGCCTTTTTTCGGGACCAATGTCTGGGCAATTACGGCTTTCAGCGATTCCGAGAGCATTACGCGGATCTGCTGTTGGCGGTCTGCGGGAAACTGGTCAATGATTCGGTCAACCGTAGACGCCGCCGTCGTCGTATGCAGCGTCCCGAACACAAGGTGTCCGGTTTCGGCTGTCTCAATAGCAATAGCGATAGTTTCCAGGTCGCGCATTTCGCCGACGAGCAGGATATCCGGATCTTCGCGAAACGCCGCGCGCAAGGCATCTTTGAAACTAGCGGTATGATTATGAACTTCGCGCTGATTGATCAGGCATTTTTTGTTTTCGTGGACAAATTCGATCGGGTCTTCGATCGTAATTATGTGATCTTTACGCGTTCGGTTTATGTAATCGACCATCGCGCAAAGCGTCGTCGATTTCCCCGAACCCGTCGGGCCGGTGACGACAACCAAGCCCTTCGAAAGCGAGCAAAGATTCATAATTTCACGCGAGAGGCCGAGCTGCTCTGCTGTTAGGATTTCATTCGGAATAATGCGGAATGCTCCGCCCATTCCCTTACGATCCATAAAGACATTGCAACGGAACCGAGCGAGCCCCGCAATCTCGTATGCAAAGTCCGTGTCCCGGCGGTCGGCGAATTCCAGCCGATTCTTCTCCGGCATTATAGAGTGCAACAGTTCGCGCATCGTCGCGGCGTCAAGCGCATCATGACCGCAATCCAAGGTTTCCATCTTTCCGTCTTTTCGGATCATCGGCGGATTGTTGACAGATAAATGCAAATCCGAGGCTCCCGCTGCGGCCATCGCGCGGAAAAGAGCTTCCATTTTTTCCCGCATTTGGACATTCGACGTGCAAAGATCCGCTTGCCTCCGGTCAATATGTGACTTCCGGTCGGCCATTGTCCTGGGCAAAACAACTTCGGGCTCAGCAATTGGAATGTATTCTGCGGCCGCGGGCGCAATGTCTCCCGACTCGGGTTTTTCTGAAAACGGCTTTGCGATTGGAGCCGCCGTAAAATCAAGGTTTCTGCGGTCGGATTTTATCCCGGAAAACGAATCGCAGGAAACCGCTTCCGGTTCTATGGAAAGTACTGTTGCGAAAGGTGTCTGCGGCTTTGAGTCGACGCTCAGTAGTGAATCCTCAGGACGCGGTATTTGGAGCGCTTCTGCCGGCATCGAAAGCGGACGAAGAGAGTCAGCCGCCTTCTTGACCTGCGACTTTCCTGAGATTGGACGAATCGATACCCGAAACCCGGCGCGTGATTTTGAAACATTTACCTGAAATTCGCCGAGGTTGTGAGGGTGCACAAATTCGATCTCCTGGCGGTTTGGTAATTCGTATTTCATGTCCTCCGGGATAATCGGGAAGATCATAGTGCTGATTCGTGGCCCGGGAAGCGGTTCACTTGCGATTTCCGAGGTGCCGGTTGCGGAAATCACGAATGGTTTAAGTCCGGGTTCGAACCGCAGTTCATAGCTCGCAGATGTAACTAAATGTTCGAGAAATTCGTTTAGGTTTTCCATTTTCTGAAGGTGAAATACTAACAAGCAATGAGATTGTGCAGCAGGTGACGGAAACTCTTCCGACCGATTATCTTAACACGGAGTTAAGAAATCTGTCATTAAAAAAAATAAATGTGGTTATAAGGAGGGACTCTACTGTAAACACGCCGCTAAATTGTTACCGCTTCCTGGTACTCACCCCAAACCTTTCGTAGCCGGTTACTGATTTCGCCGACGGT
>PSMA01000012.1:0-66100 GCA_040289905.1 Blastocatellia bacterium
GGCCGGAACTGAGCCCGGCTCCGGGTGCCTCGCCGGAACTCGCCGCTTGTGTCTGCACCGCTTGTTAAGCTTCATCTGACAGTAAACACGGTGCAGACGCTTGTCGCTGTGGCCCTCGGCTCTGAGCGGGTCAAAGAACTTGCAGAACCCGAGATCCGAATGTTCCTTTGCCAAGCGGCTCCGGGTGCCTCAATCGGTGCCGTGTCGTCTCTGCGGCATATATCGAAACGCCCGTCTCGAAAATCTCACCGCTACTGCCCGCCCGCCGCTCGCTTAATTCATGCTCCTCATTTCAAATACCGACTGCCTCTCGACGCTCAGGCGTCACCAGCCTTTTTTCGATCAGATCCTTCAACGCTCTGACCTCCAGCGAAACGTCGGCGTACATCCGCTTCTGCTTCGCATTCTCTTCCTCTAGCTCCCGCAAACGCTTGATCGCCGCCGCCGTCATTCCTCCAGACTTCGACTTCCAGTTGAAATATGTCGATTCCGAGATCCCGTTCTCTCGGCAAACTTCTGCCACCATCCGCCGAGGTCTCATCCGCTTTCAATATCCCTAAAACCTGCCTCTCACTTAACCTACTTCGCTTCATCCTCGGCCTCCTCGTAAACCTTACCAGCGACGGAAATCTCCATTTTTCCCCCAGCACCATTCTATGGAATGCTTAGAGCTGCTTTCGGCAAATCTCAATCGATCGGGTTCGTTGCAATGGGAGACTTTTTTTATTTCGTTTCATTAAACCATTCCAGCAAGGGCTGCGTTAGAAACTGCTCTGTAAAAAATGCGGAAATTGGGCAGATTTATTTTCACTTGTTGCACAGATGGTATATACTTGCAACAACGCAACTCTATTGTGACGAGTTGTAAAAGCCGTAATACTATATGCCGCCGTTGAGCATTGTAAAAACACTCTCGTACCTACAGGAAGAGCAGAAAGCGGGCCGGCAATATTTGGAAGTGGCGGGCTTGCGGCTACTTCGGGGCAGCATTGCCGAATTTACGGGGCCGCAGAGCTCGGGTAAAACTAGCCTTGCTTTGGCTATTTTGGCTCATATGACTATGGACGGCGAGATTTGTTCAATTATTGATTTGAATAATTCGTTCGATCCCGAATCGGCTAGGTTAAGCGGAGCAGTATTTTCAAATGTTTTATGGATCCGCTGTGGCGGCAATATAGAAAATGCCTTTACTGCAGCAGATTTTCTTTTGCAAGCAAATGGTTTTGGGTTGGTCTGGCTTAATTTTTTCGGGGTACAAAACGGCGAATTACGAAAAGTCCCGCGCTCGTACTGGTACCGTTTCCGGGTCAAAATACGCGATACAAAGACCATCTTGATTGTGACAAACGAACAGTCTGTGGCCGGATCTGCTGCCGAGTCGAGGTTTTATGCCGATCCATATCGAGTCTCATGGAAAGGAGCTGGGCGATTCAAATTGATTAAAGAACTGCAGCTAAATTTAAATGGTCAAAAAGAGTGTGTTTTTAGGCCAGAATTTGTGGGCATAAAGGCGGATTACATCAATGAATAAGCTCTATGCTTGCATCACAGTCTCCGGCGATGAAAAGCAGGTATTCTCGGCCGTCGAGGTCGCAAAAAGATTCGCCTATCGGATAGAGGTGTCCGAATGCACTGTTTTGTTTGATATCAGCGGTCTTGAGAAAAGAATCGGAAGCCCGAAACGGATTGCCGCGGCCATATCTCAGGCAATGAAAGACTTTGGGTTAAAAGGAACAATCGCTATTGCTCCGGATGCGGGTATTGCGGAATTACACGCACGCTCGCAAGACGGCATTACCGTCATAGAATCGGAATCAAACAAACCGCTCGCATTGGAGGCAACAGGAATCGGGGGAGATACGCTTAGTGTATTCCGATCTCTCGGTTTTGAGACAACGGAAGATGTTGCCCGGCTGCCCGAAGATCAATTGATCGAGAGATACGGCCCGCAATTCAGGAAAATTTTAGATATTGTTAATGGAAACAGTGGGCGGATTTTAACTTCGAACTTGGAAGAGAATTTTGTCAGCTGGGATTATAAACTTGATTTTCCTATCGAAGATTTCGGCCAGCTAATTTTCATTCTCGGGCACGGGCTTGGAAGCGTTCTTCGTGAAATAGAAAAAAAGGCTTATAGCACGGAAAAGGTCGAAGCTGTTTTCCAATTGGAAAATGGCGAGGTTGCAAGCTATTGCTTAAAACTATCTTTTCCAACATTGAATCAGAAATTCTGGCTACGGCTTATCAATCTCCGGATAAGTAAGCAGCCGCCCGCAGCCGGCATTGTCTCAATCCGCCTTATATGCCACTTTGCGGCGCAAAGATCAATCGCGCGCGGGCTATTTTCTGCCTCGCAGCCGGAGCCGGAAGACCTTCTGGTAACGATTGCAAAGATAAAGAATCTTGTCGGCGAGGATAATGTAGGCGTACCGGTTTTACTTAATCAGCGGCTTCCGGAGGCATTTGTTCTCGACAGTGAAAAAGTTCCAGTCGGAAAAAAATCGGATGAGTTTTCCGATTCGAGACCGACGTTGGCATTCTCATATTTTCGTCCGCCGCTGCGGGCCGATGTCCATATTTCCAGCAATAAACTTGCGAGGATAAAAACGCGATATTTTTCCGCTGCAGTCATTGCGTATAGTGGCGTATGGGTGAATTCTTCCAGCTGGTGGACAAGGGAGTACTGGCAAAAGATGGAATGGGACGTAGAACTTGAGGGACACAGGTTGTTGCGCTTAGCCCTAACGCGGGACGGATGGTTTGTAACCGGCGGTTACGATTGATTTTTAGTTAAGTAAATTAGAGGCTTAAAGATGTTTTGCGAATTGCATACACGTTCGGCGTTTAGCTTTCTGGCTTCTGGCTCCCTTCCGGAAACAATGGCTGAAAATGCAGCGCACCTTGGAATTCCTGCTATAGGTTTACTGGATCGCGATTCAGTGTCCGGCGCGGTTCGTTTTCATTTTGCGTCCAGGGAAAATGGTGTAAAACCGATAATCGGTTCAGAGATCACGATGGAAGACGGCTCGCTTTTGCCGCTTATTCCAATTGATTTGTCAGGATACCGCAATTTATGCCGTTTGATAACGAAAGTTAAATTACGTTCGCCAAAAGGAGAACATTTCGCGACTCGCCGCGACATAGAAGATTATTCCAAAGGGATTATTTGTCTGACGGGCGGCTCGGACGGCTTTATACACAAAAGCATTTCCCGCGGAGACGGCCTGAAAGATTTGGCGTGGCTTAATTATGTATTTGAAAATCGCCTTTATGTTGAATTGCAGCGTCATTATCTAAAGGCCGAAGAGGATGTAAATCAAGATCTGCTCGGTTTAGCGCATAAAATGCATCTGCCGGTAATTGCCAGTAATGGCGCATATTATGCCGATAGGAAGGATAGAGAGCTCTATGACGTTTTTACCTGTATTAAAAACCGGACAACTATTTACCATGCCGGAAAGCTGCTTTCCGCAAATGCCGAAAGATACTTAAAAGACCAAAGAGCAATGCTCCGGCTTTTCGAGGAAATGCCGGAAACGGTCGAACGAACGCAGGAAATTGCCGATAGGATTGTCTTTTCGATGGACGACGTCGGCTACACTTTCCCGGACTATCCGGTTCCGGCAGGCGAGACGCCAGATTCTCTACTCCGCAGCCTTTCGGAAAAAGGTGCTATTGAGCGTTACGGCGAACTGACGCCAAAGGTAAAGGCAAAATTGGATCACGAGCTGGCTCTGATAGCAAAACTGAAGCTGGCGGGCTATTTTTTGCTTGTTTGGGATATATCGCATTTTTGCAAATCGAATGGAATTTTGTCGCAGGGGCGAGGATCGGCCGCAAATTCGGTGGTATGCTACGCGCTTGGGATCACCGCTGTTGATCCAATAGAGGGCGAACTGCTCTTTGAGCGTTTTTTATCTGAAGAGCGCGGCGAATATCCGGACATAGACATAGATTTGCCGTCAGGAGGCGACAGAGAAAAAGTAATTCAGTATGTCTATGAAAAATACGGCCGCCGCGGGGCTGCAATGACTGCAAATGTAATTACGTATCGCGGTCGTTCGGCAATTCGCGAAGTCGGAAAAGTGTTTGGTTTTTCTGAGGATATTCTTGGTCCACTCTCAAAATCCATTTCACATTATGGCATTTCGGATTTCGGCGAAATGCTTAAAAGGTTTGAAGAATCCGGCTTGGATATACGGACTGATTTTCGTGTCCGTAAGTTCATTGAGCTTTATACGCAGATACTCGATTTCCCGCGTCACCTAGGGCAGCATTCAGGTGGAATGATCCTGCTGCCTGACGGATTGGATGCTGTTGTACCGATCGAGCCTGCGTCAATGGAGGGCCGGACGATCATTCAATGGGATAAGGATGATTGTGAGCGGCTTGGAATTATAAAAGTTGATTTATTGGGGCTGGGGATGATGGCGGTGCTCCGCGATACGCTGCGATTGATTGAGAAACATCGCAGAGAAAAAGTGGATTTGGCAAAAATTCCAAAAGATGATCCGCAAGTCTATGACGCTCTGCAAACCGGTGACACAATAGGTATGTTTCAGGTAGAAAGCAGAGCACAGATAAATTTTTTGCCCAAATCTCGACCCCGCTGTTTTTATGACATCGTTGTGCAGGTTGCGATAATTCGGCCTGGGCCGATCGTCGGGAAAATGCTGAGTCATTATATCCGTCGAAGGCAGGGAATCGAGGAAATAGATTATATACATCCATGGCTGGAAGGTGTGTTACGGCGGACGCTTGGAGTACCGCTTTTTCAAGAACAGCTTTTACGAATGTCAATGATTATGGCCGGATTTACCGGCGGACAGGCTGAGGAATTACGCCGGGCTATGGGTTTCAAGCGTGCCGATAAGCGCCTTGCGAAAATAGAAAAAAATCTACGTGACGGGATGACGCTGCGCGGAATAGAGAAACAGATCCAGGACCGGATTGTTGAAAATATCGTCGCTTTTGCGAACTATGGGTTTCCTGAATCTCATGCGGCAAGTTTTGCTCTTCTTGCATATGCTTCGGCATATCTAAAGGTTCATTATCTCGCGGAGTTTACCGCTTCAATGCTGAACAATTATCCTCTCGGTTTTTATTCACCGGCAACTTTGATTAAGGACGCTCAGCGACATGGTCTTCGATTTCGTCATTTAGATGTAAACTATTCGGACTATCTGTTTACAATTGAAGATGGCGCAGTGCGAATCGGGTTAAAGTATGTCAAGGGCCTCCGCAGAGAAGTTGCTGAAGCGATAGTTGCGGCTCGGACATCTGTGGATGGAGGGTATAGACCGTATAACTCGGTAGACGAACTGGTTCGAAGGGTGCCACTTATAAACAAAAAAGAAATTCGAGCATTGTCGTTGGCCGGAGCTCTTACCTTCGGCCGGAGGCTTCATCGCCGGAAAGCATTGTGGTTCAGTGAACTGGCGATCAGGCCAAAAGGAGAATTATTCAGCAGGTATGAAACTGCTGATATTGGCTACGGATATGATAACAACGACAATGATCTATCTGCGGAAGTGATTCGGCCGATGACCGAGTGGCAGGCGATGGAAGCTGATATCGGCAGTATGGGCATAACGATCGGCAAACACCCACTGGCATTTCTTCGTCACGAGCTTGATAAAAGAGGTGTTTTTTCTGCTGCCCAAATTGGCGGTTTGTCAAAAGCAGAGATAGTAGCCGTCGCCGGCGCAGTAATCGTTAGACAGCGTCCCAGCACGGGAAACAGCGTAGTATTTATTACGATGGAAGATGAGACGGGACACTCCAACTTTATCGTAATGCCGGATGTATTCGAACGTTTTCGCCGTGTAATAATTAACAATTCGTTTTTGCTGATTAAAGGTATGGTCGAAGATGGTCGAATGATAAAGGCCTTGTATTTTGAGCCAATCGGCGATTTTATGACGTCGATACCATCGCATGATTTTCACTAGCAATCTATGTGCGGCAGATATAAATTAAACGCGCGTTTTGAGGACGTGCAAAAATATTTCGATTTAATCGACGGCGATACCGAATTTGAACCGCGAGACGAGATATTTCCAGGAACAGATATCTTCGTGGTTAAACGCGGCCGTGTCCCCACCAATGTATTCTGGACCATTACCGAACGCGATTCGAAAGGTGTCTTGCGACGAGTGATAAATGCGAAAAGCGAGACCGCTCATGTCGTACCGATGTTTCGTGATGCTCTTCGCAATGGACGTATTTTGATACCGGCAACCGGATTCTATGAATGGAAGGAGTTACCGGATAAACGAAAGGAGAAATATGCATTCGAATATGCCGATCCTCTGTTTGCCTTTGCGGGTATTGCGCGAAAATGTGAGGTGGGCGGCAAAGAGCGCGAATGTGGTGTAATTCTAACTACCGAAGCGAATAACGTGGTACGTGAAATACACACAAAAAATCGAATGCCGGTAATTCTACGAAGAGAGGATTACGAGAAATGGCTCGATCCGGAAACGCCGCTCGACGATCTGAAAAGTATTATGCAGCCCGTGCACGACGATGAGATCAAGGCGTATCAGGTAGAAAAGAGCAAGTAGTAGCAGTTTACTTGTAAATTCAAATAAAATGATTTAAGTTAGCTGGGATTTTGCCTAGCGTTGTTAACCGCCGCCGAATCGTAACGAAGCCGGCCGTAGTCGGTTATGGCCGCGCGAATCACTTCATAAGACGCCTCCCGTCCGTACGAGTATGCAATTTCGCACTTATTTTGTTCATCGGGAAACGATTTGTACGTAAGAAAATAGTGAGCGAATCGCTCGAGTATACCTCTCGGCAATTCAGAAATTTCACTGAATTCTTCGAAGACCTTATCGCCCTTTAGAACAGCGATGATTTTGTCGTCAGCCTCGTTATTATCGATTAGGCAAAATCCGCCGATTGGGCGAGCTTTTAGCAGGATGTCGCCGCGCGGGATGTGATGCTCGCTCAATACTAGAATATCGAGCGGATCCCCATCGCCGCCTGTGATCGGAATCGACGTTTTCGAACGGGCAAGATTTGCGATAGTCTCCGAGCAAAAAGTTTGCGGAATGAATCCGTAATTTGCCGGTACGACGTTGGAATATTGTTGTGGACGATCGATTTTCAAATAACCGGTTTCCTTATCGACTTCGTATTTGACAGTATCGCCTGGAACAATCTCAATGAAAACGGTGACCTCCTCGGGCGCGGTATCGCCGATAGGTACGCCGTGCCAGGGATGCGCTTTTTCCAAATGAAGCATAGTTTTAGTATTATTTACGAACGTTCGATAAATGTCTAACGTTATAGAAATCCGGGAAAATGGTGAAATCGTTTTAATACGTTTTATTCATCCTGAGCTCAAAAATCCGCTCTCGGGCGATGTTCTGCAGGCAATCGACAGATGTATCGACAAGCTTGACTCGAAAACGCAGAAATTAATTTTCACCGGTACTGGCGATTGTTTCGCTTCCGGGGCAAATCTCCGCGAAATAGCGGCCGTAAGTGGTAAAGACGCCGTCGGTTTTGCTACTCGTGGCCAAAATCTAATGCGAAAGATCGTCGCGATACGAGCAGTCGCAGCGATTAACGGCATTTGCTACGGTGGAGCTCTGGATCTTGCGTTGGCATGCCGTCGACGAATTGCGGCGCCGCAGGCGGAATTTTGCCATCCGGGGCCTCGGCTCGGAATAATGACAGGCTGGGGCGGAACGCAACGGCTTCCACGACTCGTTGGAGAATCGGCAGCACTTGAAATGTTTCTGACCGCTGAACCGATAAATGCAGAAAAGGCCTTGAAGATCGGATTAGTGGACCAAATCTCGCCGGATCCAATAGGAGCAGCAATAAGTTCGACAATCTAGGTTCGAGTGCTCCGATCACGGCATTTTGAATTTAATCTCGACGTCCGGTTTGGAAAACTCCGAGTAAAGAATTTCGATTCGGGCTTCTCGGGACATCTCAAAACGTTTTCTTAGTGGACGGAAAAGATCGATTAAAATCCGCTGCGGCGTCAGAATGCCGAAACCACTGTCGCGAAATGTAAATTCTGCGTGCTGAATAACGGAGCGTTTTTGTGTTTTATAATTTAGGACGCTAAACTCCCGAATCTCACGGCGTAAGCGAAACGTATCGCGATCGATCCACAAGGAAGCTCGAAGCCGCAAGTCGCCGAGGTGCTCCGTCTGGCCGTCCGAATCGATATCAGCAGCAACGTTGCTATCGGGTCGAGCGCCTGGTCGGGATAGGCGAATAGCATCGGTTGCAAAGTTCTGTTCACAATAGATCCGAATGGTTCGGTGTCCATCTAAAATCTCATCTCCGACTTCATCGTAACGAAAAAAGTTTCGTAAATTTTCGAAAAGACAAATTCCGGGTGATGTTGTATACCCGATGACCTCGACGGGATCGAACCGGAGACTTTCCTTTTGTATCTGCTGTCTTAGGTGGGCATCATTTTGCGACCGCGCGATTTTTTCGAAAAAGGATTCTGCGCGTTTTTCCGCATCTGCGACCGGCTTATTGTCTACGGCAATGATGTGCCGAAATTCTTCCGCCGAATTTGGATTCTGGGCCAATGGAAAGACGATGAAGATTGAAATCACTTGGCGCCGCATTTTTAGGTGACCCGCAGAATCGAAAATCTCGAACCCGCGCGTTTCGGTCGCAGTCAGATTTCGAAATGTTATCTGATACTCGCGAAGAGCGGCGAGAGCGGAACTTAGAACGTCCGCAGCGTTCGGCAACTCTTGCGAAAAAACGAAAGCTGGCAAGCAGCAAATAGCAAGCAGAAAGAGTAGGGAAATGACAGCTAAGCGTTTCACTATCGGATTTTAGCAAAATTCGCTAATATTTTATCGACTGCTGGATCGAAAAACATTCAATTAAGATTGCCTGGCGATAAGTTTTATGAAAATTCAACTAAAGGAATTAGCACATTCGCGAAGCGGCGACAAGGGCGATACAGCCAACATTGGACTGATTGCGCTACGTCCCGAGTATTATGCGTTACTCGTTAGAACGGTCACGGCTGAGGCAGTGAAAGAGCATTTCGGACCTATTGTAAAAGGCAATGTCGAGCGTTTCGAGCTGCCAAATCTCAGTGCGCTCAACTTTTTGCTTCATCGATCGCTTGGCGGCGGTGGGACGTTGAGCCTAATGACCGACGCACAGGGCAAGACATTCTCCACAGCGCTTTTACGGATGTGGATCGAGCTTTCGCCCGAAGAGGCATCGAGCGTCGGGCTAGGATAAAGTAGATGCAAGAGGAAATCGTTTTAAAAAGAATCGAACAAGGCGTATTTATAATTACGCTCAATCGGCCCGAAAAGCGCAATGCTCTCAACGACGAATTGATTTCGGCCTTAAAACGCGCTCTTGACGACGCGGCTGCCGACGTCAAGTCGGCTTCGGTGATGATACAAGGTGCGGGAAAAGATTTTTGTTCCGGAGCTGATTTAGCTTCGCTTGAGAAAATCGCTTCTGCATCGCTCGAGGAAAATCTTTTGGATGCGCGGAATCTCGCTGATCTATTCTTAAAAATCCGCTCGATTGAAAAGCCGGTGATTGCCGCGGTTCACGGTAAAGCATTGGCCGGCGGTTGCGGCCTTGCGACCAGTTGCGATCTGATTGTTTCATCCGAATCTGCTGTTTTCGGTTATCCAGAGGTAAAAATTGGTTTTGTCCCTGCAATCGTAATGGCATTCTTGCGTCGGAATGTCTCGGAAAAAAAAGCTTTCGAGCTTGCAACGTCGGGCAGGGAATTTACGGCAGCCGAAGCGGCCTCTGTTGGTCTTGTAAACCGGATTTTCGAGGATGCAAAATTTCTCGATGAGAGTATGAAATTTTCGGCGGAATACGCAAAGGTAAGCCGGAGCGCGGTCGCAATGACGAAGCGACTGCTCTACAAGATTGACTATGCGGACCTTTTATCAGCAGTAAATGATGGAATCGCAGTCAACGCGCGTGCTCGAATGAGCGAGGACTGCCAAAACGGCATCCGGCGATTTCTCGAAAAGCGGTTATAACTATGCTTCGATAATCTCGACTTTTGTCTCGACAAGGTGTTTAGGAATTAGCGCAGGGAAATAGGCCATTATTTCCTCGACCTTTGGTCTGCCGCCGGCGAAACCCGTAACTGCGGGCGGCCCGGTCAATATCAGCGGAGCAATCTCTTTAGTAAATCGTTCGATCGATCCTCGGTCTTCGCCGCGGACGCCGACGCGAAGTTGTACCTCTGGAATATTTGGGTCTGGTTCTCCGGCAAGATGGCCGTGCGTTGCGTTTACGCCAATAAACTCCGTTAAGATTTGATCGAATTCAAGCCCCAGCCGCTCGAGCCGGCGGCGAAGAATCGCATCCGCCGCCTTTGCTTTTTCATATGCATCCGGCCAAGCGTAAACGAGCGTGCCGACTGCCTTCCATCCTGCCGCATACGCAATCGAAACCTTGTAGAATTCGGTATTCGGATAACCTTTGATACCGAAGACGCGGACACGATTTTCGCCCGCGGGCTCTAGCCGAATCGATGAGAAATCTGCGATAACGTCTGGAGTAATATAGGCCTTCGGGTCACCCATTTCGTAAAGCAGCTGTTCAGTCACAGATTGCACGTTTACGCGGCCGCCGGTGCCCTGATGCTTTGTGACGATGAAATCGCCCGATCCATTTGCTTCAACGATTGGAAAGCCGACATCTGCAAGGTCCGGAATCGATCGCCATTCGTACTGACAGTTTCCTCCGGACGCCTGTGCACCACATTCGATGATATGCCCGGCAATTGTGCCTGCTGCCATCTTGTCCCAATCAGCGAAATCCCAGCCGAATTCATAGGCCATTGGGCCGAGCGTTAGGCCAGTATCAGTTAAGCGGCCGCCGATGACAATTTGGGCGTTTTGCTTCAAAGCTTCGACGATTCCAGATGCGCCGAGATAAACGTTTGCAGAGCGGATACGCGACCGAATAGCGTCGAGCGGCTCGCCCGTCTCCATATTGATTATCGTGACTCCCTTTTCCGCGAAAGAATCGAGACGTTCAAGAATATCATCGCCGGTAATTATGCCGATCTTGAATTTTCCCGAAAGGCCGAGCTCCGATGCAACCTCACGAAGAGCATCGGCACAACCGGTAAGATTTACGCCGCCGGCATTCGAAATGACCCTTATTTTTCGCTCGACGCAATCCGGGAGGATTTCGCGCATCAGGGACACGAAATCCCGCGCATATCCGGCACGGGCATCTCGGTCACGTTGTTTTTGCAATATGCTCATAGTTACCTCAGCAAGGTAATCGAGCATAAGGTAGTCGATCGGACCGCGGCGCACTTGTTCTATCGGAGCTGTAAGCAGGTCGCCCCAGAAGCCCTGTCCGCTTGCAATTCGAATCGTGCGGGACATACTTTTCTTCGTTCTAATAAACGTCTGTGCTCGTTTTCGCCCTAATGCCTGAAGCTAGTAAATTATTTTTTTGCTACGGCTGGTTACTTTTCGACCGGTTTTGTAAGTTTTTCGCCCGACCGATTTCGAGCCGCGCCAGACGCGTTTGGTGACCCATTTTCCACCGCGATAAACCCGTATCGTTACCCATTTGCCTCCGCGATAAGCACTGCGGATCGCGCCGGGCTTTCGTTTTTTTCGAACTGCGGTTTGCGCGGCTTTCGCCGAAGGGCCGAGGGCCCAGGCAGGCGCCGCATCAGTGAACGCAATCGAGAGAATCATTGCCGCCGCTAGAATTGCAAGCCTGATCTGTGTCATTTATTTTATTTTACTCCTAATGGTTTGAAGTTCGCCGCCGCGGGATTCAGCCCGAATGTCGGACGTTGTCCCGAATATACCTAACGATATCTTCGGTTGACGTTCCGGGTAAAAAGACCTCTGCGATGCCTTTCGATTTTAGTTCTGGTATATCTTCTACCGGAACGATTCCGCCGACGAGAACAAGCGTGTCATCCATACCGTTTTGCCGAAGCAATTCGACGATTCGCGGACAAAGCGTCTTGTGTGCTCCGCTTAGAATCGAAATGCCGACAGCGTCAACGTCTTCCTGAAGAGCTGCTGCCGCGATCATCTCCGGAGTTTGCCGCAGACCTGTGTAAATAACTTCCATTCCCGCGTCCCGAAGAGCTCGGGCTATGACCTTAGCGCCGCGATCGTGGCCGTCGAGGCCGGGCTTTGCGACCAGTACACGTATCTTTCTTTCGCTCATCCGGATAACAGTATATTAACGGACGGGTTAGAGTAGCAAACCGGCTGAAAGTTAAAAATTTATTAGGCAGTGGAATTTGCTCTTCGGTCTATGGACACGGTTTTTTGTTCAAGAACGTAAAGGAGCCGGAGACCTGTCTAAATTTTCTTGGATCATCTTTTCGGCACAGAGGTTCGGCGAGCCGAAAATACATCGAACTTTGCTCCGGATAGTTCGCCTACTCCGAATCGCGGCAAGCGTCTCAGCCCACGAATGGAGGTTTATCCAAAGTGGGTTGAACGATTTAACAGGTTTGATGATTCCGTATCGCGGTTCCTCACTTTCGGGGACGAACGTTCCGAAGATTCGGTCCCAAATGATCAAAACGCCGGCGTAGTTTTTATCCAGATAAGAGTTATTGACACCGTGGTGCACGCGATGATGCGATGGAGTGTTAAGTAAATATTCGAGCGGTCCGAGCCGGTCGATAAATTGTGTGTGGATCCAGAATTGGTAAATGAGATTAAAGCCATGCATTGTCGCAAACATCCACGGAGCAAACCCGGCAAGCATAATCGGAGTATAAAAGACCCAATGCAGAAGGCCGCTGAACCAGCTCTGACGAACCGCAACGCTGAGGTTAAAATATTCGCTCGAGTGGTGCACTACGTGAAAATTCCAAAAAAGTCTGGACTCGTGACTTACGCGATGAAACCAGTAATATGCAAAATCGTCCAAGAAAAAGAGAACGACCCAGCTCCACCACGCATCCGCAGGAAACTTAAACGGTGCGAGTTGATATGCTCCGGCGTAGATTAGGCCGATAAAAAGGCCGAACAGCAAACCGAATCCGACGCTGACAAAACCAACGATTATATTGGCCCAAGCGTCCTTCGAATCGTAAAATTCCGGTTTCCGAAGCCGTGCATAATACGCCTCCGCGGCGATCAGAAAAGCGAAAATCGGAATGGAAATCAATACCGGATTTAACATGCAGGTGGTAGTATTTTAGACGGTTCGAGCCCAAAAATACATAGAAAAAATGGCTAACAGTAAATTAAAAAGGGCTTTTACGATTGCCAGCATTGGCTTGGCAGCAGCGTTTTTAGCTGCCCAATTCATTCAGCCGAGCTTTTCGAATCCGCCGATCAACGAATCCGAGACCTTCGAAGCGGTAACGAATGTTCCACCGACCGTTGCCGCAATAATCGAACGTTCGTGCGCTGATTGTCATACGAATCGAACGACCTATCCGTGGTATTCGCGTATCTCACCGGTGTCTTGGTATTTACACAATCATATTGACGAGGGTCGGCGGAAATTGAATTTCAGTGTTTGGGCAACGTATTCGGCAAAGAAAAAGTCCAAAAAGCTCGAAGAAATCTGCGAACAGGTCCAAGGACAGGAGATGCCTTTGCCCTCGTATCTTTTCCTGCATCGCGATGCGGTTTTATCAAAAGCTGACGTCGATATGCTTTGCACCTGGGTAGCGGCCGAACGCCAACGCCTGGAAACCAGCGAAAATTAAGCGGGAAAATTTTACACAAAAGCTTGAGCTTCGGCTCGGACGTCTGGCGTTTGGCTTAGCTCGATTTTGTCCCTCGAAGCAATTAAAAGGCTCTATGAATACTTGGAAAATTACGGTTTTCGATCCTTGCTGCGATTCAGCTTTTGGTTTTGGCAACCGCGGCGTCGAGGCAAACCGAATCCGAGCTTATTCAGGAAGTAAAACGCATCCGTTTGCATCATAAACTTCCGCCGCTGGCTTGGAACAAGACGCTTACTCGTATCGCACGCCGTTAGTCGAAAAAATGGCCGAAACGGAAAGATTGAGCCATTTTGATGCGGACGGTCTCTCCGTAATCGAACGGATCGAAAATGGCGGTTTCTTGCCCCGGCGCAAAATTGGCGAAAACCTGTTTCTCGCTTCGAGTTTAGATGAAACTGAGGTGCTCGGCGTATAATTCGTGGCTGGATGCGGTCGTCTGCTCATCGAAAAAACGTAAAGACCTCCTCGTGGCGGCTCACACGAATCGGGGTTATCGCACTCGTGACGGCTGAACCTACATTAGCCAGATTTTTGCCGATCGCGGACAGCGGATACGAGGTTTTCCGTCTCGGGCTACCCGTGTTGTAAGATAACCACTTTATGTCACGGCTTAAAATACTCTACTATCCGGAGCCTGTTTTGCTGCAAGTTGGCCGTCCGGTAGAGACTTCCGAACTGGATGCGGATTTTCGAACAACGGTCGAAGCGATGTTTCGCCTCATGTACGACGCAGGTGGTGTTGGGCTTGCGGCTCCGCAAGTGGGCATCTCAAAGCGATTTTTTATTATGGACGTCCCGAACGAGGATGGTGCTCCGAATCCGCTTGTTTTTATAAACCCAGAAATTATCGCGGTAGAAGGTGAACAGATAGGCGATGAAGGCTGCCTTTCATTTCCCGGGATTTATCAGATCGTAAAGCGTGAAATGCGCGTTATCGCTCGAGCCCAAAACCTCGATGGAGAAATATTCGAGGCGGATCTTGCCGATCTTGCGGCCCGCTGTGTTCTCCACGAGACGGATCATTGTGATGGAATAGTATTCCTCGATCGAATGTCGCCGCTGAAACGCGAAATTGCAAAGCGTAAAGTTCGCCGACTGCAGAAAACTGGAGAGTGGGAATAAATGCCTAGAAGGCACTCAATAATCGTCGGCAATTATCCAAGCAATTTCCGACGGCCATGTTTCTTAGCTTTTGGCGGTGATCGGATCAAAGCAGTTTCGTCGAGTAATACGAAGGTTTGGACGTTTGATTTATCCGGTAACCCTCATTGGCGAATAATTGTTATAATCGAAACTGCAAAAATCCAAATAATCAAAATCTCAAAAGTCGTTTCGACCGAGGTGGCCTATGCAAACAAAACAGATTATCAGTGAGTTCAAAAATGAACCATTTATCGATTTTTCTTTGCCGGAAAACGGCTCTGCGATGCATGCGGCAATTGAAAAGGTCCGCGGCGAGCTTGGCCGCGAATATCACTGCGTAATCGGCGGCGAAAAAATATCGCTCGAATCGCGTTTCAAGAGCTTTAATCCGGCAAGGAAAGACGAAGTTATTGGCGTATTTCCAGAAACCGACGATGATACGTCTCTTGTCACCAAAGCGATCGACGCCGCAACTGAAGCTTTCAAAACCTGGCGTAACGTGCCGGCGGCGGAGCGGGCAACGTATCTTTTTCGAATTGCCGAGATAATGAGGCAACGCAAGCATGAACTTTCGGCCTGGATGGTGTTCGAGGTGGCGAAAACATGGCCGGAGGCGGACGGCGATACCGCAGAAGCTATAGACTTTGCAGAGTTCTACGCACGCGAGGCATTGCGTTGGGCCGAAGAGCAGCCGTTGACGCGGATTCCGACAGAACGAAACTCTCTGGAATATATTCCCCTCGGAGTCGGCGCGATTATTCCGCCGTGGAATTTCCCGCTCGCCATAATGTCCGGAATGACGATGGCGGCAATTGTGTCGGGAAACACGGTCGTGCTCAAGCCATCGTCTGATGCGCCAACGATTGCCGCGAAATTTATGGAAATCGTCGAGGAAGCGGGCGTTCCGGCCGGTGTCGTTAACTTTTTGACAGGAAGCGCCGCAACCGGCGAGGGAATGGTAACGAGCCCGAAGACGCGCTTTATCTCATTTACCGGTTCTAAAGCAGTTGGATTGCATATAAACGAAGAAGCTGCCAAAACGCGTCCTGGCCAGATTTGGATCAAGCGCGTGATTGCTGAGCTCGGCGGGAAAGATGCAATCATCGTTTGCGACGATGCCGATTTGGACGCAGCGGCAGTTGGCGTCGTCCAGTCGGCGTTTGGATTCCAGGGACAAAAGTGTTCCGCCTGCTCACGCCTGATCGTTGACCAAAAAGTGCACGACGCTATGCTCGCAAAGGTACTCGAACTGACCCGAAAGTTGAAGGTCGGCGATCCGACGGATCTGGAGACGAGCGTCTCGGCGGTCATCAATAAGCGCGCTTTCGATAAAACGCTTGGCTACATCCAGACGGCGATTGGCGAAGGCGGCGACGTCATCCTAGGCGGGACCGGCGATGACTCTACCGGATATTTCATCCAGCCGACGATAGTCGAAAATGTAAAGCCCGGCGATACAATAGAGCGGGAAGAGATTTTTGCACCTGTCCTGGCTGTCATCAAGGCCCGCGATTATGATCACGCACTTGAAATAGCAAATGATACGGAATTTGGGCTTACCGGTTCGGTTTATTCGAATTCCAGCGAACGGCTCGAAAGAGCCAGAAGGGAATTTCACGTTGGAAACCTCTATTTCAATCGAAAATGTACCGGAGCGCTTGTCGGCGTGCACCCATTCGGCGGATTTAATATGAGCGGCACGGACTCAAAAGCGGGAGGTCGCGAATACCTTCTGCAGTTTATGCAGGCAAAGCTAGTCTCAGAGAAAATTCGGTAGATTCTCAGCCGGGCCCGGGCCCAACCGCAATTTTGCCCGGGCAGATTTTCCTTCGGAAAGGCGCGTAGTTTTAGGATTTGCCTTACAAAAAATTATGCTCGGATCATTTCTCGTTCGATTTTTCGCCGCGGTAAGCTTATTTTCGCTCGTAACCGCTTCGATTGCGCAGGAATCTATTGTCAATTTTCCGGTTAAACGCGACGAATCGGCAGATTTCTGGCGGCGGGACGGAAAAGCCGCTCTCGAGAGAGCCAAATCAACAAAAATCAGAAAAGGGAAGGCGAAAAATATCATTCTCTTCCTTGGCGACGGAATGGGAATTTCTACCGTAACTGCCGCCCGCATCCTCGAGGGACAGCTTCGTGGTGAAAGTGGCGAAGAAAACCGCCTTGCTTTTGAAGATTTTCCGTTTACGGCATTCTCAAAGACCTACAGTACAAATCAGCAGACGTCGGATTCTGCACCGACGATGAGTGCAATTGTGACCGGCGTGAAAACGAACGAAGGAATAATTAGTCTTAGCCGGAACGCAATACGCGGGGATTTCCGTTCTGCTCCAGGAAATGAACAAAAGAGCATACTTTCTTACGCGGAGGACGCGGGTAAATCGACCGGCCTTGTCACGACTGCTCGGATAACACACGCAACACCGGCGGCCTGCTACGCACATTCGCCGGATCGCGACTGGGAATCAGACGCAGACATTTTTGCCCGGAGCAAGGATGCATACAAGGCAGACTTTCCCGACATCGCCCGGCAGCTCGTGGAATTCAAGTCCGGTGATGGAGTTGACGTAATGCTTGGCGGCGGACGGTCGAAATTCCTTTCCCGGGAAGACGCAGATCCGGAATATCCAGACCGTCGCGGCGAACGCCTCGACGGACGCAACTTGACGGCTGAGTGGCAAAAGAAAAATCCGGGCGGGAAATTCGTCTGGAATCGCGAACAGTTCGATGCCGTCATTGCCTCGAAAACAAAAAAGCTCTTTGGTTTATTCGAGCCTTCCCATTTGCGATATGAATTTGACCGAAAAAGCGACAAAGGCGGCGAGCCATCGCTTTCAGAGATGACCGCGAAGGCTATCGATCTCTTAAGCCAAAATCGGAAAGGCTTCTTTCTAATGGTTGAAGGCGGAAGAATCGATATGGCCCATCACGACGGCAATGCGTTTCGTGCACTCACAGAGACGATTGAATTCTCAAATGCTGTGCGAACTGCTTTGAGCAAGGTTAACCTAGACGAAACATTGATAATCGTTACCGCAGATCATAGCCATACGTTTACCATCGGCGGATATCCGGCCCGCGGCAACAACATTCTTGGTCTAATTCGTGAAGCGGGACCGGGGCTAAATCCCGAAAAAGAGCCGAAACTTGATTTGCAGAAAAAACCGATGACCACGCTCGGCTATGCTAACGGGCCAGGTTACCGAGGCGGTAATCGGCCAGTACTCTCGGACGCCGAGGTCACGTCTCCTGATTTCAAACAAGAGGCTGCTGTTCCACTGACCTCCGAAACGCACGGCGGCGAAGACGTCCCAATTTTTGCAGATGGTGTCGGTGCATATCTTGTAAGAGGTTCTATGGAAGAAAGCTGGCTCTTCTATATTATGTCTGACGCCTTCGGATTCAGTATCAAATGAAAGTAGTTTTTATGGGGACGCCTGCAGCTGCAGTGCCGTCGCTACGAGCTCTTGTTTCCGCAGGCTTCGTTATTGCGGGCGTCTATACACAGCCCGATAAACCCGCCGGCCGCGGGCAAAAAGCTACGGTTTCGCCAGTAAAAGCATTTGCCAAAGCTGTTGGGCTTCCGGTTTTTCAGCCGTCTTCGTTAAAGTCCGATGAAGGTTTTTTTGAATTTTCCGGCCTCGGAGCTGACGTCGCCGTGGTCGTCGCCTATGGAAAGATTTTGCCGCTTCGATACCTAAAAGCATTTCCGCTCGGAGCGGTAAACGTACATTTTTCCTTGCTGCCAAAATACCGCGGGGCCGCACCAGTAAATTGGGCAATTGCACGCGGCGAGAAATTTACCGGAGTAACAACGATGTTAATGGATGAAGGGCTCGACACCGGACCGATTCTTCTGTCCAAAGAGGTCGGAATCGGTAGCAGCGAAACTGCATCTGAGCTTACGGCGAGACTTGCTGAAATTGGCAGCGAACTCATTGTTGAAACACTCGAGAATTTCGGTTCTCTGAAACCAGTGCCGCAAGACGATACTGCGGCAACATACGCGCCGATTCTAAAAAAATCGGATGGCCTAATTGATTGGAAAATGAAGGCCGACGAGATTGCGGCTCGTGTGCGTGCTTTTCAGCCGTTTCCGACAGCTTTCACCTATCTAGAAGGTAAGAAACTAACAGTCTGGCAAGCCGAGCCGAGCGGAGTAAATCCCGCTCGAACCGAGCCGGGAGTCGTTATTTCTGCCAACGGTGGTGAAATTATTATCGCCGCAGGTGAAAAAACGTCAGTCTCGATGAAAGAACTTCAACTAGAAGGCCGAAGGCGAATGTCCGCGAAGGCTTTCTTGAATGGTTTCCGCATTCAGCCCGGAATACGTTTGGGATAGCTTTCCAACCGCAGGCGACCTCCGATAATGACAATCTCACCCGCACGAATTGCTGCTTTCAACATCCTTTGGAGAATTCAGCGCGACCGGGCGTATTCCTCCGTCCTCCTTGCGGAGGTGCAAAGAGATCTTGAGCCGCGTGACCGATCGTTGTGTCATAAGCTGGTTCTTGGCGTCCTTCGCCACAGGTACTACCTAGACGCATTGATCGGGGAACTTACGGAGAATAGAAAAATCGATCCAGAAGTTCAGCTAGCGCTTGAGCTTGGGCTTTATCAGCTTTATTTCCTAGACCGCGTTCCGCATTACGCTGCCGTTTCCGAAACAGTCGAATTAGCCGCATTCGCCCGGAAATCTTCTGCAAAGCGATTTATTAACGCAATTTTGCGACGAGCGATGCGGCAGTGGCCAACACTGGAATTTAGAAGCGAAATTCAAAGGATTTCAACCGAAACCTCTCATCCCGAATGGTTAATACGCAAATGGATCAAGTGTTACGGAAGAAAACGTGCCGAAAATATTGCAAAAGCGTCAAACCGTCCGCAAAAGATTGCATTTCGGCTAACAGCAAAGGCGTTCCGATCGGGCTTCGAACCACCGACAGGATCGACAGCCGTTCCTGCGATTTCGGGCTGTTATATTGTCCAAGAGCTGAACGAAGATATCCTGGCGGCGGAAGCTAATGGTCTAATTTACTTCCAAAATCCGGCGTCGCAGGTTGTTGCCGCAATTCCGCAATTGACCAGGGGCTCCAGGGTTCTAGATGTTTGCGCCGCGCCCGGAAGTAAAGCGACCGCGATTTCGGCAAGGCATTCGGAGGCACAGATCGATGTGTTCGCGGGCGACGTTTATTTCAAGCGGCTTCAGACACTTCGCTCAAGCGCTGAAAATCAGTGCGCTCGGCGGATATTTTTAGCACGGTACGACGCAGCTCAGGCATTGCCGTTTGCAGATGCGTCATTCGATGCCGTAATCGTCGACGCCCCATGCAGCGGAACGGGAACGCTTTCGGCAAATCCCGAGATCCGATACTTTCTCGATCCTGACTCGATCGACGAGCTTGCCGCCAAACAACTTCAAATCCTAAGAAACGCATCGAAAGCTCTGCGGCCAGGCGGTCAATTGATTTATTCTACGTGTTCGCTCGAATTCGAGGAAGGCGAAGATGTCGTCGACCGATTTCTGGAAATTTCCGGGAACGAGCGATTCAGATTGCTCGCTTTGCCGGTACTCGAACGTTTCAAAACTAAAGAGGGATTTTATCGCATAATGCCGGATACCGACGAAATGGAAGGATTTTTTATCGCGGCGTTTGAAAAACGATGATAAACCTCGGCAGTGAAATAGCTTCCATCGGAGTTACGCGAATTTCGGCCTAATGGTAGAATAATCGGGAGGTAATTAGGCGTTGAGTTTTGCAAAAAAATCGTTCTCGGCTCTCGGCAAATTGCTTGCCGCCGGGGTTCTCGTGCTTGCGTTTACCGGCGGGCTGGTCGCGGTCGTTTATTTTTCGCTATCTGGAAAAGAAGTAACTGTGCCTGACATAACGGGAAAGGATTTTTTCGAAAGCGAGCACGAACTTGCGGCACTAGGATTGAAAATTAAACGCCGTGCTGAGCGCGTCAGCGAGGCGAAAATGAACACGGTTCTTGAGCAGCTTCCCAAAGCCGGAGAGACGGTAAAAACCGGCCAAATGATTCTTGTGGTAGTTAGCAAGGCTCCTGCACCTGGCGAAGCGGCGCCGCCACCGTTGAAAAAAGATATCAACCAGGATGATACGGAAAAAATCAAGGAGATGATTTCGGATAAACCGAGAAAACCCCGGCCGGTGGCAAATACCAATTCAAACGCAAATTCCAATACGCGTAAAGCGGATACGACTCGAGACATAATCTCCAATGCGAACACCGCTCCGGGCGCCGCAAACCTTGCAAGCCCTTCAAATTCAGAAACGAAAAAGACGCCTTCGGACGATAATCAGAGTATCGGTCGGGACCGCTCGGATAAGCCCGATAAAAACGAAAAACGCGAGGTGCCGCCGACCAAGCCGTCCGCATCGCCATCTACGACAAGGCCGCCGGCAAGAAAGGAGAATTAAGCGATCACGGTAAATGGGATTTGATTCGATAGACAAAATAAGGCCGTCGGCTGGTTCGTTCGTGCTTGCGCCATCGATTCTATCGGCGGATTTTGCCCGTCTCGGCGAAGAGATTGCGGCGGTTCAGTCGGCTGGCGCAGGCGTGCTCCACGTTGATGTGATGGATGGTCGCTTCGTTCCGAACATTACGATTGGCCTACCGGTGGTAAAATCCATTCGCCACGCGACCGAAATGGTAATCGATGCTCATCTGATGATCGTCGAGCCCGGTCGCTATGCAGCGGAGTTTGTCAAAGCAGGCGCGAATTTGGTCTCTGTTCACGTTGAAGCCGACCGGCACCTTCACCGGACGCTTGCTTCGATCCGCGATGCTGGAGGAAAAGCTGGAATTGCGATAAATCCTGCAACGCCTCTTTCGTTGCTCGATGAAGCATTGCAATATGCGGATTTCGTATTGCTTATGAGCGTAAATCCGGGATTTGGCGGACAAAAGTTCATTGGCCCGTCGCTTGAGAAGCTTCGTCGGCTCAAAAGGATGATCGATGACCGGCAGCTTAACGTTAGAATTGAAATTGACGGCGGGATTGACGCTTCTAATATCGCAGAGGTCGTCGCCGCTGGTGCCCAAATCGTAGTCGCGGGCTCTGCGATTTTTGGCTCCGGTGATTCAACCGGCTCCGTTCGAATGCTTTTGGAAAAAGGCACTGTTTGGGTTTAGGTGGCGGTTTTTCAGATTACCGCTGATAAAAGAATTATGAGAATGCTTTTATTTTGCAAGAAACGCGTTGCTGCGATAGGTCTTTTCATTGCGGTCTTCGCGATTTGTGGATCGGCGCAGAAGGCCGCCGATGGGACGCCGCTACAACGCCTTGACGTGATGCGTCAAAAGCTCGAGACAATGAGGCGATCCTTAACGAGTGCGGCCTCGGTCCTCAAGGAGGAGGGAGCAGACGACAAGGATGCCAAGGCAAATCCGGATTCGCCGCGGGCTCGACTACTTTCACTCGAAAAAGAGGCCGCCCGTTTGCAGTCCGAGGTGAACAGTCTCCGCGGTAAGGTTGAGAGATCGGAAAAATACGAAGCCGCTGATATCGATCAGCTCGAGGCCGCAGTTGCCGAGTTGATGACCCGCGTGGATGTAGCACAGCGCGAAACTGCCGCGGCGCGTGCAGAGCCCGATTCCCCTGTCGGAAAGCCGCGGAAAATTAAAAAGAAGGGCAAATTTCTCGGAATTTTCGGTGGCGGCGGCAACGACGAATACGACGAGCTTATCGGAAGTGTCGCTCCGGGTCGGGATCGGCAGCTTTTTATTGAAGCGACGCGTGAAGTCCGCCGCAAGCGTTACGATGTTGGCCGACTCTTGTTTCAAACCATCATAACGACGTATCCAGATTCTCCCTATTTGCCAATGGCAAAGCTCGCAATTGCCGATTCTTTTTTCCTTGAAGGAAGTACAAGCGCTCTTATTCAAGCGATTGCCGCTTATCAGGATTGGCTTACCTTCTTCCCGACACATCCATTGGCAGACCGCGTAGTACTTAAAATTGCGGAGAGCGAAATGAGGCAGATCGGACTGCCCGACCGCGATCCGACGCGAGCTAAACGCGCCGAGGTGCGCCTGAAGGCACTTTTGCAGCAATATCCGAATTCTTCGTTGCGGGCCGAGGCCGAAGAGCGCTTAAAGCAAGTTCAAAACAATCTCGGGCTTCACAATCTCTATATCGCGAACTACTATTACACGCTTTCGGTTTCTCAGGGTAAGGGCGGTTTAAAAGGCGCGCAGTCACGATACCGCGAAATACTCGAGAAATACCCAAATTTTGATTACCTCGACGAAGCACTGTACAAACTTGCGGTGACCTATATGGCAGAAGAGGAAACGGACGAAGCGGCACGCTATTTTCAGCGTATTGTCCGAGATTATCCAAATAGTCAATACGTAGAAAAAGCGAAAGAACAGCTGACATTGATAGGCGCGACAATTCCCGAACCTAACCCCGAAAGAATGAATGTAACGCCGCCGGAAGGGCCATCGTTCTTCGAAAACTTCAAAAATCAATTTTTTGGAATCTATCCAATGACAATAGATAAAAACGGAGTCTTAATGACAAAAGACTTCGATCAGGAAAAGTTCGAGCTGATTGATCAAATTATTGAAAATCAAGGAGACATTTACGTTAATCAAATCCCAAAGGCTTTGACTACCGTGATATCGCAGCGGCAGGCAAGCGCACAGCCGGCTAAAAACGAACGGCCTAAGCAGGAGTAGGCATTAGGTGTTCAAAGTCTTTCACGCCGAAGCCATCGATTGTGAGGAATTTTATTGTGGAGGAGTTATTGCTTGAAGTCTCAGCTTCTTTTAATCGTTACTTTATCTAGTCTAGCGTTGACCTCAGCAATTGGAGCTTCCGCCCAGCCGGAACTTCCGTCCTCGAAAGTTCGGGAGGCGACAACACTCGAGCGGCTGCGGGCGGCCCGGCGGCAATATGATCCTGCTCGACCGGTCGGCGTGGAAAAACGCGCCGCTGCGTTCGCAAAATTGCTCGAGGGACAAAGGTTTCTCTGGCTTGTCAATAACGCGCGTCGTAGCCGAACGCAGTCAATGTCGGCTCAAAACGCTTTGAGGGCGCGTACAGCGTTCGTTCAAGCAGTTGAATTCGATCCAAGCCTTGCCGAAGCGTATTTCGCAATTGCCGAGCTCTCGATCACGATACCGCCAGGCGATATAGATGCCGCAATTGAAATTGCGGGTATGGCAATTGAGGTCGATAGGGATAATTTTTCCGCACATCGGCTGCTGGCGCGCCTTTGTACCTTCAAGAGCGGACTAGGCGTCGGGAGTCTTGACTCAGTGTTTGCTACGCGGGCGATCGAACAGTGGCAAACGGTCGTCCGGCTTGATCCGCGAAATGCTGAGGGTTGGGCATTTTTAAGCGAGTTTTTCGAGCGTCAAGGGAAAACAGATGAGCGAATCCAGGCTCTCAGGAAGTGGGTAAGCTCGGCGTCGCCGTTGGACTCACAGTTTTACCAACGGGTTACAAGCGGGCGTCGCAATCTATCGTCTGAGACAGCGACTGCTTTACTCGGTGAGGCATTGATTCAGTCCAAAAGGTCGCGCGAGGCCATTGAGACGCTTGCTCCGCTTGTTGCAGATGATCCGAATAATGAAGGTGCTATCGGGCTGCTTCGCGAGGCGATCGATTCGGCCAAGCCCGAGGATCTTGCCGCAGCAATCGATGGGTTGAGACAAGCTGTCGGGACGGACCCATCAAATCTCGCTTTGGCGAGCCTTTTGGCCGAGGTCTACGCCCGTTCTGGGCAAATTGGAGATTCTGCCGCACTTTTAAACTCTGCCGCCGAACGTTTGAGCGGAAAGGATCCCGCCGCTGCCGCGGAAATGCTTGCAAATCTTGCAGATATTTATCAACGGCATCGGTTTTACCAGAAATCAATCGAAACGTTTCGCCGAGCGATCGAACTGCGGCGCCGCGCCCCGCGAGTTGACGTAGACCCGAACGCCGAAAAGCGTTTCCTTGCCTATGCCTTTGAGCGGATGATTCAGGCCGCAAAAGCGGAAGGGTTATTTGACGAGGCGAAAGCAATTATCGAGCAATCCCGGAAATACCTTGGATCGGATTCTGAGCTGCCGAACCGGAACCTGATAAAGCTCTACCGTGAGACCGGCCGAGGCAAGGAGGCTCTTTCGCTTGTGAGGACGGTGCGCGGCAAATCGCCACTTGACGAGAGTCTAGCGCGGTTGGAGGCGACGATACTCACCGAATTGGGGCGCGTTGACGAAGGCGTTGCCTCGTTTCGGCGGCATATCGCTGCGCGGAATACGGCGGCTGGGTCAGCGACGGCTAAAACGCGCGGGAAGCAGCAGACAGTCACTATCTCTCCGGCTTCGGTAGATGAATTTTCTGACTACCTCTTTATTTCTCAACTTTACAGTCAGGCAAACCGCGGAAAAGAAGCAATTGCGGCGGCAAGTCAGGCAGCCGCCGTGGCTGGAGGCCCTGAACGACGTCAGATCGCAAAAATCACGCTTGCGACTGCACAGCAGATGTCCGGTGATTTTGCCGGCGCCGAGATCACGCTTCGACAGATTCTTCTTGAATCGCCTGGTAACCCAATTGCTCTCAATAACTTAGGATATTTTCTCTTAGAAAGAAATGAGCGTTTCGAAGAAGCTCTGGAAATGATCAAAAAAGCCGTTGAATCCGACCCGACAAATCCTTCGTTTTTGGACTCACTTGGCTGGGCATATTTTAAGCTGGGTAAACTAGAGGAAGCGGAGAAATATCTTCGCAATGCGATTGGATTCGATTCATCGTCCGCAACAATACATGAACATCTCGGTGACGTTCTAGAGAAGCTAGGCAAAACAGCACAGGCAAAAACGCACTGGAAAAGAGCGCTCGAACTTTCAACTGATGCTAAAGACGTCCGTCGAATTCGATCGAAGCTAAAATAAATTCAAAGCGGCGAAACGAATAAAGCGCAGCCCGTCGGGCCGCGCTTTATTCGTTCTCTACCTATCAATTAGAGGGTTTTGTTGACGCCGGCGCTGGCTCCTGTTCTCGCTTTTTCAATTTTGGAGGCTCAGACGAAGACGACGAAGAAGTCGAAGAAGACCCTTCGGCAGCGTCCTTGCTGCTACTTTCGTCTGTAGAGTCCGGCAGTCGTTTTCTTAGTGTTGGGCGAGACTGATCTGGGTTGTCGTAATCGGCAATGATACCAGCTTTGGAATTCGTGATTTTCATCAAGTGGCTTTTTACCCGCTGGAATTCCGAGGTGCTTATTATGTATTCCTCTTTCTCAGGAAAGCGCGAAATCAATGCAAGGCTTGCATCGCGCCGATCGAGCGATTGCGGATGGGTAGAAAATAGTTTTGAGAGCGCGCCCGGTTTTTTTCGGTTTTGCGAGGCAAGTTTTTCGAACATAGTTGCCATCGCGGCTGGGTCATAACCAGAGGCATAAAGATATTGAACCCCAAGCGAATCAGCTTCCATTTCCGCCCCGCGAGTAAATTTAAGGCCCGCTAGTGCCGAAAGAATGCCGCCGCCGTTGTAAAGTACCTGGCTGACGATCGGGCCGCCAAAGATGATGCCGGCAAGCGCGCCGTAATTGATCAGAGTGCTTTTACCCTGATTTTCAATTGCGTGGCGTGCGGCCACGTGAGCAATCTCATGAGCCATTACGCCGGCGAGCTCAGCCTCATTGTCCGCCGCTAAAATTAGTCCCTTATTGACATAGAAGAAACCGCCCGGAAGGGCAAATGCGTTCACTTCGTCGCTGTCGATAACCTTAATGGTGAACGGTACCTTTGCATCAGAATGAAGAACAATATTTTGCCCGACGCGATTTATGTATTCGGTTACAATTGGGTCCTCGACCAGCTTAACCTGCTGCTCGACTTGGATTGCAAGTTGTCGGCCGATTGCGATTTCCTGCTCTTTAGAACCGCCCAGCCATCCAAAGAATTTATCGGAACCAGAATTGATATTGCGTTTACCAATCTGGTTCGGATCTTCTTTAACTGAGAGAGGCTTGTTTTTACTCGACTGGTTTGAGGTGTCCGGTGTCGGGGAGACCTCCGCTTGATTCTGTTTATCTTTCGACTTTGGCTTTTTCTTACCGCTTTCAATTTTTCGGTTGTCCGTCGCAGGCGCGTCGGTTTGTGCGGACGCCGCTGAGACGAGCAAGCCGCATTGTAATCCTACGATGGATGCAATTGAAATCATTGCCGCGAAAGACTTGAAGATTTTATTTGCCACGTTTGCCTCCCGATTCGGATCTGGACGATTGACGACCTTACCGATCATATTTCTTTGAGGATTAATTTTTCAAGTTTTTTGATGCATAGATGGCTGCCTCGGTTGCGGCTCGCTGCCGAAAGACAAAAAAAGTGACGCAATACTCTAAAAACTCTTTTTTTTAACGACGTTTATTGATAAACTTAGTGCGGATCGGCTAACCGCTGATCATCGGGGCCATCCTACATTTTTTTAGCCCGCGGCCTCCGTCGTACGCCGGCAGTTTAACGAAATTCCAAAATGAAGCGGATTCAGGATAAGGTTAAGGACATCGTAACTGTCCGTAAGTGCCTGGTTATACAGGATTTTTCTGGTGACCCAGCGCAAACGCTCGAAAGTTATCATTTCACAGATGCGACATCGGAACTGATGACGAAATGGCTAGACCGTGCCGCCGGAATGTACGACGGTCGAGGAAGCACCGTCGCACTCGCCGGCTACCGCGGCGTCGGAAAAAGCCATTTTATGGCGGTTTTTGCCGCGCTGACCGGCTCGCCGGAGCTTAGAACTAAAGTTTCCGATTCGCACGTTGCGGCCGGAGCTCAAGGGCTTCTGCGCCGACGCTACCCGATAATACAAGTGCGCCGGGGTACGGAACCAACACTTCTCGACGAGGTCCGGACGGCCTTTGCATCCGCGCTCGGCGTACCGCCAGCTGAGATTCAGGCTGACGTCAATACGATATTGCAAGCGGGACGCAGGAAATTCGGCGATATGCCGATAATTCTGCTGATCGATACGGCGATCGAACGAATCGAGCGCGTCTCGCGCAATGACGGTCCTCTACTTGCTGAAATCGCTGAGGTTGCCCGCGAACTCAACTATTTTGTCGGTGTCGCCCTTGACGACGATATCGCGGGCGCAGACGGGACAAATTCGGCAATCGTCCGCACCTATTCAATCGATTATCTTGACCAAGAACACCTCTACAAAGTCGTTGACACGTACATTTTCCCGAAAAACCAACAAAAACGCGCGCTTTTGCATGATATCTACGAATATTTTCGAGAGGTAATACCGACTTTCCGCTGGAGCGAACAAAAATTCACTGCACTTTACCCGCTGCATCCTGCGATATTGGAGGTCGCCCCGTTTGTCCGACTTTACATACACGATTTCGCGCTCCTCGGTTTCGCTTCAGAGGCCGGCGAGCGAATTTTGGGCCGGCCCGCGAATTCGCTAATCGCACTCGATGAAGTTTTTGATAGCGCCGAGGCTGGATTGAGAAAAATAGCGGATTTGAGCGAAGCTTTTGAGGCTTATGACCGCCTGAATTCGGATGTTGTAGCGAAGATTCCCGTTATGCAGCGTTTGCAGGCAAAGCTTGTTTTGAAGGCCTTGCTGCTGCTTTCGCTCGATGGCCAAGGTGCAACTTCTGGCGAAATAAGCTCGGGAATGCTTATTTTCGATGAAAATGATCCACAGAAAGCAAAGAAGACTGTCGAAGAGCTCGTCCGGACATTTGCAGCGGCGCTGCCCGATGATGTCCGTGTTTACGCTGAGGAAGGCCGCGAAGTTCGCTACGGGCTTCGGGTCAGCAGCAAAGACCAACTGAACAAGGAACTTGACCGGGCAGCCGCAAAGGTTTCCGATGATGCGGCGCGGACAATGCTTCACCGCCTATTCCACGAGCGATTCTCGGACAGCACTTTTTTCGGCCTCGATGGAGCTCACAAAAATGTAATGGAATGCAGCCTCGTTTGGCGAGGCGGCGTTCGGCGGGGGCGCGTTGTCTGGTCTGCGGACGGAAATTCGGCCTCTGCAACGGAAAGCTCTCTACATGATTGGGAAGTAGTAATTGATCTCTCAGACAAAGAGCCAGAACCTGCGGATCCGAGTGCTTTAACTCCGCGAGCCTTTTGGAAGCCGACCCAGCTTACAAATAACGAAAAGCTTGCGCTCAAGCGGTTCTATGTTCTGAATGCAGATGCTGATTTTCGTGAGAAATTTGGTGAACAGATTCGGCCGACGCTGCATTCTCACCTTGTTCTTGCCGATCGGATTTTTAGCCGCGTTTTCCTTGAAGACGCAAGAATTGTAATTGACGGTTTTGACTACAACTTTACCGAAGAGGCGCGGGGGGCCGCAACTTTGTCAGAAGTTTTCGGATTCACGCTGGAACCGCTTTTTGAGGTCCGTTACCCGAAGCATCCATATTTTCTTCATCGTCTTACGACGGGCGAAGTCTCGGCAATCGTTTCAGATCTTTACAGCGGCGCGCGCCAGCGTCATGCGGAGGTCCAGCAATTGGCGCAGACGTTTGCGTTGCCCCTCGGGTTGGTTCGTCTTCGCGAAGGAGTTTACCTGCCTGAAAGCGCTGAAGAGCTATTGAAACTCGATTACGTCCGAAAGGTCATGGAATTACTTGAGGAAAGCGGTGACGCGGTTCCATTAAGGGAAGTTTATGCGGCATTACGGATACCGCCGTTCGGCCTTGTCCGTGAAGCGCAACAGCTCGTACTTTCGGCAATGGTTGCCCAGCGATTGATCGAATTCGTTACGTCTAAGGGCGATCGGATCAATCACCGTTCACTCGATTTGAAGATAATCTGGGATGACATTGTTGGACTTTCACGGCCACAGGAAGTATCTTATTCGACGGAAAGGCTCATCCGGTGGGCCGCGAAATTTGTTGGCGATTCGGGATTTACGTCATTTGAAAACTCCGAAAACATCTCCGCTCTCGAATCGGCTCTTGACGCGTGGTTAGCAGAATGGGATGAAGCGGCGACGATCGACAGATTTTCGGCGCTGCCGCCGGAGCTTCTCAATACTCATTCGTGGCGGCTCGCTTCTCGCGTGCGGACGACGCTTGGCGCTGCCTCGGATGCGGTTCGGCAGTGTCTGTCGAAAAAGATTGGATTCGAGGAGTGCATTGGCCGGATCAGCGATCTGTTCCTCGACGACGAAAAAAGGTTTGAAGCCGCTGCTGCGGATCTCAATAAGCTTGCAGGTTTTGTTCACGGTTTTGAGCAGCGCGTCTGGATTCGCGAATACCTAGCGATTTCAGACATCACATCTGACGAAGAAATCGAAACGCTTCGGGAAGCCTTGCTTTGGACGCTTGACCGCCTGGATTCGACTTTAGACGAAACTTTATGTCGTGAAATCGGTTATTTGTGGGCAAAATTCCACCGCGAATACACCGAGTATTTCGCGGCCACGCACGATTCGGTAATGTTATCTCATAGCCTCCAAACTATTGCCGATGAGTTTTTACACAGCGGCGAATGGTGGGAGTACTCTTCTTTAATACAGCCCGCCGGCTACGCGAACACTCGCGCTGGAGAAATCGCGCGATTGCGCGAGCGAATAGGAGAATTGAACTGTCCGGCAGATGTCCGCGAGCACTTGAAGCTGCGTCCGTTTTGTCGTTGCAGTTTTCGGCCAAGCGATCTGGAAGCGTGGGAATCACTCGTCGAAGATCTACGCAACGCAGTGCTAGAATCGCTCGCTACATTCCGTCGGTATTTGTCTGCCGATGCGGTCCGCTTGATGGCGGAAATCGAAAAGATTGTCAAAACCGACAAATCATCTGGCGCAAAGTCCGCCGCGGCTGAGCTAAAGGCGAAACTTATGGACCACGACGCTGTGACGGGATTCCCTGAATCCGAGCGCCGATTGCTTCTGAGTGCAATCCTCTCTTTGCAAGAGGCGGATTCAGGAATCGTTGCTAGTTCGGTCGGCGAAATGCCTAGAAAGACTTTTCGTGGCGTCGGAAGTAAGGTAGATCTTGCCCTTGAGCTTGATCAGGAAAAAGTCTCAGTGATTTAAATGCGGCTGTTTGCAAATCGCCGGGAGTAAGTTTAATTTAGCGCTTGTGAAAAGTTTTACGATTGTCGGAGCGGGCCGAGCGGGCGGCGCTCTCGCTTTGGCGTTGATCGGCGCCGGTTTTTCGTTGGATGCACTAATTAAGGGCAAGCCTAGTCTTCGTTCCGACTTGGCAAAGCGGCTGCCGCCGGAAACGCTGATTTTATCGCTCTCGGATGCAACAACGATCAGTTCGGATTTGCTTTTTATTGCCGTTCCAGACGATCAAATCAAGGTAGTTGCAGAGCGGCTTGCTGCAAGTGTCCAGCCGGGCATCGTCGCCTTTCATCTAAGCGGCGCTATCGGCTCGGACACTCTAAATCCGATTGCGGATCGCGGAGCCGACATCGGCTCGCTTCATCCACTGGTGTCGATCGCCGATCCGATTTCCGGAGTAAAGACGCTTCGCAGCGGCTATTTCGGTATCGAAGGCACGGATAGGGCAAGGAGAATCGGAAGCGAAATTGCTCGCAAGATCGGCTCCGGTTGGTTTGAAATAACGGCCGACAAAAAGCCACTTTACCATACGGCCGCAGTATTGGCCGCCGGCCACCTGGTTGCGTTATTGGATGCCGCATTCGAGGTGATTGAGCGGGCTATAGACCCGGATTCTCCGAGGTTTCTTCTCCCGCTCGTAAAAAGCGTTATAGAGAATCTGGAAAACACTAATACTGAAACCTCGCTGACCGGCCCACTAGCACGAGGCGATGCAAAAACCGTAGAGCGTCATTTAAAGGCTCTGACGTCATCCTTTTCAGCCAACCTAGCAAATATCTATATTTCCCTTGCGGAAAGGTCTGTAGAAATTGCACGCCGCGGCGGCGACTCCGAGACATTGAAATCCGTCGAGATTCTTGAAGAGTTAAATATAGCCAAACGTCATTTGGCGTGATAAAATCGCTATTGCGATGGCAAAAGCGAAAGACGAGTTTGTTCAGGAAAAAAAGATTTTTCTGGAACACATCCGAAAGTTTGGACTGCGGCGTACCGATCAGCGCGATCTCATTCTTGAGACGTTTTTGCGAACGGAAGACCATCTCACGAGCGAAGATCTGTATTGGTTGGTTCATAAAAAAGATCCAACGATCGGACATACGACGGTTTATCGAACTCTCAAACTCTTGACAGAAGCGGGGCTTGCCCGCGAAGTCCGCTTCGGCGATAACAAAACTTATTACGAGCACCATTTTAATCATGAGCACCACGACCATATGATTTGCACGGAATGTGGCCGTGTTATTGAGTTTGTCTCGCCGGAGATCGAAGCGCTGCAGGAGCAAATGGCAGACAAATTTGGCTTTCGTTTGTCGCATCACAGCCTCAGGATGTGGGGAGCGTGCGCGAAATGCCAGGAAACAAAGAAGGCAATAAAGATGCCGCCGTCCGGGGCGCAGCCGAAGGTGCGCGTTCGGGGCGGATTGCACAGATGAATTATCCGGTTGCTGACGGCGTTGAAATTACTTTTGTGCCGTCCGGCATCAGCGGTTTAGTGGCTGTCGGTACTTATGTCGAGGAAGCGGCAAGGAGACTTGGGGTAAAGCTCAGAGGGAAATGTTTTGCACGAAAAGGCGTGCATTTTTGCCAGTTTTCCGTTTTAGACGACTCTGTTCTTTCGCCGCCGACGTCAGAGGAAAGAAAATTCTTTGTCGATAAAATGCAGGATTCGACCGGAACTCGAAGACTCGGCTGCCAAGCCCGATTCGATCGACCCTGTACCGTAGAGGTAGTTATGCCAGCGGGCGATGAGAAAAATGAAAGCGAAAACGAACACCGAAGCGATAGCGCTGCAAAACAAAATCAGGAATATATAAAGTTTTTTTCTGCACTTCCACTAGAACAGAAAATTGCCGAATTAGTTAAGCTCGAGGCAATAACTTTTGCCGACACAATGGATTACGTACTAAATGCACCGTTTAATGTCGGCGATAAAATTTTAACTGCGTTGGCTAATTTTGGTCTGGATATCGAGCGCAAAGAATCCGACGCAGCTCGGCCGCGGGAGCATATTGAAAAACCTGCCGCCAGCGACGAGAAAGAATGAAGCCCGGTCAACTGCAACGACAAGGATCAATTTTCGGCGATAAAGGTCACGCATTTTTGGCGGCGATCATAATTGCCGCGATGCTTGGAGTAATGTATGTGCCGATTTTTGTGGTTTTCTTTTTCTCGGTATTCGCGTTCTTCGTCTACAAGAGCCTGGCGGGAAATAATCGAAATTTGACACATGAGATATTTGAGTTCTATTTAACCGCCAATGAAATGCTACGCGACGACGAAAGACGCTGGTTTGGCTTTGAGATACGTGACGCAATCGGACGCGGCGAATCGATCGTAGAGCGGATGTCAACTGCGCCGCCGTTGCTACGATTTGCAATAGGAGCTCTTTACAACAAAATTGGCGAGCATAAATCTGCAATTTCGTATCTTGCCTCTGCGGTGGAACAGTCCTCCGGTGACGAACTAAAAATTGTGTATCCGACATCAGAGTTGCGCGATTACGTTCGCGTCCTGCGAAAGATCGAGCGTTCGCCTGCGGAAGCACCTCTTACCTCCGCATCTGTTAGGTCGTTAGAGCGAATTAGGCGTTTTCGAGGGGCGGTATTGCTCGAGGAAAGCAGAAAAGCTTTTGCCACGTACGAGCCGAAACCGATTGAAGACTCCGATCGGATAGCTGACAAACTTTTGCAGCAATCGGCTGTGGAAAGCCGTTTAATGGGCGAGGAGCCGCCGCCAGTTGTAACGGTCGAAGTGCTTAAAACCGATGTGCGATCGGCTGAGTCAGGCGTCAAGAACTGCAGCGCGGTGGAGCCCTCAGCGGATGAAAAACCTTTCGGTTCGCGGAAGCCGATAACGGAAGTTCTACACGATATCTACGATAGTCAAGCTTCGCGCTGAAGACGCTATCTCAGTCCAAAAAAACGGCGAATGGCGTTGACGATGCCGGGTTGAGAAGCCGGCTCGTTCCATTCGGCTTCTGCAGGGGGATCAGGCAAGAGATTTCGACGCTCCTCGACTATTTCAGAAACTACGCGGAGCAATTCCGGGTTATTTTCAAACAGTGGTTTCATAGCTGCTTTTCTAATCTGAAGCAACTCTGTTTCTACTTCAGCGACGACGTTTGCTGTTCGCAGTTCGCCTGTTAAGAGGCTCATTTCGCCGAAGAAGTCATGAGCGCTTAGTTTCCTAACTACCAATGGTCCATTGGCAGTCGGCACCTCGACCGAGACGGTGCCACGGACAATAACGAACATTGAGCCGCCCTCTTGCCCTTTTCGGACTATCAATTCGCCGGGAGCGAATATCCGCCGCGACGCTGATTTAGCAAGCTGTTGTATCTCTTCTTCGTTCAGGGGAGCGAAGATAGGAACCGCGCAGAGTATTTCCACGGCGGCGTTAAATTGCTCTTCGACGGGTGCTTTCCCTGCGTGCCGCTCTATTCGAACTATCCGTGTTGGAAACGGAAATGTGATTCCCTCGCGTTGAAAGGCATACCAAATTCGCTGGCGGACGATTGCGTCCGTATCATTGAACCGGCTGTAGTCTTCGATCCAATATTTGACTTCCCACTCGATTGCGCTGTCGCCGAAATTTCTGATCCGGACAACAGGCCTTCTCCGCGGAGATACATTTTCGACCTGCCGGACGGCTTCACGTACAACCTGGATCGTAGTTGCCGGAGAGTTTGAGTAGCTGGTCGAAAAGTTGACGAGCCTTGCCGTTTCACCGTTTTGCCGAGCGATTTCAATCATCTCCTTCCCCAGGGCCGCGTTCGAAATCACTAGTACTTTCCCCTGGAAAGTGCGGAATTTTACGCCACGCCATGAAACTGATTCGACTATCCCCGTGCCGCGATTGGGAATGGTAATAACGTCGCCAACCTGAAAAAGCTGATCCGCCTGCAGCGCGATACCGGCAAAGAGATTGCCGAGCGTATCTTGGAGTGCAAGACCGACGACTATACCCAAAATAGCCGAACCGGTAAAAAGTGGTGCAAGCTGGACGCCCGGATACTGTGACTGGAAGATTATGAAGAATGCAACAATGTAAACGATTACGGACAGAACCGTTTTTACGAGGGAGACAATCTCGTTTTGCGACGTTTTTCTAATGATCGAACCGAAGACGAGCCGGACGATCAAGCGGACGACTATGATGACAAATGCCATCCAGAGGAGAATCTTGAAAATCCTTATCAGGTTTTCCAAAAGTTCGACCGCGGCGGCCGTCATCATCTGCGGCCCCTGGCCGCCCGATTGCGGAATCAAATGACCGCGTTCATCGATGGCAAACGAAAGATGAGCGACCGCATACGAACGCCCCCAATTTTCCGAAACGGATATTGCAATAAGAGCGAGAATTAAAATTACGAGGGCAATCGCCGAAGTCAGAATTTTTCGATACGTTTCCTTAAGCGGCATACGTCAAGAACCTAATCGTTAGCAATTTTAACCTACAAGCGCAAAAGTATATACCACTTCTTCTGGGTTTCGAATTGAACGTGAAGAGGCTCGCGCCAAGGTTTCGGCAGGAGCGGTAAAGCGCGCTAGAATTGCCGCTATGCACCTATCTGAATTTCATCTCAACCGATTCTTACCGTCGAAATTCATTCTTTTTTTTGTTTTTCTCTTATTGCCAATTGCAGCGGTGCGAGCCGCGTGGCCGGAGCCAGTTCGAGCTCAGCGGACTATGGTCGCCTCGCAACACGAGCTTGCATCAAAGATCGGCGTCGAAATTATGAGAAAGGGTGGTAACGCTGTCGATGCAGCGATCGCCGTCGGGCTTGCTCTCGCGGTCGTTTACCCGGAAGCGGGGAATATTGGCGGCGGCGGTTTTATGCTTATACGCTTTAACGACGGCACTATAAAGGCCATCGATTACCGCGAGATGGCGCCGAGAGCGGCGAGCCGCAATATGTTTGTCAATGAAAAAGGCGAACTAATACGCGACGAGGGATCTTCAACCGTAGGCTACCGTGCATCGGGAGTTCCGGGAACACTAGCGGGTTTCGAGCTTGCGTTCAAAAAATACGGCTCTAGAAAGATTAGTTGGCGCGAACTCGTGGAGCCGGCCCGTATTTTAGCAAGAGATGGCTATATTCTCAGCCATCGGCTTGCGGAACTTTTGTATGCTTACCGCGAAACGCTATCGAAATATCCGGAAAGCAATCGGGTCTTTTTACGAAATGGCAAGTTTTACAAGGAGGGCGATCGATTTTTTCAGCCTGAACTAGCCGAGACGTTGAGGCGAATCGGACTATTCGGAGCGGCCGAATTTTACAAAGGTCGGACGGCACGCTTGATAGCCGCCGATATGAAGGCCAATGGTGGTTTAATTACGCTGGAAGACCTCGAAGCGTATAGGCCGATCGAGCGCACGCCGCTTCGGGGAACTTACCGCGGTTACGAAATCGTAACAATGCCTCCGCCGAGCTCCGGCGGCCTTGTGATGCTGGAGGTTTTGAATATTTTGGAAGGCTTTAACATCCGAGAACTGGGCTACAACTCGGCCGCAACACTACACGTCCTGGTTGAGTCAATGCGGCGGGCCTTTGCCGATCGAGCGGAATTTATGGCAGATCCGGACTTTGCTGACGTCCCGGTCGGGAAACTAGTTGATAAGAGCTACGCAGATGCGCTCCGTCGAACGATAAGCGTCGACAAAGCAACCGCGAGCAGCAAAATTCGGCCTGGCAGCCAAATGATAACTGAAGGAAACGAAACAACACACTATACGGTCATCGATGCGGAAGGCAATGTTGTGTCGAATACTTATACAATCAACGATTTGTACGGATCTCGCGTCACGATCAAAGGGACGGGTATCGTGATGAACGACGAGATGGATGACTTTGCAGCCCGGCCAGGTTTGCCAAATCTTTTTGGCCTGATTCAGGGTGAAAGAAACAAAATTGAACCTGGGAAAAGACCGCTTTCATCGATGACGCCGACTATCGTTTTAAGAAAAGACGGGAGTTTTTGGTTCGCGCTTGGTGCGCGAGGTGGGCCGAGGATCATTTCTGCAGTACTGCAGGCGGTGATCAACGTCATTGACCATGATATGAACATCCAGCAGGCAATCGACGCCCCAAGACTCCACCATCAGTGGATTCCTGACGAGATAGCGTACGAACCTTACGGTTTGTCACCCGATACGATTTCTGTTTTACGCGGGTACGGACACATTTTTGCTTCGCGGCCGGTATATCTCGCGTCGGCGACGGGAATTATGGTCGGATCCGACGGTGTTCGATACGGGGCAATTGATTCGCGAAGTGACGGAAAGGCAGTCGGCTATTGATTCTTAGTCCTGGTTTTTAAGGAGTTTCGTAGTCATTTCGGTTATGCTGCTCGGTTCCGTCGGCCGGAACGGCCCCCGCCGGTGCCTCGAAAAAGCCGCGAGGTCGGCGCCGGACTCTTGAGCGTTTGCCACGAGTGCGCCCTCGCCGGCCTGTTTGTGCGGTAGCTCGAGCTGAGTGGGAAGTTTAGATTTGGCGTACTCCATCGAGCGGCCATTTGGCGGAAGGAAAGCAATCGAGATTACCAGTAGCATCACAGAACTGAAAAGGCCAAAAACAGCCGATGCTGCCACCAAAAACTCCGCATTCAAAATCCCAAAGAACGCCGGTAACATTATTAGCCAAAAGATCAGCCAAAGAATTGTAAAGAAGATGCCATTTCGCCGTGTAAAGATACCCGATTTCGACGATTCTGCGATCTCCGGCAACGTCCCGTCGTTTTCCAGCAATCTCGCAACGATCGGCAACCGGAAACCGCATTGCGAACAAAACTTCACTTCTCTCGATATTTGCTTCTGGCCGCAACGCGGACAATGCATACAAGGCTCCTGTAGGTTCCGCCAAGCGAAATTATTTGACCTGCTGCCGAGTCTAGGAACGAATACTTTCACGAAAATGTTCCAAAAGCAAGTTTATATCCGCGGCGGTTTCCTTCCGGTCAGTATCTGGTAGGCAGAAAAGGCTCGTCCCTGATAGTGAGCGGCGCGCGCAAAGGCATCGATAATTATTTCCCCGATGGTACGCAAATCGTTTGGAGCGGGAATCTTCGCATGCAACTCCCTGTCAGACTTGATAAAGCCAAAGGCCTGTTGGCGCAGTGATTCAACTTCATTTAGGTATTCGCGTACCAGCTCTTTAGACGTTAATTTTTCAGGAAGCGTCCATTCGAAGGGATCGTCCCAAAGCCTGCGGGTAATGCCGCCGGCAAATTGCTCGACCGCCGCCGCAGATCGGAGAAGAAATTCGCCGGTTGAAAGCGGGGTTAAGTTAGCTACAGTGTTCTTCGGGCGTAAATAGAGTTCTTCCTGTGAAAGTATATCCAGTAACTCGGACGACCTTTTATGAATCTGCCGAAAGGCGGCGTCGAAAAACTCAATTACTTGCGACATCCTCTACGCGATAAGCATTCGGGGCGACCTTTGGTATGCGCGCCGACGAGTACTTTGGAAATAGTGCCAGAAAATTAGCGTTTACGGAATTTGCGATCTTTTTCGTACATTCCAAGTCCGTAATTCCGTCCTTTCCAGTTAACGCCACTTCCTATTCTGCCTTTGACGCCGACTTCGGTGCCTTTGCTCGGTACGACGTCATCCGTGAAAATCCACAAACTGCCGGTACCGTCATCTATTTTATAAGCGCCGCCCTTGACGGGCGTTCCGGGAATGGAAATTCCGTAACTGTCCCGAACGGTGCCGGCGACGGCAATATCCTTGTCGTAATATTTTGCTGGATTGGCCTCAATTTCCGCGATTGTCACGCGTTTTGGACAGGCGGCAGCGAAAGCTGCAATCGAAATGGCTAATGCGATCAATGCAAATCTCATCTTGTTCATTCCTCGCTTCTTCACACTCCTCTTTTTTTCAAGCGTTATTCCGCGAAAGGACGGAAATCGACAGATCAGATTCGATTTGATCTGCAGAGTTTGCCAATCTTCTCAAATTCTGCAATGCTTGCGGCAAGAAAACCTAGATTTACGACAGGCCGAAAACGGTTCGGTAAACGGCTAACAGTTTGTATGAAGCGCGAAATTCCCCCGACTCGATTCGTATTGTCGCCTTTGCCTCCCGATTCAACTTTATTAGATACACGATATTTCGATGGGATCTCAGACACAGGTAATCAGGTAATCGTCTTTACAATAGCAGATGTGAGCCCCGGATCCGATTTTGAGACTTTTTCGAGCGGAAGTTTTCGGGCGATTGCAGATTTTTCGTTTTTTACTGGTGCAAATCGCGTATTTCGCGCCGGATGCGCGGCACAAATTTGTCCCGAGGGCAAAGCCGACCAGCCGGCAACCTGCATCCTCGAACTTCCTGCTGCAAGCTACGGCGTCGGATACCTATTGAGATGTCGGCTACCGATGGAAAGCGGCGGGGAGATTTTCGCCGAGCTGGAATGGCTTTTCGTCCCGGCCTCTTCGCTTGCGTCTGCAGAAGTGAAGACGAAATCGAGCAGAAAGGTTCTTGCCGCCAGGGCGGACGTTTCAGGCCACATCTCGGTATTGAGTCTTAAAAACCGCGTCGAGGAGGTTGTTCATTTTCGGGGCACTGGTTACAGTGACCTCCGTGGTATCGCGGATCTGTCTGGTGTATCGTCTAATCATGGCATTTGGGCTCGGGCGCATTTCGCGGATTGAAAGATGATTTTGGACACTGTTGCTGCCGCAAATGCGAATCTTGAGGCGGAGCTGTTCATAACCGATGAGTCAGAAGGTAACTGCGTGCGATTGCCTGCGCGGGCATCTATGAAATTTCCGCGTTTCGGCTTCGGTCGTCGTTTTAAAATACTCGTGGATGCGGCGGAGCATTCGCTCGAACTTACCACCGTAAAACTGCTGCGAGACGGTCCTAGTAGCAGACTCTTTTTATGCGAATCGAGGATTCGTGCAGAAGGACAGCGCCGCGGATATGCAATCTGTGAGATTCCTACCAGTTTTTCAATCTTACCGTCGCTTCGAAATGTTTTCCGAAGGTAGTAGTAGCGAAGTTGTCGGCTGAAAAATCACGCGAAACTGCCCGTTCATTTAGTGCCGGTGACCGCGTTATTTCAGTTTGACCGCGGTTCCGTAGGCTAAGACCTCAGTTGCGCCTTGCATAAACTCGGTTGCATCGTACCGGAACGCAATAACCGCGTCTGCCCCGATTTCACGTGCATGGAGAATCATCAAGTTAGACGCATCAAGCCGAGCCTTTTCGCAAACCTGTGCGAATTTCGAGATGTTACCGCCAGCGATTGACTTGATACCGCCGATTATGCCGCGGCCGATGCCCGTCGCAGGAACGACGACCCCACGGACGATGCCGAGATATTCGATAATCTCACGGCCCTCGACGGAATTTCCCGTAGTGACGATCAAATTCTGCATAAGTTTTGCCAACAATGAATATCTTCGTAAATCACAGTCGGGAATATTGAAGTTCGCAAAGGGGTCCAAGATCCGACCGATGGAGTCCGGCCGTCGCAGGGAATCGCGCCGAAACTGGTTTGCTTGATTTATACTGACGAGGTTTCTAAACTAGGTGTTTCGGCGCCTGGACGCCCTTTTGCGCTATGACACACAATCTTTTCAATACGCGGAAAACGTTCGCCACCGGAAAAGGCTCCGACGGCGTCTTTTATTCGCTGCCCCAACTCGAAGCCGAGGGTATCGGCCGGATTTCCCGATTGCCGGTTTCGATTCGCATCGTGCTCGAATCCGTGCTGCGCAATTACGACGGCGGGACGAAAATTTCTGAGGAGAATGTTCGCTCGCTGGCAAACTGGAAGCCAAACGAGCCGCGAACGCAGGAAATTCCGTTTGTCGTTGCGCGCGTCGTGCTGCAGGACTTCACTGGCGTTCCTCTCCTCGTTGACCTCGCAGCGATGCGCTCGGCCGCGGCGCGTACGGGGAAAGATGTTAGGCTCATCGAGCCGTTAGTGCCGGTTGATCTTGTCGTAGATCACTCGGTACAAGTCGATTTTTTCGGAACCGAGGATGCGTTCAAGCGCAATATCGAAATCGAGTTTCGTCGAAACGAACAGCGCTACAGGTTTTTAAAGTGGGGCACTCAAGCGTTTAACGGTTTTAACGTGATTCCGCCCGGAATCGGCATCGTTCATCAGGTGAACCTAGAATATCTTGCAAAAGGCGTCTTTGAACGTGACGGCGTTTTCTTCCCAGATACGCTCGTCGGAACGGATTCACATACCACGATGATTAACGGTCTCGGTATCGTTGGTTGGGGCGTCGGCGGTATCGAGGCAGAGGCGGGAATGCTTGGTCAGCCGGTATATTTTCTGACGCCGGATGTCGTAGGTGTTCACCTAAAGGGCGAATTGCCGGCCGGTGCTACTGCCACCGATTTAGTTTTACGGATTACTGAAATACTGAGGTCGGCTAAAGTTGTTGGAAAATTCGTCGAGTTTTTCGGCTCCGGTGCGACCGCATTGAACGCAACCGATCGGGCCACGATTGCCAATATGGCGCCGGAATACGGCGCAACGATGGGCTATTTCGGTATTGACGAAAAAACTCTCGAATATTTTAGAGCAACCGGCCGGACTGACGAGCAAATTGAGACAATTCGAAACTACTTTACGGCTCAGGGGTTTTTTGGAATCCCTCGCCAAGGCGAGGTCGATTATTCGCAAGTAATTGAGTTAGACCTTGCAACAATTTCACCGTCCGTGGCGGGCCCAAAGCGGCCCCAAGACCGGATCGAGCTTGGACAACTAGACGATAAATTTAAGGAACTCTTTTCTCTACCCGTAACCGAGGGTGGTTACGGTAAATTACCAGAAACGCTGAAGGCCCGCTACGAAGTTGAACTTTGCGGCGAAACCGACATGGTGCCGGCCGGCGGCGGGCTTCAGGACCCAAGAAGTGTTCCGCTGCCAGTTCTGAACGATTCGACCGCAGCTAACACAAGCGTTCGGTCAGAACTTGAAATGATCAATAATCGGCCGACGCCCGATCCGATTGAGCCCAGCAACGAGCATTGCAGACCAGCTAAGATTTCGGTCGGAAACGGTGACGTCCTGATCGCCGCAATAACTTCCTGTACTAACACATCAAACCCATCCGTAATGCTTGCGGCCGGAATCGTCGCAAAAAAGGCTGTCGAGCGGGGGCTACGTGTTCCGCGCTACGTCAAGACTTCGCTCGCCCCGGGCTCGCGGGTCGTGACGGAATATCTCGAAAAGACCGGCCTTCAAAAATACCTGGACACGATCGGGTTTAACTTAGTCGGGTATGGATGTACCACGTGTATCGGAAACTCGGGGCCACTGGACCCAGGAATTGAAGAAGCAATCGTTAACCATGATCTCATCTGCGCATCAGTTTTGTCCGGTAACCGCAACTTTGAAGCTCGCGTACATCAAAATATTCGTGCCAACTTCCTCATGTCGCCACCGCTAGTCGTCGCATTTGCATTAGCTGGCACGGTTCTAAAAGACATCGAGAAGGAACCGATCGGATGCGACAAAGATGGAAATCCGGTCTATCTTCGGGATATTTGGGCAACGCTCGACGAAGTCCGGGAAATGCTCGCAAACGCATTTGATCCGGAGACGTATCGTCGGCTTTATAAGAATTTCGCCGAGCAAAATCCACTCTGGAATGATATTAAATCCAGTATTGGAAAGATTTACGAATGGGATCCGGATTCCACTTATATCCAAGAGCCACCATTTTTTGCTGATTTTTCGATGGAAGTCGGGACGTTTTCCGACTTTCTTGGCGCCAGAGCTTTGGCGATATTCGGTGATTCCGTAACAACCGATCACATATCGCCCGCTGGTGCGATAAAGCCGGATTCGCCGGCAGGCAAGTATTTGCAGGAGTTGGGCGTCGATCCAAAGGATTTTAATTCATACGGCTCGCGCCGAGGCAACGATCGGGTAATGCTCCGCGGAACATTTGCAAACGTGCGGATCAAAAATCGGATGATAGCCCCGATGGAAGGCGGGTTTACGAAGCATTGGCCTGACGGCGAGGTTATGACGATCTACGACGCGGCTATGAAATACCGTGATGAGAATACGCCGCTCGTAATCTTTGCTGGACAAGAATATGGCACCGGCAGTTCGCGTGACTGGGCGGCGAAGGGAACTCGACTGTTGGGAGTAAAAGCGGTAATCGCCCAATCATTCGAGCGGATCCATCGCTCAAATTTAGTGGGAATGGGCGTCTTGCCACTCCAATTCGAGGAGGGCGAATCCACTGATTCGCTGAAAATCGACGGCAGCGAAATATTCGATATTAAGGGGCTGGAAAACCGCGAAGTTGTTCCAATGCAGGATGTTACATTGCTGCTCCATCGACAAAACGGCAAAACCGACGAAGCACGCGTAAAATTGAGGATAGATACGCCCATAGAAATCGAGTATTATAAGAATGGCGGCATCCTGCCCTATGTTCTCCGGCAGTTGGTGGGGCGACATTGAATCAAAAGAAAATGTCGCCTTGGGGAACATTAGCTGTCCAGATTGGAATTACGAGCTTTGAGGAAGGCGGCTTTATCGACAACCTGCGGGAGTTGAAAATACGAGCAAACAGTTGAATCCACTGCCGCCGGAACCGGCGAAAATTTAAAAGGATTTCCGTTCGCCGGTGCAAAAAACGATTTTTGTTCCGTCCGAGCAGCTTTAAGGTCAAACACGGACGGGACGCCTCACCCAGAAGGAGTTCATTAACCATGGTCAAGGCGGCATCTGTTTTTCTCGTTTTCTCGATTGTTTTCTCAACCGTCTTTCCCGTTGCGGGCCAGAAGGCCCGTAGGTCAAAAGTAGATCCGGATTCGGAGGTCGCTCCAAAGCTGATCGAGACCCGTTCGCCTCAACGGAAAAAGTCCCCTTCGCGTTTGCGGAAAACAGAATTTGGCACGATTGAGGCGTATTCGACCGGCGATGGAGCTCTCCTTCGTTGGAAGATGACGGCCGAGGTAGGGAACGCCGGCTTTGTTATCTTCCGAGTCGGTGCATTCGGCGAGCAGTCGATTTCCGATTTTATCCCAGGGGCATCGTTTCGCTACCCTAACCAGCCAATTTATGGTGAAGACTACGTTTTTTTCGACGCTGGCGGCTCGCCCTCGGCTCTGTATTACATCGAAGCCCGCGCGGACAATGGAAAGACCCTCCGTTCATCGATCGTTTCGGTCTTTAACGTAAAAAGCCTGCCACAGTTTGATAGCCCAAACCGATTTGACCAATCGCTTCTTTCACCGGACAGCACCGCAACAGTTAAAAAATTCGAACTTTCGTATCCGTTCGATCTCCGGCAGGAGATTGCAGCAACGGCCGTCGATCCAAATGAATCGCGCCATCGGGAAATAATTAGCCGACCCGGTACAGTCCGTATCGGGGCAAAAGGCTCTGGTATCGTGCGCGTCACACGTTCGCAACTGGAAGCCGCGGGATTTAACGTAAATTCGGATCCATCGCTTTGGCAGCTTTATCTTGATGGCGTCGAGCGGCCTTTGATTATTGGCCCTTCAGCTTCCTATATCGAGTTTCTCGGCAAAGAATTAGACACCGTTGAAAGCGACATCAGAATGTATTATTTGACGGTTGGTGATCAATCGGGAAAGCGTTTTGCCAGCACGTTTTTGCGTCCCGCCGGCGGCGTGATAACCTCGCCGACATATTCACAGACGTTTGAGTTTCGCGAGCGTACGATATACGCAAATCAGGTCATCAATGGCGACGAGGAAAACTTCTGGGGGCGCGTCGTCGGCTCGTCCGCTACGACGCTGACATTTAACCTCTCCGGAATTGATCCAAATTCGGGCGACCGGCCATTGTTTATCTCTTTTATGGGTTATTCTTTGACGCCGCACAACATAAATTTGGTACTAAACGGTAATCCATTGCCGCCGGTCACCGGGACCGGACGGCAGAGTATTTCGCGGGAGTACATTATTCCTGTTTCTTATCTCGTTGAGGGTACCAACACGCTACAAATGGTCTCAAACGGGGCGTCGGGTGACCTGAGTCTCTTTGACCGGATACGTATCGACTTCCCACGTTATTTTAAGGCAATTTCAAATCGGTTAGACTTTTACACGGATAATTACCGCGCGGCGCGGCTCTCGGGTTTTAGCTCGCCGAACATCCGCGTTTTTGACGTCACTAATGAAGCCAATGAGCGGATCGTTCAGAATTTGACGCCGGTGGAATCGGCTGGAACTTATGGCGTTACGATTCCACCAACTCGCGGCCGCCGGTATCTGGCTGTCGAAGCATCGCAGGTCGTAACTCCGCTGGAAGTTTCGGCCGTAAATCCAGCTTTGATTGGGACGCCGACGCAGGCCGCGCAATTCCTCGTTATCGCACATCGCAGCCTGCTGCAACCTGCCTCTAGCTGGGCCGCGTACCGTGCCTCGCAAGGGATCTCGACAAAGGTGATTGACGTTCAGGAAATTTTCGATGAATTTAATTTCGGAACCTCGAGTTCGATTGCCATAAAAGCTTTTCTGGATTATGCGTTTCATAATTGGCAGGTTCCGCCGGCGTATGTCCTTTTGATTGGTGACGCATCTTACGATCCGAAAAACTATACAAATAACGGATACTGGAATATGGTCCCGACGCGAATGGTGAATACGCTGTATTCCAAAACGGCAAGCGACGAGGCGCTGGCGGATTTCAATAACGATGGGCTCGCGGAAATTGCAATCGGCCGGATTGCCTCGCGCGACATCGCAGGCGTGACGAACGTTTTCAACAAAACCGTTACCTGGGAAAACTCCCTTGGTCCGAATTCTATGAATCGCGGTGCCCTTTTTGCGTTCGATCAACCCGACGGATATGATTTTGAGGGAATGAGCGACCGAATTATGTCGTATTTACCCTCGGGAATGCCGAAAATTAGAGCGCAGCGTGGCGTCCCGGACAACATCACTGCGCAGACAACCGTAATAAATGCGATCAATGCCGGGCAATACATTCTCAATTACACGGGCCATGGAACTTCTGCTGCCTGGCGGGATACCGGTTTCCTATGGACCGGAAACGTACCGCAGCTCACAAATGCGTCACAGCCGTCGCTCATAACGGCTCTGACTTGCCTTAACGGCTATTTCATAATTCCGAATTCGACGGACAGTTTCGCCGAAGCGTTCACGAAGGCTTCAAATGGCGGCGGAGTTGCTATTTGGGCGTCAACCGGATTGACAACGCCGGACGTCCAGGAAGTGATGGCGACGCAGTTTTATATCCAGCTCAGCTTAGGCAACATCAATCGCCTCGGCGACCTGATAACGGACGCTAAGGCGCAGCTAAACACTGGCGGAGAAGTTCGCTATTCCTGGATACTTATCGGTGATCCGATGCTCCGACTTCATTGAGGTGTGAAATCATCTAAATGCAAAAGGCCGCCTCCTCTTTACTTTGGACGCGGCCTTTTTTATTTCTGGTACTCGCGGCAGGAGTCGAACCTGCGACTTCTTCCTCCGGAGGGAAGCGCTCTATCCACTGAGCTACGCGAGCAACTGTCAAAACGATAATAGCAGGACTACTGTCGGGTTTCAATCCGAATGGTCTTCACGCGAACTGGCTCAACAGGACGCTCGCCGTCCTTGGGCGAAACGCCCGCGATCGTTCGGACGTTGTTCATACCCTCGGTGACCTTGCCAAAAACCGTGTAACGCGTATCGAAAGACGGTTCGCGTTTCAAGGTTATAAAAAATTGCGAGTTTGCGGAATTGGCATCCGGTCCGCGAGCCGCGCCAACAATTCCAACGTCGTAAGGGATGTCGGAGAATTCCGCCGAAACATTTGGCAGACCGGATTTGCCCGTGCCGTCATTTTCGGGATCATCATCTTTCGAAAGCGGATCGCCGCCCTGAATGACCGATTGATTGATCCGATGAAAGGTTGTACCGTCATAAAATCCAGATTTTGCTAAGGTTTTGAAACGCTCGACCATTTTTGGCGCGATATTAGAGTAGAGCTCTATCTTAATCGTACCGAAAGCTGCGTTGTTTTCCATCTCTACAACAGCTATCTCCTTGTCCGCTACCGGCTGAACATTTCGCTTGACCTCCGCATTCGAACCAGATCGATTAGCGACATTGCCTGGCTGGCAGGAGGTTGCGATCAAGGTAAGAATGAGCACGGAAAAGACTTTTGCTCGGTTCATACTCCAAATAGTTCCTCACTGTCTAAAATAATTGTAACCGGACCGTCGTTGATTGATTCGACGTCCATCATCGCACGGAACTGTCCTGTGGCTATCCGTCCGAGCCGCTCGCGGGCGGACTCGACGAAGTAATTGTAGATCTTCTCGGCCAAATCCGGCGGTGCTGCCGCGGTAAACGACGGTCGTCGGCCACGACGGCAATCTGCATAAAGCGTAAATTGCGAAACAACGAGCATTTCGCCGCCGGATTCGATCAAGCCACAATTCATCGCTCCGTTTTCATCGGCAAAAATACGCATCTCGACGATCTTTGCGAGCATCCTCGCCGCAACAGTCTCGGTGTCAGTGGCGGAAATGCCGAGAAAAACGAGAAGCCCGCGGCCAATGCAACCGATAGATTCAGCATTGACACGGACCTGGGCCGTTGAAACTCGCTGAACAACAGCACGCATTAGGCGGCAAGTTCTTCGACGTAAACGCGGTTCATAACGACCGGTTCAAGTGGTTTGTCGTTGGCGCTCGTCGGAACGTTGGCTATCGCGTCAACGACGTCCTGTCCATCGATGAGCCGACCGAATTTGGTGTAGTTCGGCGGCAGCGGATAGTCGACGTGCATTATAAAAAACTGTGAACCATTTGTGTTCGGGCCCGCGTTTGCCATTGCGACAGTACCTTTTTCATAAACGCCCGAATAAAGGGGCGAGTTGCGGTCTATCTCGTCTTCGAATCGTCCGCCCCAGGCCGATTCGCCGCCGTAGCCCTCCCCAAAAGGATCCCCGCCTTGAATCATGAAGTTTTTAATAACGCGGTGAAAAATAACGCCATCGTAATAGTTTCGCTCTGCCAGAAGCCGAAAATTCTCCGTGGTTTTTGGGGCTTCGGATTCTAGAAGTTCGAATTTTATCGTTCCTTTGTTCGTTTCTATGACTGCAATTCTGTTTGCCACCGATTTCTCCTAATTCCTTCAATCCAGAATAAATTTTTTTATCGCGGCCGCAACTCCGCCTTCATCGTTATTAACTGTTTTAAAGAATTCCTGCCGCGCAAGCAAATCTCTATCTGCATTTCCCATTACAACGGGCGTTGCGGCATATTCAAGCATTGCGAGATCGTTAAAGTTGTCACCAATCGCCATCACTGATTCGCTGCCAAAACCGTTGATTGCGGCAATCGCTGCGATACCCGTCGCTTTTGAGGTAGCGGGTGGGAGAATATCGATCAAGGTAAAATCCAAATGCGGATAAATCGTCGGAAGAATTGAAACCGTGTCTTTCAGTTCCGCCTGAAGGAAATCGAGCATTTGGCGCATCGGGTCACAGGCGCCGGAAAAAGAGATGTGGATAATTTCGTGATCGCACAACGAGCTTTCGAGCTCTGCGACGTGGATAACTGCTTCGGCCGCATCATCGCCGTGCAATCGCTCGGACCACTCAAGATAACGCCGGAGTGGCAGATTAGCCTCAGAAACCGTGTCATAGAGCAATGAACCCTTTCCGTGCGGATCGGCGCTGACGAGTGCGTTCCCGCCGAGCTCTTTGCCGACCCGAACGATTTCTCTTGTCGTCTCGGTATCGAGCAAGGAGGCAAAAACGGTTTTCAGGCTCTCGGCATATTTCACCAAAGCGCCATTATGCGTAACCAGCGGCGCATTAAGCCCAAGTTCAAGTGCTGGCGGACGAGCGTCGCGAAATCTTCGGCCGGTCGCGATGGTAACGAACACTCCGCGACTTTCCGCTTCGCGAATCGCTGCGATATTCTCTGCGGAAATATTCCCGCACGAATCAAGTAAAGTACCGTCGAGATCGATAGCAAGTAGCTTTATCATCTGAGGTTACGTTAGTGGACGCTATTTTCCCCTCAGCTGTTGCAGCCAACGTTGGTAATCAGCCTTGCCCCGTTCAAATTCCGTCGCAGATGTATAAAAACGATGCGAGCCGTTATTTTTGGAAACATCGCGGACGAAAAAAAGATAAGCAGTTTCCGCGGGCAAAAGCGCGGCTTCGATCGAGGATGCCGACGGCGACGCTATCGGACCCGGCGGCAGGCCGGCGTATCTGCGGGTATTGTATGGGGAATCTGCTTGCAGATCACTTTTGTTGATATTGCTGTCCCAGCGGCCTTCCATTTTAGCGACGTAAACGCACGTCTGGTCGATGCCGAGCGGAATACCGCGCTTTAGTCGATTATATATCACCGAGGCGATTATCGGACGTTCATCGGTTACCGCCGTTTCCGTTTCGACCAAAGAGGCGATGGTAACAACCTGATGCGGCGTAAGGCCAAGCCGAGAGGCCATTTCCGTCCATTCAGGCTTCCAGATTTTTCGGAACTGCGTGACTGCTGCGCGGATCACGTCTTCGGTCCGTGCTTCGAGGCTGAGTTCATAAGTACTAGGGTAGAGATATCCTTCGAGATTCGGCGCTTGAGGTGCTATATCACTGATTGGCGATGGGTCCTCGAATAATCCAAGTATCTCCTGTTCAGACCGGGCCTCGGCGGGAAGCCTTTCCTTGATTCTCTTGGCAAGATCGAACAGCGTAAAACCCTCGGGTATCGTGAATTTAATCGCCCGCGTCTCGCCCTTTTCGAGCTCAGCTAGTACTTGGCGCGGCGTAATCGGCGAATCGAATCGATAATCACCTGCTTTAAGGCGCGCGGCGTCACCGAACAAACGCAGGTACAGCAATACCGGCCTTGCATCGGCAAGGATGCCTTCAGCTTCAAGTTTGGAAACTATTGCAGCGGGCGGCGTCCCGCGTGTAATCGTTAGGTAACTTTGTGCTTTATCATGTGCGTGTGGCGCGTCCATTGCTCTCAGGACCCAAATAGTCAAAACAGCGACAACCGCAAATACTAAAATGCCGGCGCCAAAAAATGACCAAACTAATCGTTTCTTCACAAAAGAAAGTTTAGCAAATTGACGACCTAAAAAATAAGCGCGGGTCGAGACTGTAACTTTGCACGCAAGAGCTTAAATTACGGTAAACTATACCGCACCTCGTCCGGTGACGGGTATTTTCATTTTGAAAATTACAGACGAATTTGTACAATCGAGAAAATTTAAATCTCACAGCAACGCGTAAAACGAGTCTTCGAGTCCCTCGAGGAAATAAGCCTCCGGAGCTAACTGTCTCGATGCCGCGTGCTGTCGAACAGACTAATCTCGGTAATCGCGTTAACTAGGCGTTAGACCTCACGGCATAAAATCTGACGTGAATCATTAACCAAAACATTGAGGATTTATAAATTCGATCGGAGGAAAAAAAAATGAGATTTGTAGTCCATCTGGCTTTCACCGCAGTATCAGTTGTCTCGATCTTCGGGCAGGTTGCTGACACAAAACGCAACCCGAAATTATCGAATGAATTCAAAGGAACGCCTACGAAGTCGAGCCAATTGGTGCCGCGGAGCATCACGGCGTTAAATACACCAATAACAGAAAATTTTGACACTCTTGCCGCGACCGGGACTTCCAGCAACGTGCCCGAGGGTTGGGCGTTTCTCGAAACAGGTGCAAATGCTAACTTGCTGTACACGGCCGGCACGGGCTCGAGTGGTACGGGCGATACTTACAGCCTGGGAGCCTCCGGGTCGACCGAGAGGGCATTTGGCGGACTTCGAAGCAGTACTTTAATTCCTTTGATTGGAGCCAATTTTACAAATGCGACTGGAAGTACAATCGGAAGAATCTCAATAACTTACATTGGGGAACAATGGAGATTAGGAACTGCTAATCGAGGACCAGACAGATTGGAATTTCAATATAGCTTGGACGCAACATCCTTAGACACCGGCACCTGGACTAACGTCAGCGCCTTGAATTTTTCGTCGCCTATTACGACCGGAACTGTAGGCGCTCTGGACGGAAACAACCCCTCGAATCGAACGACGATTACCGCAACCTTTCAAGTCACCGTTCCCAACGGCGCTTCGATTTGGCTTCGGTGGGTTGATTTTGACGCTCCAGGTGCTGACGATGCGCTAGCCATCGATGATTTCAGCCTTACAGCGCAGGGGCTGTTTTCCGGGCCTGCCTCGATTTCGGGTCGGGTAGTCACCGCTGATGGTCGCGGCATTGCAAATCATATTGTAACGGTATCGGGCGGCGATCTGGCGGAACCAATTTCGGTCAGGACGAACACATTCGGTTTTTACAGAATCGATGGTTTGCCTTCGGGCAGGACCTATTTTCTTAGCGTTTCAACTCGCAAATATACGTTTTCTGAGCCCACGAGGACTGTCGACCTGACTTCGGACCTAAGCGGCGTTGATTTCGTCGCTATGTCTTTATGAGCGAGTAAAACGGTCACGGGAAGTTGAACAATCGCAGGACAGGGCGAAAGCAGGCGACTTATTCGCCCCATTCGCCCTGTCCTTCGCGGACAACGTGATATCCGAAGTCTTCTAAATGCCGATGGACGAATCGTGCATGCTCTTCGTCGCGAACCTCGAGTATCATTTCAATTCCTGTATAGCCGAGCGGCGCAAGCCAGATCGCTCTCTGGTGATTGACTTCCATAACATTTGCGCCGGTTTCGGCGACGCGATTCAGTAATTGAGCCAAAGATCCGGGCCGATCCAAAACTAGAAGTTTCAAAATCACGTAGCGTCCCTGCCTCACCAGGACCTGTTCAATTACGCGCGAAAGCAGGTTGCCGTCTATATTTCCGCCAGCAAGTATTGCGCAAACCACATCCTCCGGCTTGATTTTGAGCTTTCCGGCAAGAAGTGCCGCAACTCCTGCTGCTCCGGCTCCCTCGGCAACGATATGGGCGTTCTGAACACAATGAAATACACCGGCGGCGAGTTCCTCTTCGGTAACTTCGACGACACTTTCGACGTATTCGTGAATTATCGGAAGCGTCAGTATTCCCGGACGTTTTACGGCGATGCCGTCGGCAATCGTCGGTCTTCCAATTGCTTCCAGCGGGACACCCGCCCTGAGAGATTGATTGATCGAAGGTACGTTTGCCGCTTGCACGCCAATGACGCGAACTGTCGGTATGAGCGATTTAAGAGCGATCGCGACTCCGGATGCAATTCCGCCGCCGCCGATCGGAACGAGAACGACCGATACATCGGGTAAAGCCTTTGCAATCTCACATCCGATCGAACCTTGTCCAGCGATAATAAGCGGATCGTCGAATGCATGGACGTACGTAAATCCCTTTTCTGCCTCTAGCTCCCGGGAATATGCAACTGCTGCATCGAAACTGTCGCCCCTGAGGATAACCTGGGCGCCGAGTGCCTTCGTCGCCGCGATTTTGGTAAGCGGAGCAAATTCTGGGAGGACAATCGTTGCCTTAACACCGACGAGCTTCGCCGCGAGCGCAACTCCTTGCGCATGGTTGCCGGCAGAGGCAGTAACTACGCCGCGCTGCTTTTCCTCTTCTGAAAGCCGCGAGATTTTGTTGTAAGCTCCGCGGACCTTAAACGAACCGCCACGCTGAAGGCATTCGGCCTTAAGATATGCTTTACAGCCGATTGCGGCAGAAAGTTTCTCATCGGAAATTATCGGTGTTTCGTTAATTATGCCCTTGAGCCGGCGGCGGGCACTCTCTACATCTTCAAAAGTTATCGTCATCGTCACTTCGGGATTATAAGGCTATGCGGCCACGTTTCAAATTGTTAAGAGCTTTTTAGATCGGAGGATTCGAATTTTCTTCAGTAGTCGAATTGGAAGAATTGGTGTATATTAAACGGACATCCAAGTTTCGGAGGTTGAAGATGGACCCGTTTGTCGGTTTCGGTGCGATCTTGATGTTAATTCTCGGCGTCGCGCTTGTGAGCGTTGCATTGAAAACGATTAAGATTGTCCCGCAATCAAGCGTTTTGCTAATCGAGCGGCTTGGTCGGTTTCACCGTCTGGCAAACAGCGGCTTGAACATCATCGTTCCGTTTTTTGAATCGCCGCGGGCGGTCTATTGGACCAACGTCCGGCCGGGCGTCACCTTCATTGACCTAAGGGAGCAATACATTGATCTACCTCCTCAACCCGTAATCACGCGTGACAATGTTACAATCAATGTTGACTCCGTAGTTTATTGGCAGATTACAGACCCTGTAAAGGCGGTCTACGAGGTAGCAGACCTCGTCGGCGGCATCATTCAGCTAACAATTACCGGTATGCGTGCCGTGATGGGTGAAATGGACCTTGACCACACGCTCTCCTCGCGCGACCAGATTAACTCTAAACTACGTCTAATTCTTGATGAAGCCACCGACAAATGGGGCGTAAAGGTGACCCGCGTTGACGTAAAGAACATCAATCCTCCGGAAGATGTCCGGATTACGATGGAAAAGCAAATGACGGCTGAACGCAATCGTCGAGCGTTAATCCTACAAGCCGAAGGTGAGAAACAGGCCGCGATTACGCGGGCCGAAGGCGAAAAACAGGCGGCAATCACCCGATCGGAAGGCGAAAAGATGTCCGCGATTTTGCAAGCGGAGGGCGCCGCACAAGCCCGGCTTACCGCCGCAAACGCTGAAGCTCAGGCGATCAAGCAGATTGCCCAGATTGTCGGCAACGCGGAACAGACAACGCAATACCTGCTCACGCAGCGCTATATTGAGTCGCTTCGCGATATGACGCGGACCCAGAACTCAAAAATCGTATTTATGCCGGTTGAAACTGCATCGATGTTTTCCGGAATCGGCGCAATCAAGGAGTTACTTAATGAGACGAGCGAAAAGAAAGAATCGCAACCGTTACCGCCGCGCGGCCCTCGCGAATTGAATACGTGATTCCCCAGCGGGCAAAAAATTCAGCATGGAGTAAAGATTATGGTAAAAATTATTGGGATTGTAACTGTTTCGCTCATCGGGGCCGCCATTGCGCTGGCCTACAAATATGGAATGATCTTTAATCCAACGCCGAAAGAGCCTGTCGACGCAACTTCTATTTACGACTTTACGGTGAAGGATATCGATGGAAACGACGTCAGCCTCGGCAAATTTAAGGGAAGCGTATTGCTCATAGTCAACACTGCCAGCCGCTGCGGTTATACGCCGCAATACGAATCACTGCAGGGCGTTTTTCAGCAATATCGGGATCGGGGTTTCTATGTTCTCGGATTCCCAGCGAATAATTTTATGGGACAGGAACCTGGCACGGAAAAGGAAATCAAGGAATTCTGTACCCTGAAATACAACGTCTCTTTTCCAATGTTTTCAAAAATATCGGTGACCGGGAGCGATCAACATCCGCTTTATCGCTTTCTGACAAATAAGAAGACAAATCCGGATTTTGGCGGTGATATTTCGTGGAATTTCAACAAGTTCTTAATTGACCGGAACGGCAAAATTGTCGCTCGCTTTGGCTCTAAGGATAAACCGGACGATCCATCGGTGATAGCTGCGATCGAAAAGGCTTTGGCAGAGCATTGATGCGTCTCAAGCGAGTCGGAATTCGCTCAAAGGTGAATATTTCGCGCCGACTGATCCGAGATCGCTTCGCATAAGAACCAACGATTCTACCGAAAATTCAAATTCTGGAATCCGTTCAAATATGACTCTACGAGTTACCCTTTGTCTACCGCGACTTCGACCTATGGTAACGTGGGGTCGAAATCGACGCGCCTCGCGCTGAAACCCGAGTGATTCAAGTCGTTCGTCAAGATCCGCCTGAACGGCAGAAACGGATCCGGTAAGATCGTCAATTCCAATTGCAACGACGAAGGGCGTAAAAAGTTGAATTTGCCCGGTGCGAAGCAGCGCGCTAGCGTTTGCGGCTCTAGCTGCGGCTGCGACTGCATTGGCAATGCCCGGTATTTTTGCCTCTGCCGTCTCGCCCAAAAATTTAAGAGTTAGGTGCAGGGAATCTTTGGCGATGATTCGCACGGAATGATCGCTGAATACTTTGCTGAGGGAGATCGCAACTTCACTGTGTATACGGGAGCGAACCGCTTCCGGTAAGGCCGCGGCGATAAATATCCGGTTCATTTTTTTCGCAGATCTTCCGTGTAGAGCATTCGATACACGCGGTAATTATTCATCACCTTCTGGACGTAACTCTTTGTTTCGGCAAAACCAATTTCGGCGACAAAGATGCCTGGCTCTTTCGGCTCGGAGCGGTTTAACCAACGAATTGCGTTGTCCTCGCCACCGTTATAACTCGCCGCGATTCCTTCATAGAGGCCACCGAATTCATTTTTCAGAAAGCCAATATATTCGCATCCAATGGCGATATTCACCGCGGGTTGGTAGAGGTCATCCGGCTGAAGGCGGGGAAAGCCGGCCTTGGAGTTGAATTTTATTGCCGTATCGTAAACTAGCTGTAACAGTCCGCGGGCACCGGCTGGCGACTTCGCTGAGGGCCGAAAAACGCTTTCCTGTTTCATTATTGCGAGGACAAAACGCGGATCGATACCGCGTGGGACCGCGAATCTGAGAAGAAGGTCGCGGTAAGGAGTCGGGTATTCGGCAGGATTTAGACCGATCAGATCCGCTGCTGGGGAAACCGCTGACGGCTGATTTCGATCCGCAGCAAGCCCGGCGAAATAGGAAGTTAAAGGGCTTGAAAAGCCTCGATAAACTTCAGCTTGCTGAGAAAGGCTTCCGCTTTGTTCGGCGGCAAACGCACGCAAAAAACGGATTTCATCAGCTGTTGCGATCGAACCGCGAGGGATCGACTTTCCGAGCAGGCGATCTGCAATCAAAATCGCCGATGCCCAGTTTTTGCGGTAAATTTCCATTCTCAGTTTTGCATGCAGCGCGTTGATTTCCGTCGGCTTTCCAGCGAATCGCTGCGCGGCCATATCCGCCCATTTTTTAGCTTCGGAATACTGCCTGTCCTCGCGGAATGCGTCGATGATGTTCAGATACGCCGACTCTATTCGCTCTCCCTCCGGGTACATTGTCACGTATTGCTGGTACGCCTTGACAGCGTCGGCATTACAGCCTAGCCGCACGTAGGAGGCTCCCATAAAAGCAAGTGCTTCGCGGCCTTCCTTTGTCATCGGAAAGGCCCGAAACGTGCGCTCGAACCATTCTATCGCTTGCGAGTAATTGCGTTCCCACATTAACGAGCGGCCCATTCCGAACAGCGCGCGTGGAAGTCCTGGGTCATCCGGATATCGCTCTATAACTCGCAGCCAATGCTCCCGAGCCGCCGGGAAAACTCGGTTCGCCATATAAACATCCGCGCGGCGAAGATGTTCGGACGGCCCAAGGTCGATGAGCTTTCCGTTTGCATCGCGATCGCGTTTGTCGCTTTCAAAAACGGATCGAAGGGCTGCATCGCCTGCTTGGCTAAACGAAGAGATCGGTACCAGGCACGCGGTAAGGAGAACGAATATGACGAACTGACGAAATTTGAAAAACATCGGCAATCGACAGATTAGCAGATTTCGAGCCGTTTTTGGGACGCAAATTTTCGCCTTTCAGTTGCAGAAGTCGGCTTTCCATTGATAGGTTCGTTCGATTTTGCGATTTACAGCGTGGTAATATACTGCCTTTGCTGATTATCTTTATCGGAGATAAACGAAATGAAAATCGCACTAAACGGAGCCACGACGATGCGGGCCGATTTATCGACGGACATTCGCGTAGCCCGGCAGTCCGGCTACGACCTTATTGAAATATGGTCTGCAAAACTTCACAAATATTTGGAAAATCATAAGATCAGTGACCTTGCAAGGGAACTCGGCGACTCCGAAATTGAGCCCTACTCGATTAATTCGATCGAACACATTACATTTCGAACTCCGGAAGATTACAAAAAAATCAAGGCTGAATGCCAGAGGCTTGCAGAAATCGCTGGACAATTAGAATGTCCGTACATTGTCGTCGTCCCAGGGAAGATGCCGACCGATGCGCGGGAAGAACAAATCATCGAAGAATCGGTTCGGGTCCTGAACGAATTGGCCGACATTTCCGAGCCCTACGGCGTCTCGCTTGCGTTTGAATTTCTCGGTCAGACTGATTGTTCCGTGCAGACGCTTGACCTTTCGGACAAGATTGTGCGAGCAGTCGGCCGCAAATCGGTCGGGAACGTCCTCGATACTTTCCATTTTTACGCGGGCAGATCGAGCTTTGAGGCGATCGATAATCTCGATCCGGAAAAGCTCTTTATTTTCCATATCAACGATGCGGAAGACTTGCCGCGCGAAGAGCTTACAGATGCTAATAGGCTGTTTCCCGGGCTTGGAATTCTACCGATTGCGGAAATCAAAAGTCGCTTTGACAAAATTGGTTACGACCGAATGGTAAGCGTAGAAATTTTTCGGCCAGAATATTGGGAAATGGATCCCTTCGACGTTGCCGAAAAGGCAATCGATGCGACGCGAAAGGCACTCGGAATCGGCGATTCAAACGCGGCGGGAAGGACCAAATAGAGCGATCTAGAAGATATGACGAAAATCAGAATTGGCATCATTGGAACCGGCTACATCGGAAACGTCCACGGTCGGATTTACGCCCGAGACGAACGTGTCGAGATAGCCGCGCTCTATGACATTCTCACCGAGCGGGCGGAGGCAACCGCGCGTTCAATCGGCGGTAAGGTCTGCTCGTCGCGTGAGGAATTGCTCGATTCGTGCGACGCCGTGCTTGTTTGTACTCCAAACCGTACACATAAGGAAATCGGACTACATGCATTGAGCGAAGGGAAGCATTTGTTTTGTGAAAAGCCTTTCGCCGTAGGGCTCGAAGATGCTCGGGAATTTCTCGATGCGGCGAAATCCTCGGGCCAAGTCGTACAGGTTGGGCATAACCGCCGTTTTGCTCCGGTTTATCGACGCCTTCGGCAGTTGCTGGACGACGAGACGCCGCATTCGGCGCATATAAAAATGAACCGAGGCGAGCTGAAGGTTCCGGAATGGACGGGCGATGTAGGGGTCACGGGCGGGTTTTTGTACGAAACGACAATTCACCTTTTCGATATGCTGCGGTTCCAGTTCGGCGAAATTGCAGAGTTAACTGCCTATGGCTCGCGGCACGAGTATCCGGAGCTTGACGAATTCTCAATTATCTTTAAATTCCGCGATGGATTTCATTGCACGTTCGCCTCGAGCTCTGACGCTAGCTGGCTCTTTCCTTTTGAGCGGATCGAGGTATTTTGCCACCACCGTACGATTCTGACTGAAGAAATGGAGCGGCTAATCGATTCCCGCGGGATGGACGCAAATTATGATGTTTACGCCTGCCATATGTCCGAAAAGGAAGAAAAGTGGGGATACCTCCAGGAAGATCGAGCTTTTATCGACGCGATCATTGAATCAGCCGAGCCGCCCGTTACGGCCGATGACGGGTTTCGGTCGGTTGAATTAGTAGAGTCCGTCTATAGATCGATCAAAACCGGCGAAAAGATAGTTTTCTAAATTTTGCTTGTGACGAACATTTGCTCAAATTGCGGCCAGTCAAACGCAGCGGAGAGCAGCTTTTGCCGCTTTTGCGGTGTCGAATCGTTGCAGCGACCCGAACAATCGTTTGTGCCGCCGAGGCCGTATGCGTGGCAGACAGATGAATTCGAAGCAGGTGGTGTAAAACCTTCAGCTTCTTTCACGACGGAACATAGCTCGGCGCGGACGATGGCTGATTTTGCAGCGGCGTCTGGCTCGATTGTGCCTGCCGGCCCCGGCATCTATCCGGCCGGATCGTATCGCTGTCCCCGTTGCGGGACGAACGCGTTACCTATTACGCAGCGGCAAGTCTCGCAGGCCGGCTGGATCGCGTTTGCGGTTTTGCTAGTTACAACTTTTATTTTCTTTTGGGTCGGCCTTCTAATGCGAGAGGACGCAACCGTTTGCCCAGTTTGTGGGTTGAGGTTAAATTGAAATGTCTCAATAATAATAGCCTTTCGGATGATCGATTCGAACGGCCGGATTCGTGCTGCGGACCTCGACGCGGTGATACCCGCGCTTCATATTTGTCGAAAGATAAGTTAGGAGAAATTGGCGATTGAGCAACAAGCTCAAGTCCTTGAAGAACGGTACGAAACTGATAGGCGCAATATTTCCTTGAAAAAACGCTCGACCGCCGGTTTCAGCCGAAAGCCGCAGCAGCGAGCTTTGGCCATTGAGTATAGCCTGCGGTCCGGCGCGCTCGGTTATCTCCGTCGGCGAATAAATAGTAAAAACTGCAACACTTCGCCGTTGTGCGGCTAAAATTGCGCGATCTAGTGCAACGCTTTGCGTAGGTGCTGATTCTCCGATTCCGTTTGAGATGTCGAGTCCATCGGAAACGAGCAAAATCGCACGCCGGCCGGCCGGTAAGGCATCGAAGCGATTTAGTACCTCTGATACGGCATCAAAGGGAGTTCTTGGCGAGAGGGCTATACTGGATGCAACCGGACGAATCGCGGCAGCTGCGCGGGTAAGGTCCGTCGTAAATTTTTGTGCAATTTGGGTTGTACCGCCGCGCGAATATGCAACCATCACGCGCGTGCCTCGAGGAAGCCTCGTGATAAATTCCTTCAAATCCTTGATCTGAAGATTGAAGTTCGGCGTCAGATCTTCCTGGATGATGAAAGCAAGCGCCATCGGCGCCTCGTCGATGCTTCGGATAGAAAGTATCTGCTGTTCCATTTTGTCTTCGAGGACGATCAATCGGTCGACCGGCACGATCTCTTCGCGGCGGTCGCCGGCAAGCTCACCTTTTATGTATATCGAAATCGGTATCGAAACGGTCCGAACCGTTGGCTTCGGCACTTTTTGGGCGCTCCCGATACCGAATGCTGCGAGGACGAACAAGGGAACAATTGCAATGCCAAAAGATTTTGCTTTCATCTAATTGAACTGCCGCCGGTCTACGAGCGGAGAATTTCTTATTACATCAAACCAATCTTCGACCCGCATAGTTTGAATTAAAAATGTACTCTTTGTAAAGTTGAACCGGAACCAAAGATGCCGAAAATACCCGAGGACGAAGCAATAACTGCCCGCGAGCTTGTACGCCGCAAAAACCTCCTGATTGCGGCCGCGGCGTCCCCGATTGTGCTTTCGTTATTACCTTTTCTATTGTTTGTCGTTCTTTCGTTGATTTTGACGGGAATGCCTGTCTTTGCCGTTTCGTCATTTCTTCTGGGATTTATCCTTGCGATTGTCGGTTTATTTATCGGAACCGGATTGACTGTTTATTTTCTCTTTAAACGGCGACGCTTTACTGTTGAGCTGAAAGAGCGAATTGCAGCCCGCGGTATTCCACCGAAATATGTCGATTGGTTTCGCGGGGAGATGCGGCCGGCCGAGCGTCGGGCCCTTGCTGCGATGGCGACCGCCGATCCAATTCTCGAAGATGCCTACCGGGAGACACTCGCTTCTCGGCTGACTGCTTCGCGGATATTGCGCTCGGTTCGCTCGGAACTGGCCGCCGCGCGTCGGCGGGAAAACCGGCTTCGGCAGATTCCTCGGGCGAATGCGAAGCGGTTTCTCGTCGAAATCGAAAAAGACCGAAATAAAATCGAAGAAATTCAGGCAGAGGCAAAGGAGATGCTAGCGGAGGCCGAATCAAGGTTGCAAATGATTGAGGCGGCGGCGGCACGCGGCGGCAATCTTTCAGATATTCAGGTCGCCCTCGATAAGCTTGCGGGCCGAGCGAGAAGCCTTCCGATTGCTCTCGAAGCTGCTCGGATAAACGAAGATTTACTCACAGAGTTAGAAGACCCGACAATGCTGAAACGAACCGAATCCGAGGAAATTCAATAATTTCTCATTTGATAGTCACGCCAATCGTAAACGCCGTCGCCATTGAGGTCGGCGTGGCCCCCGTTTTGACTCAACATATGAGTAATCTCCGCCTGAGGGGCTCCAAGCAGCCTTAAGACGGCCAATTGATAGCTATTCGCTTCCGATTCAGCAGGCGTACCCGCCCGATATTTTCCCGATCGATACTGCCAGAAATGTACTGTTTCATGGATGAAGACGCTGGCTAGCCAGGTTTTCGATGAATTAAACGTAGCAGGTGCAATATCGATCGCTCCATCCGCGAAATTTGCACCGCTACGTTTTGCGGCGCGGATCGTCAGGTCGTATTTGAGCATCCAGGAATAATATTGGCTCGCTTTGGTCTGAAGAAGTTCTAGGCAGTCGCCCGATTTTTTCGTAAATTGATCAGCAGGAATGATTCCATTGGTTCCGAGGATAACTATTGACATTGCCCCCTACTTCCGGCAAATTTGCGGCCTTTGACGACCGAGAAGCAGCGAATTTGCCCTTGAAAAATAGAAAAGGCGAAAGTTACCGTCTTGGCCGTCTCCCGTACATGAATTGAACCTGTATTTTACAGGTGGGCGGCCTCACATCTCACGATGCATTAGCCAGAATCTATGGCAATTCCTCCTTAGAGGATTGCACCGAAGCCGGCATCGGCCTCCCTCAATTCAAGTGTTGGCTCAATTATTTTTGTACCGGATAACGAACCACACAGTGATTGCTTTCGCCTCGACTATGCTAACACATCGCTACCGGCAAAGTATAGAAATGGAAAGCGACTTGCTATGTAGCAAAGGCTCATCCGAAATTAGTTTTAGGGATTATTGTTCGGTCTCGAATTCCTGCGCCGCGGGCTCCTTGAATTTGAGAACTTTATCGAGCATTTCGGCGCATTCCGCGCTTCGTGCTGCAAGTTGTAGATCTGCTTGTTGCTGGGCGGCCAGGAGTTGGTGGTATTCGTCTGCGATGTGAAGAGCTGCGAGAATCGCAACTTTTAGCGAATCGACTGTAAATGTGCCCGAGGAAATCTCGCGCATCTTATTGTCTACATATTCGGCAAGTTTAAGAATATATTCGTTGTCCCCGTCGGATCGGATACTGTAGGTTTGATTGTAGATCTCAACCCGGACTGTCTGCTCCGGCTCGTGCTTTTTCGGTGTTTCGGTCATTACGCGTGCCTCCCGATGGACTCGGCCGGCTCGACGTCCAGAATCGTCATTGCATCCAGCATTGCTTCAACCTTAATTTGAATTGCGTCACGCTCGGATAACAGAGCCGCAATTTTTTCCTCCAGTCGCGTGCGCTCGGCCTCAAGCTCGGCTGCAACGCGACGCAGCTTCTCTAGTTCGCGCTCGATTGCGTCTTTCTCCTCGCGCATTCGCTTTGCATATTCGATCGTTAAATAGATTTTGTCCTCAAGGTGCGAGAACTTTTCCATTCCCGTTAGGCCGTTCATTGCGCAATCTCCACATTTAAGGGCTTTTTACTGAATCGCCAGGTTACCGATTATGTGTCCTTTTACGATAAAGTTCAAGTCTCCGCGCTGGAATACTGACTATGAATTTAGTTACCGACGTTGGATACCTAGCTCGGCCTCAATTCCACGGATAAAAGCTTCGTGCGCCGCAGCTACGTCCTCGTCGGTCAGCGTCCTATCGTCACTTCGATATTCGAAACGCATAGTCAGCGAACGCATTCCATCGGGCAGCCCAGCGCCGTCGAAAATATCGACAAAATCAACGTGACGAAGTATTTCGGGTCTTGAATGAGACGCAGTTCTGTTGAAGCGGTCAAGCGTTAGATCCGGAGAGACAAGGAACGAGACATCGCGAATTACCGACGGAAAGCGCGGAACCGGTTTGTAAATCGAGCGCTCAACTTTTGCGTTCAAAACTGCAGCAAGGTCGATCTCAGCTGCGTAGACTGGTTTGCGAAACTTGTATTCAGCGGCAATTTTTCCGTTCAACCGACCGATGTAGCCGATCTTTTCACTCCCGAGCCAAATCGCGGCGGTCTGTCCCGGAGTTAAATGCCTTACCTCGGCTTCGATAAATTTCAGCGACGGGGCGCCGATCGCCTCGATAACTGCCTCGAGAATGCCTTTGGCGTCAAAGAAATCAAGGTTACGCGTTGGCTCGGCTCGACCCGCGAGCATTTCGCCACCGGTGATTACCATCGCAAATGCCTCGCGTTCAAGCGGTAGCTCACCTGCCTTTCCAGCAGCGAAAATTGTTCCGATCTCGAACAGTTTCAGGTTGTTTTGCTGATGATTGAAATTCAGCCGGACGGCATCGAGCAAGCCGGGTAAAAGCGTCGGACGCATTCGGATTGCTCCTTCGATGACAGAATCACGAAGCGTTACGGGGCCGGCATTGGCTAACCGGGCTGCAAGAGAGGGAATTGCATCATAAAATGAGTCATTCCGTGTGTCGATAAAGCTATAAGTGATCGCTTCCCGACATCCATATTCGACGAGAACCTGCCGGAGCACGCGCTTTCGCTCTTCGCCTGCACGATATTGGCCGGCTCCAGTGCCCATCGCAATTTGGGAGCCGATCTTATCGTAACCAAAATGGCGTGCAACTTCTTCGACAAGATCTTCTTTGATTGCTAAATCGTACCTCCATGTTGGCGGAAAGTATTCGCTATCGGACGGCTTACCGATGCCTAATCTTGAAAGAATCATGTCGGCTTCCGATTTGTCTACAGATAGCCCCGTCAAAGCTAAAACAGCCGCGGAGATGTCGGGAACGGTTATAACTGTTCGATCCGGTTTAACGGGATAAATATCGATGATGTCTCCCGCGGAGCCTCCCGCGATCGACGTTATAAGCTCCGCCGCCCTGTTTGAGGCTCGGATGAGATTTTCAATGTCGACGCCGCGTTCAAATCGATAACTTGCCTCGGTAGTCAAACCGAGCCGACGCGATGTCCGACGGATCGATTCCCGTTTAAAATACGCCACCTCCAAAAACACATTCTTTGTCTTCGGATCAATAGAGCTCGCTCGGCCGCCCATAACGCCCGCGATTGCCACCGGCTTTTCGGCGTCACAGATTGCGAGCATTTCGGAATCGAGTTCGCGCTCGAGTTCATCTAGCGTAACAATTTTTTCACCTTCGCGCGCGCGCCGAACGACGATCCGCCCTTCGGAAAGCGTATCGAAATCAAAAGCATGCATCGGCTGCCCGAGCTCGTGCATAACAAAGTTTGTTACGTCCGCAACATTGTTGATGCTCCGCTCACCAATAGACTCGAGTCGGCGAACCAGCCAATCTGGTGACGGCCCAATCCGGACGTCGCGGATAATTCGGCCGGTAAAGCGATAACAAAGGTCCGCTGCCTCGATTTTGACAACATCCGGCGCCAAGATTAGTGGAAAAGGAATTTCGTCGACGCTGACGGATTCGTCGGCCTGGGCTAAAAGTAATCGTGTCCCGTAGATAGCCGCGACCTCACGCGCAACGCCAAGATGCGAGAGACAATCCGGCCGATTCGACGTGAGATCGATGTCTAAAATCCAATCGTCTTGAAAGGCACTTATACCTTCGACGGCTAAACCCACGCGAGTCAAATCCTCGGCGAGCTGCTCGCAATCGGCGTCGAAATCGACGAGTGATTTAAGCCAGTTGAAACTAATGATCATAAAAATCGCGCAATTGCCGTGTCGGTTTCGTTCACTCTGAAGTCGAGATTATTTGAATTGTTCGGCAAAACGAACGTCGTTCTCGAACATTTGACGGATGTCATCGATGTTGTACATAAGCGCAGCCATACGTTCGAGACCGAACCCAAAGGCGAATCCGGAATATTCCGTCGGGTCAATTTCACACGCGCGAAGAACATTCGGATGCACCATTCCCGAGCCGCCAAGCTCGATCCAGCCGGAGCCCTTGCAAGGCCGACAACGATCGCCATCGGCCTCGCCGCTGCCGCCGCAGGTAAAACAGGAGAAGTCAAATTCCGCACTCGGCTCCGTAAATGGGAAATATGACGGGCGAAAACGGGTTACGGTCTCGGGTCCGAACAGTCGTTGGAGCCATTCGCTTACAGTGCCTTTCAGATGCGCCATCGTAATGCCTTTATCGACACAGAGACCCTCGATCTGGTGGAACATTGGAACATGGGTCATATCCGGAGTGTCGCGGCGAAAGACCTTTCCGGGTGCTATTATTTGTAATGGAACGCCTCGCCTTTCCATTACGCGAATTTGAACTGTCGATGTCTGAGACCGCAGTGCAAGGCCGTCCGTTGTGTAAAACGTGTCCTGCGACTCACGAGCCGGGTGGCCTTCGGGAATATTAAGTGCGTCGAAATTGTAATAATCCGTTTCGATTTCTCGATCGTCTTCGATCGCGTAGCCCATTGAAACAAAAATATCCTCGATACGTTGCCGCAGAAGCGTTATCGGGTGAAGGCTGCCACGAAGAATGCGTCTCCCGGGAAGTGTCACGTCGATACGTTCGCGTTCGACGCGAAGCCCTTCGAGGCGACTGGAAAGTGAATGCTGTAGCCGATCGAGCGTTTCGGTGATTTGCTTTTCAGTTTCCTGCACCAATTTACCGAAAACGCCCCGCTCGTCGGCCGGAACTCGGCCAATTAATTTTTTCAGCTCAGCTAAGCGCGAACGTTTGCCAGTATGGCGGATTCGAAGTTCCTCGGTTCGTTTTAGCGCCGACTCGGCCTCTTCCCAACTAGCGTTTTCCAGATCGACGGCTGAAATCGCTTGGATCTCGGCCGAAAACTCGCTGAGTAAATCTTCAACTGACTCTTTAGTATCGGACATAAATAACAAAGGATAAACGAAACCGGGTAGGGAAACTCTCCCGATTGAATTTTAGCAATTAGTCCAGTGCTTTCAAACTCGCGATTGGATACCGGAGGCGGCACTTTGTTATCATTGCTTTTTGATTTGGATCAAACCACGGCGATAAAGAAAAAAATGAAAGCGATTGTTAAAAGCAAAGCCGAGCCCGGCCTTTGGATCGAAGAAGTGCCGGAGCCACAATTAGGGATCAACGATGTCCTGATTCGAGTGAAAAAAGGTGGAATTTGTGGCACAGATCTGCATATCTACAACTGGGACCATTGGGCGCAAGCAACGATCAAGATACCGACAATCATTGGACATGAATTCGTCGGCGAGATTGTCGAAGTCGGCTCGAACGTCATCGACTTTCAGCCGGACGATATCGTCTCTGCCGAGGGACACCTTGTTTGCGGGCGATGTCGAAATTGTATGGCGGGCCGCCGCGCGCTTTGCGCGAATACCCGTGGGATCGGCGTCAATACCGATGGTGGCTTCGCAGAATTGATCGCCGTCCCATACACAAATATTTGGAAACACAAGCCGGATATCGACCTTGAAGTTGCGGCTATTTTT
>PSMA01000012.1:66219-80716 GCA_040289905.1 Blastocatellia bacterium
AGTCGCCCGCCATGCCGGTGCAAGGCATATCGTAATCACGGACGTTAACTCATACCGCTTGGAGCTGGCTCGTCAAATGGGCGCCGTTTCGATGGCCGTCGATATTCGTGAAACGCCGTTGCGTGAGGTGCAAAAGCAGCTCGGGATGAAGGAAGGTTTTGATGTCGGTTTCGAAATGTCGGGCGTGCCGGCCGCATTCACCGAAATGATCGCAAATATGTTCCATGGCGGCCGAATTGCTATGCTCGGCATTCCGGCGGATCAGTTTGCGATTGATTGGAAAACCGTAGTCTTCAATATGCTGACAATAAAGGGAATTTATGGACGGCAGATGTACGAGACTTGGTATCAAATGAGTGTCTTGCTTGAAACTGGATTGGATATCAAACCGGTAATCACTCATCGTCTTCACTATACCGAATTCGAGAAAGGATTCGAGGCGATCCGCTCGGGCAATTGCGGCAAGGTCGTGCTTGATTTTTCGTGAGTTTTACGTGTGCCGCTAGCGCATTAGGTTTCACAATCCTGTATCTAATCGAACGAAAGTTTCAAACATCAAATACGCTTATGTATGGAAGAATCAAAGAACACTTGGAATTGTCACTAAAGGACATCCGAAATGCCGGGCTCTACAAGACTGAGCGTGTTATCGAAGGGCCGCAAGATGCAAAAATCCGCGTCGGTGGGCGCGAAGTCTTGAATATGTGCGCCAATAATTATCTCGGCCTATCCGATAGCCCGGAAGTTATCGATGCGGCACGCAAGGCTCTAGAACGCTGGGGCTACGGTCTGTCCTCGGTTCGTTTTATTTGCGGAACGCAGACGATTCATAAAGAACTGGAAACGAAGATCAGCGAGTTTCTCGGAACCGAGGATACAATTCTCTATACTTCGTGCTTTGACGCAAACGGCGGATTATTTGAGTCGATCTTAGGTGATGAGGATGCGGTTATTTCAGATGAGTTGAACCACGCGAGCATTATCGACGGTATTCGCCTCTGCAAAGCTCAGCGATTCCGCTATCGCAATAATGATATGGAGGATTTGGAGGCAAAACTACGGGCTGCCGCCGATAGCCGTTTTAGGTTAATCGCTACCGACGGCGTTTTTTCGATGGACGGATATATTGCAAACCTGCCCGCGATCTGTGATTTAGCGGAAAAATATGACGCGCTCGTAATGGTTGACGATTCCCATTCAGTCGGTTTTATGGGCCGCACCGGACGCGGGACCCATGAATATCACAACGTCATGGGCCGAGTCGATATAATCACGGGGACTCTCGGAAAAGCTCTCGGCGGAGCTAGCGGCGGCTACACAAGCGGTCGGAAGGAGATCATCGAAATGCTTCGGCAGCGTTCGCGCCCGTATTTATTTTCCAATTCCGTCGCGCCGGCTATTGTCGCTGCCTCGATCGCGGCCTTGGATCTCGTAAGCCAATCGACTCAACTTCGCGATCGCTTGAATGAAAACACTCGCTATTTCCGAAATGCGATCGAGCGAATCGGGCTCGAGGTCTTGCCTGGCGAGCACCCAATCGTTCCCATTATGTTTGGCGACGCGGCCCCTGCAGTCAAAATGGCGGAAAAATTGCTTGAGAAAGGCGTTTATGTAATTCCTTTTTCCTTTCCCGTCGTGCCAAAAAACAAAGCTCGGATTCGTACGCAAGTCTCGGCGGCTCATAATCGCGAGGACCTAGATTTTGCGATACAAAAATTTGCCGAAGCGAAATCCGAGCTTCGGTTATAAAAAAGGGGCGGAATTCAGTGGAATCCCGCTCCGCATCTACGGTAATAAAGCGCTTTTGTGAATGCTTCGTTACTATATTTACGCGGCGGCGTGTTTATTTCCAATCGCGTCTTTTGCTTGGCCGGCAACCATCGCAAACGCTTCCGGTTGCTTGACGGCTAAATCGGCCAAGGATTTCCTGTCAAGCTCGATACCAGCAAGTTTCAACCCGTACATAAGTTGCGAGTATTTCAAATCGTTTAATCTGCACGCCGCGTTGATTCTGACGATCCATAGTCTGCGGAAGTCACGTTTTTTCAATTTTCGGCCGGTATAGGCAAATGTTAATGCACGCTCAACCGACTCCTTTGCAGAGCGGTAGAGCTTTGATTTTGTGCCCCTGTAACCTTTTGCAAGGCCGAGTATCTTTTTGCGCTTTTCAAGGCGCTTGTTACCACGTTTTGCTCTTGGCATAAAATCTCTCCAATTTCTAACAATCTCAAAAATCTTGGCTCATCGAATGTGATTTCAAAATCAACCTTTCATACTTAGAATCAGGCTATTCACGGCCGTAAGGAAGCATTCGCTCAACCCGCTTTTGATCGGCTTCGGAAACAAGCGTATCAATGTCAAGGTTGCGTTTACGTTTATTTGATTTCTTAGTCAAAATGTGACGCGCATGCGAATGGCCGCGTTTAAATTTTCCGGTTGCGGTCGAGCGAAATCGCTTTGCAGCACCCTTGTGCGTTTTCAGTTTTGGCATAAATTTGTTCTCCCTTCACGTAATTTAAAATATTTCGTCTTCATCCGTATCGGATGTCGGTTCCGCCGGAGAATCGGGCTCGGTCTTTCTGCCGCTTTTCTCCTTTTTCTTACCGACTTCGGCGTTTGGAGCTGCTGAAATATGCTGCTGGGATTTTTTTACCTCCGCGACGCCTTTTCTCGGTACAAAGATTGTGAACATCTGATAGCCTTCCATCTTAGGAGCTACTTCGACGTCCGCAATATCCTGCAAATCCATTGCCAGCCGCTCGAGGATCCTTGCCCCGAGCTCACGATGCGACATCTCACGGCCACGAAATGCGATTGCTGCCCGGACCTTGTCGCCGTCATAAAGCCATTCGCGGGCATGTTTCATCCGGTATTCGTAATCGTGATCATCGGTTCCCGGGCGGAACTTGATTTCTTTTACCTGAACGGTTACTTGCTTTTTCTTTGCCTCATGAGCCTTTTTCTTTTGCTCGTAGAGGAATTTTCCGTAATCGATCAGTTTGCATACCGGCGGATTCGCGTTCGGCGCTATCTCTACGAGGTCAACGCCGCGGTTACGTGCTTCCTGGACCGCGTCCCGAGTATCCATAATGCCGAGCGTTTGGCCTTCCTCTGTTACGACGCGGACGGATGGAACTCGAATCCGCTCATTGGTCCGATGCAGCGGTTCTCGCTGCCGCGGACGAAAGTTTCTTCCACCAAATCTTCTAGCGATATGAGCCTCCTATGGCAAAATCCGTTCTTAGAGCGCCCGCGTCTGACGAAGGCGGGAAATCATCCCCTCGAACTCTTCCAGCGTCATCGTTCCGATGTCGCCCTGTTTTCTTTCGCGGACCGCAACCAAGCCTTCATCTCTTTCTCGGTCTCCGAGAATTAGCATAAATGGCACTTTTTTTAATTGCGCCTCGCGGATTTTTGCTCCAATTTTATCGGAGCGGAGATTTGCTTCTACCCGAAACCCTTTTGCTGACAGCTTTGCGACAATGAGTTCCGCGTATTCGTTAATTCGATCGGTGATCGGCAAAATTGATACCTGGACCGGCGCGATCCAAAGCGGAAATGCTCCTGCATAGTGCTCGATAAGTACACCGAAAAACCTTTCGACCGAACCAAAAAGAGCCCTGTGGACCATCACCGGCCGATGACGAAGATTGTCTTCACCAATATATTCTAGTTGAAATCTTTCGGGCAAATTGAAATCGAATTGAACCGTGGAAAGTTGCCACAATCGTCCGATTGAATCTTCGACCTTGATATCGATCTTCGGGCCGTAAAATGCGGCTTCGCCTTCGATGCGTTCATAAGATATCCCGCGGCGATCAAGCGCGCTGCGAAGAGCTTCTTCTGCCCTTTGCCACTGCTCGTAGGTCCCAAGATAGCTTTTGTCTTCTGCCTTGCCACGAACGCTAAGTTCGACTTTGAAGGTCTGAAAACCAAAGGTCTTGAAAACGTCGTAGGCGAAATCGACACATTGCCCGATTTCGTCAGTCACCTGGGAGGGAGTACAGAAAATATGTGCGTCGTCCTGTGTGAAGCCGCGGACGCGCATTAAACCGTGCAAAGTTCCCGAAAGTTCAGCTCGATAGACTGTACCAAGTTCGGCGTATCGGAGCGGTAAATCGCGGTACGAGCGGGGATGCGACCGATAGATCCCAATATGAAAAGGACAGTTCATCGGCTTGAGACGAAACTCCGTCTCCTCGCCAAATTTCTCCGGCATTCGCATCGGGTCGAAAAGCGAGTCGGCGTAATTTTCCTCGTGGCCTGAGATCTGCCACAGCTGCCGCTTGGCGATATGAGGCGTAAACACCAGGCCGTAACCGCGTTTGAGAAGTTCGCCGCGGAGATAGTTCTCCATTTCATTACGAACGGCGCCGCCCTTTGGATGCCAGAAAATCAGGCCCTGTCCATAGTCTTCCTGAATCGAAAAAAGGTCGAGTTCGCGACCAAGCTTGCGGTGATCGCGTTTTTCGGCCTCTTCGCGCTGGCGGAGCCATTGGTCGAGCTCTTCTTTGGTCGCAAAAGCGGTTCCGTAAATCCGTTGCATCTGTGCATTGGCCGCGTTCCCTTTCCAATAGGCACCCGAGATTGCCAGTAACTTAAACGCCTTCAGTTTGCCGGTATCGGGTACGTGCGGCCCAAGGCAAAAATCGATGAATGGAGAGTTGTCGATAAAATAGACACTCGCGGTTTCGTCTGCTTTTTCAGCGATCAGTTCACATTTGAGGGGCTCGTCGCGGTCACGAAAAATTTCGAGCAGCTTTGCCTTTTCAATTTCTTCCCGCCGATAGGGAAGATTTCGCTTTGCCAATTCCTTCATCCGCTTTTCAATCATCGGCAGATCTTCTTCCGTCAGGGTTCTTGGCGCGATGACGTCGTAATAGAAGCCGTATCGGGGATCATCCATCAGCGCCGGCCCGACACCGAGCTTCGTCCCAGGGAAGAGATCGAGAACTGCCGCGGCAAGCAAATGGGCTGCAGAGTGACGAATGACCTCAAGCCCTTCGCGTGAGTCCGAAACGATCGGCTCGATCGAGACAACTTCATCGGCAGCTTCGATTTGCTTATTGAGGTCCACCTCGGCGCCGTTGACCTTCGCAGCGACAGAGCGTTTTGCAAGTTCGCGGTCAAACGCTTTTATAGCCTCCGCAACCGTAGCTGGCGACGGCAAACTCTTGATCGCCTCTCCAAATTTTACGTTGATCTCTGCCATTTTTAACCGACCGCCGAAAGTCGCGTAATCTGCAATCGATAATTACAGAAAACGGGCTGACTATCTGGTCTGCAAAAGTATGAACCTAATTTCGGTTCGTCCTTGTAAATAACGAAATACAAACTTCCTATCAAGATCGGATCCGGTAAAAGCGACTTTGCAGTGCAGCATCTCAATGTTCTCCATCGGCCGCCCAAGGGTCGGAGGTTTTGTTCTCCGGATAACTCTCTATTGCAAAGTTCTTCGAAAGCGTCTTACCGAAAACTTGAATCGTGCCGAATATTTACTTCGGCGTTCGCAAAAATGGTAGGCACTAGCAGAGTTGAACTGCTGACCCCTACCGTGTCAAGGTAGTGCTCTACCACTGAGCTAAGTGCCTACAATCCGTTTTCGCTCAACGAAAAGCGAAGCTAAAGAATGGCAAAAATGGTATTTTCTGTCAAGACCCTGCTTCAATATCAGTCAATCGGAGTTACTGTGCCAACGTACAGAAACGATGCATTGCTATTGCGACAAGTTTTGCCGTTCTGCCGTCTTCATCGAAATTCGGATTGACCTCGGAAAATTCAATCATTCGAGTGTTCGCAAGTGAGGCTGCGTATTTAACGAGCTGAATGAACTCACCTGCACGAAGCCCGATCGGCGACGGTGCCGACGTCCCCGGAGCGTCCGCTGAACGGACCGCGTCGAGATCGAAGCCAAAGAATGTATTCAGCGATTGGCTATGGCGAATGAATTTCTCCTTTACTGCTTCCTTTAGTTCGATGTCCGCCTCGCTTCGTGAGCGCAACAACTCTAGGCTGATCCGATTTACTCCAATTGAACGAATATAGTCGTAGTAAATTGGGGAGCAGAAATGCGTTTGAAACCCGACTTCAAAAAAATACTCGGGCTTCAGGTACCCCTCGTCCAAGAGCTGCCGATACGGAGTTCCGCTGTTGGGCTCGGGCGCAATCCTTACGTCAAGGTGCGAATCGACGTTAATTGCAAGCCACCATTCCGGCCCGAAAACCTCGGCCATCGCTTTCCCGTCGGGATATGAAATATCGTTGCCGCCACCGAGCACTATGCAGCGTTTTCCATCGCGTAAAACCTGTGCAACGACTTCGGCTTGCGTAGTATGCGTTTCTTCGAGCGTCGACCCGATGACGATATCCCCGAGATCAAAAAGCCGTTTTTGAAGGTTGAAAGGAGTAAGCCGATAGAACTGTCTACGGATTGCCTGCGGAGCCAAGGCTGCGCCGGCGCGGCCCTGATTTCTTAGGGCGCCTTCGTCTTGCGGACAGCCGATAATGACTAATTCGGCGTTTTTATATTCGTCCGGTGACGTTTGCACTATTTCACCTAGGCGAGGATCGTTTGGATCGTTTCGGGAGTAAAAAAGCGACTGATCGGGCCGCGTGGTGAGGCTGAAAATGTCTGTCATATCGCGGATAGTATTTGACGGTTTGCAGTGGATGTCAACTATCTCGAGGCACCGGTCGCATTGGAATTTTTACTTTATGCTTTTCGGCAAACTCGATCGACTGCCTGTAGCCAGCATCCGCGTGCCGGATAATCCCCATCCCGGGATCCGTCGTCAGAACGCGTTCGATGCGTCGGGCCGCTTCTGGTGTTCCGTCTGCGACGATTACCTGACCGGCGTGAAGTGAATATCCGATACCAACGCCGCCGCCATGATGAACCGAGACCCAGGTCGCGCCGCCGACCGCGTTTATTAGAGCATTCAGGTAGACCCAATCGGCGATTGCGTCCGAACCATCGATCATTGCCTCTGTTTCGCGATTCGGTGAAGCGACGGATCCACAGTCAAGATGATCACGGCCAATCACGATCGGCGCCTTTAGTTCTCCAGAGGCGACCATTTCGTTGAATTTAAGTCCAGCCTCCGCCCTTTCGCCATAACCAAGCCAGCAAATTCTTGCCGGCAATCCCTGAAAGGAAATTCGCTCACGAGCCATTGTAAGCCAGCGCGCAAGGTGATCATTTTCCGGAAAGAGATTCATAACCGCATCCTCAGTTTTGTAAATATCTTCCTTGTCGCCGGAGAGCGCAACCCAACGAAATGGCCCCTTACCTTCGCAGAAAAGTGGACGAATGTAAGCAGGAACGAATCCAGGATATTCGAAGGCATCTTTGACTCCGGCATCGTAGGCTCGCTGGCGAAGATTATTGCCGTAATCGAATACAACCGCGCCGCGGCGGCGGAACTCAAGCATTGCTTGCGTATGTCGTGCAATCGATTCCATTGCTCGCTGTTCGTATTCAGACGGGTTCGATCGGCGCAAGGTCTTTGCTTCCTCGAGCGTCAGGCCAGCCGGGATGTATCCGTAAAGCACATCGTGGGCGGAAGTCTGATCGGTAACTACGTCCGGAAGTAATCCACGTTCAAGCAGCTTCCAATGAATTTCTGCGGCATTTCCCAAAAGTCCAATCGACAAGGGACGGGCGCATTTCCGAGCGTCTTCGGCGGTCTCGATTGCCTCATCAATATCTTCAACGCTCGTATCCAATTGCCGGAGCTCGAGGCGCCGTCGGATCCGCCAAGGATCGACTTCAACGATGATTCCGACACCGCCATTGAACGTAATTGCCTGCGCTTGCGCTCCACCCATTTCCCCCAGCCCGGCTGTCAGTACTAGCTTTCCGGCGAGCGAACCCCAGCCATGCTGTCGCGCCAGCGAGCCGAAAGTTTCGTATGTGCCTTGCAAAATACCCTGTGTACCGATATAAATCCACGATCCGGCTGTCATTTGGCCGTACATCATAAGGCCTGCCTGCTCGTATTTTTCAAATTGTTCCTGAGTCGCCCAATGCGGGACGATGTTTGAATTTGCAAGCAGGACTCTCGGCGCGTCCGGATACGTTCGAAAGATGCCGACAGGTTTTCCGGATTGAACTAGGAGGGTTTCGTCTTCGTTTAACGATCGCAGCGATTCGAGGATTGCATCGAATGCTTCCCAGTTGCGAGCGGCTTTGCCACGGCCGCCGTAAACGATGAGATTTTCGGGGTCAAAAGCGACTTCGGGATCCAGATTGTTTTGGAGCATTCGGTAAGCTGCTTCAATCAACCAGTTTTTACACGTCAGATTTGTTCCGGTTGGGGCTTTGACAAAACGTTTCATAAGTAAAATCAATAGAATCGATAGTAACGCCGAGCGTATCGAACTAACTATTTTAAGCGATTATCCGAATCGGAGGCTAATTTGTGGTAATATCTTCGCTTGTTTTTTTGCTTTTATGCAATCTAGTGCGGACTTCGTTCTATTCAATGCGGGCCAGTTATTGACGATGGCCTCCGGCCGGGAACCGCTTCGCGGGCCAAGGTTGCGGCAAATAAGAATCCTTCAGGATGGCGGAATCGCAGTCGGGCAAGGGAAAATCCTCGAGGTTGGAAAATCGTCTTACATTCGGCGAAAATTTCGGGCCAACAAAGAATTCGACGCAGGCGGCCGGGTGGTTTCGCCCGGATTTGTCGATCCGCATACTCACATAGTTTATGCTGGCGACAGGCTCGATGAGTTCGAGCTGAGAATCCAAGGTGCAGATTATCTGGAAATTCTCCACGCAGGCGGCGGAATCATTTCAACGGTCCAGAAAACGAGGATGGCGACTTCAGATGAGTTAGTCGGTGAAGGTATGCGGCGGCTAGATAAAATGCTTGCCTGCGGAACAACGACGGCTGAAATAAAAACTGGCTACGGACTCGATACTCAATCCGAATTGCGAATGCTCCGTGTAATCGAAGAGCTCGATAAACAACATCGGGTAGATATTGTGCCGACGTTTCTTCCCGCACACGCAATTCCGACAGAATATCGCGAAAGACCGGATCACTACGTAGACTTAGTCTGCCGAGAAATGATTCCAGCCGCTTGGAACTGGTATCGAACGTCGCGCTTTTTTTCAAAGAGAGTTCCGTTTTTTGCGGATGTGTTTTGTGAAAAAAATGCCTTCGATGCACGCCAACTTCGCCAGATTCTCGAAACTGCTTGCGATTTAGGATTTAGACTCAAGGCTCATACGGACGAATTCACCAACCTTGGTGCAAGTCGCGTCGCTATCGAGCTCGGGGCGACATCTATCGACCACCTGGACGAAATCACAGTGGAAGATATCGAACAGCTTGCTGCCTCTAAAACGGTTGCAGTCGTTACGCCAACCGTAAATTTCAATTCTGGAGCCTTAAAGTTTGCAAATGCTCGAGCGCTGATCGATACAGGCTGCGCCGTCGCGCTTTCAACCGATTTTAATCCGGGATCAGCGCCGTGTCCCTCGATGCCAATGGCGATAGCGATTGCGTGTCGCTATCAGCGTTTGCTTCCTTCGGAGGCTTTTGCATCAGCAACGATCAATGCGGCTCATGCGATCGGGCTTGGTGAAAGCGTCGGATCGCTGGAGCCAGGTAAAAGCGCGGACTTTGTGGTTTTTGACTGCAATGACTTTCGACAGATAGCATACGAATTCGGCGGAAGCTTGATTCTGAAGGTCTTCAAGCGGGGAACAGAAATTTTACGGGATCAAATCGATGAATGAAATAACAATCGATGGGGAAAGCCTTACGTTCGATTCGGTTCTTGCCGTAGCCTATGGAAAGCCGGGCTCACCTGCGGTACGACTTTCGAAAAGTGCCGCTCAAAAAGTTGAACGAGCTGCAGCTGCGGTGGATCAACTTATCGAGCGAGGTGAGGTGGCGTACGGAATTACGACAGGTTTCGGCGCGTTTAAGGATCGAATGATTAGCCGAAACGAGGTCGAAGAACTTCAACGAAACATTGTGCTCAGTCATTCGGTTGGTGTCGGGCCTGAATTCGATGAGCCGACGGTCCGCGCCGTTATGCTGATCCGCGCAAATACGCTGGCCCGTGGTTTTTCCGGCATCAGGAGTGAAACGCTCGAGCTCATCCTGCAATTACTCAATCGAGGCGTTCATCCAGTGATCCCGTCGAAGGGGAGCCTTGGCGCTAGCGGCGACCTTGCTCCGCTTGCTCATTTTGCCGCTGTGCTGATGGGCGAAGGCAGGGCGAAATATAATGGCGGTGAATTGGGCGGTGCGGAAGCTCTTCGCTTGTGCGGCCTTGAACCAGTTCGCCTAAAGGCAAAAGAAGGGCTCGCTTTGACGAACGGCACGACCGTAATGACGGCAATCGGTCTTATCGAGACGGCCCGCGCAAAACGACTTGCGGATTTGGCCGATATCGCCGGTTCGATGACGCTCGAAGCGTTAAACGGCACGGTTGCCGCGTTCGATGATCGGATCCATCGTCTGCGCCCACATCCGCGACAAATCGAGTGCGCTGCAAATTTGCGTCAAATACTGACTGGCAGCGAATTTGTCCGTGACTTTGATCCGCGAAATATTCAGGACGCCTATACGCTCCGCTGCATTCCTCAGGTTCACGGCGCGTGTCGGGATGCGATTGCCTATGCAGAATGGCTGCTGAACCTTGAGCTCAATGCCGTAACGGACAATCCCCTAATTTTTCTTAATTCCGATGAAAGCAAACCGGATATCGAGGTCTTGAGCGGCGGTAATTTTCACGGCGAACCGCTTGCGATCGGCTTCGACTATTTGACTATCGCGCTAACAGAGCTCGGGAATATAAGCGAGCGGCGGACTATGCGGCTAACCGATGAGGCCTCGAATTCTCACATTCTCCCTGCCTTTCTAACCGAAAAGGGCGGCCTTAATTCTGGTTTTATGATCGTCCAGTACACAGCAGCAGCTCTTTGTGCCGAAAACAAAGTTTTATCGCATCCTGCGAGCGTCGATACCATTCCAAGCTCAGCGAATGTTGAAGACCATGTCTCAATGGGAGCAACCGCCGCGCTCAAGCTACGCTTAGTAGGTGACAATCTTTCTGATATTCTCGCTATGGAGCTTTTGTGCGCAGCGCAGGCTGTTGATTTGCGGCGAAAGCGAGCCGGGTTCGATTTGCAGCTCGGAAAGGGGACGGCGCCGATCTATCAGCAAATCAGGAAAAGGGTTCCTTTTATCGAATCCGACGAATATCTTAAAGACTACATCGAGGCTTGCCGGAAAATTGTTAGCGATTTCGTCCGGATGGAAATTGAGAATGGGAAGAAATAAAATCGCAAGCGCCTCAATACTGTTTGGGCTTGTAACGGCATTCACCGCGTGCTGGAACTTGGGCTCGGGAGCTTCACATTCGGTCGCGACCACGCCTTCGATTTCAGTGCAATTTGAAAATCGACAGTCGGCATCACCTTCGCGGACCCCATCCGACAGCAAGCGGACTCGGGCCGACAATGCAAACGCTAATAACGCGATGAAAGAAACACTCGGCGCGTTTCGCGCTAACTTGCCAGTAGATTTCGAAGAGCCGATAGATCCGTCCGGGGAACTCTTACTCCGCGAATATGGAGCCGTTTTTCTTGCGCGCGGCGGTGCGATTCCGCCAAAGAAAGTCGTTTTCAAGGATGAAGCCGACGTCCGCGCATTCCAGGATACGCTCAAGATCGAAAAACTGTCCTTAGGCGGTCACGAGCTCGAGTTACAGGCCGCGGCAGCCGCTGCATTGAAACAGGCGGTCAAAGATGCCGCTAAATCCGGGCTTAAAATCACCCCGCGCGGTGCAGATTCCGCTCGCCGGACATATTCACAGACTGTTGAGCTTTGGGCTAGTCGCGTTAAGCCTGGCTTAGTTTATTGGTGCGGGAAGGGCCGCATATCGACCCAGGACGCAGAAAGAATACGCACGCTATCGCCGTTTGAACAGGTTCCGATAATTCTTGACCTCGAAAAAAAGGGGATTTACTTTTCAAAGGATTTTTCAAAATCGATCATTTTCTCGGTTGCACCGCCCGGAGCGTCGCAGCATTTATCGATGCTTGCGCTCGACATAGCCCAGTTCGACGATCCGCGGATTCGCGAAATAATGGCGAAATTTGGCTGGTTCCAAACCGTCGTATCTGATCTGCCGCATTTCACGTTTTTAGGTGTCAGCCGGGCGGAGTTAAGCGGTCTCGGTTTGAAAAGAGTTGAAACTGGCGGACGCGAGTATTGGGTGCCCGATATTTGAGGAAAAACCGTGATTTTTGTGGCGGGGCGTAAGAGATTTGAACTCCTGACACCCGGTTCCGAAGACCGGTGCTCTATCCACTGAGCTAACGCCCCGCAAGGCGAGCTTTCATTCTATCGATTTGCCGCAGGGGAATCAAATCAATGCGCGTTCCAACTCGGCGCCGACCCGACCGCTAGGGCATCTTGTGAAATTCTACGCGTATAAACCGGACGACCTCGCGTATATCAGCTTCCGAAAGCTTGTTCTTGAAGGCGGGCATTCCTTCGTCTTCGACGCCGTCATAGATATATTTGTAGATTTTCGCGTCGTCGAATTTCTTTATCTTCTCGCTCGTAAGATTGTCTGGCTTAATCGTTTTTCCTTCGATCGTGATCCGACCGCCCGTGCCATTTTCCTTGTGACAGGCGGCGCAGTTTGACATATAAATTTTTCGTCCAAGCGCAAGCTCCTCGTCGGCCACGGGTTGTGCGACGGGCTGCGAGGGTTGCACTGCTTGGGGTTCATTGGCCACATCGGATGGACCGTTAGATTGCCCATCACAGGCAAGAAGAAATAGTGCAAGCGCAAGTAATGTAGAAACTTTCAGCTTTATCATACGTCTATGGGTTTGATTCCGAATCGCGAAAAGTTTAACGTAATGGCGGATGAAAAAACAAGGTGGAAAATCTATTAGGAGACTAATGTGGGTCGGCGGCGAGTGGCGAGATTCCGGCGATTCGATAACCGTCATTTCACCATTTTCAGGCAAAAAAATTGCGGCGGTTACTACTGCGGATCCCGACCTCGTCGAACGCTCGATTGCTGCTGGTGCTGAGGCAGCGCGACTGATGAAATCTTTCCCGCGATTCCGGATAGCAAAGGCGTTGAGGTTTATTGCTGAAGAGATTGAAAGACGAAAAGCCGAATTTATCGATTTGATTGTCGCCGAGGCTGCAAAGCCGGTAACTTATGCCCGCGACGAGGTCGAACGAGCGATCGCGACATTCTCGTTTGCTCGCGGAGAAACCGAGCGCTTTTCTGGCGAAATCGTTCCGATAGATGCTCAATCGAGCGGATCGGGCAAATGGGCTCGTACGATTCGAATTCCGCGCGGCGTAATTTACGGAATTACTCCTTTCAATTTCCCTTTGAACCTCGTCGCTCACAAGGTTGCGCCGGCTCTTGCTTCCGCAAATGCCGTGATAATCAAACCAAGCCCAAGAACACCCCTGACGGCGCTGTTACTTGCGGAAGTTTTCCAGTCTTGTGGGTTACCGGGCGCGGCATTTCAGGTAGTCCCGGCTGATGTGTCTTTTGTCCGCAACTATCTCGACGACGAGCGAATTGCAATGATTTCATTTACCGGAAGCGCCGATGTCGGCTGGAAGCTGAAGGAGCATGCGGGACGAAAAGCAGTTGCGCTTGAACTTGGTGGAGCCGCGCCGGTAATCGTAGATCGGAGCGCAGACTTTGAGAAATCACTCTCGCGTTGCCTAATCGGAGCTTTTGCGTATTCGGGTCAGGTTTGCATTTCGGTACAGCGAATTTATGTTGAATCAAAGATTTTCTCCGATTGGATTAGCGTGTTTACAACCCGAGCCGAAGCGCTGCGTCGCGGCGATCCGGCTAATGAGAGTACGCAGATTTCGGTCATGATTGATGAGTCAGCGGCAATGCGAACGGAAAAGTGGGTTGCCGAGGCCATCGATGGCGGAGCAAAGATTTTGACCGGCGGTAGGCGAGAGGGGGCGTTCTATGAGCCAACGGTTCTGACCGACACTGACCCGGAGATGAAAGTTGTTTCCGAAGAAGTCTTTGCGCCTGTTGTGACGGTTGAAATCTTCGACGATTTCGAGGCGGCGGTCGAGATGGCGAATCACAGCAAATATGGGCTACAGGCCGGCGTTTTCTCCAATAACGCCGCAAATATCGAGTATGCTGCCGAAAACCTCGAATACGGCGGTGTAATCATTAACGAGGTTCCGATTTTCAGAGTCGACAATATGCCTTACGGCGGGGTAAAAGAATCTGGCTTCGGCAGAGAGGGCGTCCGTTATGCAATGGAAGAAATGACAGAGCAGCGGCTAATCGTCTATGCGCGTTAGCCGCGCCACCACGCTGGGGGAAAATCACGGATCATTTTATGAAAACTTTCTATTCGAGTTCATTTAGAATTTTTTCGGCGGTTTTTCTGCTGTCGGCCACCCTTTTTGGACAAGACATCACGCTAAAGCTGAGTGGGCTGCAAAAGCCTGTCAAT
>PSMA01000013.1:0-53321 GCA_040289905.1 Blastocatellia bacterium
TCCTGTTCGGCGAGTTCGGCGAATTCGAGTTAAAAATCCTTTTGACTGCTTTTACCGTTACGTGTACGAGCATACTCGAGCTCGCCTGCGGAGCGTATTTCGATTCAAAGGGCGCGCGCGGCATTTGCCATTTTCAGGCATCGCTTTTTCGATTATTGCCGGCGCGATGACTATTATAAAGATTTGGCGGCACGACACTAGCAAGTTATTCGTCAAAATCAATGGTACTGCGGCGCTGCTCGCGGCTACTTGCGCACTGCTGAGCCTTATCTCGCTGGCCACACTTGACCGAAAATTTCTCTGGTCGCGTTGGTTCGCCTACATCGCATCTGGTCTGCTCGACGCTGTTCTACTCTGGTTATTGTGGTTCGAACCCGTAAGTGAAAGCGACATAGTGTCGCGCACCATCGGTGTGCTCTCGGTTATCATCGCTGCGATGACGATTCTTACCCCGGTATTCCATAAGCTGAGCTCTGGAGAAACTGCCGCCGAAAAGATAGACGCCGAAATAAAGCAGTTGAGGGAGCGGATCGCGGAGCTCGAGTCGAAAAAAAAAGCCCTAGTTCATCGATCGGAATAAACGATCGGATCGGTAACGCCGGCTCGGGCGAAACCCCTTAATCTCAGAGCGCAAGAGTCGCATTTGCCGCACGCCAGGTCTTCGCTCCGGTAACAAGACCAGGTTAGATGCAGCGGAGCGTTTAGCTCGCAACCTCGTTTTACGATTTCGGCTTTGGTAAGGTCAATGATCGGCGTCCGAATTTCAATTCGAGTATCCGGCTTCGTTCCGGTGTCTATCGCGGATTGAAATGCACGGTAAAATTCTGGCCGGCAATCTGGATATCCGCTGGAATCCTCGGCGACCGCACCGATGTAGATCGCACCTGCGCCGATCACTTCAGCCCAGCTTGTAGCTATCGAGAGCATGTTTGCATTGCGAAATGGGACGTAGCTAGTCGGAATCTCATTTGACGTAAGATTTGCATCGCTAACCGAAATCCGATCATCCGTCAGCGATGATCCGCCGATCGTTGCCAAGTATTCAATAGAGACATCGAGCCTTTTTTCGACGCCGTAATGGTCGGCTATATCGTTAAAGGCCTTTCGCTCTCGCTCCTCAGTCCGTTGGCCGTAACTTACGTGCAAAAAAGCGAGGTCATCGGCCTCGCGAGCCGCAATTGCGGCAGTAACACAGCTATCCATTCCCCCGGAAACAAGAATTACCGCAGTATTCGGCATAAAATTCTGTAGCGTACTTCGCTTCGCAAATTGCTCGACCGGCAGTTTCCCAATCAAGATATAAAGTTAAGCCGGGACACTACACCCCTCGAGCCGTAGCTCCCCAAATATATTTGTGAATTTGTAAATTTAGCCGCACCGGCAAACCGCCAGAGGCAATTTCGCTAGCAAGCTCCGCAAGGTTGTCTATGTCGTGCACGGGAGAAATCAGGAGTTCCTTTGCCCGTTCCTTTAGGCGGTTATCGATAATTACAGATTTTGCAAATTCCCAATCGTCCCGATCCGCAACGACAAATTTTACCTCGTCTTTTTCAGGGCGTAATAACTCGAGATTTGGCCAGTAATTTCGCTCCGCTTCGCCCGATCCCGGACATTTGACGTCAAGAATTATTTTCGCCCGCGGATCAACTTCAGCAATCGAAAAAAAACCACCTGTTTCGAGGAGAACTTCATAGCCCTGATCACAAAGTTCAGTAATGAACAGATTGGCATTCTTTTGTGCTAAAGGCTCGCCGCCAGTTACCTCAACCAGTTTGCAGCCGAAGTGCTCCAAACGTTCGAAGATCTCGGAAAATTCCATTCGTGTGCCGCCCGTAAACGTGTACTCACTATCGCACCAGCGACATCGCATAGGACATCCAGTCAGCCGTACAAATGCACACGGACGCCCGGCGTGTGACGATTCGCCCTGAATTGAAAGGAAAATTTCCGTTATCCTCAGATCCATTTGTCGATCGGCCCTAAAATAAAACCTCCACCAGCGCGAAAAACCAGAACTGCAATTTGGAGGCGGCACTTTCAGTATAGCGCTGCATTGAGATTTTACGGATTTGCGATAGACTCAGGTTTAATAAGGAAACCAGGTATGCGAAATCAGCTTAAACGTTTCATCGAGCAAATGGCCGAAAACAGCATTGCAATTATTCCTGCAGCGCACGAAAAAACCCGCAGTTACGACACGGAATACAAGTTTCGACAGGATTCCGATTTCTGGTACCTGACTGGCTTTCCAGAGCCTGACGCCATTGCTGTCATCGACCCAGCGAATAAGAAGGCTCCGTTTACGCTTTACGTCCGCCCGCGCGATCCGGAAATGGAAACCTGGTTCGGTCGACGAGCTGGAGTCGAAGGCGCCGTCAAAAAATACGGTGCGAACCGTGCATTTTCAATCGAACGGTTTTCTGCAGACCTGCCGAAAATTCTAAATGGCCGAGACATTCTCTATTACCGCTTCGCGGTCGACGGCCCGCTGGATCATCTGATTTTGGGCTATCTAAAGGAGCAGCGCGTCCGCCGGCTAAAGACGCCGTATCCGCCGCATACCATTATTGACCCGACTCCGATTATCGGTGAGATGCGGCTCATCAAGTCCGCCGAGGAAATCGAATTGATGCAGCGATCGGCCGACATTGCGTCCGACGCTCACTTGCTGGCAATGAAAAAGATCCGGCCCGGGCTGAACGAGTATCAGGTCGAGGCTCTGATCGAAGCGCGTATGCGCGAAGCCGGAGCCTCGGGCGTGGCTTATAATTCGATTGTCGGCGGCGGTCCCAATGCAACGATCCTTCATTACGTCGAAAACAATGCAACGCTTCGCGACGGCGACCTGATCTTAATCGACGCCGGCGCTGAATACGAGCTTTACGCAAGCGACATAACGCGCACTTTTCCGGTAAACGGCCGCTTTACCGCCGCTCAGCGCGAGATCTACGATTGCGTGCTCGACGTTCAACAAAAATGCATTGAATATACGCGGCCCGGCAATACGGTCAAAGGCCGACAAGATTATTCGATCGAGCTTCTAACCGAAGCGATGCTTAAGCTCGGGCTGCTCAAGGGCAAGCCTTCCGAACTCATCAAAAAGAAGGCTTTTATGAAATATTATATGCACGGAGTTGGCCATTACCTTGGCCTCGACGTTCACGATGCAGGACGTTATTTTGTGGATCAACAAGCGAAAATATCACGCCCGTTTGAAGCCGGAATGGTACTTACTGTGGAGCCGGGAATTTACGTTCCGCCGGATGACAAAACGGCGCCGGCCAAATATCGCGGTATCGGTGTCCGGATCGAAGATGACGTTGTCGTCACCGAAGACGGAAACCGCATTTTAACGTCAAAGGTTCCCAAGGATCCGGACGAAATCGAATCGTTTATGAGCAAAGGCAAAAAACGCTGAGGAAAATTGCCGTAGAGTTGTTAGTCGATGAAAAGTCATACTTGACGACGATTTACGAAATGGAGGCTCCGCAAAAAGTGACGCTTGAAGCTCTGGTTCAAAACCTTCCCGCAATTTTAACGGCTGCTTTTGTAGCGATTCTCTTTATTCAGTCGGGCCTCGACAAAGTCCTCGATTGGAAGGGTAATCTCGAATGGCTTAGTGGACATTTTGCTAAAACACCGCTGGCCAGGGCTGTCCCATCAATGCTTGCAATTATAACCGTCCTCGAAAGCCTAACCGGCCTGCTAGCGGCTGTGGGAATCGTCTACTTCTTTTACTCCGGCTCACTGTGGGTCATTTTTGCCGCAGGCGTTCTCGGCGCACTCGCAATCCTAGCTTTGTTTTTCGGCCAGCGAGTCGCAAAAGATTATGCTGGCGCAGCGATTCTAGCTCCCTATTTCATCGTAATGTTGATATTAATAATCCTTTCCGGCCCCTTTGCCCGGCTTTGATCCGGCCCTAATGCGGAGCTGTCGATCTTGAAATTTCCAGAAGGACTCGATATTCGCACTTGCGGATCTTCACATTTAGCTTCGGATAAGGCGAAACGCTAACCAGCTTGATTGAAACTCCCTCGTATTCGAACATCTCGCGACCTTGAAGAGTGGAAAGCTCTACGGTTTTCGGTTCTTTGCCGGGCAGCATAACCTGAAGCTTGACGGTTACAGCACCGGCCCAAATGCAATTTGCCCCTTCCGGACATCGCGAGTCTTCGACAACTGCGAGGAACTTCACCTTCAGTTTGCGAGTACTTTCGACGCGCTGCTTACCGAGCGGAACTGATAATTGCCTGTTTTGCATTTGTGCTGAGACATCAAACAAAACGCCGGAAAAAACCAAAATCGCCGCCGCTGACGCAATGATTTTACGCATTGATTACTGTTCCTCCGGTTAAGCAGCCCGCGTGTGCCGGCTGCATATTTTCGAAGTAAACGCCGCTTGATGCGTTGCATAAAAAAATCAGCCGGCGGAAAATTCAGGATTTCAGCTTTTCAATAATTGCGGCTGCAAATTCGGCCGTCTTTGCATTGCCGCCAATGTCGCGGGTCAAGTGTCTACCATCTGCGAATACTGCGAGCATTGCTTTTTCTATTCGATCGGCTGCTTCTGTTTCTTCTATGTGCCGAAGCATCATCAATGAGGAAAGCAAAATTGCAGTCGGGTTCGCAATACCTTGACCGGCGATATCTGGAGCAGAGCCATGGACAGCCTCGAAAACTGCACCGAGCTCACCAATATTCGCTCCTGGAGCAAGCCCGAGGCCACCGATAAGTCCGGCGCACAAGTCCGAAACAATGTCGCCGTAAAGATTTTCCAGTACCAGCACGTCGAATTGCTCGGGCCGCATAACCAGTTGCATACAGCAATTATCGATTATCTTGTCGTCGGCTTCGATTTCCGGATAATCTTTCGCAACGTTGTAAAAGCAATCGAGGAAGAGTCCGTCCGAGAGCTTCATTATGTTAGCCTTATGAACCGCGGTCACCTTTTTTCTCCCATTCGAGCGGGCGAATTCGAAAGAATATCTCGATATTCGGGTCGAAGCCTTTTCGGTGATAATCTTGAGGCTTTCGACGACCCCAGGCACCACGGTATGCTCGAGCCCGGCGTAGAGATCCTCAGTATTTTCTCGCATTACCACCAAATCGAGCTCGGGATAGCGGCAAGGAACGTTCGGCAAGGCCTTGACAGGCCGAACATTGGCATATAGATCGAGCGCTTTTCGCAATCCGACATTCACCGAAGTGAAGCCTTTCCCAATCGGCGTCATTTGCGGGCCCTTTAGTGCGACTCGATTCCGTTTTATTGATTCGATCGTTTCTTCGGGGATCGTCGTCCCAAATTTTTCGAATGCGACTGCCCCTAATAGGTGCGTTTCCCATTCGATTTCAACGCCCGATGCCTCGAGCACACTGACGGCTGCGGCAACGATTTCCGGACCGATACCGTCACCGGGAATTAGTGTTATCGTGTGTTTCATAAATCGATGCTCTATAATAAATCTAAAACCTACGTTAAGAAAGAATTGTGACGGGGAAAAGCGGAAAAATCCTAATTATCGGTGCTGGCGTCATTGGCCTAGCTACGGCGCGCGAAATCGCTAAACGCAAAATTGCCGAGGTAACGGTAGTCGAGCGTGGCCAAATCGGACGCGAAGCCTCTTTTGCCGCGGCGGGAATGCTTACGCCAAATCTTGAATGCAGTGCGGAGGACGATTTCTATCTTGCCTGCCGAGATTCCAACCGAATGTTCGATTCGCTTTCGGTTGAACTGCTGGATGAAACCGGTGTCGATATTGATCTTGCTCGAACCGGTGCTCTAGCAGTTGCGACGAATACCGCCGAAGCAGAACAGGCAATTAAAACGGTTGAAGGTCAGATTCGTATCGGAGTGCAGGTAACATTTCTTTCGACAAAAGATGCCCGCAGATTCGAACCTTCGCTTTCGGACTCAATAGTTGGAGCTGCCTTTTATCCAGAAGACGGGCAAGTTGACAATCGAAGGTTGATTGCCGCACTTTTCAAATCGGCCAAAAAATACGGTGTCAAAATCCGCGAAAAGACGGAAATTGCGAGCCTTATTGTCGAGAAAAAGAAAATCCGCGGCGCCCGCGCTCGCTCCGAAACGATTATGGCCGATGCAGTTGTCGTCGCTGCCGGCGCCTGGACTGACCGACTGCTTGCGACTATCAACATCGCCCCGCTTGGTCTCCGGCCAATCCGCGGCCAGATTTTGGCGTATCTCGACTGCCGAGTGTTGCCGAAGCACGTGGTTGTCGGCCGGCGGTGTTATGCTGTGCCGCGCGTAGATGGCCGTCTTTTGATTGGTGCAACTAGCGAGGATGCGGGTTTTTGTAAGCAGGTCTTGCCGGAGAGCCTTAACGAGCTGCGTATTGCAGCCTTAGAAATATTTCCATGGCTTGAACGCTTCAATCTATGTGAAGCAGTTGCAGGACTGCGTCCATATTGCGCCGGCGGCAATCCCGTCATCGGCGAAATCCCATCGGTAAAAGGGCTGTTCGTGGCAACTGGACATTATCGCAACGGCATCTTGCTTTCACCGTTAACTGCTGCAATTTTGGCATCCGAAATAGCGGACAGCTCGTTTGAAAGTGGCCGCAATCCATTTCGCCCGTCGCTGACGACGCTTGCATCCGCTTCGTAATTTTCTAATGAAATTATCCGTTTTCGAGAGACCGACAACGCTAGCAATTTGTCTTTTCGCAATTTTTGCCGTTTTTGCCTTTGGCCAATCGGGGCGAGCGCCCGCGCGGGCGGTCACTGAAGAACTTCCCACGGTCCAATCCCTTTTCGACGAAGCGAATACGTATCGCCGAAAAAAATTCGAGGAGTACGAAAAAAAGAAGCTTCCGGTTTCCGAAGTCCTACGCTTGCAGGCCGAACGCGAACAAAAGCAATTAGCCGCAAAATATGCGGCCGCGGTTGCTAAGCGACAAAACCTGACTGACGACGATCGATATTATCTCGCTCTGCTGTATTGGATTGCCGAAAATTTCGATGAAACGGCTGCCGTGCTCGGCAAATTGCTTGCCGAAGGCGATTTGTCAGGCGAGCGGCGCCAAGCGTCGCGGTCACTACTCGCGGTAGTGCTTGCCAAGCAGCTTCACCCGCTCGATGCCGCCGCGATCTATGCCGATTATCTAAAGTCGGAGCCCACGAAACTTAATGAACGGCTCAGAATCGCAACCGAAATTGCACGTGCTTTTTTGGCTGTCCGCCAACCGGAAAAAGCTCAGCATTTTGCGACAAGTGCATTTTCGCTAGCGCGTCAAATCTTCGGCAATCAAATGTCGAACCCGGCTGCTTTGGACATTATGTTCGATGCGGGACTTCTTGCATTTGAAACCTATCGCGATTCGGCCGACGCTCAAATGGCTAGAAGCACACTCGAACAGCTTCGAGCTGACGCTGCAAAAGCCGGAAATACTGCCTTGTACTTTTACGCTCTCGATAAACGCTTGGTATACGAAATTGAATCAGGAAGAAAACTAGCTGCCCTGGCCGAGGTAAAGCGCCTTCTTGAAGATGGATTTCCCGATCTACCGCTGCCGGGGCAACGCGAGGATGTCCTCCGCCGTCTGCGAAAACGCGAAATCCAGTATAAATTACTGAACGAGCTGGCGCCGGAACTTGAAGGAATCGACAAATGGTTGCCTGGCAAAGAAATAAAGCTAAAAGACCAGCGGGGCAAGGTGATTTTGCTCGATTTTTGGGCAACCTGGTGCGGCCCCTGTTTTGCGGCTTTTCCACACCTTATTGATTGGGATCGCGCATACAAAGATCAGGGATTAGTCATCGTTGGCGTTACGCGGTATTATGGCGAGACTGCGGGCACTCCGGCCTCAAAGGCAGACGAGTTTGAATATTTGCGTCGTTTTAAGGAACAATACAAATTGCCTTATGATTTTGCAGTGGCACGGAACCAAGAGCCGCACATTGCCTATGGTGCGACATCGCTCCCGACTGCGGTCCTGATTGATAAAGCTGGCAAAATACGGTACATCGAATCGGGCACAAGCAGCAGCCGCATCGAGGAAATGCGAGACATGATTCTAAAACTTTTGAAAGAATAGCTCTCGGTCAGATAGATGGTAGGCACAAGCTTGAAGAAAAACAAGGACAAAACTGCAAGTTTTTATGACCGGATCGCCGAGGTGCATAATCTCGCTTTGAAACTAAATGGTTATCGCGATTCCGTTGCCCGTTTTCTCCGCTCGCTCGATCTGAAGATCGACTCCGAATCGATGGTCCTCGATGCTGGAAGCGGAACGGGCATCGTTACGATGGCGTTACACAAAGCGGGTTTTCGGCCTAAAAAGACGATTGCGTTTGATCTTTCCAGGAATTCCCTGCAACTGGCGATCGAGCAGGCGCGTAAAGAAAAGGGTGTCGACGCCGAAAATATACAAACCGTTCAGGGTAATGTTCTCTCGCTTCCCTTTGCCGATAATTCATTCGATCTTGTCTTGTCCTGTGGCGTTTTAGAGTATGTACCGCTTGATGATGGCCTCCGCGAAACGGCCCGCGTTTTGAAAAATGGCGGCAATCTGGTTTTGCTACCTGTCAAGCCCTCACTTGTCGGCAGTGTTCTTGAACTTCTTTACAATTTCAAGATTCATCCGCTGGAAGATGTAAGGAAAATTTCACAGCGCTATTTTAACATTGTTGGCAACTACGAATTCCCGATTGCGGAGCCAATCTCTTGGTCAAAAACAATATTCCTGCTCGAAAAGAAATAGTCAACGAAATCGATTCGGCAAGCCGCGTCGCAACCGGCACTTTACTAGAACGGGATCAATTAAAAGCCGCGCTGCCGAGGATTATTGCTCATCGCGGCGCAAGTGCAGCCGCACCGGAAAATACGATCGCCGCCTTTGCCGAGGCCGTCCGGGTTTCGGCAGATGGCATTGAAATGGACGTCCGACTTGCGGCCGATGGCGTGCCGGTCGTCATCCATGATTCGACACTCAATAGAACGGGACAAATCGGCGGAAAAATTAGGCAATTGACGTCCTCTGAGCTTGCGCGTTGCGACGTCGGGAAATGGTTTCGAGTTAAAGCAAATAGGCAGAATTGCCGCACCTTTGACGGCGAAGTTGTCCCGACGCTGAACGGGGCCCTCAAATTCTTAAAAGATTATAGAGGGCTAATTTATCTTGAACTAAAATGCCGAGATTCCGAATTAACGCGGCTGGTTAGAGCGGTTTGTGAACTTGTCTGCGATCTGGAGCAAAAAGAAAATATAATCATAAAGAGTTTTCGGTTTGCAGCGATTCCGCTCGTCAAGGCTATTTGCCCAGAAATACGTACCGCTGCGCTTTTTGCTCCACAAATTAGCAATATTTTCCGAAAGGATAAACATTTGGTCAGACTCGCAAACGAAATCGGAGCCGAGGAAGTTTCCATCCACTACACGCTCGCAACGCGCAAATTGCTTAAAAACGCAGCACGCCGAGGTTTGCCGGTAACTATCTGGACAACAGACAGTGGAAGGATTTTGAATCGCGCAATCCGACTCGGGATCACCGGAATCATAACTAATGATCCGGAAAAAATGATTGCACGGCGAAACGCGGCGCTCTCCTCGGCACGGTGCTGATTCAACTACCAGCGGGATTACAACAAATACAAAAATCGGGTTACAATATGTATCGGAAAACCCAATTGCCGAACCGAGCGAATGGGTGGAGCGTTCCGGCGCTTGGGCTTTGATGAATTTTCACTATCCGGTAGCGCAAGCGTTCGGAAATTTAACCCTGACGATGAAATACTACAGGAACATCTTAGAGCTGATTGGAAATACGCCGCTTGTCCGCATCAACAACATCACCCGCGAACATAAAATCAAGGCCAATATTTTTGCCAAAATGGAGAGTTTGAATCCGGGCTATTCGGTGAAAGACCGAATCGGTGTTTCGATGGTGGATTGGGCTGAAAAAGAAGGCGTACTCAAAAAAGGCGGGACGATTATCGAGGCGACTTCTGGAAATACGGGCATCGGTCTAGCACTTACAGCCGCTGCACGAGGCTACAAGTGCATTTTTGTCTTAACGGACAAAGTTTCAGTAGAAAAAATGCGTTACCTAAAGGCTCTCGGCGCAGATATCGTAGTTTGTCCAGCCGCTGCGAAGCCGGGAACGCCGGATCATTACGTTGCTACGGCCAAAAGAATTGCGGAAGAAACTCCAAACTCTTTTTACCCGGATCAATACAACCACCCGGCAAACCCCGCGGCCCATTATCAAACGACCGGACCGGAAATTTGGCACGATACCGATGGAAAAATTACGCATTTTGTAGCGAGTATCGGCACTGGCGGGACTATAAGCGGAACTGGGCGCTTTCTGAAGGAAATGAATCCTGCGATTAAGGTGATCGGTGCAGATCCATACGGTTCGATCTTCAAAACTTACAAGGAATCCGGTTTTGTGCCCGAGGCAACGCCCTATCTGGTTGAGGGAATCGGGCAGGCTCTCCCGACGGGTAACGCTGATCTTTCCATAATCGATGAAATAATTAACATTACCGATCGCGAATCTTTCGAAATGGCTCGCCAACTTTCTCGCCGAGAGGGGATTTTCTGCGGCGGCTCGACGGGAACTATTTTCGCCGCCGCACTGCGCATCGCTAAAGACCTGGATGAGAGCGCTGTTGTCGTTTTTATTGTCTGCGATACGGGCGAACATTACCTCACAAAGTTTCATTCGGATGAATGGATGAAAGAAAAACTACTCCTCGAACCGCAAAAAATAACGGCTGGTCTCATTGCGCAAACCAAGAATTCCGGCGCTCCGGCTTCTTTGGTTTTTGCTGAGCCACACGAAACAGTTGCCGCGGCCTTGCAAAAGATGAATGAAAACACCGTAACGCAAATACCGGTGCTGGAAGATCGTCGCTCCGTCGGCAGCCTTCGCGAAAGCCGTATCCTGGCAAAACTTCTTGAAAATCGCGATTTGCTAAATTCGAGCGTTGCGGACGTAATGGAAGAAAGCTTTCCGATTGTCGAAGTCGATGCAACTTTTAACGAAATAAAGAAAAAGCTACAAAAGGCGCCGGCAGTTTTGATCGAAGATTTCAAGCGAATAACGGGAATAATCACGCGATCGGATTTGCTAGAATTGCAAAAATAAGTAGTGTAGAATGCACGGTTACGGAGACTAGGGCAGCCTATGAATAGCAAGGAATCGGCGAACCCACCCGATGCAGGCGCGGCTGTCGATACTCGAGAGCAAGGATCGGCTGGCGGGTGGAAGATGCCGAAGCCAAAATTTCAGCAGACTAGCGGATATTTGCCCAAAGGTTATGCTGCGGCAGTTGAAAAAAAATTAACCGAGGCCAGTTCCGATAGCTCCAAAAATATCGCCGCGCCGCAGCCAGCGGAAGTTCAGCCGCAGCCGGAATTAACCGAGCAATTGGAATCGCCGCAACAATTGCCTTCGCCCGATACTGCACCACGGGCCGTAAAATATCGCGTCGGTTGGGTGTACATCGTGCTCGGCATCGGACTCGTGCTGGTGCTTCTTCTGGCTTTTTTGTTGGTCGTTTATTTCCTCTTCATTGCCCCAGCGTCGCCAGATGGCCCATTCTAGAAAAGCAAAATTCCCTATCACAGTCGTCAAAAAGTCGCCGCTCAGCGGTAAATGAATCAGCGTGCAGCAAGGTAAAATAAAATTCGCAAACCGGGAGATCTCAGTAACCGGCAGGGTTTCGCTCGGCCGGACACCGGACAATGACGTTTCCTTCCCCGATGATTCGAATGTATCGCGAAACCATGCAGAAATCGTGGCCCGCCCTGACGGATTCTACCTTCGCGATCTCGGCAGCAGTAACGGTACGGCAATAAACGGAATACCTATTTCCGTCGAGACCAAACTTCAAAATGGCGACTACATCATTTTAGGAAATTCCGCAACGCTTAACTTCTATCTGGAAGGAGAAGCGGAGCCGGAATCACCTACCGCAACAAAACCCGCCGCTCATAGCGCATCGGCAAATCTCCCGGACGGCGGCAATAATAAATGGATGCTTGCGGGCGCAGCCGGCGCGTTGGGATTAGCATTGACGATTGGGGCCGGGGCTCTTTATTTCACAAGCGGAACGGGCTGCACGGCAACAGCAAAAATCGTCAGCCCCGAAACCGGAGAAACCGTAGCCAAGCCAACTGAAATTGAGGTCGAAACGGAAAATGCCGGCTGCGTCGCGCAGGCGGTTTTTCTCATTGACGGGGTCGCATTCGCAAAGGCCGAGAGCGAACCATTTGCAGCATCTATCGACCCGAAAGACCATCCTGACCTCGCCGATGGCTTTGACCACGCCCTCAGCGTAGTCTTACTGGATAAAAGCGGACAGCCGGTTTTCCAGCCCGCGCCAGTACTCCTCGCATTCGAAACTCGGCAAACAAAACAGCCCGCCAATGAGCAGGCGACCCAGGCTGGGCAAACGCCGGCGTTGGCCGGGCCGGCTTTAGCAAAGATCTCGATCCTCGAAGTTCAGGAGATGTCAAAGCGGCTGATCGGCCAATTCTCGGGCAATTTTTCCTACAATATTTCAAACAAACAGTTCCTGCAGGAGGTTCAAAAGCGGACGGCTGATTACGCAGTCGAAGGATATTTTGAGCGGGCATCTAAATACCGCGATACTATCAATATTGCCTTTGTCCGAGAGCAAAACCTCGATGCGCCGCTTGGATTCATTCTGGCAATGAGCCGAAGTGGATTTATCCCGGCGAAAAAAGGCAATCTTGAAGGCCTTTTTCAGATGTCGACCGATTTTGTTGCTTCTAACGGTTACAATGGCCTCTGTGGGAACGAAACACTCTCGGATCCCCAGCAAAACTGCGCTGCAAAAGCGGCGGCGCTCTATATGAAGTCGATTGTATTCGGCGTCTTTGATGGCGATGTGATCTATGCCGCCGCCGCGTTCGGAAAGACGCCGCAAGAGGCCGGCACCTGGAAGTCATCGCTCCCGGCAAATCGCTCTGACGTCTGGGCGTCGATCAAAACTCCACAGGAACGCGAACAGATCGTCCGCTTTTTTGCGGCTGGCATAGTTGCTGAAAATCCGCTGAAATTTGGGCTTAAACGCGATCGTCCACTCTCTGAATTATACCGTCTGGCGATGTAGAATATTGCTTTGATGTTCGAGGTCATTATCAAATACCCGACACCGGACGGCTACTGCGATTATAAAATTACCGCCGAGAAGACGCGTTTCGGACGCGGTAGCGGGGCCGATCTGCGATTTGCGGACGAGGGAATGTCGCGACTCCACGCGACGATTTATCGTGATGGCGACCGAGTCTGGATAGTTGATGAAAATTCCGCCAACGGGACGTATGTCAACCAAGAGCGCGTCGCCGCAACCGGCACACCGCTCCGCGACGGCGACACAATCCTGCTCGGGACCAATACGGTTGTAAAAATCAGATTCCAGCACCCGCCAATTGCGGCCACCACACCGACACGGGCCGCTTCGACTCGACAATTCTCTACTGGTTTGACGCTGACGAAAATCCTTCCTGCGTTACTTCTCGGGCTTGCGTTGACGATCCTAGTCGTTTCGGCTGCGTCCGTGGTGATCCGATTTTTTGCGCGCCAAACGGAAAATGCCCAAGGCTTCGATGATCCTGAAATTGAAACAACTAAAAAAATTAAACCGAAGGCAAGCGAACACGATCCGACCCCGAAACCGACCGCGGCCGCAGAATCAACGCCGGAAACAGAACCTGCAAAGCTATCCCTGGCCCAGTCGGGGTCGAAATCCTCTGAGCCCACATTTTCGATGCCAGCGGGCAAGAAATATCTTGATTTATCCGATAGCGAACGCCGTCGATATATCGCCGATCGAGCTATGAGAATTGCTCAAATTATCGGTAACTCCAGTAGCGAGCCGATACCGCCCGAAGCAATCGAGAAAATAAAGGCTTTTACCGATGCCTACGCGAAGCGCATAAACGTAAAGTCGCTTGGAGGCTGCCGTTTCGGAGATAATCTCCAAGCAACATATGAGAGAGCGAGCAAAAACGCCCCTTTTATTATCAAAGCCTTTAACGAAAAAGGGACGGATCCGCGAATCGGCATTTATCTCGCAATGATCGAATCCGAGCATTGCGTCTGCCTGCAAAGCCCGACCGGCCCTCTTGGAATGTTTCAGTTTACTTTTGCGACCGCAAAGCTGCATTTTGTTCCGAATGACGGCATCGTCAGAACCGCATCTACCACAGCCCCGGACGATCGCTGCAAGCCGGAAATGGCAGCCCGAGCTGCTGCCTCGTATATGAAGGCTCTGACAGGCAGATTCGGTACCGGGCCTGCCAGCGTTCCGCTCGCTATCGGAAGCTATAACAGCGGTGAAGGCGGCCTCAGTACAAACCTGCAAAAGGCTCTTGACTCCAATTCGGGTCTTCCGCGCGATTTTTGGACCTTGATCGCAAACGGTGAAAAACTCTCTAAGCAGTTTCAGTCGGAAAACTTCAAATATGTTCCAAAGTTTTTCGCCGCCGCGATAGTTGGTGAAAACCCACAGGATTTCGGCTTAACTTTGCGTCCGATTTCTACTTATTCGCAATAGGCGTGTTTATGGCCGAACTTAGGCTTAACTTCAAAGATACGCATTGTGAGCCGCGGCGAGCTGCAGTCGAGAAATCTCCATTTCTTGTCGGGCGGCATTCGGAATGTGATCTCGCAATTTCGGATTCCCGACTTTCGCGCAAACACGCAAAGATCGACCGTATCGGCGATTTCTTTGTAATTTCGGATCTCGGCTCCAGCAACGGCACGTTTCTGAACGGCAAAAAGCTCACCGAGCCAGCAACTTTGGCCGACGGCGACCGCCTAAGTCTAGGAGGCTTTGAAATATCGGTAGAACTGATGGGCCGAAACGATTCGATTTCCGCGTCACCGGCGGGCGAACTAGCTTCTGCCAAAATCACTGATACTAAAAAATCGCAATCTGCGACAAATCGAAGTAGGATTCCGGTCTGGCTTCTGCTGGCGGGTCCGATAGCGGCCGCATTTCTCGTGCTTTTGGTCGGGCTTGTAGTCTTTATTGCAGTTTCACGCAACTCAACGGCGGCCGACGATACGAATCAAGATCGAACCAACGATTTATCCCGCGCCGAGCACGATCGCGAGCTGCGAAACGTGCCAGAGGATCGGGCCACATTGGATTCGCAAACCGCGAGTAAGAACCAGAACAGACAAGCGACAGCAACACCGGAAACAATAATTCCGACGGCAACGCCCGACAGCGAAGAAGCCAAAGTAGAGGCAAACGCCGCGAAATTCCTTCGCCGAATCGCACAAAACGATCCGAAGGCCTTTCTTACCGCTGAGCAAGCTAAAATAGTCGCGGCCAAAACTCGGCAGTTTGCAGGTTCCAGCGCTCTCGCCGAAAATATTAAGTCTGCCCAAAAGAGCGCAGCCCAGCTCCGCTCGCTCGCGGCAGCGAAAAATGTAAAGCCATTGTTTTTGGCAGTTGCGGCGATGACGAAGCTGGGCAATAATCGCGGTGACGTCTTTGCGACAGCGAAGTCAATCGCCGATACGCTCGATAAATTGACAATCCAGCTCGGCAACGAACTCGCAGATGACTGCCTACTCACAATTGCAGCCTATGACCAAGGCGCCGCTGGAGAGACAATGAAACTGAGAAACCAGCTTCAGGACCTTGCGACAAAACTTCCGCAAAGCTCGCGAGAGATTCGGACCATTTGGTTTCTGAAAAAGCAAGGCACGATTACCAATGCAGAATTCGAAATGGCCGTAAACTTTATTGCTATCGGCACGATAACGCAAAACCCTTCGGCTTTCGCTGTCAAGGCAGAGGCTCTAGATTTATGAATTGGTGCGGCATTGACGGTCGGTGGAAAAATTTTCCTCAATGATCGAAAATTGCTCAGGTCGAAGATTGAGAAGAATGTCTGAAATAAATGTCTGAAATATCGGAATGGGTTACGGGTAAAGTAGGGGTTCGCATCGAGGGCATACCGCTGGAATTTGAGATAACGGTACCGGCCGCGCCGGTCAAGCCGCACCGGATGCTACCGATATTTCATCAAATGGCAAACTCGTTTGTCGAAGTAGGAGTTGATGTTGTAAAAAGCGAGGGGAAAACAGTTTCCTGTAAGGCGCGATGTGGCGCCTGTTGCCGGCAGGCAGTGCCGATTTCGGAGGCGGAAATCTACCAAATCGCAGAACTCGTGAACAATCTACCCGAACCTCAACAGACTCGTGTCCGTCGGCGCTTTAATGAAGCCGCCGCTCACTTTCATCGAATCGGCTGGTACGAGCGGTTTCTAGAGCATCAGCGAAGGGCACCTGAGAAAGAGCCTGATGAGGCGATACGTGAAGGAATCGCTATTGTTCTGGAATATTTTCATCAGCAGATTCCCTGCCCTTTTCTGGAGGACGAATCCTGCTCGATACATCCGAACCGGCCAGTCGCCTGCCGTGAATACCTTGTCACCACGCCGGCGGTGAATTGCGCCGACCCGACGCCCAACAGCATCCGGATAGTGGATTTGCTGATCAAACCATCTCGCGCACTGCGACGGCTTGGATCGCGCGGGAAACTTTCAGCCGAGGGATTCCCAATCCTGACACGAGCCTTGGAACTCGCAGAAAATTATCCTGAGGATTTCGAAGAAAAAAGCGGTCCCGAATGGATGAAGGAATTTTTCGAAATTCTCACCGATAAGGCAATTCCAAAAGTTTACGGGCCCGAAGGCGAGCCGCGACGAGCGGATTTCTCGAGTAAAGATACGTCGGGTTGATGTCGTAGGTCTGCAACCGACTAATAGAGGTCGAACGTCTTTTTATCCTTGTTGCTGTGTTTACTAAATTCTATTCTCGTTCTACTATTGTCGTCTAGCCACTCATTATGAGCACTTATCGTAAAATCGTCTGGAACGAAGGGATGCTCCTTACCCCGCATCACTTTCAGCAATGGGACAATTATTATGAAGAGCTGCTGAATTCGCGATTTCGCACCGCGTTGCAACATGAATATGGCGTTCTTGAGCTTAGAATTAGCGGCGAAGCAATTGCAAACGGGAACTTTCAGATAACGGTTTGCCGTGCCGTAATGCCGGACGGGCTTTTCGTTAATGTTCCGGACGCTGAGGCTGTCCCGAATATGCGGCCGGTCGGCAATCATTTTCGCGTCGATGCTGACAGGCTAGGCGTCCATTTGGCGATACCGGCAAGAAAGAAAGGTGAGTCAAATTTTCAGGCAGCAGGCGGACCTGCCGACTCGAATCTTCGCTATTTGCAGGAAGGCGGTAAGGCAAAAGACGAAACAACCGGCACAAATGAGCAGCCGATTGCTTACGCCAAAAGCAACCTGCGGATCATCTTCGATGACGAGCTTCGCGACGGTTTTACCAGTATAAAAATTGCTGAATTAAAGCGAACTCCGACCGGCCAACTGCAGATCTCGGAGGAATATATCCCACCGATTCTAAAAATTTCAGCATCGGACTGGTTGGCCGCGATGCTCCGCCAACTCGTTGAAATCCTGATCACCAAAAGCTCAAGTCTTGCCGAGCAGCGGCGGCAAAGCAATGCGAGCCTTGCAGATTTTACAACCTCGGAGGTTGCCGTTTTTTGGTTGCTGCATACGATAAATTCGTCGATTCCAGTAATGTCGCATTATTTCAGATCTCCGCTGGTGCATCCCGAGAGACTCTATCTTGAAATGGTCTCCTTGATCGGCAAATTGATGACCTTTTCACTGGAGATGCAGCCGAAAGACATCGTCCGCTATGATCACGACGATCTGTATTTGACCTTCAACACGCTTTCGATCCAGCTTCGACAGCTGCTTGAGACTGTAATTCCAAGTCGATGCGTCCCAATTCCACTTGAAAAGACTCGCGATACGCTCTATGTCGGCCGGATCGACGATGAAAGACTGATAAAAGAAGCGGCTTTCTATCTCGCCGTCAATGCACAGATGCCGGAAGCAAAGTTAATTGAAAGCGTGCCGCGGGTCGTAAAAATCGCGTCACGCGACGTCATCGATTCCGTGATTGGCTCGGCCCTTCCGGGCGTCGTGCTAACGCACGCAAGTCCGCCGCCGGCTCCGATACCGACACGCGTCGGGTTCAAATATTTCCAACTCGATACGATCGGCCCTTACTGGAATGGAATCGCCGGTTCAAAGGTGATATCGGTTTACGTGCCCGGCGAATTACCGAATGAGAAGATCGAACTTTACGCTGTAAAACCATAGACATCAAATGTTTTCACGCGAATGACAGACACGGCTCCAAAAAACGATTTGGTTACATTTGCCGGACCGATTTTTGATCTGATCCTGCGACTGAAGGCCGGTCTTGTTGCACCGTCAAACGACCTGCGGCCAAAGGTTGCCGCGATGCTAGACGATTTCGAAAAGCGAGCCGAGCGTTACCGCTTCAATCATAAAATTGTCTCCGTCGCAAAATTTGCCCTTGCCGCATTTGTCGATGAAACGGTATTGACGGCCAATTTCCCATTAAAGATCGAATGGGAGAAAAATCCGCTTCAGTTGGAATATTTCGGCGAGCAATTGGCCGGCAATAAATTTTTCGAAAAACTCGAGTCGATGCTCTCGCAAATCGAGGTTACCCAGGATGCGGTAGAAGTTTATTACTATTGTATGCTGCTCGGTTTTAAGGGCCGGTACGCGGTTTATGAACAGGAAACGCTGCTTGCAATAATGCAAAAAACCGCAAATGAACTTGTCAAGGTCGGGAAAATTGTACCCGTCGAATTGTCTCCCGATTGGCTTGCCAATGACCAGCCAAAGCCGCCGCCGAAAAGAAAAATGCCCGTATGGGCCAAAATTGGGGCTTTTACTGTGCTCGGGCTTGCATTCATCGTTTATCTGATTATGTTTTTGCTTTCGTCTAAATTCCTGCAGGAATCCGTCGAGAAACTACGGAACTAAGGCTATTAACGCGGCCGCAGGTCTGCAGTCAGACGGCCGCTCGGTGATTGACTTATTATTCAAATGAGTTGGCACACGGATCAGTTAAAATACGCTCTTGGCTTTGGCGGCGTCCTCTCGTTTTACGGCATCCTGACGTTGATTACGTATCTTGTGCCGCTCCCGCAGATTGGCTATTACGAGCGAACGGCAATACTGCTTGCCTTCGTGGTCATTACGCTGCCTTTTGTCGCTTTATTCGGCTTTATCGTTTCCCGCCGACGCAAAAGGCGCGAGCAGGCCGAAAACGCCGCAGTCGGCAGCGAACGATCCGCATCGGAGGCTTCACCTCGGCCGATCGCCGGGGCCGGCAATTATCCAAGCCTTGTCGCCGGAGCCGAAGAGGTTGTTCAATTCCTGAAATCCTCGAACCTCGGTTCCGGCGGTCGCGAGCCGGTTTATTCCCTTCCTTGGTATTTGGTTGCCGGCCATCCAAAATCCGGAAAAAGTTCGCTTGTCATTAGTTCCGAACTCAATTTTCAGCCGCTACCGAGCCAGCGACAATCGGAGATGAGTTTTATCCGCCCGACCTCCGGAGTCGATTGGCGGGTTACGAGCGAGGCTGTATTTGTCGATTCCGGCGGCCGATTTCAAACCGAAGGTGCCGATTCTGACGAGTGGTCGGGGCTCTTGGAAACAATAAAAAAATACCGCCCGGAAAGACCGCTGGATGGCTACATTCTCGTAATCGATGCGGAAAAAATCATAAAAGGCGACGAGCGGGAAATCGAAAACCTGGCTAAAATGCACCGCGCCCGGCTCGACGATGCAATGCAACGTCTGAAAATCCGCTTTCCGGTTTATCTAATCTTTTCGCATTCAGACGCGATCGAAGGATTTCGCGATTCCTTCTCGGCATCGAAGGCCGAGGACAAAACTCTCGTCTGGGGAGCAACGATTCCTTTAGAAAAGAGCGAAAACGCTCAGGCACTATTTGACGCCGAATACGAAAAACTGCATAACGCACTTCTAAAACGCCGTATTATCAGGCTGTCGGCGCCGTTTCCGCCGCTTAGGCAGTTACGGATTTTCAACTTTCCGCTCCATTTTGGCGCCGCGCGTCGGCGATTCGGCGCTTTCGTCAATGCACTTTTTCGCCCAAATCCTTTCAGTGAGAATCCATTCCTACGGGGTTTTTATTTTACCGCAGCTCCGCCGGCGAAGTCGTCGGCTTCGGGTGTCCAGACGCTCGCAAACGGCTTTTTTTCGCGTCGGCTGTTTCGAGACGTGATACTGCGAGACAAAGATCTGGTCAAAACGTTTATTGCCCAACGTCAGAGGCCGCCGATACTGAGTTGGGCAATCACGATCATTGGATTGCTGCTTGTATTTGGATTGCTTGTGATGTCGGCTCTTTCGTTGTTCAACAACAAAAAGATGTTGGAACAGGCGACGGAGGCCGCGGAAAAATTGCAAACAATCGTTCGAGCCGATGCCGGCCGTAACCCGCTAGAAAAGCGGGACGATGAAGCTCGCCGAGAAATCAACGCGACAGAGGAACTCCGCGAAATAATGGCGCGGCTCGACGATTACCAGCGAAATGGACCTCCCATTTATATGCGGTTTGGGATGTACTCGGGCAACCAAATACTGGAGAAAAGCCTTTTGCCGCTTTATTTCGCTGTCGTTGAGCAGCGATACAAAAAGCCGGCGGTCAAAAAACTCGAAGAGGAACTGAGAAGATTTGCCAACAGCCAACCGGTTGCAAATCCCGGCCAATTGACCGAGAAAGAAGAGCAGACTTTAAGCAAATACTACGATCTTCTAAAGGCTTATCTGATGCTCTCCGGCGATTATAAAAACCGAGCAGAATCCGGACATATTTCAACAGCCTTAAGAGATTACTGGGTTTCAGAATCGAAAGTCCCGCCAGATATGAAACTCGTCGCCCAGCAGCAACTCGAATTCTGGGCAAAGCAGGTGGATCGCGACCAGGGCGAAGCGAAATTTCCACGCATCCAACTTGACGGAAAACTCGTTGCCGAGGTTCGCAGTAAATTAAAGGATTTTCCGGCCGTTTATCGCTACTACAGCCGAAAAGTTACCGAAATCTCGAAGGAAATCGACGACAAGGTCGGTAAAACAACTGTCGAGGCTATTTTGACCCGAAACGGGGCAGATACCAGTTTCCTAGAGGGGAGCTACGCCGTCCCGAGCGCGTTTACTCGCGCAGGCTACGAACTGATGAAAGTTGCGATTCAGGAAGCGGACAAGAAACTCGGCGAAGACGATTGGGTGATGGGCGAGGTCGGCAAAAAAGAGGTTGCCAAATCAACCGATTCGGCGTTGATGCTCGATCGCTATTACCGAGATTACGCAGATCATTGGCGAAAATTTGTCCAGAACACTCACGTCAAGAAATACAGCAACAAGGACGAGGCGACGCAGGCGCTTGTTGCATTTTCGACGGCAAATTCACCGATGAAGATTCTGGTGCGTGAAATCGCCAAAAACACAAATCTTTCCGCAAAGCCGGAGGTCGAGGGTTGGTGGGAATGGATTAAAAGTTACATTTTCCCGCCCGGGAAAACGGACACGGGTGGGAGTCAACCCGAGAAAGAATTTCGGCCGCTTTTTACATTTGTCGGGACGAAAGATCAGGCGGAAAATGCACCGATCGAAAAATACCGCAATGAAATCGGCAACGTCTACAAAGCTTTTAACGGCATTTCGCAAGACAAGTTAAGAGAGATCGCTGCCCAGATGGCCAAGGACGAGGATCCGCTAAAACTCCGCCAACGCGAAACAGCGATCGCAAATCTGCTCGCCGGATTTAATGAAACGCCATCGGCTCAGGAAGTCGCGCTGTTGTTGCAGCAGCCGCTGGGCAATCTTCGCTCGCTGCTCGGCGCGGACGTAAAATCGCAGATCGCAAAAGCGTGGACGCAGGAGATACTGCCCGCAGCGAAAGAAATCGAAAAGGGCTATCCGTTTGAAGACGGGCAAAGTGAAGCGGATTTAACGAAGATCGCGCAATTCCTGAATCCAAATGACGGAAAATTTACCAAGTTTTACAAAGACCGCCTGGAGAAATACTTCGAGGAAGCCGACGGGCAGCTGAAAATAAAAGACGGCGTCGATCTGCAATTCTCCGATGAATTCATCGTCTATCTGAACAAAGCAGGCGCTCTGCGTAAAGCACTGTTTGGGGCGAACCCAACGCCGAAATTTGAATATGAATTTACGCTGCGGCCGCCGAAGGATGTTCTCGTGGAAGTGTCAATCGACGGACAGAAACTGCCGCCGGATGGCACGGGTTCGATAAAAGGTGCATTTCCCGCTAGCGGCTCCGCAGAAACGGGCGTCAAGGTAACAGTTGGCTCATCTGCGTCAGCAACTACGTCCACGGGTTCGAATGCGAACGTGGTCACGAGTGGCTCCAGCGGTGATCTGACATTTCCGGGAAATTGGGGCCTGTTCCGCTTCGTAGATGCAGGCCGACCACAAAAACAGCCCGGCGGCGAATATCTTTTGACTTATTCGGTAGGCGGAAAGTCAATTACCGCGACGATTAAACCGAGCGGTGGCGATCCATTTGATAAGCGGCTTTATCGCGAAATGCGGGCACCGGCAAATATTTTCAAGTGATTAAATCATCCGATTCACGGTCTGGTTTCGCGCGGTGATATTGCAGCCAAAAGCGGAGAAACAATGAATGACGCAAAACTCAAACTCGATGCAGGCGATCTCAAGGGAGCGATCGAAGAAGCCATAAAATTGGTAAAGACGAACCCAACGAACGTTTCAGCTCGCACTTTCCTATTCGAATTGTCGTGTTTCAGCGGAGATTGGGATCGCGCTGAAAAACAGCTTGACGCAATCGGCCATCAGGACGCCAACGCTGCCGTTGGAACGCTCATTTATCGGCAAAATCTCAAAGCCGAAAAAGATCGGCTCCATCTTTTTTCGCATTCGACGCGGCCGGAAGCAGTGATGGCCTTCCCCGATTATGTCGAAGATCTATTGAAAGCGGCTGAATGCGTTCGCCTCGGCGACATAGCTCGCGCACGTGAAATCCTTGACGAAGTAGAGGAAAAGCGGCCGGCATTCTCCGTCACCGTAGATGGCGAAGCTTATTCCGATTTTCGCGACTACAACGACCTGACAATGTGCGTTTTTGAGGCTATCGTCAAAGACGTTTACGTCTGGCTTCCGTTCGAACACGTCGAATCGATCGAATTTCTCGATCGCAAGTCGCTCCGGGACGTTTACTGGCCACAGGCGAAGGTGGAAATGGTAAACGGGACTACGGGCGAAATGTTTTTGCCCTCGCTTTACGCCAATACCTGGAAACATCCCGATGACCTCGTCCGGCTTGGCCGCTCGGTCGATTGGCGGGACCTCGGCCAGGAACTTTACATTGGCGAGGGCTCTAGGATTTTCTGGATGAGCGGACGCGACCGCCCAATGCTCGATATCAAATCGATCCGGTTTAATCGCGACGACGAGGTAAGCGAAACGGTGTCGTAAATAAAATTTTTGTGCCGAAATGCGCGTTTTTCGAGTAGAATACGTCTATCCCGAATTAGATATTTCCTCAGGTTCTTCTGCTTTACCAAAAGGAGATCTCAAAGATGATTGAAGTTCCCGAACAGCCGCCGGTATTGGATTTCGAGATGCTTTTGACTCCAATTTCCGAGGATTCGCCCTCCGGCGAAAGCTTGCGGTACTCAGGCCTTTACGACGAAATAACCGAAGCCCGTCGCGCTGATGACGCACTGCTTCAGGGCGAATGGCAAACGGATCTGAAAACTGCGGATTATCGTAAGGTGATCGAGTTCGCCGTAGACGCCCTGTCGACAAAGACCAAGGACATTCAGATTGCTGCTTGGCTTTCTGAATCGCTTGTCAAAATTTATGGCTTTGCCGGTTTTCGCGACAGTCTCAAATTGGTCGCCGCTCTTCAGGACCAGTTTTGGGATACATTGCACCCGGAGATAGATGAAGGCGATATGGAAGGACGCGCGAACGCGATTTCCTGGATGGATACGCAGGTTTCTTTAGCCATCAAGCGCGTACCCGTAACAACGGCCGGCCTTGGATACCTGGATTGGGAGGACGCAAAAAAATTCGATATTCCGGAGGATCTATCGTCGCTTGATCCAGAACAGGCAGCGAAATTTCAAGACTTAAAAGAACAGGCGGAACGGGAAAATCGAACGACCGCGGATAAATGGAAAAAAGCCCGATCCGCAACAAGGCGTCAGTTTTGCGAAGAAACGAACGCCATACTGGAGCAATGCTGGGACGCCCTCAAAGAGTTGAATCGGGTTATAGAAGAGCGTTATGACCGCAATCAGATGCCTGGCCTAGGTCAACTGAACAAATCGCTGGACGCCGTTCACACGCTAGTAAAAAAACTTCTTGCGGAAAAGCGCATCGAGGAGCCGGACGAATCCGATGGGCAGGAATACGCCCCGGCCGACGGCGGCGATACGACAAGTGGCCAGCGGACGAGCAGCGGAACCGGCACCGTTTCGGGTCGTGCCGACGCATTGCGGAAACTAGCGGAAATTGCGGCTTTCTTTCAAAGGACAGAGCCACACAGTCCAGTAGCTTATCTGGTTCAACGGGCAGTCCGCTGGGGAAATATGCCGCTCGAAACATGGCTTCAGGACGTAATCAAGGATGAGGCCGTGCTCGGCAGTATCCGAGAAACCCTTGGGCTCAATCCGGGCTCTTCGCCTTATGAATCGGATGCGTACGCTTCATCGGCGTACGATAGGGAGCCGACAGAGTCGGAATCTTCATCAGTCAATAATGATTGGTAAACGCACGTGGGGAAGGTGTTCGGTTTTGATTGGATGATCAATTAATAACCAGAAATTAACATATAAGGAGAAATACGAAATGCCAACTAAGGAAAGCTTACAGCATAAGATCGACCGCGTCCGACCGCCGCGTGTTCAGATCACCTATGACGTCGAGGTAGGCGGGGCGATTGAACTGAAGGAATTGCCGTTCGTTGTCGGAGTAATGGGAGACTTCGTCGGCAAACCGGAAGAGCCGCTCCCGGCCTTCAAGAATCGAAAATTCGTGGAAATTGATCCTGATAATTTCGATCAGGTAATGGCCGGTATGTCTCCGCGGCTTGCGTTCACGGTCGATAACAAGCTTCAGGATGACGGTAGCAAGATGGGCGTTGAGCTCAAGTTCAAGTCAATGGAAGATTTCGAGCCCGACAGAATTGTCCAGCAGGTTGAGCCGCTCCGAAAACTCGTCGAAGCAAGGCAGAAACTTGCCGATCTTCGCTCGAAGATGGACGGGAATGAAAAACTCGAATCGATGCTCGAAGATATCATTGCGCATGCTGATAAACAGAAAGAGCTAAGCAACGCTCTCGGCCTCGATGCCGAAAAGGAGGGTTAGGACGATGGCAAAATCAAAAGAAGAAGCCGCCCCGCAGGCGGTCGAAACAGTTGAAGAAGGTGGCTTGCTGGATAAGATTTTATCCGAAGGTAAACTGGCACGCGACGACTACCAAAAAGAGCGTGCCAAGGATATGATCGCCGAGTTCGTCAATCAGGTGATGAGCGGGACATTGACGATGTCCAAAAATATGGACGTCGCCATTAATTCGCGAATCGCGGAAATCGACCGCCTAATCACCGCACAAATGAACGAAATTATGCACCACGAGGAGTTTCAGCGGCTGGAAGCCTCTTGGCGCGGATTGCAATACTTAGTCCGCAACAGCCTAACAGGGCCACAGCTGAAAATCCGCGTATTGAATGTTACCAAAAAAGAACTCCTCAAGGACTTCGAGCGGTCACTGGAGTTTGACCAATCGACGCTCTTTAAGAAAATCTACGAAGAAGAATACGGCACATTCGGCGGCGCTCCGTACGGTTGTCTAATCGGCGACTATGAATTTGGGAATCACCCGCAGGATCTCGCTCTGCTTGAGCAAATCGGCGGCGTGGCGGCCGCAGCTCATGCCCCGTTTCTGAGCGCCGCATCGCCGGGAATGTTTGGCTGGGACACGTTTTCTGAGATGACGGACGTCCGCGATATTTCAAAGATCTTTGACCGGACGGAATATATGAAGTGGCGCAGTTTCCGAGAATCGGAAGACTCTCGCTATGTAGGCTTGACGATGCCACACGTACTCATGCGCGAGCCCTATGGCGAAGCGACAAAGCCGACCGAAAGCTTCCGGTTCGAAGAAGACGTCGACGGTCGCGACCACAAGAAATATCTCTGGGGTAATGCGGCGTACGCACTCGGCGCCAGAATAACGGAGGCGTTTTCGATGCACGGTTGGTGCGTTGCGATTCGCGGGGTCGAAGGCGGCGGGTTGGTGCAGGGCCTACCAACGCATACTTTCCAGACGGACGAGGGCGAGATTGCGATGAAGTGTCCGACCGAAGTTGCGATAACGGACCGTCGCGAAAAAGAATTTTCCGATAACGGATTTATTCCGCTAGTCCACTGCAAGGGAACGGATTACGCGGCATTTTTCGCAACGCAATCCGCCAACAAACCGAAGAAATACGACAGCGACGCAGCCAACGCCAACGCAAGGCTTTCCGCACAGTTACAGTACATTTTCGCAGTTTCGCGGTTTGCACATTATTTAAAGGCGATGATGCGGGATAAGGTCGGGAGCTTTATGTCCAGATCGGAAGCTGAATCTTTCCTCAATCGCTGGATTGCAAATTACGTAACCGAAGACGACAACGCGGGGCCGCTGACCAAGGCAAAATACCCGCTGCGTGAGGCGCGCGTTGACGTTGCTGAAATCCCAGGAAAACCTGGTTGCTATCGTGCGGTCGCATTCCTGAGGCCGCATTTCCAACTCGACGAACTTTCGGTCTCCCTCCGGCTTGTCGCTGATCTCCCGCCGCCCGCACAAGGGTAGCGGTTCATTTTCCGTATCTTCCGCGGACCGCGGCTCTAGCATTTCGCACCCTGCGGTCTGCGGATATTACGGGGATGCTTTGACAACCGATAATCGCCATAGATGAGCAAAAACTGGGCAGTCAAGCGTCATATTTCCGAAGCTAATCCAGGTGGATGCTTGGTTAGCCGGATAGCAGTAAATTTTTTGGAAAGGAGCAAATTTCAATGGCAGCAGTTGATTATTTTTTGAAAATTGATGGAATCGAGGGTGAGAGTCAGGATTCTAAAATGAAAGGCAGCATCGACCTTGAATCATGGTCTTGGGGCGAATCGCAAGCGGGAACATTTGGCGTAGGCGGCGGTGGTGGTGCTGGGAAGGTTTCGATGCAGGACTTTCATTTCGTAATGAAAATGAATCAGGCATCGCCGAAATTGATGCTCGCCTGCGCAAGCGGTAAGCATATTAAAGAGGCCTCGCTAATCTGTCGAAAAGCGGGCGAAAAACAGGAGACATTCCTGAAAATTAAGATGAGCGATCTTTTAGTATCGAGCTACCAAACAGGCGGCTCTGCACATGGAGACATCATCCCGACCGATCAGATCTCGCTAAACTTTGCTAAGATCGAAATCGAATACTTCAAACAGGACGAAAAAGGTATAGCGAAGAGCGCAGGAAAGGCCGGCTGGGACGTCAAGGCCAACAAGGCAATCGTCTAAGTATCGCGACGAGGAACGGTTTGCGATTTCGGGGGTTGTGCCGATCGGGAAAATTCCTGTCCTGGTATGACCCTCGGTTTTACATTTCGGGAAAAGGGTTCCGATGGCAATTTGGGATAATCAGATGCAGGTTACGCCGTCCGTTTTGGACAGGCTCGTAGACCTCGATCCAGAGGAAAGCCGTGAGGCTCCAAAGTCGCGATCGCAATCACTTCGGGACCTCAAAGCCGCAGTTCGCCGCGACCTTGAATGGTTATTGAATACGCGGTGTTTTCTCGATCCACCTGAAAAAGGGCTCGAAGAAGCAAAGAATTCCATTGCATTCTTTGGCCTACCGGATATCACCGGCCTAAGCGCGCAAAATCCGGCAGAGCAATTGAGGCTTGCTCGCGCCGTCGAAAACGCGATCCGTATTTTTGAGCCGCGTTTTCTCGAATTGCAAGTCTCAATGGAACCACCGACGCTGACCGAACGCTCGATCAGATTTCGAATCGAAGCCCAGCTGGCCGTGGATCCGGCGCCCGAGCCAATTGCGTTCGATACCGTGCTGGTACTTGGGTCCGGAGACTTTGAGGTACGACCCGAGCAATGAGCTGGATCGGTGGCGATCAATTGAATTTGGAAAATTCTCTTGCGCACAAGGTAAGAGCAGAAATGTCTAACCATTTCCGATGAGAGACGAATTACTTGGATACTACGAGCGAGAATTGATCTTTCTCCGACGAATGGGCGCGGAGTTTGCCCGACGTTATCCGAAGATTGCGGCCCGTCTCCAGCTCGAAGAAGAAAAAATCGAAGATCCGCACGTCGAACGGATGATCGAGTCTTTTGCCTTCCTTACTGGACGAATTGGGCTAAAGCTTGCCGATGAGCTCCCGGAAATTACCGAATCATTTCTTAATCTCCTTTATCCGCATTATCTTGCCCCGATCCCGTCGATGGCGATTGCCCAATTCGCCTTTGGTTCACCGAATGATAAGATTTCAAGCGTTCAGCATCTCGAGCGCGGAACACGCCTTAATTCGCGGCCCGTTGACGGGACGCCGTGCCGGTTTCGAACCTGTTACCCAGTCGACCTAGTTCCGATCGAGATGCTCGAAGCAGCACTTGAATCGCCGGCACCGAAAGACGCCCGCGGTAAGTACGCAGATTGCACGATACGGTTTAGTTTTCGGTGCTTTGGCGAGGCGAATTTATCCGACTTGCGAATTGGCGCAACGGGAGAGCCGGCAAAATCTCTGCGTTTTTACATCGACGGCGATCCACAACTCGTATTTCCACTTTATGAGATTCTCTTTACGAACGCCGTTTCCGTTGAATTCAGGCCAAAAGAGCAACCGCTCGGGAACCGGACGCTCAAGACCATAACCAATATTCAGCTCAAACTTCCGGATCCTGTAATAATCGATGCAGCAGAAGCTATTCGCCCGGTCGGCTTTGAAGAAGACGAGGCATTGCTGCCCTTTACCAAACGATCATTTGCCGGCTATCGTCTGCTGACGGAATATTTTGCATTTCCCTACAAGTTTCTCTTCTTTGAGGTTTGCGGGCTGGACAGAGCGATTGCGGCCAAATTTGGCAGCCATTTTGATTTGTTAATCCATCTTCGCGACGTTTCCCCGCCCGTTGCACCCGTCACGTCGGAAACTTTCAAGCTAGGCTGCTCGCCGATAATAAACCTATTTTCGCGAATGGCAGACCCGATTTACTTGTCCCATCATAAATACGAATATCAAGTTATACCGGACGTCCATCGACAGTCGACTACGGAGGTATATTCCATCGACGACGTCGTTACGGCTGACCCGACAACGGGGAAAACGCGTCAGTTTTCGCCATTTTACTCCCTCCGTCATGCCTACGGTGAGCAGATGGAGAAATCATTCTGGTACGCAACGCGGAGGCCATCGCAGCGGCCGGACGACGAAGGGACAGAAGTGTACATTTCTCTCGTAGATCAAAATTTTGATCCGCGTGTGCCTGCGGTCGAGGTGTTGAATGTAAAGACGACTTGTACAAACCGTGATCTGCCGGCTCGGCTGCCGTTTGGCGGTAAAGAGGGAGATTTCGAAGTCGAAGGGACAGCGCTGCTCTCGCGTGTCCGTTGCCTGACAAAGCCGACAGATACCATCCGCCCGCCGCAACGAAGATCAGTACAATGGCGGCTGATTTCGCATCTGAATCTGAACTATCTTTCTCTCGTTAATTCGGATAATGGAAGCCCCGAGGCATTGCAGGAAATCCTGCATTTATATAATTTCACGGATTCGTCCGTCACGCGTAAGCAAATACTCGGTATTCGCCGAGTCGAGGCTCGAAAAGCAATCAGGCAGATCGGAGCCCGCGTTGGTACAGGCTTTGTCCGCGGGTTAGAAACGACCGTGACATTTGACGAGGAGCAGTTTGTCGGTAGCGGAATGTATCTCTTTGCTTCGGTACTGGAACGCTTTCTTGCTCTCTACGCTTCGCTTAATTCGTTTAACCAAACGATCCTGCGAAGCGAGCAGCGCGAAGAGCTTATAAAGATTTTCCCGCCGCGCGCGGGTGAGCAGGAACTGCTATAACGGCAAACGTATGAGTCTGTTTGAGCAGATATGATTATGAACGGAAAATCCGTTAAAGAACGACTTTTCGACGAACCGTATCGATTTGAGTTTTTTCAGGCTGTACGGCTCCTTGAAAATATCTTTCCCGAGCGAAAACCCGTCGGAGGTGACGCCCTTCCCGCCGATGAAGTTGTTCGCTTTCGTTCTTTTGTCAGTCTCGAGTTTCCGCCGAGCGAAATCCGCGATATTCGTCAAGTCGCAGATAATCTCGCAAATCATGCATTCTCGGAAAATCTGGATTCCCAAAAGCGGATAGAAATGCTAATTTGCGTAATCGGTATGGTCGGCATCAGCGGTGTTTTGCCGACGCATTATACCGAACTCGTCCTCGATCGCATAAAGCATCGCGATACTGCTCTCTGGACGTTTCTGGACATATTTACGCACCGGGCAGCTTCGCTTTTCTATCGAGCCTGGGCAAAATATCGTTTTCCTATCGGATACGAGCGCGGAGAGGATGAATTTACCGGGTATCTTTTCGACTTCGCGGGTCTCGGCACGAAAGGACTTCGCGGTCGGCTAGCCGTCGACGATGAAACGCTGTTACCCTATGTCGGACTCATCGCCCAGCGTCCGCACTCGACAAATTCGGTAACAAATATCATTGCCGACTATTTTGGTGTGCCGGTTAAGATAGAGCAGTTTGCTGGCCAGTGGCTTGAGCTTGAACCGTCAGATCAGACTTTCGTTGGCCGACAGAACTCCAGGCTTGGCGTAAATACCATCGCCGGCACGCGAATCTGGGATCAACAATCAAAGTTTCGGATCCGCCTCGGGCCGCTGGAATTCAGAAAGTTTCAGGCTTTCCTGCCAAATGGCAGTGCATATCGACCGCTCAAATCGATAGTTTCATTTATGACCGGAATGGAGCTCGATTTTGATTTCCGTCTCGTATTAGAAAAGCGTCAGGTTCCGAGCACGATTTTGACAACGCGTGCGCTGAGGCGCCCGATGCTTGGCTGGACTTCTTTTTTGAAGACGCAGCCAAAAACTGCCGATGATGACCAGTTGATATTGCAGCCCAACTGAGCCGCTGCGAGGAACCGGCGGGCGGAAACGCCCTTCCCGGAAGCGATTTTTCGTTGAGGAGACTACTACAATGAACGTTAATCTTAAAGCTTTGGTAGCGCGGTTAAACGATACGACGCGAAATGCTCTTGAGGGTGCTGCGGGCCTTTGTCTTTCGCGGACGAACTATGACGTTGAAATTGAGCATATTCTGACAAAACTGCTCGAAATGAACGATACGGACCTTCACCGAATTACAAAACATTACGAGGTCAATCTCGATCGGCTGGCCAAGGATATCAATACGGCTCTTGATCGCCTGAAATCGGGCAATTCGCGAACGCCTGGACTTAGCGAGCGTATACCGCGATGGATTCAGGATGCATGGCTGCTTGCCTCTGTGGATTACGGCGCCGCACGCATCCGCTCTGGACATCTCGTGCTTGCGCTGCTCTCCGGCGAAGGGCTTTCGCGGATCGCTCGGGATATTTCGCGTGAATTCGACCATATTTCCGCTGAAGACCTCCAGAAAAAGCTGGCGGATATCACGGCAGATTCCATCGAAGCACGAGACGCAGTTGCACTCGGAGAAGCCGCGGGAGTCACCGGTGGGCCACAGGTAGCGGCCGGTGTGCCAGGAAAAACGAAGGCCCTCGACCAGTACACCGAAGATCTAACTGCTAAGGCTGCTGCCGGGAAGATAGATCCAGTGCTCGGTCGCGATTTTGAAATTCGTCAGATCATCGATATCCTCACGCGTCGACGTCAGAACAACCCGATACTGACGGGCGAAGCAGGCGTCGGCAAAACCGCTGTCGTCGAGGGCTTCGCTCTCAGAATCGCACATGGCGACGTACCGGAACCGCTTAAAAATGTTTCGCTCCGATCGCTTGACCTTGGATTGCTGCAGGCCGGAGCCGGTATCAAGGGCGAATTTGAAAATCGCCTCAAATCCGTCATCGAAGAAGTAAAAGCTTCGCCACAGCCGATAATTATGTTCATTGACGAGGCCCACACCCTTATCGGAGCAGGCGGAGCCGCCGGACAAAATGATGCCGCAAACCTCTTGAAACCGGCGCTTGCCCGCGGCGAATTGCGGACGATTGCAGCAACGACCTGGGCTGAATACAAGAAATATTTCGAAAAGGACGCCGCACTCGCACGAAGATTCCAGGTCGTTAAAGTTGACGAGCCCGACGAAGCGCGTGCAATTTCGATGATGCGCGGAATTGCAGATAAAATGGAAGAGCATCACAACGTGCGGATTTTGGATGAAGCGATCGTCGAATGCGTAAAGCTTTCGCACCGTTACATAACCGGCCGCCAACTACCCGACAAATCGGTTTCGGTCCTGGATACTGCCTGCGCAAAGGTTGCAATCGGACAAGGTTCGATTCCAGCGCCGATCGAGGATGCTAAACGACGAATCCAGAATTTGACTACCGAAATCAATTCGCTCGAACGCGAACAGGTCACCGGAGCGGAACACGACACAAGACTTGCCGAGCTTCGAGCCGAGCGCACCGCAACCGAAGAAGAGCTCGCGAAACTCAACGAACAATGGGAAAAAGAAAAGGCTCTTGTCGCGCAAATAAAAACCGTCCGGACAAAGCTAGAAATCTCACGTCATAACGGAAAACTAGCCGAGGCGGCGGCAGAGGCTCTAAATACAGCAGACACGTCGGCCGCAGCAACAGCAGAATCGGGATCGACAGTCGGGGGCGAAGATGGAGCCGCAACTGCGGTCGCCACGGAAACCTCGCCAGAAGCAGTCTCAGCAACACCGGCCGATATCGAATTTCTCAAAGCTGAGCTGAAAAGGCTTTCTGGAGAACTTCACCGCGTACAAGGAGAAACTCCGTTAATGCAACCAGTAGTCAACGGGCAATCCGTCGCCGAGGTAATTTCGGGTTGGACCGGTATCCCGATCGGTAAAATGGTTGCTGATGAGATCAACGCGGTTCTCAACCTTTCAGCGACCTTGCGTGAAAGGGTCTTGGGACAGGATCATGCGCTCGAAGCAATCGCTCAACGCATCCGAACCGCCCGAGCAGGACTGACGGACCCGAGGCGTCCGATCGGCGTTTTCCTCCTAGTCGGCACGTCCGGCGTCGGCAAAACCGAAACCGCACTTGCGCTTGCAGAGGCCCTTTATGGCGGCGAGCGCAATCTGATTTCAATCAATATGAGCGAATATCAGGAGGCGCATACGGTCTCCAGCCTGAAAGGCTCTCCGCCCGGATACGTCGGTTATGGCGAAGGCGGCGTGCTGACCGAGGCAGTCCGCCGGAAGCCATATTCCGTTGTGCTCCTAGACGAAGTCGAAAAAGCACATCCCGATGTAATGGAGCTGTTCTTCCAAGTCTTCGACAAAGGCGTGCTCGAGGACGGCGAAGGCCGCGAAATCGATTTCAAAAATACGATCATCCTGCTTACGTCAAATGTCGGAACGGAAACGATTATGAAGCTTTGTGCCGATCCAGATACGCGTCCGGAACCGGATGCACTGGTAGAGGCCATCAAGCCCGAACTGCATAAAGCGTTTAAGCCAGCCCTGCTCGGCCGAATGGTTACCGTGCCGTACTACCCGATTTCGGACGAGATCCTCCGGCTGATAATCAAGCTGCAGCTCAGAAAAATCGGTGAGCGGATCGCCGACAATCACGGCGCGAAGTTTTCCTATGACGACGCCGTCATTGAGACAGTTGCAAAACGCTGCACGGACGTAGACTCCGGCGCACGCAATGTTTACAACATCTTGACGGGCACGATGCTTCCCGATATGAGTGGCGAGGTGCTTTCGCGTATGGCGGCCGGCCAGGGAATTTCGAAAATCCATGTCGGTCTTGACGAAGACGAGAAGTTTACCTATCAAATACAATAATGCAAGCCAGCGATGATAGTTTACCTGCACACAGTAGAAAAAATAGACAAGGCGCGGACATTCGCCCGGCACGAGCGGTCGGATGTCCGCCATATCGGCGTTCCGCCCGGCATTGATGTGCGGCTGCTGGCGAAGTACGTCGTCCGACAATTTTCCGAAGAGGAACAAAAAAATCCCGAAGGCTTGATTGAGTTGCTTTTAATCAACTCGGAAGGAAACAGCGGCGAACTTTATCTCGGCGGCGCAGCGTCCGAAGGCTCATACGTTTACATCGGAAATGCAGTCCCATTCGGCAGGAGTTTCGCACGTCTTCTGATGCCGCCGCGCAAAGGTGGCCAAGGCGTCGAAATTCACGGCTGTGCTGTTGCGGCGCCGGAGATCGATCCCAGAACCGGATCGATTCGCGATGCAGAATCAGGGCTGAGATTTATTTTTGCGCTTGCATGTGGATTCAATTCTCGGGTGCGGGCCTCACGTGAGCCGCTCGGGTCGGAAAACGACGACTACTTCGGCGAATCGCTCGCCGAAGCGTATCCGAGCGATGGCGACTGGCAAGACAATGTGATAACAAAGTTCGATTTCGACGCCGTCGGCAGGTTCTCGCCGAGGCACGATTCTATTCTCAAAGGACGATTTGTGCCTAATATTCGCCGGCTGCCCGTCCCATAGACTTTTGCTTCTCGCCCCGCCGCGAGCGCAAAATGCAGGCCGCCGCTTCGTCAATTGCTCGGGCTTAAGGTACTAATAAAAATATGGCTGCAACACAGCAAAACAGATTACTGAGCCTTTCGACGCCGCTAGCCTACGACCACCTTCTAATCAAACGGCTCCGCGCCTATGAGGCAATTTCCCAACTGTTTCAATACGAAATAGAAGCGCTTCACGAGGAAACCGATGCCGGTGCGTCGCCGACGGTCATTGATCCGCAGCGTGTAATTGGGCAGCCAATGGTTGTTCACGCAAAACAACTCGACGGCGCATCGCGTTATTTTCACGGTATTTGCACGAGGTTCGTCCAAGGAACACGCAACGAGCGGTTTACGAAATATCAAATTATCGTTCGCCCGCGCGTCTGGCTATTAACACAAATTCACCAAAGCCGAATTTTCCAGCAAAAAAGTGTTCCCGATATTCTGCGAACAGTCCTCGAAGGAATCGACGTGAAGTTCGAATTGCAGGGAACCTATCAACCGAGAAATTACTGTGTCCAGTATCGAGAGACCGATTGGAATTTCGTTGCCCGCCTTATGGAAGAAGAAGGCATTTACTTTTTTTTCGAGCATGGCGAGCAGATGCACCGGATGATAATTGCGGATACGCCGCAATCGAACGTGAAATTACCGGGAAAAACTAAGATTCCCTTCCGGTTAGATATTTCATCGAATCTAGAGGAATGGCAGGGTTCGATCACCGCCTTTAGGCTCGAAAACAGCCTTAATACAGGAAAGGTGACGCTCTGGGACCACAATTTTGAATTGCCCGGAAAGCGACTCGAAACGGTTCAGGTTAGCCGCTTTACGATCGGCGGCAACCAGCAGCTGGAACACTACGATTTTCCGGGTGAGTACGCGAAACGCTTCGATGGGATCGCGCCCGGTGGCGGCGAACAGTCCGACGAACTTTCGAAGATCTTCGATGACAATAAGCGGACGGTCAGCCTTCGTCAACAGGAGATCGACGTCGAGTACAAGGACGGCTTTGGGACGTCCGATTGCTGTGCCCTAACACCGGGTTACCGCTTCGAACTCGAAAAATATTCAATCGCGGCCGAAAATGGCGATCACTTGTTGGTCTCAGTACGAACGGACGCGATCCAGTCGCCTTCGTATTTCTCCGATGAAGAGGTCGAAAACGCGTATCAATGTCAGTTCGTCGCTTTGCCCTATTCGACGCCGTTCCGGCCCGCGCGGCGGACGCGAAAACCGCTTGTCCGCGGAAGTCAGACTGCGACCGTTGTCGGACCAGCCGGCGAAGAAATCTTCACCGATAAATATGGACGAGTAAAAGTGCAGTTTCACTGGGACCGCGACGGGCGTGCGGACGCAACGAGTTCTTGTTGGCTTCGCGTCGCTCAAACGTGGGCGGGAAAGCAGTGGGGCACGATGTTTATTCCACGCGTCGGGCAAGAAGTAATTGTCGATTTTTTGGAAGGCGACCCGGACAAACCGATCATCATCGGTAGCGTTTACAATCCGGAAAATATGCCGCCCTATACATTGCCGAATGAAAAAACCAAGTCAACCATCAAGACGAATTCGAGCAAAGGCGGCGGCGGATTCAACGAGATCCGCTTTGAAGACAAGAAAGGCTCGGAGCAGATTTTTATCCATGCAGAAAAGGATGCGGACATTCGTGTCAAGAACGACTGTATGGAAACGATCGAGCACGACAGGCATTTGACCATCGAACACAACCAGATTGAAAAGGTCAGCGGTGACAAAAGCCTCACCGTTTCCGGTAATCAGGTTGAAAAGGTTGATGGAAACGTTCATTTGAAGGTCGGAACGAATAAAGAATCGAAAATTGGAAGCAAGTATGCCGTGGACGCGGGACAGGAAATTCACCTTAAATCAGGTTTGACGGCAACCATCGAAGCGGGTACAAACCTTACTCTTAAGGTCGGCGGAAATTTCATTAATATCAATCCCGGCGGCGTTTTTATAAAGGGAATAATGGTAATGCTAAACAGCGGCGGAGCTGCCGGCAGCGGCTCCGGCGCAAACCCGAATCCGCCATCCGCGCCAAAAGCCGCAGATAAAGACAAAGCGGGCAGCGTTTCTTCTCCGCTTTCTCCGCCGCCTCCAAAGCAGCCGCGCGTATTTGCCCAGTTGGCTCAGATCGTCAGAGAACATCTTGCAAATCCGCAATCGCCGAGCCTCGAAAGCGTTTTGGCCGAGGCGACCTCAACTGTCGAATCCTCAATTAATCAGGCAAGAAAGGAAGCGGAATCCGTTGCAACGGCAGTCGAATCGCAAATTGCCGCGGTGCAAAATGCAGCACAAAACCTCGTTAACGAAGCCGAAAATCTGCGTCGCGATTTGGAGGAAAATGCTAAATCCTATGCTGACCAAGCGATGCAGATGGCACAAGACCTGAAGAGGCAGGCCGAGGACGCCTTGAACCAAGCCGTACAGGCGATTCAGGACGCCGTCGAACAAATTCAGCAGGCCGTTGAGAATGCTATCGCGCAAGTTCAAGAAGCTATCAACAATGCGATAGACCAGGCAATGCAAGCGCTGAGCGAAGTGCAGCAAGCCGTTCAGCAAGGCATCGAACAGGCGCAGCAAGCAATCCAGGACGCCGTCAACCAAGTACAGGACGCCGTTCAGCAAGCAGTCGACCAAGCCCAACAGGCAATAAACGAAGCCCAACAGGCCGTCGAGCAGGCGATTCAGCAGGCACAGGAAGCCGTCGAACAAGTTCAACAACAAGTCGAGCAGGCGATTCAGCAAGCCCAGGAATCTATTCAACAGGCGGCAGAAGAAGTACAGCAACAGGTGCAGCAGGCTGTCGCGCAGGCGCAGGAAGCTGTCCAACAAGGTATCGAGCAGGCACAGCAGGCGGTAGAACAAATACAACAACAGGCAGAGCAAGCCATCGAGCAGGCCGAGCAGGCCGTGGAACAGGTTCAGCAGCAGGCCGAGCAGGCCGTGAAACAAGTTCAGCAGCAAGCCGACCAAGCCATCGAGCAGGCACAGCAAACCCTTGAACAAGCCCAACAGCAGGCAGAGCAGGCAATGCAACAGGCTCAGCAGCAGGCCGAACAGGCCATTAACGAAGCGCAACAGGCCGCCGAGCAAGGCATCGAGCAAGCGCAACAGGCTGCAGGACAGGCTGCCGAGCAAGTTCAACAGGCCGCCGGACAAGTCCAGGTGGCCGCAGAAGAAATTTCACAATCGGCAGGACAAGCTCTCCAATCTGCTCAAAACGGACTGCCGTTTATCTAATTGCCGAACCAGACAACGATGACGATCGAGCAATTAAAGCAACGATTATTCGAAAACCGGACACGTCTTTACTGTATTTTAGACGGCGTTCTCGTTCCAGATCTTCCAAATCGGCTTTACGCAGGCCAGGTGCCGAGCTACTGCCTGCTGACGGGCGATCTGACGGCAGATCTTGTCTATGCTGCTCCGTATCTGGCGTATTTATCGCCGGACAGCAAATTTGCCGATTGGGTTCTCAGCGAAGCAATTGGAAAACACTGGGGAATATTTGTCCACTCGCGCCGGTCTATAATCGAAATGCGGCGACATTTTACGGCACTTACGCAGGCGTACGACGAACGTGGAAACCCGTTAAAATTTCGATATTATGATCCGCGCGTACTGAGAAAGTTTCTGCCGACCTGCAATGGCGGCGAACTGAAAATGCTCTTTGGCGACGCAGACGCGATTTTCACTGAAGACGATGGCGGCGATGGGATCATCCGATACCGAATCGCCAATGGACAACTTGAAACGAAACATCTAACAAAGGATAGCTAGTTTTATGCCGACCGGACCCGCAGCTAGAATTACAGACAACGTCGCACACCCGCTGCCGCCTGTTCTAACGCCCGGCCCGGGCAGCCCGACAGTTTTGATCGGATTTCTGCCAGCATGGCGCGGCATTCCCGCAGCCGCCGCTGCGGCGCTGCAAGCCGCGAAATCTGTCGCAGATGCAGCGGTAAATACCGCCATGGCAGCAACCGTAGCAGCAGCCGGAACGCCCGGAGCACCAGCGGCTTATGCAGCCGAGCAAGCTGCAAAATCCGCCGCTCTGGCATCGCTCAGCTCGATGATCAGCAGTATGGCCGGAATGTCCGACATTCATTCCTGCACGACCCCGTCACCTGTTCCCCCGCACGGCCCCGGGGTCGTAATCGACGGCTCGCAAACCGTGCTGACAAACAATATGCCGCAATGTCGATTAGGTGATACAATCATCGAACCGCTTGGGCCACCAAATAAGATAATCAAGGGCGAGATGACCGTAATAGTCGGCGGCTGAGATTGAGGTAGAGATAATGATTATCCGCGATACGCAAATCGAGAGCTTCATCGCAGCAAATGAGAGCGAACTCGTAACCGCAGTCTGCGAAGCTCTTATCCGAACAGATCGCGAACGCACTGCCGGCATTCGTCCGTTGCGGCTTCTTTCAATCGCAAAGATCGGAATCGCAAAGGCACGCGAAGCGGGATTTTCGCGTCCGGAGGATTTGGCAGTATACGTAGCTCTGATGTTGCATATTTCGCCCGATTTCGCTGAGCACCCGGCCATTGCCGCGGTTCTCGGCGATACGAATTTTCCGCTAAGCGAGAGGCTTCGCCAACTTGCCGAAAGAGTCCCAGATGCGGCTTGGGACGAAGCAGAGGCGAAATACGATCCCCAGTTTTGGATAAAAGAGTCGGCCGCCGAAGGGTAAGCCAGCGATAATTAAAACGGTGTCAAACGAAAAGCTAAAAAAAGTTATACTGCAGTCCGCAATCGTCGAAGATCTCGCCCGGCAACAAAAGCAAGCGCCTTCGGCAGAGCTAGGGACAAAACTCGAGATCGAAATGGATCGCCTCGCATTTCTGAATTCAGCCTCTAAACGCGATGCCGCGGAACGTGCGCGTTTTGTCATTGAAAAGGCTCGCCTTGCAATGCTCGGGCGTGCTATTACGCAGCCGCTTCCGCCGCTGAAAAAATAGATGCTCGACGCCGTTTTTATGGATGCGTCATTTCTTCAGGCTTGACGAGCTCATCGAATCGCTCTCCGGTCAGCAACCCAAGTTCAATCGCTGACTCTCGCAACGAAATTCTTTTTGTGTAGGCATTTTTCGCAATCTTTGCGGCATTGTCATAGCCGATATGCTGGTTCAGTGCGGTTACCAGCATAAGCGAATTGTGCAGATAATGATCTATTTTTTCACGGTTCAGCTGAATGCCGGAAATACAGTAATCGACGAATCCTTTTGAGACATCGTGCAACAGCCGGACCGAATGCAGATAGTTATGAATCATCACGGGCTTAAAAACATTCAGCTCGAAATTGCCCTGTGAACCTGCAAATCCAATTGCTGCATCGTTGCCCATCACCTGAACCGCAATCATCGTCACAGCCTCGCTTTGCGTCGGATTTACTTTGCCGGGCATAATCGAAGAGCCAGGCTCGTTCTCCGGCAAGGTCAACTCACCGATTCCGCACCGCGGCCCCGAAGCGAGCCATCGGATGTCGTTTGCGATTTTCATCAATGAGTCGGCAAGTGTCTTCAGCGCTCCGGAGGCAAATACAAGTTCATCGTGAGCTGATAGTGCGGCAAACTTATCGGGATGCGAGCGAAAGGGTAAGCCAGTCAGCTCCGCGATCTTTGCCGCGGCCCGTTCAGCAAATTCCGGATGAGCATTCAAGCCGGTTCCGACCGCGGTCCCGCCGATCGCCAGCTCCATCAAACCGGGAAGCGCAAGCCGGATTCGTTCGATATCGCGTTCAAGAAGGGATGCCCAGCCTCCAAATTCCTGCCCGACGGTTATTGGCGTTGCATCCTGCAAATGTGTCCGGCCAATCTTTACAACATCCCCATACTCACGCGCTTTTGCGCGGATCGCTTCTGCAATACGCCGCACTTGGGGTACGAGCGCGGCAGTGCGTTCGGCAGCAGCAATGTACATCGCGGTCGGAAACGTATCGTTTGAAGATTGCGACATATTGACATCGTCGTTTGGATGGATCGGCTTTTTCGAGCCGAGCTCGCCGCCGGCAATTTCGATAGCACGATTTGCTATCACCTCGTTGGCGTTCATATTCGTCTGCGTTCCCGAACCGGTTTGCCATACGCGCAAAGGAAAATGATCGTCAAGTTTTCCCTCGATTACTTCATCGGCCGCCTGGACGATCAGCTTCATTTTCGCTTCCGGCAATTTGCCGAGTTCGAAATTGACGATTGCCGCAGCCTTCTTCAAAATGCCGAAAGCGCGGATCATTTCCCGCGGCATTTTGTCATCGCCAATGTTGAAATGCATTAACGACCGCTCGGTCTGCGCACCCCAGTATTTATCCGCCGGCACCTCGATTGGGCCCATCGAATCGGTCTCGATACGTGTCTGTGTCTGCTGTTCTTTTGCCTGATTCATCTGTTTACTTGAATTGCTCAGTGAGGATTGTCTTCCTAGTAAAATTTAAGTCACTAACCTATCGATTTCAAAGCCTTTTGCAGCCGCTTATTGACATCGGTCGCCGATTCGGCAAGGCTCGAATTTTCGGTCAGCGAAAGAATACGCTCGGCATCGATTGCGGCGACAACCGTTTTCCCCGCTTTTCGATCGACTGCAACATTGCACGGCAACAGAAGGCAGAGGTCGATCTCCTCCTCAAGCGCTGGATAGGCAACTGTTGGGTCGCCGGCCTCCATGGTGACATAAGTCTCGCATTCGAAGCCGAGTTTCTCATGCAATTTTGCTGCAAGGTCAATTTCCACCAAAATTCCAAATCCCTCTGCCGCCAATACCGCCCGCGTTTTTTTCGAGCTTCATCAAATCCGATATCCAGGACGCGGCGGTATCCGTAACTATGAAGACCCTCGGCCGGAGTTCGCGACCCTAATTCCGCGAACGTCGAGAGTCCAAACCTCGTCACCCGCCGTGCAGCAAAATCAAATAAATAGTCGGCAATGCGTGGAATTCTTGTTCGTCTACCGGCCGGCCAGCGGTTTTCGCCGATTCTGTCATACTGCACCTCGCGGAAAAAATAGTTTGACCTATGCAGCGGTTCGAGCTAAACCCAAACAGGCCATCGTACAACGTCGACTCAAAACCCGCTCCGGGTCTTTTTTGCTAATTTAACACAAACAAAACCGCGATCTTAGCCATCCCGCCGCCGCTAATTAATTGGGACGCCGATAAATCGCCACAAATCTAGGGATTGGCGGATCTTCATCGCCTTGCATTACGCGAAACTCCTCTTCGGCCAGACCGCTTTCGACGAACCGTTGAAGTTCCCGCCTCGAAAGCGGCAAAGGAAAGGCGTCCGAGTCATCATCGTCGCTGCGTCCGCGGGTTACGACCGCGAGTTTGCCGCCTGGCGCCACAAAATCGGCGATCGCATCAATTGCCTGCTCTCGCAATTGGTTCTGTAGCGGCTGAATAGTGTAAACCTCGAGAACAAAATCAAACGCATGCAACCAGTCGCGAAAGGGATTGAAAAGATTCATCACTTCGAATCTTATCTCAGTATCCGAATCTAACTTTTTCGCCCATTCTATGGCAGTTGGGGAAATGTCGAAGGCGGTGACCGCGAATCCAAGGTTTCTCAAGTACCTGGCATCATCGCCGAGACCGCAGCCGACAACAAGAGCTTTCTGGCCGGCGCCGCAGAGGCCGACGCTCTCGGCCCATTTGACAAAAAACCGATTCGGCTCAAGGTCAGCCCAGGGAATTTGCTTCTCGTCTCGGTCTGCTTCGCGATAAAGACGCTCGAACCATTCTAGGTATTTACCCTCCGCAGCGGCCGCCTCGGCCAATAGGCGAGCCCGCTGACGGGCTAGCTCTTTGAAATCGATCTCGTCCATAAGTACTCAGACTATCCGATAGTTGCTCGAACCGAAAGTCGCCGGGCCTATTCGGGCAATTACAATAAGGCGGCATCCGATCGACCAATTGGCCAAGAACCACCAAAGGCAATATAATACTCGTTTCACAACAACGATTTTATTCTTACGCAAGAGGTTAACTAAATTGGCTGAACAATTTGATGTCGTTATCATTGGAGCGGGGCCGGGCGGTTACGTTGCCGCCGTTCGCGGCGCCCAGCTCGGGTTGAAAGTAGCGATTGTTGAGAAGGAAAACAATGCAAAACTTGGCGGCACCTGCGGCCTTCGTGGCTGCATTCCGACTAAGGCACTCCTGAATGCCGCACATCTTTATCAGAAGGCCGGCGAGTTCGAGAAATTTGGGCTTAAGGTAAAAGACCTCGGGTACGATTGGAACGCCGTCCAAAAATATAAATCCAGCATCGTGGAAAAAAATGCGGCCGGTGTTACTTATTTGATGAAGAAGAACAAGGTATCGGTATTTAACGGCTTTGGCAAAATCGCCGGAAAGGGCAAGGTCGAAGTCGCTCTTGCCGATGGAAAAAAAGAGACGATCGAAACGAAAAACATCATTATTGCAACCGGCTCAGTTGTCCGCCCGATACCAGGTTTCGAGGTTGACGGCAAGCAGGTTGTAAATTCGGATCAGATCCTCGAACTCGACCGCGTTCCTAAATCAATGATAGTTATGGGTTCAGGAGCAGTTGGCGTTGAATTTGCCAGCGTATTTCACCGATTCGGGTGCGATACTACAGTAGTCGAATTGCTGGATCGGATCGTGCCGCTCGAAGATGCGGAAGTTTCTAAGGAGCTTGGGCGAGCTTTCAAAAAACAAGGAATCAAGGTTGAAACTGGTATAAAGCTAGACAAAATGGAGAAATCTAAACAGACCATAAAGGTTTCAGGCAAAAACGCCAAAGGCGACGCTGTTTCCTTCGAAGCAGAAATGCTGCTTGTAGCCGTCGGGCGAATGCCGTTTTTGGAAGGACTCGGACTTGAAAATACAAAGATCGTTGTCAATCCGCGCGGAACCGTAAAGGTCAATGAATTTTGTGAAACCGACGAACCTGGCGTTTATGCAATCGGCGATCTAATCGATACCGCATGGCTCGCTCACCTCGCCTCAAAGGAAGGCATTTTGGTAGTTGAGAAAATCGCCGGGAAAAAAGTCGAGCCAATCAAGCAAAGCCTCGTTCCAAATTGCACGTATTGCGATCCAGAGGTCGCCAGCGTCGGGCTAACCGAAGCCAAGGCAAAGGAACTCGGCTATGACGTAAAAATCGGCAAATTCCCCTTTTCCGCCTCCGGCAAAGCCCGTATCCTAGGCGAGACGGATGGATTTGTAAAAATCGTCGCGGAGAAGAAATACGACGAAGTACTCGGCGTCCACATCATCGGCCCGCACGCGACTGAGTTGCTTGCAGAAGCTTGCGTAGCAATGGCTTTGGAAACAACAGCAGACGAACTCGGCCGCGTCATCCACGCCCACCCGACCGTCTCGGAATCGGTAATGGAAGCCGCCGAAGGCGTCCACGACCAGACAATCCATTTGTGAAATCAATTGAGTAATTTTAACGAATTGGGCGGGCAATTCCGCCCTTTGATTTATGCAGCCAACCGCTTCGACATCTTATCCGAGAAAGAAGATCAAAATACTTTTGCTTGAAAATATCTCCGATTCCGCAGTGCTGGACTTTGGCTCGTGCGGTTATGTAAATGTTGAGCGGATCGGCAGTGCTCTCAGCGAAGGAGAGCTGAAAAGGGCGATCAAGGGCGTACATTTGCTTGGTATCAGATCCAAGACGAAGATTACACGAAGCACGCTTGATGGTGCGGATAAGCTTCTTGCAATCGGCTGTTATTGCATCGGCGTAAACCAGGTGGACCTCAAAGCCGCTACCGAAAAGGGCGTTGCGGTTTTCAATGCTCCACATGCAAACACGCGTTCGGTCGCTGAGCTGGTTATCGGCCTATGCGTAATGCTCATACGCAGGATTACTGACAAAAATACATCCGCGCATCGCGGTGAATGGCTCAAAGATGCAAAGGGCTGCTTCGAGCTTCGCGGCAAGACGATCGGGATCGTCGGTTACGGCAATATCGGCTCGCAGGTTTCCGGCCTCGCCGAAGCGATGGGTATGAACGTCATCTTCTACGATATCGCAACCAAACTTCCGCTCGGTAATGCCAAGCAGGTCGCCAGTTTGAGAGAACTGCTCAAACGATCGAACATCGTTACGCTTCACGTTCCGTCAAGCCCTTTGACGCGTAATTTGATTGACGCTGCGGCCATCCGCACGATGCGACAAGGCTCATATCTGATAAATTATAGCCGCGGTGATGTTGTCGATTTGGCAGCTGTCGCGAAAGCCCTTAGGTCGGGGAAACTTGCCGGGGCTGCAATCGACGTTTTCCCTGAAGAACCGGAAAAAAGCGGTGACGCCTTTGCGTGTGAGCTACAAAACTTACCGAATGTTATTCTGACGCCGCATATCGGCGGCTCGACCGAAGAAGCGCAGGCGAATATCGGCCGCGACGTAACGTACAAGCTCGTCAAATACCTCGATTTCGGAACGTCAGAGGGATCGCATACCGTCCCGCCGGTAACGCTTCCGCCGCAAGCCGGCACACATCGAATTCTCCATATCCACCGAAATGTTCCAGGCGTGCTCGGCGAGATAAACTCGCGGCTCTCCGGCCGCGGCATCAATATTGTCGGCCAGTATCTGAACACTAATCCGGAAATCGGTTATGTAATTCTCGACGTCGAGGCGAAACTTTCGCGCAGCGCATTCGATTTGTTGAAGGACGTCCCTGGCACCGTAAAAGTACGAATGGTTTACTAGGTTTCCTAAAATGAAAACTCTTGTTCTCGGACTACGGCAGAACCATTGGAATGGCAACGCGGCATCGGTACATTTTGATCGGTAAGGAAACTTAGCCGATTCTGACGCCTCACAGAATTTGAGACTGAGAAGATGATTGGCTGCAGCTTTACTTTATCAGTTTCTTGACTGCAATGCTTAAGTGCAGCAATCTCCGCAATCGGTTACACAGTGCGATTTCATAATAAGATGAAAGTTGTCTTCTGGATATCTCTCGTTCTCCTCTGTTTTGCTAATGCAGCCTCGGCACAATGGTTACGGCAGACGGTAGTAACAAATGCTTCTCTACGTGGGCTCTCGGTTGTAAGTGAGAGCATAATCTGGGCAAGCGGAACAGGCGGCACGGTGATTAAATCGACGGATGGCGGCAAGTCGTGGCAGGTGATGACGGTGCCGGGAGCTGAAAGGCTCGACTTTCGCGACATTGAAGCATTTGACGCAAGCACGGCGTACATTCTAAGCGTCGGCAACGGCCATTTTTCGCGAATTTATAAGACGTCTGACGGCGGAATAACTTGGACGGAACAGTTTCGCAACAAGGACGAAAAAGCCTTTTATGACGCGATTGCCTGTTGGGACCGCGATAATTGCATCGCGTTGAGCGATCCCGTCGACGAGTTATTTCGACTGATCATTACCAATGACGGCGGCAGGTCATGGCGATTCGCTAGCCGCGACAAAATGCCGCGGGCAATGGCCGCAGAGGCAGCCTTTGCAGCGAGCGGGACGTGCCTGATTGTCAATGGAAAAACCGACTCATTTTTCGTCACCGGCGGGAGCGAGGCTCGAGTCTTTCGTTCAAAAGACCGTGGCTTGACCTGGCTCGTTGCCCGAGCGCCGATCGCGAAGGGCACAGCCGGAAGCGGTGTATTTTCGATAGCGATGCGCGATGCAAACCATGGCCTCATCGTCGGCGGCAATTACGAAAAACCGGACGATGCCGAGGCGAATCTCGCGTTTACAAAAGACGGCGGCCGGACTTGGAAAGCGGCCCGCGGCCTTTCGGGTTATCGTTCGGGCATCGCATTCGTCGATCGAAAAACAGTTATTGCAGTCGGGGCCAGTGGAACTGACCTCTCCCGCGATGGCGGGAAAACGTGGAAAAAAATCGGTGCTGAAAATCTAAACGCCGTAGCCGCTCACGGACGTCGTGCGGTCTGGGCCGTCGGCCCAGGTGGAATGGTGGTAAAATTAAAATCAAAATGAAATCGGGATTTTACAGCATTCCTTTTAAGACTTCAGACGAACACGGAATAAAAAACTTTACCGGCGTTGCAAAGCTTTCAATCTATGGCATTGTGCTCGAATTCGAATCGAAATGGTTCGGGTTGATTCGCGACGATTTAACCGAAGCCCGCTTACCATTGGCTGAAATCCTCGACATTCGGCTCCGGCGTGGCTTTTTCGGGCTCGGCGGAAAAATAGAAATTCGGACGCGGACGTTTGCTGCTCTCGCATCGTTGCCCAATAAAAACGGCCGCATTCGCTTGAAAATTCATCGCGAGGACTTGCGGGAAGCAAAAGTAGCGGTTGGAGAGCTGCAAAAAGCAATCGATGAATACTCGGCTTCGTTGCCGCCGCCCCATTCGCAATTGAGCGACCTATTCCAAACAGATACCGGCGCCAGCGAAACCGACGATCGCGGCTAATAAGTATTTGGCGTCGGCAATGTTGGATTATCGGGCTATCGGGACTTGTCCCTCCGTTTTCGGCCCAATTTTGTAATCTTTCGGCGGCTCAGCACCGAGTAGGTACTTGACGAAATAGTCCCAACGGCGCCGCATCATATAGAAGCTGTCCGCTCCATAGCCGTGTCGGGCATTTGGGAAAATTATAAGGTCAAAATCCTTGTTCGCCTTTATTAATGCATCTACTACGAGCCAAGTATTATAAGGCGGGACGTTATCGTCCATATTTCCGTGAGCCAGCATCAACTTCCCTTTTAAATTCTTCGCATAATTCTGGTTCGCTTGCGCTTCGTAATTGTCTTTGCCGTCCGGCCCTTTTTTCAATAATCCGATGTATCTCTCGCCCCAATCGTCTTCGTAATTGCGGTTGTCGTGATTGCCCGATTCTGCGATTCCAACTTTGTAGAAATCGGGAAAACGAAACATCGCAGCGGCAGTGGCAAATCCGCCACCCGAATGCCCCCAAATCCCGACGCGCGTCAAATCCATAAACGGAAATTTTTCTGCAAGCTGCCGAAGCCCAGCGATTTGGTCCTCGAGCGTATTGTCCGCCATATTTCCGTAGCAAACGTCGTGAAAAGATTTCGAGCGTCCCGGATTGCAGGTACCGTCGATTATAACTACGATAAAACCAAGTTCCGCTAGCGCCTGATGGTCACTTCGCGAAGGCGAAAATGAACGGCTGCCGACTCCGCCGCCCTGCGGCCCAGGATAGATGTAATTTACGACCGGATATTTTTTGCTTCGATCTAAATTCGTCGGCACGAACATCAAGCCATAGAGATCCCAACGTCCGTTCCGCGATTTGACTTTCACCGGTTGCGGTGGCCTCCAGCCGATCGCTTTCAACCGCGAAACATCCGCCGTCTCAAGCGTAGCGATTAGCTTGCCTTGCATATCGCGAAGGACCGCAACGGTTGGAACATCCGGCTTTGAGAAGTTATCTACGAAATATCTCCCGTCCGGTGAAATCGTAATTTGATGATTGCCGTCTTCCGGCGTCAGGAGTTTGAGGTTTTTGCCGTCGAAATCGACCCGATAAAAATGGCTAAAATAAGGATCGCGGCCCGGTTCGCGGCCATTTGCTTCGAAAAATATAACGCGGCTTTCTCGATCGACCTTCAGAATCCTGGTCACGACCCAGTCACCAGTGGTGATCGCATTTTTCACCTTCCCTGTTTTTAAGTCGTACAGGTAAAGATGTCCCCAGTCGGTTCTCTCCGAATACCAAATCGCCTCATTCGTTTCCGGCAGAAACCGCCAATTTACTTCGCCTTGCCCGGATTCGTATTGTGTATCAACCACCTCTTCGAAAACGTCGCGAATTTCGCCGGTTTCGGTATCAGCGATCCGGAATTTTGCCCATTTGTGGTCGCGTGCAGATGAAACAAATGCAAGGAGGCGACCGTCGCGACTCCATTCATTGTCGTCAAAAGCTCCCGAACAGGCTATGTCGTCGCACAGCGTTCCGCGCCGGTCGTCCGGCGGCATTTTGAACCTGACCATCTTTCCGCTTTCGACATCGATTACAAGGCGGTGAATCTTTATAATTTCCGGATCCTGCGGCAAAGGATATTTCCACGCCTCAAGCTTTGGAGCGCCGACGTTTGTCGTAACAAGGTACATATCGCTAACGTGGCGTTGATCTTGCTGAAAAGTCGCGATTTTTTTCGAATCTGGAGACCAAAGAACTATCGGAGCATCGCTGCGTTTCCAACCCGCGTTGTCTGTAGCATATCCGAAATCCTTGATGCCGTCGGTTGTCAACTGAGTCTCTTTTTTTGTCGTTAGATCACGCACCCAAAGGTTCCAGTCGCGAATAAACACCTCGCGTTTGCCATCGGGCGAAACGGATGTCACTGCAGAAGAAAACCGACGCCCTGCCGGCGAATCACTGGACTCGATCCCGAGTGCGGCAGATGAGTCACCCGACTTTCGCGAACCATCACGAGGGTCAATTAGGACGAATTCGCGGCCTTTCGCAGTATTCACCGCATACCAGAATCGGCCATCGGGCAAGAATGTCGGCCTGACTCCGGCTCGGTCCACGAGCGGAGATGTATTTAAAGCGAGCATCTTCTCGGCCCGTGCATAATCGCTGGAAGTAATCTTGACCGATTGCTGAGCATAAGCGAACAAAACCGAAACAAAAAATATCAGCAAAAGCAAAGGCAATTTTTCTTTTCTCATTCGTTTTCCAAGGGTATTGATCATCGGTTTACTGAAAGATTTTGCGGCGGCTTTCGAGGCAGACGCGTATCGGATATTATCAAACATATCGAGCTATTACGAAAATAGGTAGAAATTGTTTTCCTGCGCGCTGCCGTTCTTCGGCCAAAAATTATTGCTTACTCAGCCGATATTTTGACGACCTATGGTTAAAGCGATCAAAAAACCGCGTGGAACCGGAAAAGTCATCGGACGCTTCACAGTTTCACCATTGTTTCTGCAACGCTCGGCGGTGATCGCCTTGCTTTCGTTTTTCTTTTTTCTTGCAATGCTTGTCGGTTATAGCCTTCGCGGCCATTTCGGTTATTTGATACTTGCTGCGGCATTTTTCGTGTTGCATATATTTTCGCTATCGGGCGTTTGGATGCTCCGGAAAAAGAGCATCGGAATTTTCGAAAATGGATTAGAGTTCAGGCGCCGATTCATTGCCTGGAGTGAGCTCGAAGCGGCCGATTTTCCTCCGGGATCGGCTGGAGCGCTTCGCTTGAAATCGGGCGAAACGATCCAGCTTCCAGCCAATATCGAACGTGCTCAAGCTCTCGAAAGCTACATCGTTTGCCGGCTCGCCGGGTAAAAGCGTTTCTGTTTACCCAAAATTTCTTGTATTCTTTAAATCTGCCGCGATATTGAACTTATTATTTCACAATCGGAGATTTTATGAGTATAGAAGTCGTAATGCCGCAGATGGGCGAATCCATCACAGAGGGAACTGTTTCAAAATGGTTAAAGAAAGTCGGCGATAGGATCGAAAAAGACGAACCGATTTTGGAAATTTCCACGGATAAGGTCGACGCAGAGGTACCAGCGCCGGCGGCGGGCACGCTGCTTGAAATACGTTATAAGGAAGGCGAAACTGTCGCGGTCGGGACTGTTTTGGCGACCATCGGGGCCGAGGGCGAAGCCGTAGCGGAACCACCGGCTCGGGACGAGATTTTACCAGAACCGGAGGCTCCGGCAATTCTTAGCGCCGCCCCCGAATCCGCTGCCGAAATCAGCCAAACGGCAACAGCGACCGCAGCAACCAAAAATTCTCCAGACGCAACTGAGGTAGTAATGCCGCAGATGGGCGAATCGATTACGGAAGGTACCGTTTCAAAATGGCTAAAGAAGGTAGGCGATACGGTCGCGAAAGATGAGCCGCTACTAGAAATTTCAACCGATAAGGTCGATGCTGAGGTGCCATCGCCCGGAGCAGGCAAGCTTCTCGAGATAAGAGTAAAAGAAGGTCAAACAGTGGAAGTCGGGTCGGTTCTCGCTCTTGTTGGAGCCGAGGGCTCCGCTCCGGCAATATCCGCCGAACATCCGCCGCAACCGGGAGCCGAAACTGTTCAAACTCCAAGTCCCGAACCGGCTCCGGCGCGGGAGACTTCGAGCGTCCAAGCTACGTCTGGAAATGGACAGAAAACGCTAGAAGACCTCCGCCGAACAAAATCAAGTCCTCTGGTGAGGAAAATCGCCGCCGAGCACGGTATCGACATTTCACAAATTCCGGGAAGCGGCATCAGCGGCCGAGTTACAAAGAAGGATATCCTCTCGTACCTCAGATCCGGAGCCGCTTTAAAACCACAGGACCTGCTCGTCAAACAGCCGCCTGCAACGAGACTAACCGAACCACAGCCAGCGACCGTCCAGACTGCCGTTCCATCGGTGGCCGTTTCCGCCGCTGACCGCGTTGAAAAAATGTCTTTGATGCGGAAAAAAATCGCCGACCATATGGTCCTTTCGAAACGAACCTCAGCACACGTTACCTCGGTCTATGAAATCGATATGACTAACGTCGTTCGCTTTCGTGAGCGACAGAAAGATAATTTCTACAGCCGCTACGGGACAAAGCTTACCTTTATGCCGTTTATCTTTCAGGCAGTAAGCCGGGCACTCAGGAAGTATCCAATCGTCAACGCACAGGTCGACGGCGAGAACATCATTTTCAAAGGCGACATAAATCTCGGAATAGCTGTCGCACTAGATTGGGGCTTGATTGTGCCTGTTATAAAACGAGCCGACACGCTTTCGCTCTCCGGACTGGCTCTTGCGGCAAACGACCTGGCCGATCGAGCACGACAAAAGAAACTGCTCCCCGATGAAGTTGCAGGCGGGACGTTTACAATTACCAACCCAGGAGTTTTCGGCGGCTTATTCGGAACTCCGATAATTAATCAGCCGCAGGTCGCAATTCTTTGCGTCGGCGCAATTGAAAAACGCCCGAAAGTCTTTACCTCGCCAGATGGCGATGACTACATTGCGATCCGACATATGGCATATTTTGCCCTAACTTACGATCACCGAATTATCGACGGCGCCGATGGTGAAAGATTCCTTGCCGCCTTAAAGGAATATCTAGAAACCACCGAATTCAGCATTTAGATTTTTTGTTGAATTTGCGAAAGCCGGGCCAAGGGACGCAACCCCCCGCCCGGCTTTTGCTTGAAAAAAAGTTCTTGACACTTAGGCGGGCGCGGGTACTATGATAGCCAAAAGTTTGTCAGGTAATCATTTGATGCCTTTCCCGCACTCCCGATTCGCGTTCGACAATCGGCATCTCCCAAGGCGTTCCGGCTCGGAGTGTCTGCCAAAAAGCGTTTATACAAATCCGGAAAACAGGAAATGCCCTGAAGATTACGGCAATGACCCTCAGGACGTGCTTGTTTTTAACCGCCTCTGCTGTGCTTAGGACAACAGATTGGGTAAATTGCTAAGCCGTATTATCTTATCGCAAAGCACCGCAGCGACTCGATCACCAATACCGAAGATGGGCTTTAGGGTTGCGTTTGTCGTTCTACCCCTTTTCGGCCTAATCGTTGGATAAGAAGAGAAAAAGAACTTACGAATTCAAGTCGCGATAGCGGTACTCATATTTGGGATGATCTTGGTCACCGGCCTAGCCAGGACAACGGCTGAACTTGCTTCAACACCGGCTGCACCTTCCGGGCCGACCCCCGCTGGTGCCGGATCCTGTTCTTTGGGAATCGCTGTTCCGACTAGACCTGAGTTTTCGTCGTAAGGCTCTCGAACAAGAACTCTCAGGTAAAACGGCGACCGACTTGAAGACATATTTCAAGGACGAGATTGGCCTCAAGCCGGAAGAGGACGCCATTCTTCGTGAGACCGCAATCGAGTATTTGGTTGCCATACAGCCCATAGATGCTCAGGCAATTCAATTGCTTGCTAGGTTGAGGGAAAGCGTTCCTGATGGCCACATTCAGGATGGGCAGGAAGTACCGCCGCCTCCACAGGCTCTCTTTGATCTTCAGGGAAAGCGAAATGCACTTGCTTTGACCTATCGAAATCGACTGGCTGATCGCCTTGGCAGCAAGGCCTTCGAGCAATTCGATAATTTCATTAAAGAGAAATTTGTCAAAAATTTCCAGTCGATCGGTCCGGAGAAAGCAAACTGAGGAGGCAATCATGACAAAGATCAACTTTTCAGTACTGTTTTTTGCGCTGTTCTTGTTCATCAACATAGCGTCGGTGGCTATCCATGGCCAAACCGCCTACGGAATTTCGATCGTTCGTGGAAACCAAACGACAAGGATCGTCGACGGTTACTCAAGTACTTGGCTAGAGTATGTTGCCGGCTACTATTACGACCCTGAAGTAATGGGCCAGCTCTTTCGTGCCGATGACACCGAAACAACCCTCGCTTCGGGGCGTCATATCGGTTATGGCGATATAGTTCCCGCGGCGGGTATACCTTTGGACAAACAGCTATGTCGAAGGACAAACCTACTGCACGTTCAGCCACATTTTATCTGGTCGTATTTTGTTAACTCGTCCAATTATTGGTGGTTTGACCCTTTTCGATACAGCTCGCTGGGAACAGGCTACCCGTCATGGGGCGGCTTTCCGTATAGTAACTACTTCGTGATCCCCGACCGACACCTACGCCCACTCCGACACCTACTCCTCCCCCGTTACCGTGTGATCCAACACTTGGAGGTTCATGTCAAACGGGAATACAC
>PSMA01000013.1:53341-64870 GCA_040289905.1 Blastocatellia bacterium
TTCGTTTATCAAGCCAAGCAATTTGCCCGCCGGTGATGGAGGTGGCAACACCGCGACTGCGAGCCTATGTACCCAACCTGCTAGAGCAAATGAAGCTGTCACATTTCGACGTGTTCGTCGACCCCAGCACGTAGATTCTGGTGGCCACGTGGATTCGCAACATACAGGAACACGGCCTTTAGGAAAACTCGCAACCGCAACGGTGAGAACTGGTTCGGATGGCGGTTTTTCGACAACCTACAATGCTTCGCACATATCAGGAACTGTTGGCATCGATGCAACGGCTGTAGCACGGAGTACCGGTGTTGAGTTAGGAATACGGGTACAGCGACTTGTAGAAATTCCAGCGGGCCAGAATAACGGGAGAATTATCAACGATACCGCTCATCCGGTCAATCTTGCGGTTACTTCAGCCGCCCTGACCAGTTTGGTGAATATAGCAAACCAATACAAGCAAGAGTTCTATGGGAACAATCCAATCCCTGACAACGATCAGATCCACTATAACGACGCCAGCTTGCCTTTTGGTGGTAAATTTGATCTCTCAGATTGTTGGTCAAATGGCGGTTCTCACGGAGAACACCGAGTTGGCAAGAATGTTGATGTTCGTTGCTGCGCAAACCCCGGAGATATTCCCCAAGATCGGTGGGTTCGGTTAAACCAGATTTTTCGCGATCAAGGTTCTACCGACACCTACGATGAAACCGGAACCAATGCTCCGCACCGGCATTTGCGGTTTTACTATGGGGCCCCGCATCGGGCTGCCGAAAGAACACCGCATGTTTTTGTTGAGGATGTTTTCGGTGCTGTATTCAAACGCGAATCTACTCAGGAGGAATATGAGCGATGGCTAAACCGAATTACATTTGCCAAATCCCAAGGTCAAGCACACTTTCTTACCGAGGCAAAGACCCTTGAGAAAGAAACGTTTGCCTCAAGCAACTATGGGGTAATTAGTAAATCAAATGAACAATTTGTTACAGACGTCTTTTGGTCGCATGTTTTTCGCGATCCTACTGTGGGTGAGTTGGCATATTGGGTTGACTTCCTGCTGAATCAAGCCCCCCGGTTCCCCAAAATCGTCGGAGAGAGCGTTTGATCGATGAGTTTCAATTGAGTTCCGAGTTCGAAGAGATCGTTCTCGGAATTATCGATGCAGAGGTTCCACCGAAACCACCGCCGATTCCGTAGCTGGTTGATTCATTCTCTGGCAGGGCGAGAAACCACTCGCCTTGCCCAAGTTTTCTGAGTTCAGAGGGAGGAAAAATGCGAGGTCTCTACTTTCATCTTGTAATTTGTCTGTCTCAGATTGCCTGCGTCACTAAGGAGCAGAAAAGTAATGAAGGTCATCGGCAACAGAAAGCTCAACGTGCTTTGTTCAAGCGGAGCTCCGTTGTTCTACAGACTTTTGAGGATTATGCGATGTGAGAAACCAAGGAGGGAAAGATATACGATCCTAAACCGCGACTCTTGACCGTAGATGAAAATACCGGAAGGTACGAACTTCGATGGATCGGCTATGACGGTAAAGGAAAGGTCGTCAAATATCAGCGCCCGGATACTCTAGACGCGGCTGTCGAAGCATCGGCTGTAAAGAGATCCAATTCGTACGTCTATCGTTACGTCTTACGGAATCTGACATCTAGCCCCAATTCCGTCCTGGAGTTCCTGGTTCAGACATTCTCGAGAGATATCGGAAGCGATCGTGTTCCCGGAAACGATGATATTTACATCGGGCATATGTCGACCCATATACCTAATTTCTCCAATGGAGTGTGGAGAAGGTGGGGGTTTTTGACAGCGACAAGCAAAGTGCCCCCGGGGGAAAGTCGCGAAGTACAGATTGTTTCGAAATCTCAGCCAGGCGTTGTTGGGTGCTACGCCGGGGCTGCGGAACCGACCCTCAAAGGTGTCTGGGAACATATGCCATCTGAACTTGAGGCGGCAATGCCAGGCTACGATGAACTTGCCTCATGCGTGAAGATCGGGCCGGATGAACGACTTGCGAGAATGTCGAAAGATGAGAAAGTGACGTATCTGCTTGATAACTTGTCGAAATTTATCGAAGCCGGATGGATGGCGGGCGATACACCGAAGATGTATGAAGCGATTCTCCGACGCAACGATCTTCATGGCGCCTACGAACAAGCAACACGCGACCTCGAAAAGGAGTACATCACAACCGAAGTTTTCAGCATCATCGAGGGGTTAATTAACTAGAGACGCCTAAAAGGCGCTGTGAACGAAGGTTCTATGAGTGAACACATCAACCTCTCCATCAAAGACGGACAATTGTTGCACGAACGTGGCCGTCGCTTGGATTGCGTGCCTTGTGTCGAACACATCGGCCGCGGATATTTCTGCGTGATTCCTGCGGCGGGCGTTCAGGTTCGGTCGCGCGTTTGGTATGCTTTCTACATCGAACGTTTTTGATTGAGCTTGTCGGCCGCCTCAGCCAGAAGTTTGTCTTGATGCACGTCTCGGGGATTCCGGTGCGTGCGGATGTCCGTTGACTGGCGGTGCTGCTGGTCATCTCGGGCGTTATCGCAGGCGGCATCGCCCCGATAACGGGCAGCCGTGCGGACAGCTTCGTGCTCGGGCTTTCGGCGACGCTCGTCTTCTTTGTTTCGGTCTTCATTCATAAATTCTCCCATGCGGCGGTCGCGAAAGCAGCAGCGATCCGAACATCGGGTTCCGCCTGATCGGGGACCGGTTCGAACAAAGCCAAACGACCGGCAGCACAATCGTCGTTCCACCTCAATTGCCGCAATTTCCAAATCCGTGCGTCCTTCCGGCAGAGTTCCTTTTCTGATCAACCAACGGGCAGATACGGTCAAATGACCGTATCTGCCTGTTCCTGTTTCTCTTGGATAATTTATATGAGGTGAACACTGATGGCATTTCTGACTTTTAAGCGCTCTGTTAAGTCATTCTTGCTCGTGCTGCTGACCATCATTGTTCCATTTGTTGTTTCGGCGCAAGAGACCGTTTCGGGCGACGAGCGAACGGATCGCAAGATACCGAAATTATAGATTGGCGGGCATGGAACGATAATGTTTCAGGGCGGTGACATTGAACCTTCAGACATAATTTTCCGGCGAGCGGGATTCGAGGATCGCGTCACTTCAGACAACCGATACGAAAGTGGTTTCGGTGTGCGCTTTCCATTCAACATAAATAGAAATCTTGCGTTAGAGAGCGAGTTGAACTTTACGCCAAGTACCAGAACTTTTGCTGAAGTAATTCGGGGCGGATCGATACCAACCCGTCGGTCATTGGGCGGCGAAAAGACTCAGTTCCTTGCTGGGGTGAAATGTGGTCATAGAGGAAAGCGTTTTGGCGTCTTTGGAAAAGTCCGGCCCGGCTTTATCCGTTTCAATGCAGTTCCTTCAATCGACTTTCAATGGGTCGTCCAATCGCCTGGCGGCGGCCAACCAAAAGATATCTTGATTGGCGTATCCGAAAAGCCGGCCACTTTCTTTAATGTAGATTTCGGAGGCGTTTTCGAATACTACCCGACAAAGAAAACCGTCATTCGTTTTGACACGGGCGACACGATCATTCGCTTCCACGGACAGAACCCGAAGGCGATCAATCCATCGTTCACGCGCCACAACCTGCAAATGAAACTCGGGTTTGCGTTTTGTTTCTGAGCTTTTCGCTCGAACGTTCTACCGCCATTGTCGCGGTACGAGATTCAGACGAGCACGGCAAGAACCCTCTCGACATTTTCGTATTATTTTCATACACTTTGGGTAATGTTTCGAATGGCCTTTTGTAGGTACTCGGATGCTTCGTCCCTGCCGACGTCGCGAGGCCGCTTATTTTCCGATGCGATACCGCAAGCTGCCTCAAGTTTTGAGGAAAATTGATACGTGGCACGATTTTTGATTACTAGACCTAATAGGAGCGCTCGGTGAGCCGTTTTCGTACCGTTTTGATACAAGAGGAAATCTGGTCAAGCCACCAAAAATATGACAACCAAACGGCGTCGCGCGCGTCTATTGAAAGAGTAAAGATTTCAGTTTCTTAGCGGTCCGCCCGCATAATTTATGAGGAGTCAAAAAGTTCATTATGTTCACGAGAATTTCCTTAGTGCTTCTTACAATTGCCATCGGCACCAGTTTTGCCTTCGCGCAGGCTGCACAGTTGCGCACGCTGACGGCAGGCCAGAAATATAAAATTAAAGGAGTCGTCGTTTCAAAAGACGACCAAAACACCATTATCGTCCGCGATGCGACCGGCGTTGATACCAAGGTCGTTATTGCCCCAGAAAGCAGCATAAAAACAAAAGGCGGATTATTTGGTGGCGGCGACAAAATCGCCAGCAACCAGATCGTTCGCGGGCTTTATTTGGAGGTCGAAGGCCGCGCCGATACCTCGGGCAGCCTTGCCGCATCCAAGATCCGTTTTGACAAAGACGATTTCCGCGCAGCGCAATCGATCGACAGTCGCGTAACGCCGGCCGAACAGCGTCTGACCGCGCAGGAACAAAACGCTCAGCGACTAGCAGGCCAGATCGACGAATTGCTGGCGATTTCAAATGCCGCCCGCGGCGGAGCAAAAGCGGCACAGGAGACCGCAGACGCTGCCGTGGCTGGCGTTAACGCAACGAACCAGAGAATTACGGCCCTGGATGATTATGTTGTGCAATCAACAGAAACGGTCAACTTCAAGGTAAACAGCGCCGTCCTGACGCCCGAAGCTAAAGCAAAACTTGACAAGATCGCCGTCGCGGCAATGTCGCTCAAGGGGTACGTAATCGAAGTCACCGGCTATGCCTCCGCGGACGGAAGCGCGGCGAAAAACAAGGAATTGAGCCGACGCCGCGCTCAGGCTGTAATCGATTATCTGGTCGAAACGCACAACATTCCGCTTCGTCGGATCGGCCAATCATATGGTTTCGGTGAATTGCAGGCAATCGCAGACAACCGTACCCGCGAGGGCCGCGAACAGAATCGTCGCGTTGAGGTGAAAGTCCTTGTCAGCCGCGGTCTAAACCAGAACGTCGAGGTCCGGCCCGTAACCGACAACGGAAACTAGGCAGTCACTTCAACCAAAAACAGGAGCGGGCAGATCTGCGCGCTCGCTCCCTACGTTCCCGTTTTCCCGATAGCGGGCAAACGCCCGTCTTCCACTGAGATCGCAAAAAATGCGTCTTTCGAGTCTAAATTTTCTCGCGTCAACGGCTTTGGCCGCGTTCGTAACCGCGGCGGTTTTCGGACAAAACCCAACTCCGACTCCGGCTGTTTCGCAAGGCGAAACGGAGGAGATCCGAATCGATTCAAAGCTGATTTTGATTCCGGTAGCGGTGATTGATGCCGCCGGCAATCCAGTTCAAGGGTTGACCAAAGACGATTTCATTGTAACCGAAGAGGGACGGCCGCAAAGGATCGAAGCCATCGGAACTGCGGAAACGGTTCCCCTCGAAATAGTTCTTCTCCTGGATATTTCGGCAAGTACTGGGGCGATGTTTCAATTTCAGCAACAGACAGCCGCACAATTTCTTAAGTCTGTAATGAAACCGGCCGACCGCGCAACTATTTTTACTATTGGAGCGTCGCCCGTCCTGGTAACGCCGCGCAACGGTTCCGAGCGGGCTGCCGAAGTGCTGCTGACAATAAAACCAACGAAAGAGTTCACGGCTTTTTATGACAGTGTCGCAACGGCAGCAGAATTTCTGATGAAAAATGCTCCGCAAGGAAGCCGACGCGTGATGGTAATTATTTCCGATGGCGAAGATACCAACAGCACGCGAATTGCCCGAGCGATTCAGGCAGGTTATAGGAAAATCGGTTCGGCGATCGACACAATCGACGCAAAAGAGCTTTACGCCTTAACACTCAAAAACCGCAATGAAGCAAGCAAGGCCGAACGACAGCGCGTGCTAAAACTACTCCAGGACGCCGATACCGTTTTTTACTCTATAAACCCAGCCGGCAGCTCGTATCAGCTCAATAGCATAAGCGTCTTTGGGCAGGAAAATATGGAGAAATTCGCATCCGAGACCGGCGGCTCGGCATTTCTTCCGCGTTTTTTGCCGGTAGATACAAAGGACGACCTGCAAAATATCGCGAATACGCGGAAAAATAGCGAAATACTTTCAGCCATCTTCCGTCGACTCGAAAGCGAACTCCGCGCACAGTACCTCGTTCAATACTATTCCGACACTGAGTTCCCAAGCGGGCGGTTTGTGCGTACAGAGGTAAGGCTTCGCAATTCGCGTCCAAACCAGATTCGGGCTCGCAGCGGCTATTTTGTGAAAAACTGACCTTGCTTAGACAAGTTTTTACCGGACGCGGCCGCGACGGTATTTATGCGTGATCGGCCGGCGCCGCCCGATACCAATAGCATTTTTTGAAATGATCAGAGTCGGAGGCAGTTGACGGCGCTTAAATTCGTTTGCTGGGTGCTCGACGCGATCGAGAAGCTGGTAAACCAGTTCTGGATCGCTGCCCGCGGCGATGATTTCAGCGGGCCCTGCCTTTTGTTCAAAGTACATCTCGAGAACCGGATCCATCAGCTCGTATGGCGGAAGAGTGTCCTGATCAAACTGATTGGGCGCTAACTCAGCAGACGGCCGCTTGTTAATTATCTGCTCTGGGATGATTTCGCGGCCCGCTGACGAATTTATGTAACGCGCAATCTCCCAAACCTCAGTTTTTAAAACGTCACCCAACACGGCAAGCCCGCCATTGGTATCGCCATAAAGGGTGCAATAACCGACGGCGAGTTCGGACTTGTTTCCGGTTGATAACAACAAGCGACCTTCGGAATTTGAGATCGCCATTAAAATCACTCCGCGCAATCGGGATTGCAGATTTTCAGCTGCGAGCGATTCGCCGCCTCGGGTCGGACGCCGCAGTTCAAGCTGGCTCGTAAGTACGTCAAAGGCATCAGAAATCGGCTCCAGACGGGCTTGGCAACCAAGGTTTGCGATTAGCTGTCGTGAGTCCATTACGGAGTTTTCAGACGAAAAAGGCGACGGCATCATAACTGCCAACACGTTTTCTGCTCCAAGCGCCTCGACCGCAAGCGTGGCAACTAGAGACGAATCAATACCACCGGAAAGTCCGAGCAACGCCCGCGCGAAGCTATTTTTCCGGGCGTAGTCTCGAATACCGAGAACGAGAGCATCACGGATCGCCGAAATTTCATCGCCAGAGATGCCTCGCGAATCGGGTTTACGACAATCGAGTTCAACGGTTTCGACAAATTCGCGAAATGCCGCGGCCTGCAAGATGATATCGCCCTCTTCGTCCACAACCAGACTGGCGCCGTCAAAAATAATTCCGTCGTTTCCGCCCACAAGGTTAACAAAGACTATTGGAATCCGGTTCGCCCTTGCCCGATGCGCAACCATATCGCAACGAAGCCGGATTTTACCTTTGTTGTAAGGAGAAGCGTTGATCGAAACAAGCACGTCCGCACCAAGCTCAACTGTCTCATCTGCCGGATCCGACGTGTACAGCCTTTGTGTCCAGAACGTCTTATCATTCCAGAAATCCTCGCAGACAACGACGCCGACCCGCCGTCCGGCGATCTCGAATATCGGTCGCGGCCCCGGATGTTTCGGTTCGAACCAACGCGGATCGTCAAAAACGTCGTATTCGGGCAATAAAGTCTTGTCAACATATCCGAGCAATTTCCGGTCCGCCAAGACAGCTGCTGAATTAAAAAGTCGCCTACCCTCCGGCTCCGGATTACGACGAATCGTACCAATTATTGCCGCGATGCCCTTTGTTTCGGGCAAAATTCGGTTTATCGGCTCTGCGGCATTTGCAATTATGTCCGGATCGTGAAACCAGTCTTGAGAGGTATAACCGTGGGTCACTAATTCCGGAAATACAACGAGGTCTGACCCATCTTTACGCGCCTGATCAATCGCAGAAACGATCTTTTGGAAATTGCCCTCAAGATCCCCGTTTGTTGTATTTATCTGCCCGATCGTTATCTTCATTATGTCTTCCGGCCCGACGGCCCCGTGTTTTGGAAATTGATTATTTAGGATTGCAAATTATTATCCGGCCGGATGCTCATTCGAATCAGACTTTTTGACCATTGTCAGGCGATTGCCGCGCTCGTTGTATTGGACCTCGTCCATAATATTGAAGATAAAAAGAACGCCTCGGCCGGACGCTTTGAAGAGGTTATCCGGATCGAGCGGATCCGGTATGCTGTTGACATCGAAACCTTCGCCCTCATCTTCAACCGTAAAACGTGCCTCCTTTCGCGTCACATCGGCAGTAATTCTTACAAGCTTTGCGGCATCGAATTTATTTCCGTGCTTAACAGCGTTGACAAAAGCTTCATCGAGCGCGACGAAAAGGTTGGAATTTTCCGGTTTAATTACGCCGAGCCTTTCTACGCGTTTCATCAAATAATCGAGGATTAGGTGCATCAGCGACAGAGCACTCGGCAGCTCAAATTCAATCGCCTCGTGCAGCCCTTGTACGTATTCCACTTTGTCAACGAATTTGATCTTATAATCCAGAATCGTCGAAACGAGATCTTTCAGCTCCGCCTCGTCAAATTCGTCGCGGCGAAAATTTGTCGCGCAGATTTTAAAGGCCTTTATGCGCTCGTTCACACCCGAGAGCAGCGGTTCCGGCAGACATTCGGACATGGCACCGCCCTCACTAGGCGGCGTCGCTGAAGGCTCAACGTCCAGATCCGAAATTACTAGGTCATAATCATCAAAGTTTGGTACCAAAAGACCTTCGTGGCGACTCCGAGCTACGGTAACCTGGTGTCCGGCACGAGAAAAAACATCCGTAAGAGCACTCGCCAGGTCGTCATGGTCGTCTATAATGAGAATGCGTCGCTGCATATAATTCAGGAGGCGGCGGCTATTTCAATCTACGATTGGAGCGATTTTATAGTTGCAACATCATAACGCATTATCGCTGATCTTACCTATCGAATGGAATTAGAAACCCGCTTTGTTTACCGTAAGCAACCGCTCGACCGTTTCTCAACGATCGAAAAAATAAAGATCCTAGGCGCCGATCTCGCCTTCACAGGTTTAATAAGGCTAATTGGGCTGACCCTTCGTTTTGAATGCGAGGGCGAGGAAAACCTCCGCAGGGCGGAATCCTCTGGCCCCGTCATTTTTTCCATCTGGCATAATCGAATCTTCGGCGGCATTTACTATCTGCGAAACCGAAGAATTGCTGTTATGACATCGGAGAGTTTTGACGGAGAATACATTGCCCGGTTTATCACACGCTTCGGCTTTGGCGCAGTCCGCGGCTCATCGACACGGGGCGGCGTCCGAGCTCTGGTGCAAATGGCTCGTTTAATGCGAAAGGACGTCCCAATGGCTTTTACGGTTGACGGGCCACGCGGCCCAAAATATAAAGTAAAGCCGGGCCCGATCCTTCTCGCAAGGAAAACCGGGCGGCCAATCATCCCGCTTTCGTTCGAATACCGAAACCGGCTGGAACTTGGCAGTTGGGACCAAATGCAAATTCCACTGCCTTTTTCGCGGGTCCGGGCATACTTTGCCGAGCCGATTTTCGTCCCTTACGAAGCAGACGAAGTCGCCGCCGAGGCCAAACTCAAGGAATTGCAGCAATCGCTCGACAAGCTCGTTGAAATCGGTAAAAAATGGCGAGTTAGCTAGGTGGACGCCGTCACATCTTTGCTCACGGATGACGCAATCAATAAAACGAGGGCAATCCACAGTAAATCCGCGAGGAAAAGATGCCCGAGCTGCATAATTATCGGCCCGAGACTTAAAAGAGTAGCCGCGCCGAATAAAATCTGAACAACAACGAGAAACGATACCGCTTTTGCAGCCTTTGCAATCGCCGAACGGTCTCGTTCGCGGGAGCGAAGCCAGCCGGCGACAACGAAAAGATAAACGCCGGCCAAAATCGAAAGTATCGGATGGCTGAGCCGAAGCCGCAAAATAAGGTTGGAGCCGGCAGAAAAGTCTTTGCTAATGCCTTCGGCAAGAGATTGCGACGGGAAGAGCATATTGCTAAGCGCCGCGAGCGAGCCACTCATCCCAACCAGCAAAAGTAAGCAAACGCCGCCGACTAGAAGCAATGCCGTTTTATGCTCCGGCCAATGAAGACGTTTTTCGCCATTCGAAAACCAGAACGTCAAGGTCAAGAATGCGAGAAGAATAAAAGTATTGACAAGATGCCCCATTGCCCAAAATGGCCGCGTCTCGGTAACCGCAAGTGCAGTGTTCCCAGTTAGGACTAGGCCGGCGCCGACGGCTGCCTCGGTTAGAACAAAAATAAATGAGCCAGTCGCCATAACTAGCCCCAACCAAGACGCCCGCGTCCGCTGCCGATACCAGGCCGCAAACGCCCACGCGATTAGGATCAGCATTACAATGCCGTCCACAGCGGTCATTAGTCTATGTGTAAACTCAATAATCGTTTTGAATTCCGGCGCCGAAGGTATCAATTCGCCGTTACAGGTTAGCCAGAATTGCCCACAACCATCGCCCGATTTAGAAGCTCGGAGAAATACTCCCCAAAGAATCACCAAAAGATTAAACGCAAGGGCGAAAAGCGAGTACTGAGCAAATCGGGACAATCTCTGCATTTGAAGAATCATTGCAATGCTGAATAAAACTAGAATAACATTGCGACTGCCAGTAAACGAAAGAATAGATTAAGTTGTGAAAAAACAAAGAATCGATCAATTGTTGTGCGAGCGCGGTCTTGCCGAATCCCGTACGCGCGCTCAAGCAATGATTATGGCCGGAATTGTTCTAGCCGCTGGGCAGCGGGTTGAGAAGCCCTCGGAACTTTTCCCGCCTGAGGTTGAAATTAGGGTAAAAGGTGTCGGCCCGCAGCTGCGTTACGCAAGCCGAGGCGGCTTAAAACTTGAAGCGGCGCTGAAAGCCTTCCGTATCAGTGTGGAAGAGAAGATCTGTCTCGACATCGGCTCTTCGACCGGCGGATTTACCGATTGCCTCCTTGAGCACGGCGCCAAAAAGGTCTTCGCTGTTGACGCTGGAACAAATCAAATGATCTGGCGGCTCAGGAACGATCCGCGCGTTGAGCTTAAGGAAAAAACAAACGCGCGCTTTCTAAAACCCAAGGACTTCCCCGAGTTACTCGATATAGTCGTCATGGATGTTTCGTTCATCTCGGTGCGAAAGATCCTGCCTGTCATACGTCCGCTGATGCACCAGTTCGGCCGTCTGATTGTTCTGATTAAACCGCAGTTCGAGGTCGGCAAGGGAGAGGTAGGCAAAGGCGGCATCGTCCGAGAGCCGGAAAAGCACGAACGGGTAATCCAAGAAATCCGCGAATTTGCAGAAGTTTGCGATTTGACTGAGCGCGGCGTCATTAGGTCACCGATAACGGGAGCAAATGGCAATCAGGAGTTTCTGGCCGTTTATGAGGCGATTTGAGCTATGAAGCGATCTGATTTTGACACTGCGCAAAACCTGAAGGATAAAGAATTCATCGAGGGACGCGATTTTTATTTCGACTCTGGGCTTATGGTCCTAACCGAAGACTACCTTCGCCGACGAGGCCATTGTTGCGACAACGGCTGGGG
>PSMA01000013.1:64940-77972 GCA_040289905.1 Blastocatellia bacterium
TGAGCCGTCGGTTCGTTCAAAATATTCGCGTTTTCAGATATGAACTTTGTCTGCGTACGAGCTGTCTTCGCGAGCGGGACCGGCGAAGAGCAGAGTGTTTCATATCTCCGCCGTTCTTCGAGCATTTCCGGCCAGTTTTCGAGCTCGGTAAGCGTCGTCCGTAAAATTGTAGCTGATACGTGATCGTCGGGCGTAGAGATACTGTAATAAACCCATTTTCCATCGCGGCGGGCTGTTACGATGCCGGCATTTCGAAGGTACGCGAGATGTCGTGAGATTTTCGGTTGGCTTTCACCAAGAACCTCAGTAAAGGAGAAAACGCAAATTTCGCCTGCGCGCATCAGGTTCAGCAATCGCAACCGCGTCCGGTCAGCAAGAGCGAGGAAAAGACGCTCCAAGTTGAAAAATCTATCGCTGATTGACTCCTTTTTCATATCTGCATTATAGCATAATACCAATTAATCTTTGACTTTCTGACTGACATTTACGCTCATCATTGATTCAATTGATTACATTGTATATGTGACAGCGTATATACTATAATCGATTGAGAGGATCAATAAAATGGAACTATTTTCAAAAGCTAGCGGCCATCAACCCGTGTATCGCTCAATGTCGCAGATTTGAACAAAAGCGTTGAAACTTATATAAGAAGTTCTTTTGCACTAAACAGGTAAAATTCATTCGCGGTATTTCCTCAGCCGATTCTCCGATCCGAGAGAGAAAAGACGATTCTAGTCAGCACGAGCGACCCGGTTACGCAAGATCCGATCTCAGATCACCGTTGCTAAATCTCGTTCTTGACCAAGTGCCTTTTTAAGTCAGTAGGTTCTCTTTCGCATCTCGGTATTTAAGTAGCATCAACTGACGATGTCTTTGCGATTCGCTCGCAATGCGAAAACGAGGTGATTCTAACTGTCGACGAAACTCAAGTTGCTCTTGCTATGAGCTTCAGGATAAAGCCTGGGCAGGCACCCTCAGATGGCAACCAGCGGGAGGTATTTTTCGTATTAGCGAACACTTCACCGGAGGCCGCTTCATTTGATTGCGGCAAAAAAGCTGCGCCTGAAGACAATAACGCTGAGCAATGTTGCGCTGACGAGCCGAGCGAGGTTACGATATCAGCAACTTAAAATTCCTGCTGCTGATTTCTACGAAATGGAAAACCACTCATTCTCAACTCTTGTCGTTCACGCCGATCAAAATAGAGAGGCAAATTTCGGGGCCGTTTCGGTCCCGATTTATTCTTCTTCGGTCTTTGCATTCAACGATGTCGAAGAAGGTATTGCAATACATAATCACGAAAAGCCGGGCTATTATTATGGACGGCTGGGGAATCCAACCGTCGAAGCATTAGAGACCGCCATGGCGCGGCTCGAATCGGCCGAATCAGCGGCAGCATTCGCTTCGGGAATGGCCGCAATTTCGGGTACTATTCTCGCATTTGTCGGAAAAGGGGAGCAGGTTGTCGCTCCAAAATCAATGTATTCGACGACTACTAATCTGCTGAAGTTTCTAAGCAACAAATTCGGCATTGATGTGGTTTTTCGAGATGCTGCAAATACCGTAGAATTCACATCAGCGATAACGGATACAACACGCCTTATCTGGCTGGAAACGCCGTCAAATCCGCTGCTTGCCATTTCAGATATTCGCGCTATATCGGAGGCTGCGCGCCGCACCGGAACAATTTTAGTCGTCGATAACACATTTGCCACGCCGTTTAACCAGCGTCCGCTCGAACTCGGAGCGGATGCAGTCATTCATAGTGCAACCAAATATCTTGGCGGCCACAGCGACCTTACCGCCGGAATCCTTGCCGGAAGGAGCGATCTCGTTAGTCGCGTCCGCGAAACAACATTTCGGTATTTCGGAGGTAATCTTGCACCGCAAGTTGCCTGGCTAGCCCTTCGCGGGATAAAAACGCTCGCACTTCGTATGGATAGACATAATTCCAATGCCGCAGCAATGGCAGATTTACTCTCTAAGCATCCTTGGGTAAAGGCAGTTTACTATCCAGGCCTTTTGAATCACCCGAATCACGAAATCGCTAGCAAGCAAATGAAGGGTTTCGGCGGAATGCTTTCATTCGACGTGGGCACAGCCAAGGCGGCAAAGGATTTTCTCGGCCGGTTGAAGTTGTGCACGTTAGCGACCTCGCTCGGTGGCATCGAGACGATTCTTCAGCCCGTTGCGCTGATGACACACGCGACGCTCTCCGCGGCTGAGCGGGCTGCGGCCGGTATCGGCGATGGCTTGATACGAATGTCGGTCGGCATTGAATATATAGATGATATACGCAAGGACGTATTTGATGCGTTGGACTTTCTTTCCTCGGAAAATTGACCAACCCGCCGCGGTTGATATATACGGTGACGCAGATATTTTAGTTTAAAGGCGACTAACGCTCGTCCGATAAGACAACTGGAGATACTCGGGCTAATGGCGTTCTAGCGGAACGGTCTAAGCTCGAAAGCAAGCGTTCGAACTGCTGATTTTATCCGGTTGCTGGTCGCGTACCGACGAATGCCATTGGTAACCGCCTGCACACAAATAACTTGTTTGCCGAGAGATTTTGCCGAGAGATATAGAAAACTTCTTGACACAATCTGTCTAAATCCTTCATAATTCGTCAGGTGGCGATTCGAACGCGAATTGTCACTCTGTCCTCAGAGCGCTGATTTCAAACCGAAACCGCCTACCGTTCGCGCAATTTGCCCTCTTATTTTTTTTAGTTTGTGAAGGAGACATAACAAGTGAATATCGAAGAACTCGAGCTAAGTTTGAGGTCGGAATACGAAAGCCAGTTACAGCAGGCCCTGGCTGAAGTTCGCCGCGAGGCGAACGAAATTGGAAAAAAACTCGAGGCCGAGTTTGAAAAGCATCGGGTCGCGATGCTTGATACGCTCAATGATTTCATCGGCCGAATTCCTGATTCATATCGGATGGACAAGGCCTTTGAAGAATCGATTTCTGAGCATTTGAGGCTTGCCCGCGACGAGGGAGCACAAATTGCAGCTACCGCGTTCGGCGAAGCGGAGAAGTTAAAGGAAGAGTCTGCCGTCGCACCACGTTTCGACCTCCTTCGCGATTCGATTTCGGAGATCAGCTCAAAAGATACCCAGGCCGGAATACTTTCAGCCTTGGTAGCCCAAGCTGCGCACTTTGCGTCGCGAGGCGCATTTTTCATCGTCAAGCACGAGCGTTTTATTGGATGGCGAACGTTTGGCGCACCGGGAACCGAGGAAATCGTACGCGAAGTCGATTTTCCGGTTAATTCAGATTCGATTCTCGCCCTTGCGGTCCGCTCGCTTTCTACTGCACGCGCGACATCCGGCGACCGAATGGACGATCTGAATTTTCTCTCCAAGCTCGGTTTTGGAAAGCCGGCGGCAATGGTTGCTATACCGCTAATTGCGCGCGGTCGCGGCGTTGCGGTCTTATATGCCGATAGTGCCGATTCGGCCGTCCAGCCAAACATTGACGCGCTCGAAGTTCTCGTCCGTGTTGCTGGATTGACGGTGGAATTGCTTGCTGCGATTCACACCGCGGTTCCCGCAGCAGCGGTCAAATCGCCTGCCCCGCAACCGAAAACAGCCGATTACCCAAAAGCACAACCTGAAGTTAAAAAAAATCGCGAAGCTGGTTTCCAGCCCGCAAATGAATCAGCCGCACCAGATGCGTTTCCTTCCCCGCAGACGCCTCGGCAAGAAGCCACTACGGCCGAATTCGCCGATTATGAAGCCGACGAACAGGCCGCCTCCGACGTCGAGGATGTAAAGACAACCGGAAACGTTTACGATGCCTCCGTTTCTTACGACGTGCCGCTTGAACAGAAAACCGCCACCTTAAAAGCCGAATCAACCGAAGCAGTGCAGCAACCTAGCGAATACGCGGAATATACCGGAACCGTTACATATGACGATGCTGGTGATTCGGTCGATGCATCTGATCGCCAATTTGCCGAAAGTGATGTTTACGAAATAGGAAATAGCGATTCGGTGGTGGAGCCGGCTGCTCGACAGCCCGACTCAAGTGGCACTCGAGAATTCGACTTCGGTAAGGCAGAGTCCATCATCACGGAGAAACCTACCACGAATGATTTTATTGAGCCGACTCCCGCTGCGACCCGATTTGTTGAGCCTCCGGTCACGAATGGTAGCAGCAAGGCCGCGGCTGACGAACCGCAACGGGTAATTGACGCGGCCGCCGAGACTACCGTTGCACGAACGCGGTCATCGCGGCTTAGCGATCGAAACGTGGACCTGCCGATCGAGGTTGCGGACGAGGAGCGGCGTTTTCACAATTACGCGCGTCGTTTTGCGCGGCTCCTCGTCTCAGAAATTAAGCTCTATAACGAACAAAAGGTAGTAGAAGGCCGACACAATGGCGACCTTTACGACCGCCTCCGAGAAGCAATAGACCGCTCACGCGAAGTTTACGAGAAGCGGATCGAGCCGGTCGTAGCCGCAAAATTCGACTATTTCCACTATGAGCTAGTTAACGGCCTCGCGGAAGGCGATGAGAGTAAGTTGGGCGCTTCCTATCCCGGCCCGAAAATTTAGCGATTCTTTCTCTTTAAGGAGCGTGCAAATCATGCCGTCCTGCTAAACGGAGCTCGACGGCTTTCTTTTATTGATCTTTTGGCTTTTCCGATTGCTCAGACGGAAGAACGGGACGATTTGAAGCCGGGGCGTCGGGCGACGTGTGAGAATGTACTATCTTCCATTCTTTACCAATTTTCCGGAAAACTAGCGTCATTCGCCCTGAAGCACTCTCTGGCTTCCCGTCAAATTCTTGTCTTTGCTTCCATTTAGCAGTCAAATAGGCGGCCGCCTTGCCGAGCATTTCTATTCGGACACCGGAAACTTCAAGCGTTACGTTTTTTGCCTTCTCGTAAAGCGATTTTCGGTTTTCGAGCATCGTTTGCCAGCCGAGCGTGACGGTTCCGTTGTTGTTGAAGAATAATGTCCTCGGCGAATTTTCATAAACGCTCATCACCTTTTCGGCATCGGCCTGCCGGATACCTTCTATAAGGCGTTCAAATGCAGCCTTGATTTCGGCAGTTGCATCCGATTTAGGCTTTAGAGGCGCGGCTTTTTGCGCTAAAGCGAAACCAACAGCAGTAAACATCAAGAAGATTACGGAAATCGTGCGTTTCATAACATCTCTACAGCCTTCCTTTGAATTAAATCTGCCACCCGAGTTTAGAGTTTAGTGCCGTCATCGACGCGACGGCAAATCGTGTCTTTGCAAATTTTTAATATACCAATTCGTTTGGCATTTGGCAGAGTATATACCTTTTCGTCAAAACATGTCTCCGCTGCCGCGATTGCTAAGCTACAAAATTTTGCGTCTTAATTGACTTTCCTACCACCTTGACCGTTGTCGGAACGATTCTTGCAATTCGATTAAGGAGTTTCCATTTCCTTTGCAGTTTCCACGATTTTTCCCGATTTGCGGAGGCCCATTTAGAATGAAAAGAACAAGCCAAGAAATCGAGGTTCTCGCAGCCACGATCGTTGTCGCCATTTTGGTATTTGCCGGAATAGCTCGCGGACAGGTTACGGCCGGTTTTGCAGATGACCCGCCAGATCAGCGCGTCGCCCGAATAAAAACAGTCGAAGGAGACGTTAGATTAAAGCGAAAGGGCATCGACGGCTGGGAAACCGCGGAACAAAATCTGCCGATGGTTTCCGGTGATGAGTTGACAACCGGCCCTCAAGGCAAGGCCGAAATACAGTTTGACCTCAACACTTACTTCAGAATCGGAGCGAATTCAGTTCTCAACATAAAGACCCTAAACGATTCTGGAATAACACTCGGTCTGCCGAGTGGGTCGGCGATTGCCGTTATTCGGAAATTTGATATCGACAACGGATTCTTCGAAGTTGACTTACCGCAAACAACGGTTGCGGTCTTGAAACGTGGCGTTTACAGATTCGAATCGCTGGATTTTGCTAATGGCGAGGTTCGCGTCGCAGTTAGTAACGAAGGAGAAGCCCGCGTTTATTCTGCTGATGCCGGCTTCAGGCTTCGCTCCGGCCGGTTAGCTCGCGTTGCGATCTCGGGCGATTTCGCCGGTGATTGGAGCACAGCAGATTACAATCCGCCGATAGACGATCTCGATCGATGGTCGGCAGCTCGGCAACGTGAGATCGATCGCCGGATCGCTTCGGCCTATTACGAAAAGTATTACGACGAAAATATTTACGGTGCCGATGAACTCAACGGATTTGGCGATTGGGAGTTTACTTCCGATTACGGATATGTCTGGCGACCGAACGTGTATTCGATTCGTAGTTATTCAGATTGGTCGCCCTATCGTTACGGACGTTGGCGTTGGATGCCACCGATCGGGTGGACTTGGGTAAGCGACGAGCCGTGGGGCTGGGCCACTTACCACTACGGGCGTTGGGTCTGGTATCATGGCGGGTGGGTCTGGTCGCCGTACGGCTATTATCGCAGTAATCGCAGCCAATGGTATCCGGCGCTTGTAGTAATTTACGTCGTAAATGACAACGTTTGCTGGTATCCGCTCGGCTACCGCGACCAATACCGCAGGTTTAATAACTATCACGATTGGGTCGGCAACCGGGATCGCCGGCCTCATCCCGCAAGCTTTCCTTCGAGCGGCGAACCCATTGACCGCGAAAACCGGTTTCCAGCTGGAAGAAGACCACCATTAGCACGCCAATCCCCGGAAATAGAGGTCAATACGAATCCGCAAACGACCGAGAATCAGCCGCATATTCCGCCAAATGCAATTATAGCGATGCGAAAGGAGGCGTTTCTTGCCCAGCGACGGGAAACAGCATCAGCGCCGCCGCAAATTGCTCGGATGATCACGCGGCGCGCGGAAAATGGCGAGATGCCTGAGCCTAATTTTCTGCCGGTCCCGATTCCTGGAGAAACAGAAATGCGACGTTCAGCTCCACCGCTAGGTCCGAATGTAGCAAACGTTACTACAGGGGCAGTTCCACGTAATACGCCGGGCCCGATCGACCAACAGTTGCGGCGAAGCCGCGTGTTTGTGGAAGGCAACCAGCCGGAACAATCGGCCAGTACGCCCATATCAAATAGCGATCGTCCAACGGGTGCCATAAATCGCAGCGGAGATATACGACGTACGCCGAACCGACCACCCCTTGTCCGGCCGGCCGAAACTCGGCCTGAAAGCGATGTCCCAATTTTCCGACCGGAAACGCTACCGGGATCTCACTCGAAGAGAAAAGAGGAAAACCAGCCGTCCAAACGCGAGTCGCCGCTTCCGGGCGGAAATGAATCGCCGCCATTTAATCCGATGCCGCGGAGACTGCCGCCGCCGAAACCCGAAGAGCCACGGCCGCAGCCGCCAAAGCAAGAGCAGCCTAGACCCAACCAGCCGCAAAAGCAAGAGCCACCGGCTGAAAAGCCGAATTCGCGAATCCGGTCAAAGGAAGACGGACAATTTCGATAGACCAAGTTAGAGGCGAAAAACGGGCGCCGGCAACCTGGAATTGGATTGCCGACGCCCATATTCATTTTTTGAAAACGTCACGAGCCAAGCGAGACGCCATGGACAGAGAAATACTCAATTTTCAATGCGTCTTTCGTTGAGTAAAACTCGCCTATTGATTAAATGCCTGTCGATCGATAATCGACGGATCACCGATGTAAAAAAACCGTATGTTTCGCATATATTTTGAAGCTGCATTTCGAACATCCGCAGGTCGGACCGCCCGGACGCGATCGACAAACTCGAACGATTGTCGCCAGCCGCCGCCGAGGAGCTCATATCGAGCTAGTTCGGCCGCCTGAGCGGCGCTTGTTTCCTGTCCCATGTAGTAGCGGGTCAGGAAAAAAGCTGCTATTTCGTCAATTGCCTTCTCGAGGATCGTCTGCTGCTGGAGAAATCTTATTTGTTCGAGCATTGCGCGGACTGCGCGGTTTGGATCCACCGTGGATACCGATATGTTAGCCGTGTTCGCGGCAAAATTCTCCATATCCGCGTCAGGAGCATACGACAATTGCAGCCGCCCACGAACTTCCTGATAAACGAGGGTCTGAAGTATCGACATCGCAACTCGCATTGCATAGTAGTCAGGGTCTTTCAAAGAAGGGGCAGCAAATACGCCTTTAATATAGTTAGTCGGCAACGATCGCGAGGAGACATCAAGCGTTGGCTTCGAAAAATCGATCTTCGGAATCTGCGATTCGGAATAATTCCCTCGGGGAAGCGTGCCAAAGGTCTGGGCAATTTTTTCTTTCAGCTGTTCCAGGTCAATATCCCCGACAAAAACGAGTAAGAGCCGCGTTTTCTGCATTATTTTTTTGTGATATGCGTGCAAATCCGCTACCGAAATCGATGCGATGGTTGCAGGCGTTCCGTTCGGACTGTTCCCGTACGGATGTCCGCTGTACAAAATCCGGTCCGCCATCGTGTCAATTGCAGATTCGGGAACAGCAGAGCTCTCGCGCAAGGATGCAAGTATCAACTCACGATTCCGCTCAACGTCTTTCGGATCAAACGCAGGCGACAGCAACACATCGGCAAAGATCGCGAAAGCGCGGTCGAAATCTTGTCGCGTAGTCGCAAGACTTGCGAAGCTGTAATCGTAATCGACGCCGCTACCAATCGAGCTGCCGATTCTGGATAGTTCGCGCCGAACGGTTTCGCGCGGCAAGTTCTTGCCGGCTTCGATGGCGGCGGCGAGCATTAGCCGCTCGATACCGGCATTTTTTTCGTTGATATTTCGCGCACCGCCGCGAATAAATAGCTCTCCGGCGACGGTCGCCGATTGGGGACGCCGTTTGAAAATCACTTTTAACCCGCCAACATCGAATTCCGAAACAAGCGCAGCCTGATCTGTAACGAATTTGGATCGGGATAGATTCTGTCCAAAAACGAAGACGACGGATAAGACGACGGTGATGAAGCTGGCAAAAACCGCTCTTTTCATTATTTGCCACCTCCGATCAGATCCTGCTCGGTCAGTCCCGATGATTTTCTTGCCCCGGACGAAAGCAGTGCGATGGCCACGCGATTTTTCCCGCTTATGTAGTTTTTTATGTAGCGATCGATATCGGAACGTCTAATCGCCCGTAGATTTTCGTGGTAGTTACGAAAATAATCAATGCCCGTCGATGACCACCAAAAACCGAGCGTATGGGCATATTCGCTGGCTTTTTCCCGTTCGAATAGATCGTTGTTTTCGAGGATGGTTTTTGCGCTCTCAAGTTCTTCGTCCGTGAAATAGGCTGGCGAGGTAAAAGCGTTGATTTCCGTGTAAACAGCCTTAATGGCGGCTTTTGCCTTCTCCGGACTGGTCGTCAGTATCAAATTTATTGGGCCGACGTTGCGCTGAGTGTAATATCCGAAAGCGACCGAGGCCGCTAGCCCAGAGTCGACCAGATTGCGCTGAAACCGCGAATTTGGTTGAGAAATTATGTACGAGAAAACATCGGCTGCGTAGGTTGCTGCATCATCTTTGCCAATCGACGGACCGTGCCATCCGATCTCTATGAAAACGTTCTCGCCGCCATCGCCGGTTAAAGTATCCGCAGGCCTTTCGATAATAAAACCCTCGCATTTTTCCAGCGGCGGGTGCTCAACGAGCGGAAATTCCTTGAATGGATCAACTGGCCGACGCTCCCAGGTACCCATAATCTGATCAGCGAGGCCGAAAACTTCGGCAGGATCGACATCGCCGGTGACAATGAACGCTGAATTATTCGGCACATAATACCGGGACTGGATCGTCCGCATTTTTTCCAGCGTAGCCGCGCGAATCGATTCACGCGTGCCAAGAGGGTCTTTCCGAGTCGGGTATTTATAAAAAAGTTTCTGTTTCATTACCACATCCAAATAGCCAAATGGATTTGCTTCGTGTCTGTCGATTTCGCCGATGACGACTTTTTTCTCGTTTTCAAATTCCTGCTCGTCAAAAGCCGGGAATCTGACGGAATCATTGATTATCCGAATTGCGGTCGATAGATAATCTTTCGTCGTTGTGTAGTAATAATTGACGATCTCCTCACGGGTGGTGCCATTGAAAATACTGACTTTATTCGCGTCGTCAAGATATGAGATATCACCAAGGCGCGGTTTAGCCGCAAAGGCCTTGTTACATTGTGGCGGTGCAGAGAGGCCGATCCGGACACCGCGGCTTTCGCAATCGCGAAGAACGGCCGCCAGGTTCGGTTTGAAAAACATATGCTCGTAAAGATGCGAGAGCCCGTGAAATTCCGGCGGTTCCGTAAATGAACCATTCCGCACCGCCAGCTCGACAGTCACAATCGGTACGGACGGATCGCGGAGGACGATAACTTCTAATCCGTTTGCAAGCGTCTTATTTACAAACGGAACCGAATAGGTTGGACGCTTTGCCGGTGCTTGGGCCGCGGCAAAGTTTGCCAAAAGGCAGAATACAAACAGAAACGTTAATATCTTTCGTGGCACAAAAACTCCTCTAGTGCGAGCATTTTCGCCCGCGTAGCTAAACAAACGATTCAGCAGGTACTTGCCCCGACGGACTGATTCCCATTAATCTACCATAAAGGAGCAACTAAAATGGAACGAGATAATTTGATGCACGGCGCCCGAACGGCGTTGAACACGATTCCCGATCTGCGTAAATGGGCTGAAAATTACTTAAAAGAAAAAACTCGCCGGGAAAACCCGGCGATGACCGACGAGGAATTCGAGAGATATTGGAAATACCATAAACCGGAAATCGTTCATTCCGGCGCAGCCGAAGCGGTAGAGGCTTACAGAAATTCAAAAAAGCTAAGTCAGGAATAATCCTTGACGCGAAAGACGAATCGCTTAGGATGGCTCGACAAGTTCGGGTTCGACTTTTCCTGTTTTGCCCATCATCCTTGCAATCGGAATAGCCAGAGCAAGCAGTACGATCGCCGAAACCATCAAAAATGCAGTCGTCGTTGTAAAAAGTTTAGGCATTTGATCAAGTTTCTCCGGATCAACGTGTCCGCCGACGAGCCCGCCGATCAGGTTTCCGACTGCCGACGCCAAAAACCAAATGCCCATCATCTGCCCGACGAATCGCCGCGGTGATAGTTTTGTCATTGAAGAAAGTCCAACGGGGCTAAGTAGCAATTCGCCTATTGTTTGAAAAAGATAGCTGACGACAAGCCACCAAGGTGACACCTTGACCGCACCGCCGCTAGCGACAACAGTATTTGCAGCGAATATCATTACCAGAAAGCCGAGACCGGCGAAAGCGAGTCCAAAGGCAAATTTTGTCGGGCTTGAAATATCGACGCCGCGTTTGGCAAGGCGCGTCCAAAAGGCGGCAAACACGGGCGCAAGCGCAATGATAAAAAACGAATTGACCGATTGGAACCAAGTTGCCGGAATCTCGAAAGTGCCTATTGCTCGGTCTGTAAAATCTCGTGCAAACAGATTTAATGACGTCGGAGCTTGTTCGAATGCAGACCAAAAAATCGCCGCAGCGACAAAAAGGACCGCGATGACAACGACACGCTTGCGCTCATCTGAATCAAGCCGGCCCGCAATGAAAATGTAAGCAAAATAAACAATGGCAATTCCAACCAATATATAAGTCAGATAGCTTCCGATCGCCTGCGGATTTGGGACAAATACTCCTGTGGCCCCCGCAATAAATACAACAGCAAAGACCGAAAGTCCGACTGCAATTACAATTTTGGTGATCTTTTCTTGTCGGGACTGAACCGAGGGATCAGGATGCTTGGTCGGATGCAATCCGATATCTCCGAGCGTTGAGCCCGCACGAACTGCAAAAGTGGTTAGCCCTAAAAGCATACCGACGCCGGCAGCGCCGAATCCCCAATGCCAGCCGATCGTTTCGCCAAGGAAGCCAGTTACGAGCTGGCCCAAAAATGCTCCGAGGTTAATACCCATGTAGAAAATGGAGAAACCTGCGTCGCGCCTGGCACCCCCTTCCGGATAAAGGTCGCCAACTATTGCAGATATATTCGGCTTTAGCAACCCGGTTCCAAGTACAATTAGACAAAGACCGAGAAAAAAGAAAACTTTATTTCCGACAAATGAAGTCAGACCGATGGATATGTGTCCCGCCGAAATGCAGATTGCGCCGTATAAAATTGCACGTTGCAAGCCGAGCAAGCGGTCTGCAATCCAGCCGCCCGGAAGCGACGCCAAATAAACGCTTGCGGCGTAAATCCCCACAATTGCAGAGGCCTGGCCCCGCTCGAAGCCAAAACCTCCATCAGCAAGCGCAGCCGACATGAACAGCACAAGCAGCGGGCGGATTCCATAATAGGAAAACCGCTCCCACATCTCAGTTAAAAACAACGTAGATAGCCCTTTTGGATGGCCGCCAAAGCCATTCTCAATGGCGCTCGCGTTCATTGCGTTAGCCCTAGTTTGCATTAAGTTTTCTCGCCTTCGTTTAGTTTCCTTAAAGAGTTTTGCAAAATATACCAAATTTGTGAATCGCCTAAAAGCTGGAAACTGTCCGCAGTGAGCATTTTACCCGGTCCTTAATCCAATTCAAGACAGCCCAATTTTCGAAATGACGATTGAAAAATGCTGTTTATCCCTGGTTTAGTCGGCATCTTCCCCTCCACCATCCAAGTTTATAAGACCGCGATCGGGATCGGACGCAATGCTGATGGCTGGGCAGTGCTAACCCCCGCTGTCGGTATTTTGCTCCAATTTGTACTTCCATTTTTTCGCCCGTCGATCGGACTTTATTAGACACTACTCTGCGGAGGGACTGCTGGCATTCCCGAATGGGTAAATTCATTTGCAATGACGATCGGAATGCGAGGCATGAGACTGAGTCTCGTCCTGGAAGTATTTAATCGTACGCCGGGTAATGGTCGTACCCGAGCCGCCGCGGGAGATCTAAAACGTGCCGCCGCCGACACAATTTCGGTAACAGCAAAGAGAAGTAAAAGCTGGAAGGCCGCATTTTCCAGAGAGATTGATTACTGACGGCCGGCCATTACTGCACCGGCTTAACGGTGGCAATTTCGGAAACCGTCTATCGGCGGTTGCCAGCGCTTGGAAATTAAAATAGAATT
>PSMA01000047.1:0-16487 GCA_040289905.1 Blastocatellia bacterium
AGTTATTTGTAGAAGAAATGAATAATCATTTGTTCTAGTGGTATTAGTGCGTCTTTGAAGGTTCACATTTCATAATTTGATCGCAAGTATTAAATTGAAGACGCAGCTAACAATTCAGTAGACGCGAGGCGGAAACAGCTACGTTGTTAAAACGTTCTCTTTTACCCTTAACTTGTTTGGTGGCGGTTTCGCCCCGCTCATCTCCGCCGTTCGGCATTTGTTGGATTTTTCCTGACACTTTTTAGGTATCGAACATTAAGTCCTCAGTCTTATGTCTACAGACAAACAACCTCAGACAAAAAAATTGTTGTGTTTAGATTTAGTAACTTTGTTTTGTGTAGCTAGTATTTCAAGAGCCATTTATATTTTGTTTATGGACACTGGATTGCCGGCGATACGCATCATTTTATTGATATTGCGAAAAAGCTTCTCGATAAAATCAACCGGTAGAGCGCCGGTGGCGAAATGGCTGACAATCGGCTAACGAGGCCGATTATACGGCTTGCGAAAGAAAAGCGCCGGCCGGGCTCCGAAAAGTGAAGGCTTCCGTCAGGCTTTCAGGACCAAGCGAAACGGAAACGATCGGGCGATTTTCGAATCGACGAGGCCGGCATCCGCCGCAAGACTGAGAAGCTCCGCGGGCCTGAATCCGCGTTTGATGCTAAGCGAGCCGTCGTGGCGAACGAGCGGCGAGATGCGAAAAACGGTACAGAAAACTTTGTAGAGAGCGAGAGCGGCTGCGTGTCGGTGCAGATCTATGACAAAAATGCTGCGTCGAGCCACGCGAGACATTTCCGCGAAAGCAGCCGCGGCTTGGTCGTCTGTCAGATGGTGAAAGAAAAGCGAGGATACAGCAAAGTCGAAAGAACCGTTCGCAAATGGAAGCCGAAGCGCGTCGCCGCGGACTGCGAGGATTGCTCGTCCGACAGTATCGCGTTCCGCAGTTTCGCGAATGGAAATGAGATTGATGTCGATCCCGGTCAGCCTTGCTTTGCGGCTCGAAGTATTCGCAAATTCGGCAATCAGCCGTAATAGCTCACCTGAACCGCAGCCGACGTCCAAAACCGAAAATTCTTCGAGCCCGGCATTCTCGATTTCCCGAAAAAGCGAGCGCCGCAATGCTTGCGCTTCGCCGAAATAACGATTGATAAACGCAATCTCGGCGAGAAAACGCCGGTATTCGGCCGGCGTGTAATCTCCGGTATCGATTCGTTCTAGATCAAGACTTCGGCGGCCGAGCACAGACCTAAAGTTTACCAAATCACGCCAAGAAAAACTGTTTTGCGAGATTTGCGTTTTATCCGCGGTCCGCTATAGACTCGCTTGCGATAAATCGGCAAATATCAAGCAAGGGAAACCTGCCTCCGATATGAGAACAACCCGTCGCGAATTTCTCAAGTTGATGGCCGCGGCCGGCATCGGCGCCGGCGCGCCGAACTTGTTTTCCCAGCGACCTCGCCGGCGAGCTGCAATCATCGGCGCCGGCCTCGCGGGCCTTGCCGCTGCATATCGCCTTCAACGTGCGGGTTGGGAAGTTACAATCTTCGAATCTCGGAAGCGGCTCGGCGGCCGGGTTTTTTCCTATTCGCTGCCACAGGCGCCGGAGCTCGTCTGTGAACTAGGCGCCGAATGGGTCGGCGAAAGTCATACGAGGATCAAATCGCTTTGTCGGGAATTCGGTATCCGGCTTGTTCGTCACCAATTCGACGATTTTCTTTTGCGCGACGGGAAAGTTTTGCGGCCGGGCGAATGGGACTTTTCGCCGGTAGCGCGCTCTCGATTTGCAAAGATGATAGCCGATTACGAAAAGCTTAAGCCTGCTGCGCGGCTCCGACTCGACCGCAAAGATTGGTGGACACATTTAGCCGATATCGGTTTTACGCGCGAGGATTTGCTACTTCGCGATCTGCAGGACAGCACCGATTTCGGCGAATCGATACGTCATATTTCGGCTTATGCCGCGCTGGCCGAGTACGCCGAATCGAGTCCGAAAAATGAAATGGATTACAAGATGGCAGGCGGAAATTCACAGCTCGTTATGGAATTTGCTAACCGCATCGGCAGCGCGGCAATCCGCAGGGGCGTCCGCATTTCGCGTATCCGGCAACGAAAAGGTATTGTCGAATTATCCGCAGGCGATGAAACGTTTCCGGCCGATGCGTGCATTTGTACCGTTCCAGTTGCTTCCCTACGAAAGATCGAGTTTGACCCGCCACTTCCCCTTTCGCAGCAGCTTGCGGCCGAACGCCTTACCTACGCGAGGATCTGCAAAAACTCAGTTCTTTACGACGAAAGATTTTGGGAGAAGGAAAATTTCTCAATGATTACAGACAGGACGTCGCATTATTATTTTCATTCGACACAGAATCAACCGGGCAGCTGCGGGATTTTGACCGCATATGCAGTCGGCGAAAAAGCTGACGTTCTAGCGTCGCAATCCGACCTTCGGCGGATGAAAATAATCACTGACGATTTGGCGGATTTCAACTCGCGTGCGGCGCAGCTAGCGCGCGGCATTGCATCTTACGCCTGGCAACGAGACGACATCTGCGAAGGCGCCTACGCTGTCTATCGGCCGGGGCAATGGTTTGGCGTTCGGCCGCTGCTCGCGCGTCCACACCAAAAAGTGTTATTTGCAGGCGAGCATCTTGCAGATTGGCAAGGCTTTATGGAAGGCGCAATAGAAACCGGGGAAGCCGCCGCCGACGCTCTGATCCGCTAAAACTTTACTAAATTTCCCGCTGAAAAATTAAACGTTCAATTAACGTGCCGTTTGCTTTCGGTTATTATTTCCTGTTTGGCCTTTCCCTTGCAATCAGGCAATCGAAAAAATTAGAGCAACCGTAGAGCTGCCGATCGGCCGTGAAACGATGCGTTCGAATTCTTCTCACTGGCATTGCTCCTTTCAGGCTGCATCGGCGGGAAGACCATTTTCTTTCTAGTGTCTTGGTTTACCAGAGGAGTGAATCTGAAACGATTCTATCTTAACCCGGTCCCTGGAAAAACGAAATCCGCTTCGGATACTTTTATCTAAACAATACTCGGGAGCTGACGGAGGATTTTTCGACCGGTGAATTTACAACGTCCTTTTTCGGAGTAAACAACCCAGCAAGCCAATTTGTTAGCTCGCGCGGTACGATCCGCCTCGGCCATTACGTTGGCCGCAACAACCTTGCCAATTTTCCATTTGGCGCAATTGAGCGATGGGGGGCGGTAAGGCGGCCCAATAATCGGGTTGCCTTTTTCATCGATGGGCGAAGCTTCTTTGATGAGGTGGCTTGCGCTCAAAACGAGAATTCCGCCTCGCGAGCCGGGATTTATCTTCGATTAGGATTGTTCGTTTCTTCGATTGCCGTATTGCAGGCGATTCGTCGATTTTCCTGCTTCACTTTTCCAATCGTCGTTGCTTTTGCTTGGGGTGAGCGAATTAACGGTAATTTAACTTTGCCGTAACGATCTGCTAACGGGAGAACATCTATCCTTAGAATTTCGAAAGCAAATCTGTGCGAAATCTGGCGGCAATCCTTCTTTTGATTTTTGCCTTGTTGGCCATCCCGACAGGCGATTTCGCGCCAGCCGCCCAATCGATTGCAAAATATTCATTCAAGTCCGCTGGCAAACTCACCTGCGGGCGATCGGGCATCGCCTCTCAGGCAATTGCGTTCGCCGGGATTTCAGCCGATGGAATCGACAGAACTAGATTTCGGTGGCCTTGCGGGCGGCGATATCAAACCATTTCAAATTCACTTTTTTTGATCGCGCGTCAAAGCTGGCGCGCAGACTCGGGAGAAATTTATGCAAAAACCAATTAAAAAATGGCTCGTGCGCAAAACCTTGGCACTGATTCTGCTTTTTGGCGGATTGGTCGTCGGAGCCGCTGCACAGGCGGACAGAGCGAGGATCACCGGCACAATAACTGATTCAAATGGAGCAGCGATCGCTGGCGCAACCGTTAGGGTAACCGACTTACAAACGGGTGAGACGCGAAGCACGGTCTCAAACTCTGGAGGAGCTTATCAGATCATCCAGCTTCGACCAGCAGCCTATCGGATCGAAGCCGAGGCAGCTAATTTCGAAACCGCGCGTCGAGAAGACGTTCGGCTACTTGTTGGGCAGGAAGCTAAGATAGATCTCGTTTTGCAGTTGAAAGGGGTTACGGCAGAGGTCGACATAACTGCGGGAAATGATGCCGTAATAAACACGGCGTCTGCCAGCATGAGTGTAAACGTCAACCCACGGGAAGTTGCTGAACTTCCCTTAAACGGAAGACAAGTCTCGCAGCTTTATTTGCAGGCGCCGGGAGCTGTAAACAGTGGATCGGGAACATTTGGCGACATCAGGTTCAATGCGAGGGCTGTTGAGCAAAACATAATCCGTTATGACGGCATCGAAGGCACCGCGATTATCGATGCAAGCCCCGGAAATCTCAATGGTGAAATCGCTTCGCCCTTTCGACTTCAGTCGAGCCTGGAAAACGTTCAGGAATTTCGCGTTGAATCCAGTAATTATCCTGCGGAATTCGGAACGGGTACAGGAGGCCAAATAAGCCTCGTCACAAAATCGGGAGGTAACGAATTTCGCGGCTCGGTTTTTGAATATGTGCGTAACGACAAGCTGGATGCAGCAAACTTCTTCGACAACATCGCGGGGACGAAATCTCCCTTGCGGCTCAACCAATTCGGCGCATCGCTTGGCGGTCCAATCATCCGGAAGAAATTCTTTTTCTTCGGTAGTTATGAAGGCTACAGGTTACGCGCAGGACTTAATTCCGTAGAAGCAGTGCCTGGAGATTTAGCTAGAATCTGCGCCCCTCCAGTTGGGAGCGGGACGGCAAATTGTCAGGAAAACATTGGTGGAGTGCCACAGCCTTCACGGACATTATTACTGCTCCCCGCGTTTCGGGATCCGCGAGCGGTGATTATCTCGCGTGGGAGCGGATCAAATCTCTTCGACGTTGCCCAATTGCAGGCATCGCAGCGTGTAAATGAAGATGCGTATTCGCTGCGGCTCGACCTTAAACCGAGCGAACAGGACACGATTTATTTCCGGTTTTTCCGTGATAACGGGACTAATCTTCAACCAGAAGGCGTTTCCGGCCGCAGTCTCAGGTTTGTTGCGTATCCGCAGAATGGTGTTATCAGCTGGCAACGTTTCGTCAAGCCGACATTGATCAACGAATTCAAACTCGGCTACAACAGTGCATTTACCCGCACTAACGGTATTGCCCGATCAATACCGGGAATCGATCTATCAGCTGTGGCGATCAATATTTCAGGTAATACCGCAAATTTCAACCTCCCCGGCCAGGGAACTTCTGCCGGCACCTCAAATCCTGGCGGATTGATACGCGCAAACAGCGCAGCAAATGGCCGGGCCCAGCCGTACACTGCCTATTCCGTTTCGTTTATTGACAATCTGACTTGGGTAAAAGACAACCACATAATGAAATTCGGATTAGAAATCCGCCCCGTCCGACTTTACACCGATCGAAACGGCGGAACCACGTTCGTCTTTAACAGCATCGCCGATTTTCTCGCGAACAACCTTGCGTCAGTCCAATATCAGGGCGATTTGAGCGACCCGAGCCCATTTAACGGCGGCCTAACCGGAAATCGGCTTGCGATGCAGGAATACTATATCGGCTTTGCTCAAGACGAATGGAAGATTCGAAAAAATCTTACTCTCAATTACGGGTTGCGTTACGAATTCTATACACCGCTCCGCGAACGCCGTAATGGACAGGTCCTCTTCGATACTGCAACAGGCGTGATAAAGCCATCGAATCTTGCCGCATTTCGAACCGACAAACGAGCATTCGGGCCCCGGATTGCATTAACCTGGTCACCAGGCTCTCAGAGAACGGGAATTTTTGGAGGCGGTAATACTGTGTTTCGGGGCGGTTTCGGCATCTATTATGGACCAGGACAGGTCGAAGACCAGATACAGCCCATCGAGAGCGACAGAATTAATTCAACTTTGGCCGGAAGTTCGACCGTCCGGTTTGATCCGAACGTCTCGACATTCATAAACACAATCCGGACAAACTTTATCAATAACCCGTTCAACCGTTCCTATCAGCCGCGTGCTTACGCTCCTGAGTATCTCGTGCCGGAGAGGATTTTCAGCTTTACCGCTTCGCTTCAGCAGCAGTTGCCATATGACTTGGCGTTGACGGTTGCATACGTAGGTAGCCGCGGGCGAAATCTTTTTCTTCGTGGGATCTCGAACACAATTCGCGCAGGAAATGCTGTAATTCCAGACGGATCGGCTTTGCCGGCGTCGGCGGGCGTGGTTAATCGTACAGATGCAAATGGTCGAGTTGTCGGCGTTACGGTCGTCCGGCAGTTTGATATCCTCAATTCGGCAGCCACAGCCGCCTGTAATGCTTCGATAAATAATCCCATTTGCCGTCCATTTGCCGAAATCGATTTTAAGACAAGCGGCGGAACCGATAAATACGACGCTCTGCAAATATCGGTTGCTCGCCGGCTAAATGTCGGACTGACATTGAATGCTCAATACACAGTGTCAAAAAGCTTTGGTAACTCGTCCGGCTCAAATGAAGCGAGAACTGCGGCAGAGCCTGTTGGCGGCATTCCGCGGCCAAGCGGCGATGTGAATAACTACGAAGCGGATCGAGGCTCAAACAATTTTGACGTTCGATCAACTTTTAATCTGAGCGCGGTTTACGATTTGCCGATCGGCCGCGGTCGCGCAGTCGACCTTGGTAAATTTGGAAATTCGATGCTCGGTGGCTGGAGTCTCGGAACTATCGTAAACGCACGCAGCGGATTACCGCTGGATGTCACGATTACCCGACCGGATATCGTAATCGTCTGCCGCGATGCAAACGGCTGTGTTGTACCAACCAATTCCACCGGCGGCACGATTACGCTGCCGTTTGGCTTCGTCGCAAATGCGTTCACGCCGAGCTCCGCTTCACCGCTGCCGCCCGGATTTATTGCTGTCGTAAATGCGCCCGGCGGCGGCTCATCGCGTCAGACGCGGCGGCCCGACTTGATTGCCGGGGTGAGCCCGTATTTGAATAATGACCGAAATTACCTGAACCCGGCTGCCTTTGCTCTGCCGCAACCAGGGAAATTCGGAAACGTCCCGCGAAACGCGTTGGTGGGTCCAAAGTTCGTTCAAGCGGATTTGATCGCAACACGGAAAATACGTCTCAATGAGCGGTTCAGCTTGGAATTGCGGGGCGAGGTTTTTAATATCTTCAACAGGGCAAACTTCTCGAATCCACCCTCGGTTCTCTCGAATCCATTGCCAAGCTTTCGGGTGACACCTGCATCCGGGGGAAATCCCGCCTTCTATTCAGTAAACTCCGGATTCTTACAGCCCGGGCAGCCGTTTACACAAGATCGGGCAGGCACAGCGTTCGGACTGCTACGCTCAACGATCGAGCGGACGGTCGGACTCGGGGCGAACCGGCAGATACAATTTGCCGCAAGGTTGAATTTCTAAAAGATTCAATTTAGGAGGCCACTTGGGGCGGAGCCGAATTGGCTCCGCTTTCTTTCGGAACGAGGCTTTTTATTTATTTCAGGACTGACTGGCTCTGTTTTGGATCGTAAGGCGTCGCCTTGAAACGCTTGATGGCTTCCTCTGCGTTGTCGTATTTATCGCCGAGCCGCTCAGCTCGCTCATAAGCGGCGACGGCGCGTGCCCGGTCGCCTTTCGCATCGTAGGCATTTCCCATTCGGATTTCACACCAAACCTGAAGCCATGGGGGATTAAGATTGCCCGCAAGCGCCGCCTTGAAATTATCGATTGCCAGGTCGTAGTTTCGCTGCTCGAGAAAAAGCAGTCCGAGATGATAATAAACCCAGGAATTTGAGCGATCGAGTTTCAGCGCGGCTTCAAACTGAGCCTGCGCCTCGGCGTAATTGCCTTCTTTCATAAGTTCGATACCGCGGCGCGCAATTGAAGATACGCGAAGATCGGGCGAGATTCTGAGAAGTTTGTAACCAGGGTCAATTACAACCTCGATTGGCTTACCGTCTGATTCGATATTGAAGTCGACACTTGATTCTTCCATATCGAGCGTAACAGTTTTAAGTCCCTGCGATCCTTCAGAACGGAGTTGAACATCTACCGGAAGCCGGAGATTGTCATAGTTTTGCTTAACGGTTCCGCGAGCTACGAACTTGCCGGAACGAGTTCGAAGGATTACATAATCCGCCGTGAATTCCGGCACTCCGGTGCCCTCGACCCATCGAGCAAAAAAGTATCGCAAGTCTTTTCCAGCAATCCTCGAAGAGAGTTTTTCAAAATCGTCGATCGAAGCATTTTTACCCCGATACTCGTTGAGAAATGTCCGAAGAAGCACGCTGAATTTTTGTTCGCCTAATGTGTCGCGGAGCAGTTTGAATACAAATGGCCCCTTGCCAAACATTATGTATTGATACGCAGCGGATTGGTCGTCGAGCGTTGCCGGCGCACGTAGTAGCGACGCTGTTTGTTCGAACGTGAGAGCTTTTTCGAGCAGCTCGCGGCGGAGAGATTCCAGCCGCGGCCCGTCGAGCAAAGATTCGCGAAGAGAAAACGCACTGTATTCCGCAAGGCCTTGCGAGAGCCAGGCGTCATCGAACGATTTTAGGCCGACGGTCAAGCCCCACCATTGATAAGCCGCCTCGCGTTGCAGGCGTTCCGCCGAGCTAACGGGCGGATTTGCAACATTACGTCCGGCGATAAAAAGCATTCCCATCGCTGAGTAATAGTCGAGACTCTCATCGTCGATTTCGGCAATTATCAGCCGATTGCCGAAATCCGCATTTCCAAAGCTGGTTTTGTAATAATTGAGCGCCTGGCCGAGCGTCTGTCCAAAGGTTTGGACCGATTGCTCCGAGCCTAACCGCGTAAAGAACTGCAGCTCGTAATCACCGATTTCCACCCGCCGCTGCGTATACCGGCCATAAGCGAGGTTTCCAATCAATCCAGGCCGCGATTGCGTGAAGCGATACCGGCCGGCAGCGGACACGGCGGGCGAATCGCTGTATCCTATCGCCAGTAAGCCCGCGGGAAGCGAAATGGTAATATCGGCCGTTGCAAAATCTGCTGCATAATTGTGAAAGGGAAACCAGCGTGCGGCATACATCAAATATCCGTTTTGATCGCCAATATAAGCAAGCCGTTTCGTCAATAGCGGACCGCCGCTCGGCGAATTAAGAATTCCGGCATACTTAAAACGTATCGTCACGCTTGTGCCAGCAGTTAGGTTTTCGCCCAGATCAACACGAACACTGGGGCCAAGGTCTGAGACGCCTACTTGGTCCTGAACAAAGGTAAGTTGCTTTGACGACGGTGTCTGGGGCTGCGGCCGACGTCCCGCGGTTGGCTTTGGCGTGCCGGCAGTTTGACCTTCCGTCAGATTCAACCTTTCAATTGAGTCAACCTTTAAGGAACCATTGAGTTCAAAAGTAATGCTGCGGGTGTCTTCAAGGAGCGTTACAGAAACTTCAGCTGTCGCTGAAAGTTTGTTTTCGTCAGGCGAGGTCTTGGCATCGATTACATAATGCTTTATGTCGAAATCGGCACGTTTTGCCTGCTGAGCAGGAGTCGCCGCTGCAATCGCGAAAATTACCGAAATACAGGCAAAATATGTTCTGAATAAAGATCTCATTTAATTTTTCCGTCTTTGACTGATGCCGCTAAGATGATGAACCGAACCAAACAGTTCGCTTAGCGAACGTAAACCGGATTCGAGAGAATCCAAGGCGTCTGGTCAAATGGCGGCCCGAGCGAATCCAGATAAACCTCGACGCGGTAAACGCCGGGTTGCGAAACAAAGGTGCCGAATTCAAAACCGGCGCCTGATTCGGCGATTTTTTCGCCATTGCGAAAGAGAACAAAACGCCCCATTAGCGGTGCGTTTGCCTCAAGTTTTACGCCGCTGCCCAACTGAATTTCTCCACCCATAATCGCATTTCCAGTTTCGTTCTCGGCCTGGAAGCGAAAACCGGTTGTATCGCCAAGAATATCGAATCCGACGAAGCCATTGCCCGCTTTGATTGCCGAAATGAGGTTTTCGCGATTGAGTGCGAGACCCGCCGGGAGCAGATAGTGCATTCGAATTAGGCGAAAAACCATTGCGTAAGGGTCTATTTTTATTCCCAAGGCGTGTTTTCCCTGCCCGTCAGCAAATAGGTAAAAGCCAATATTTGAATGTGCGTCGGCTCCCGCGGTGAGAAATATCTTGCGCGTCTTGGCAGCTTCGTCGAATCGGCCAAGGTAGTCGTCATTTCGCCGGAAATAGGTAGCAAATGTCCATTCCGGATAACGCTGAAACGACCAGATCAAGTCCGGGATTGCGGTGAAGGGATTCGATTGCTTTGCGTTGATATGAAGGCTGTAAACCTCCATACCGTCAAAATCAGGATTTTCCGCTCGGCTGCGATCCGGGTAATTGTTGATTGCTATCCTGCCCTGCGAATGAATTCTTTGGAGCATTTCGGCGGAGGTCATTTTCGCGTATTGCGGCGTTTCTTCGCTCCCGGGAATTAGTAGATAGCGTCCGCCATCGCTGGCGTCCGCCTCCTGTCCGCCGACGAAAAGCGTTTTTCCGTAGACGCCGTTGAGAGTCAGCGCCGAAGTGTCGTATTTCCTCGAATAATGTTCGGTAAGGACAACGAAATCCAGGTCTTCAGCATTTGCGGCATCGATTAGCTCATCGAACCGCGCTGCGCTGTGGCCGCCGAGCGAGGTGTGTACGTGGATGATTCCTTTTATTTCGGTAAATTCGTGCGAGGCAATCTCGCGCCGCGTCTTGGCCGTTTCCGCAATCCGCTCGCCGAGCCGAGCAATTTCATACCGGCGATAAATAAACGGAGCCTGCACAGCGATTAGCAATGCGAGAAACAATAAAAGTCCACGCCGGTAAGATTGCCTCATCCGTTCTCCTCGTCCGACAAAAAATCGACCGAAACGACGCGTTCGGCAATTTGCTTTCCCATTGCTGCAATCTCGAGGTGCTTCGGATGATTCGTATATACGTCCAGAGCTTCGCGGTCGCTAAATCGTGCAAAGAGGCCTGTATCGAATGAACGTTCAAGGCCGATGATGTCCGCGCCTGCTTGCAATTCAAGTACCTCCGGAATTACGGCAGCGAGCGAATTCAGTTGTCTTATGTGTTCGCGGCGAATGGAATCGGGAATTTGCGGCTTGTATTTCCAGCAAACAATATGGATAAGCATAAAAAAAAGAATGATATCAACGACCCGAGGTCAAACCAAAAGGATTGTTGTTCTCTGACGATGTCAATCGCGGGCTGCTTTTCCTTCGGTCTTTAGCAGCCGGGCCTCTTGAGTAAGCATTTGTTTCATTTCCTCAATGTGGCGTTGCTCTATCCGGAGGCTGCCGACAGCAAGCCGGATCGTGAATCGGTCATTAAGTTTCGTATGCGATAGATAGGCTTTACCCGAGGCGTTTATTCTGCTCACCAGCTTCTCATTGAATTCATTCATTTTCTGCTTATCCGCTTCTGATGAAGTGCGTCGCGGCCGTCCGCGAAAACAGACGAGGCCGAAATTTACGGGCGCCATCAGTTCAAAATCTGCAGACTGCCTAACCCAGGCAGCAAAATCCTCTGCCAGCCGGCAGTGATTGCGAATCCGCGTCTCGATTCCGTTACGGCCGAAATAACGGATTATGAACCAGAGTTTTAGGGCACGAAATCTGCGGCCAAGCTGGATCCCGTAATCCATTCCGTTTTTTACGTTTGCCGATTCGCCAGTACGCAGATATTCCGGAACAAGTGAAAAAGCTCTCCGGAGCGATGCCATATCGCGACAGTAGAAGGCCGATAAATCGAAAGGAGTAAATAGCCATTTGTGTGGGTTCATTACAATAGAATCGGCCGCTTCCCAGCCGCGAAAAAGATAGCGCTTTTCTGGCAACATTGCAGCCGGCCCGGCATATGCGGCGTCAACGTGAAGCCAAAGACCGTGTTTTTCGCAAATCGGCCCGATCTCAGAAACCGGATCTACACTTGTCGTAGATGTTGTACCGATTGTTGCGACGACGCATATCGGCTTGATTCCGGCCGCAAGGTCTTCTTCAATCGCCGCAGCCAGCGAGTCTGACTTCATCTCAAAAACGTTGTTACATTCAATTCTTTTGAGGCCTCTTTGTCCAAGCCCGAGGGCTATACAGGCTTTCTCGACCGAGGAATGCGCCTCGGCCGAACAATAAACTCTCAGAAGCGGCAAATCTTTTCGTCCGCTCATCCCGAGCTCGCGTATATCGGGACATATACGCTGGCGGGCGGCGGCGATTGCGTGCATCGTTGAAACCGATGCGGTGTCATAAATTATCCCTTCAAAATCTTTCGGCAGACCGGCCATCTGCCGCAGCCAGCCGAGCGCGGCATCTTCCAATTCCGCCGACGCCGGGGCCGTCCGCCACAAAATGGCCTTCATATCTAAAGCAGCGGCCAGCATCTCGGCTAAAATTCCGGGGCCGGATGTCGAGGTTGAAAAAAGCCCATGAAAATGCGGATGATTCCAATGCGTCGTTGCCGGAAGGATGAGATTCTCGACATCTTCCAAAATCGCCGCGAAAGGCTCACCCGATTCAGGCGGCTCTGGCGGAATCTGCTTCTTTAACCATCCCGGCTCGATCTGTGAAAGGACCGGAAAACGTTCAATTCCCTTGAAATAATCTGCGATCCAGTCCGTTAGCCGATAGCTAAATTCCCGAAATTCAAAATCTGGCATATCGCCTGTTTGTGTTTCAGAATTATTCATAATAAAGTACCTGTTTTCGGCTAGGCCGAGCGGCCACGAGCGGGCAAAAAGATGCTTGGTCACTCGACAGCGGGCCGAATGTGCGTATAATATCACCTACGAATCTACCGCCAATCCAAGTTTGGCATCGAAGACTGGAAAAACAAAGCAAACTCTTCCCAGATTCCTGGTCACCGCAAATCTCACGTTTTAATTTGCGGATTTGTATATGGAACTAAGTGCTGGCGCTGCGGAAAGGCAGCCAAAGGAAGGATTTATACGCGGTCTCGGGCTGCTCGATTCGACGATGATCGTCGCCGGCTCGATGATCGGCTCCGGTATTTTCATAGTCTCGGCCGATATAGCACGTCAGGTCGGAAGCCCGGGTTGGCTCCTGGTTGTCTGGCTAATTACCGGCTTGTTGACTGTTGCTGCCGCTCTTTCATATGGCGAACTGGCAGCAATGATACCCAATGCCGGCGGTCAATATGTATATCTTCGCGAGGCGTATTCGCCACTTTGGGGGTTTCTTTACGGCTGGACGCTTTTCCTCGTAATCCAGACGGCAACGATTGCTGCCGTTGCCGTTGGCTTCGGCCGATATCTAGGAATTCTTTTTCCATCGATTTCCGAGACGAACTACTTGATCGAACCGATTCGCGTTGGTTCTTCGAGTTACGCCTTTTCGCTTTCTACGGCACAACTGACCGGCGTTTTGATGATCGCCCTTTTGACCTGGATGAATACGCGCGGACTCCGGCTCGGGAAAACGATTCAAAACGTCTTCACCTTCGCAAAAACAGGTTCGCTTATCGCGTTGATTCTGCTCGGTATAATTGTCGGCCTCGTTTGGCATTCAGACGTTGCGGCGGCAAATTTCGGCGATCTTTGGACTGTCCGCGGACGCCTCCAGGACGTCGGCCACGGACTGACGGCGGCGTCGGCCTTTGGCCTTTTCGTCGCGATTTGTGTAGCACAGACAAATTCACTTTTTTCTTCGGACGCGTGGAATAACATTACCTTTACCGCTGGCGAAGTTAAAGACCCACAGCGAAATATCCCGCTCTCGCTGGCATTTGGAACAGGCGGGGTAATAACCCTTTATTTGCTAGCAAATATTGCATATCTAACAACTCTTCCCTTCGAGTCCATTCAAACAGTTCCGAGCGATCGCGTCGCATCCGCAACAGTAGAGGTGATTTTTCCTGGGATTGGAGCGGTCTTGATGGCCATTGCGTTTGTCGTCTCAACGTTTGGCTGTAACAACGGATTGATTCTTGCTGGCGCGCGTGCCTATTACGCAATGGCAAAGGACGGCTTATTTTTCAAATCTTCGGGGGAACTCAACCGGTCTCACGTTCCTGCCTGGGGGCTCATAATTCAGGGCATCTGGTCCGCGTTTTACGTCTTACCTCGGACAGTAAAGACGGCACCGGACGGCACGGTTTCCTATGGCAATCTTTATGGTGATTTGCTTACATACATAATCTCCGCAGCATTGATTTTCTACATACTCACGATATTCGGAATTTTTATACTCCGTCGAAAGCGTCCGGAAGCCGACAGGCCTTACAAAGCGTTTGGTTATCCGGTGATCCCGGCTCTTTACATTATAGCTGCCGCGGTAATTCTAGTCGTTTTGTTGATTTATCAGACAACAACGACGTGGCCCGGTCTCTTGATCGTCCTTTCGGGCGTTCCAGTTTATTTCATCTGGAGGCGGAAAGCGGCCGGGCAAACGGCGCTTAGTCAAGATTCAAATTCCTGAGGAGGCATTAATGTCACTTTTTGCTACCAAACCAATTAACCAAATTATCGCCGAAGCGCAGGAAACGGGCGAGCACACATTGAAGAAAGCCCTTTCCGCACTCGACCTGACAATGCTCGGCGTCGGGGCGATTATCGGAACCGGTATTTTCGTTTTAACCGGACAGGCCGCTGGCAAGCACGCCGGCCCCGCAGTTATCATCTCGATGATACTTGCGGGAATCGTCAGCGCCTTTGCGGCGCTCTGTTATTCCGAGTTTGCCGCAAGCGTTCCGATTTCTGGATCGGCTTATGCTTACGGCTACGGCACTCTGGGCGAATTTGTTGCTTGGATCATCGGTTGGGATTTGATCCTGGAATACGCCTTCGGCGCTGCCACGGTTGCAGTTGGCTGGTCTGGATACGTTGTTAGCCTCTTGAAAGATTTCGGGATAAACTTTCCGCCTCAACTTGCGGCTCCGCCAGGACTGGAAATAACGCTTGCCGATGGCTCCAAGACAGTCGGCGTTTTCAATCTTCCCGGAGCCTTGATCTCAATTGCTGTAACGCTTCTGCTTATCCGCGGCATAAAGGAATCGGCAACTTTCAATTCGCTGATCGTAATTATAAAGGTCATAGTCGTTGTTCTATTCATCGTTGCCGGTATCGGTTATGTAAATCCTCATAATATCGGTATCGGCTGTGGCGCGGGCGATCCCGGTTGCGCGCCGTTTATGCCATTTGGCTTTGCCGGTGTCGTTACTGGTGCAGCAGTTATATTTTTTGCATATATCGGTTTTGACGCCGTTTCGACCGCGGCTCAAGAGGCAAAGAATCCGCAGCGAGATATGCCAATTGGGATTCTCGGTAGCCTTGCAATTTGTACAGTGCTTTACATTCTGGTCTCCGGCGTAATGGTTGGCCTCGTCGATTACCGGCTTTTGACCAACGCGGCCGCACCGATTGCGGTTGCTATCGACGAGGCTGTTAAAGTTGCTGAAGGCACCACGATGGGCGCAATCCTTAAGGCGTTTCCATTTATCATCAAAGTCGGAGCCGTCCTCGGACTCAGCTCGACGATGGTCGTCATGGTGATGGGCCAACCGCGCGTCTTCTACTCAATGTCGAAAGACGGACTGCTTCCCGCTTGGGCGGCGAAGGTCCATCCTAAATTCCGGACGCCGCATATTACGACGGCGATTACCGGCGTAATTGTCACGCTTCTCGCAGGTTTCGTCCCGATCAGTTTACTCGGCGAACTTGTCAGCATCGGAACGCTTTTTGCATTCGTCATCGTCGGGACCGGTATCATCATCCTTCGGCGCTCGAATCCGAATCTTCATCGGCCGTTTAAGGTTCCGCTGTCGCCGTTTATTCCAATCGCCACATTGCTCTCGGCGGCATACCTTATGAATAGCTTGCCGCTCGATACTTGGATTCGGTTAATCGACTGGATGTCGATCGGACTTGTCATCTATTTCGCCTATAGTTACAAACACAGTAGGCTTGGTCAATCCGAAGGCGAATTTGCAGACGAAGTACCGGCCAATTACAAACCTCCAATCGCGGCTCTCGTCGGCATTGTGCTCGTTTTGATTTTGACAGTTTGGCAGGTCGCGCATCTGAATTGGATCGAGACCGCGGTTCGCCTTTTCGCCTGGATATTGACCGGCGCACTTGTTGTTTTGCTTATGTACGGAAAGAGCGATCGCTCCGCGGCACGCAATGCAAAAACCCGTAACATCGGCCTCACACTTTCATTGCTTAATCTGGCGATATGGGCCGGGATTACTTACTGGTTCTTTGTGCATTTTGCCGAGCTTCATGCAAAATAATCGCTAATCATCAGCAATGGGCTTTGCCCGATTTGTTATTCAACAAAGCTCAAAGAGAGCCGCGGCGCACAGCCGACGCTCATTTTTTGCCAAAAGATTTTCGGTTTTAGGCGGCCCCAAAGAGCCGCTACGCAAGGGAATTATTGACTATCTGAGCTGCCTCAACGGTCCG
>PSMA01000014.1:0-42311 GCA_040289905.1 Blastocatellia bacterium
ATGCGTTGATCAGAATTGCTGTCGCGACTACACCGCCTGCTACGAGAAAAACCCACCAAGGGGTCCCAAAGGCTACCGGTGGTGCCGAATTCGGACGCAGGCACGGCTTGCAGCCGGTTTGCTCAAGGTTTCCGGCCGTAGCAGTGCCGCCGGCAGCAACCTGTTTGTCGTTTGTGCCTTCGCGCATCGTAACGAGGCCGGAGGTTGTGTCCACGTGAGTATGCGAGCATTCGACTTCAACCGTAAAATTGTCAGGTTGACCGGCGTCAGCGATGATCGTCGCATTTTTGGTGGTAATCGTTGTCGCTACGCCAGCGGCATTGGCTACGCGGGCCTTACCCGCAGTAAGCTGACCAACAATCGACGATTCGGAAAACGTCAAAACAAGGCTTGAATCTGCAAGCAATTCGATACGGCCTGTTTTCCCGAGGCTGATAACGGCGCTCGAATTTGCACCAGTGACGATCGTGCTGCCCGAAAGAACGGTTGAGCTTGAAATTGCCGGTTGGCCGTTGACTGTAACGTTGCCTGTGACGGTAATCTCTGCAGTTGCAGTAATTGGCAATGCAAACACCCAAGCCGAATAGACGGTCAAAACCGCGACGGACGCGAGGGCTGTGAATAATTTTTTAACGATATTTTTGCCGAGCATTTAGATTTGACTCCTCCTTTTACAATCCTCAATTGTAAGCCGCCGCCGTGCCATAAAAGCAGCATAGCGATAATGTACCAAAGTTTCATTCTACGGATCGCCACCCGAGAAATGAGAAACCGAGGTAAACCACGTTTGGAAAGCGGCTAAAATTTCAAAAACCGAAAGGTCATTAAACTATTTACACGAAAACAATCGCGGTGTCAATGGGTTGACCGATAATTATTCGATTCTAACGATATCGTGTATTCCCAGGGGTTTCCGATGGTGGCAATTTGTTGCAAAAATTCCATATTTCAGTGCTCCTCGGTCAATGCCTATCTGGGTTTTGGGTAACGTAATTTACGAATTTATTATGTACTCGGCCTGCGCAAAATTTGGGTCGATAAGGTCCCGGCATCTTCCAGGCTGAGCATCGCTATTTTGCCTCTGGCTATTTTTTTGATTTAATTCTCTGTACTTTAAGAGGTTCAAAGTAGCGGTTTTCAAATCCTTAGCGGGGAATTAAATAAATGAAATACTGGTCAATTCTAATTTTGTTTTGCGCAGCCATCTTGGCAGGTTGCGTAGGCCCCGAATCGGGCGTTACAAATAGTCATGCAAATTCATTAGATCCAAACCGCAAGATAAAAATTGGTTTTGCGATGGATACGCTCAAAGAAGAACGGTGGGTGCGCGATCGCGTGGAATTTGAAGCGGAATGCGCCCGGCAGAACGTCGATTGCGTGATAACCGTTGCCGATAACAAAGCAGACAAACAAGCAAATGACGTTGATAACCTGCTTACTCAAGGCGTTGATGTGCTCGTCATAGCGCCGCACGATGCAACGCAAGCCGCTTCGATGGTCGAAAAGGCAAAAGCAAAGGGCATACCGGTAATCAGTTACGATAGATTGATAAATTCAGACAAGATTGAACTATATATTTCGCATCAGGTTCCAGTAATCGGGCGAAAAATAGCTGAATATGCCTTAGCCAAGGTCCCGGAAGGAAATTATGTAATGGTTTACGGAGCTGGGACCGACAACAACGCTGTTATCCTCAAGAAGGAACAGCTCGCTGTACTGAAGCCAGCAATCGATGCCCGTAAAATTAAGATCGTAGCTGAAAATTTTATTACGGACTGGCGTCCGGACGAGGCTTTGAAAATGGCGGAAAACGCCTTGACGCAGAACAACGACAACATTCAGGCATTTGTCGTTTCGAATGACGGAATGGCCGGGGGTGTAATCTCTGCGCTAAAGAATAAGGGCCTTGCGGGGAAGATCCTAGTGACCGGACAAGACGCGGCACTCGAAGCGCTGCAGAGGATTGCCGAGGGGACGCAGACAATGACGATTTATAAGCCAATTGCTCCTTTAGCCGGTGGCGCCGTGCAGGCCGCCATCAAATTGGCCCGTAAAGAACCGATAGACGCCAGGCCGTTCAGAAACGATGCAGTTGGGAAAGACGTTCCGGCCATATTGCTCGAGGTAGTTGTTGTTGACAAGGACAATCTTCTGTCAACGGTCATCAAGGACGGCTGGGCGAAATATGACGAAGTTTACAAAAACGTCCCTCAAAGCCAGCGTCCGGCGCGTCCGTAAAACCTTGGGAAAGCAAATGGAAAAGATTATCCTTGCAGCCGATCTCGGCGGCACGAACTTAAGAATCGCCGCCGTAAACCGAAACGGCGAAATTTTGAATCGACAAAAGACGCCGACGCCAACATCCGGAAATCGTGGCGACATCATCGCTGCCATTCTGACTGCTGCCCGCGAATGTATGGAAACTGCCGCGGGTGAAATTGAATTCGTAGGATTTGGTGCTGCGGTGCCTGCAACGGTTAATTCACAAGACGGCGTGATCCTGAGATCGCCAAACTTGCCGGAGCTCAGCGGGATGGAGTTCTCGGCCGTGTTTTCGGAAGCATTGGAAATGCCGGTCGTGCTGGAAAACGATGCAAACTCGGCAACTGTTGGTGAAAGATGGAAAGGAGCCGCGCAAGATGTTCGGAATTTCATAATGGTTACGCTCGGGACAGGCGTCGGTGGCGGGATAATGATCAATGGCGAGCTTCTCCGCGGCCCAGACGGTACCGCGGGGGAGGTCGGTCATATCCCGGTCGAACCGGAAGGGCACCCTTGCGGATGCGGGAGTAATGGCTGCCTTGAGCAATATGCATCTGCGAGTGCAATCTCTCGAATTGCGTCGGAATTGATACCGGTTTATCCGGAAACGGAGTTGCATTCGGATCTAGAAATCACGCCGTTGGACGTTTATAATGCAGGACTACACGGCGATGCCTTATCGCTTGAGGTTTTCCGCCGTGCTGGCCGATACCTAGGAATTGCGCTTGGCGGTCTCGTAAATGTACTAAACCCAGAAGCGATCGTAATTGGCGGCGGAGCAGCCGCTGGCTGGGATCTGTTTATTGATAGCTTAAGGCGCGAAATTGATTATCGGGCGTTTCAGCAGCCTGCGCAACGTGTTAGACTAAGGCGATCGCAACTGGCTGACGATGCAGGTCTGATCGGCATTACGAAGCTGGCTCGCGAAAAATTCATCGGATGTTCCGGATCTCTGAAGTCAAAGGCTGATGTATGAACGTTTATCATAAAGTGCTGACAAAGATTTATGAGGTTTCCGGCGGCAAGGAAAGCGTTGACGTAGACCTGGTGGATCTACTCAAAAAAGAGGGTTTTTACTCCAATATCGACAATATATCTAAACAGTTGGAGGACGAGGGCTGGATAGCCGAATCGGGACGACGCTATACCGTGCGGATAACGCATTGGGGCAATATGGAAGCTAGGCGCGTGCTTGCAGAGGCTCCGGACAAGGCAAACGAACTTCAAAAAGAATCGACCCGATTGCTTACAGCGGGCCGAGAGCTTGTCTTGATGCTCGAAGAATTCGAATCTAAGCCGGGTGAGGGCAAATTGCTCAACATCGAAAAGGCCGTCGGTGGGCTTCAGGAGCGAATAAACAAGATCAGGAAGTTTTTGTAGTTTCGCTTGCTAAATTTCTTGCTTTGCAGTAAACTACCTCTTTCTGGCGAGGCGTCTGGCGTTTATGTCGAGTGGGTTCCGTGCCCACTTTTTATTTTGGTAAATATGGCAAATGTAGATAAGGCCGCAACTGAAAAAATCCGGAGTCTGGCCGGCCCGGCCGCTGAAAAGCTTCGGCTCGAGCTTGTACGTATCGACATTGCCGGAACGCGAGGAAAGAAAATCGTAAGGCTGTTTATCGATAAGCCCGGCGGAGTGACGATTGAGGATTGCGCTGAGCTTTCGCGTTTGCTCGATGTAATGCTCGATTCTGAGGATCTTTTCGCTGGGCCGTATGTGCTTGAAGTATCGTCGCCCGGGCTGGACCGCGAACTTTACAGTATCGGCGATTTTGCACGTTTTACTGGTAGCCAGGCAAAAATCCGGGTCAAACCGGAAAGTGAACTCCCGAAGCTCCTGGTCGGTCGGATTTTGGGCGTTTCGGGCGATGAAATAGTTTTCGATGATCGTAAGGCCGGGGAACTTACAATTCCGTATTCTCAGATTGCGAAGGCAAATCTGAAAGTAGACCTCGAGGAGGAATTTGCCCGCAGTCGCCGAAATACGCGACGACGCGAAATGTAAAATCGTAGTCCCGCGTTATGCGGGCAACGGACATTAATTTTCATATGACTTCACTGATTCAACAAAGTATCGAAGCTCTTTGCAATGAGCAGGGTCTCGATCGCGAAATGGTCGTCGAGGCAATGAAGGATGCCGTCAAGGCCGCAGCGAGGAAACATTTTCGCTCGCAGGACAAAACTGGCGACAGCATTCAAGTTGATTGGACGCCGGAGGACGGGCTTGAAATTTCGATGCAGAAAACGGTCGTTGAAACCGTAGAAAATCCAGCAACCGAGATTTTGCTTGAAGATGCACGCGAGATGGCCGGCGATGACGTTGAGCCGGGAGATATTTTGCAGATTCCGTTGCCAAGCGAGGAAATGGGGCGTATCGCGGCGCAGACAGCAAAACAGATTCTGGTGCAAAAAGTCCGAGAGGCGATCCGTGAGAAAGTTTACGAAGAATACATCGACCGCAAAGGCGAGCTTATAAACGGGACAGTCAAGCGGTTCGAACGCGGTGACATAATCATCGACCTTGGAAATAATCTGGAGGCGATCTTGCCAAAAAAAGAGCAGTCGCGGGGAGAGGTTTGGAACCAAGGCGAGCGGATTCGCGTCGTGATCGTCGATGTTACCAAGGAGCCAAAAGGACAGCAAATAAAGGTATCACGGGCTTCTGCTGAGCTCGTTAAGCGGCTCTTTGAGATGGAAGTGCCGGAAATTTACGATGAAACAGTGGTCATCAAATCTGCCGTTCGCGAGCCGGGAGAGAGGGCTAAGATTGCGGTCGCGTCAAATGAAAAGGATGTCGACCCAGTCGGTGCCTGCGTTGGGATGAAAGGCTCGCGTGTTCAGGCCATTATCAAAGAATTGCGCGGCGAGAAGATCGACATCATCGAATGGTCCGACGAGCCCTCGGTTTTTGCGGCGAACGCTCTTTCGCCTGCAAAGGTTTCGCAGGTGCGGATTACCGATATCGAAAAGCGTAAAATGCATGTAATCGTCAGCGAAGATCAACTTAGTCTTGCAATTGGCAAACGCGGCCAGAACGTCCGGCTCGCGACGCGATTGGTCGGCTGGGACATTGATATCATCAGTGAAGAGGTTCTCAAGAGGGAAATTGCGCTGCAAATGGGTCGTATGATGGCGTCCGGCGAAGCGGTGCCGGTCACGGCGCTCGAGGGTGTAACACCGAATCAGGCCGATATCCTTGCCGCAAAGGGCGTTGACGACGTTGAAAAACTGGCGGCGATGTCGATTGATGATCTGGTCGATGCACTGGACCTCACGTTCGACGAGGCATCGGCAATTTTAAGCTCTGCGAAAGCCGTTGTCGCAGCCAAAGAGGCGGGCGTTACAGACGGGCAGTTAGCCGATTCGGGCAAAGTTGCCCAGATGGACAAAGACCAAGACGTGGCGACCGATGTTGGGCAATCACAACCGGAGGAAAACGAGATCGAAACTGTGGAAGCTGTGGAGACGTCCGAATTAGAGTCGGGGACGGACGGCTTGGCAGAGTCGGCGATGGCAGACAATTCGGAGGATGCGAAAACAAATAGCGGTAAGACCGCTCCCGCCGATGCGAAAGAAGTACCTGGGGACCCAAATAAAGCGGCTGCCGAAATCGGGAAGACAGTAGAACCCGATGCAAGCAAACGCAACGAAGGTGACGAAGTAAATTCGGCCCCCGAATTGTCTTCGACTAGCCAGTGAGAGAGATTCGGTTTACTGCGGTTGGATTCCGGTGATCACCGGATAGTTTATCGGCAGGGGAAATTGGGTTTTTGGGAAAAATATGGCAGCAGCAAAAAAAGTAAGGATTTATGAACTCGCGCGTGAGCTAAAGCAGGACGCTAAAAAGATCATCGAGGATCTTCGCAGAGAGGGTGCCGACGTAAGCGTACCGTCAAATTCGGTGACTGCGGAGCTCGCAGATAAAGTGCGCTCGAAATACATCCCAAAGACCGAGATTGCTCCCAAGCGCAGCGTGAAGGTTATAAAAGCGGGAACGGTTACCAAAAAAGAGGAAACCGTAGCGGAGCTCGAGCCAACGCCGGCGGTTGGAGCGATCGAATCTAGCGAACTCAAGGAGTCGCAAACTGTGAGTGAGCCTGCGCCAGGCCAAGTTTCGGTTGTGCGCAAGGTTTTGAAGAAAAAGCCGGCCGAAGCCGTGACCGAAGTTGCGCCGCAAACCGCCCATGCGGCTGAGGTCTGGCAAGGGCCTACCGATGTCGTAGAAGAAAAGCACTCTGAATTCGCAATTTCCGAGAGTGAAACCGAGGCTAACGTCAAGGTTCATAAGTTGGGAACGCAAGTTAAGAAACTTACTTTAACCCGCGATGCCCTTAATAAAGGTGTCAAACCGGGCGAACGGGTCATATCCGACACTCCGACGAGGGTTGGGAAACTTGCCGGCGACATTATAGCCGGCGGCGACGTTCGGCAAGTTCGTGGAGATTTCCGCGGAACTCCCGGCGAAACTTCTTCTCCACAAACTGTCTATACTCCGTCCGCAGATAATCGCCGTCGGCCGGGCCGCACCGGCGGGCGGAAAACTAAAGGGTTCGAAGCAAAAGGCGGTCGGTTTGCCGAAAAGGATATTGAGCTGCCGCGTCAACGAACTATCGAGGAACGGATTATCGAGCATCTTGGACCACGCAAGGACGGAGATTTTAAGCCGATTCGTCTAGTCGAAGGCGCAACCGTTAGAGAATTTGCCGAGGCTCTCGGCGTTCCGCCGCGCGATATTGTTCAGCTTCTCGTTTCGAAGGGAATTTTCGCAACGTTAAATCAGCCCGTCGGTGAGGAGGTTGCCGTCGAGCTCGGAATCGAATTTGGCTTCGATGTCTCATTTCGTCCATTTGAAGAGAGCATCGCAGACAAGGAAATCGAGATCATTATCGAGGGTGATGGAGACGATATCGAAGAGCCGAGGCCGCCGGTTGTTACCGTAATGGGGCACGTAGACCACGGGAAGACATCGCTGCTCGACGCCATACGTCGGACGAACGTTGCTGAGGGCGAGGCTGGCGGAATTACGCAGCACATCGGCGCCTACTCGGTAAACGTTCCGAGCCCGGATGACCCGCAAATCCAACGCCGCGTCGTCTTCCTTGATACGCCAGGACACGAGGCCTTTACAATGATGCGAGCTCGCGGTGCAAAAGCGACGGATATTGTAATCCTCGTCGTTGCGGCGGACGATGGAGTTATGCCGCAAACCGAAGAAGCGGTTCAACACGCAAAGGCTGCCGGCGTTCCAATCATCGTTGCAATCAACAAAATAGATAAACCGGATGCCAATCCGGATAAGGTAAAGCAGGGCCTTTCCGCGCTCGGCCTACAACCGGTCGAATGGGGCGGAGATACGGAAATGGTGCCGGTATCGGCAAAGAACCGTCAAGGCCTTGATACCTTGCTCGAGACCGTCTTGCTACAGGCAGACATTCTCGAGCTGAAAGCAAGTCCAAAGCGGCTTGCCTCGGGAGTCGTTCTTGAGGCTAAACTGGATCGAGGCCGCGGCTCCGTGGCGACGGTTCTTGTCCAGCAGGGAACTTTACACATTGGAGATCCGTTTATCGTCGGCCAATATTATGGAAAAGTGCGGGCAATGTTTTCGGATCGTGGAGAGCCGGTTACAGAAGCTCCGCCATCGACGCCGGTCGAGGTTTTGGGCTTGCAGGGCGTCCCACAGGCTGGAAATATTTTGCAAGTTGTCACCAACGTCGAGCAGGCCCAAGCGATCGCAGCTAAACGGCAAATGCAGGCCCGCCAGGCCGCCTTGCTGAAAACTACTAAACGCGGTATCGAGTCGCTCGGACAGGCAGAGGTCAAGGAGCTTCTGGTGGTACTCAAAGCGGATGTTCAGGGATCAGTTGAAGTTCTCAAGTCCACGCTCGAGAAACTATCGACCGACAAAGTCAAGGTGCGGGTGATTAGGGCCGGCGTCGGAGCGATCGCTGAATCCGACGTGCTACTTGCGTCGGCCACGCAGGCAGACAATGAATCAACCGCAGTTGTGATTATCGGCTTTAATGTCCGGCCAGAATCCCGCGTTGCGGAAATTGCGAAGCAGGAAGGCGTCGAGATCCGCTTGCATTCGGTCATCTACAAGGTTGAGGATGAAATCAAGGCGGCGATGATCGGGATGCTCGATGCTATCGAGAAAGAAGTGATTCTTGGAAAAGCTCTTGTACAGGAAACCTTCAAGGTATCGAAGATCGGTACGATCGCTGGTTGTCGTGTTACCGAGGGCGTTATTCGGCGGCAAGCAAAAGCGCGTCTGATACGCGACGGCGTCGTAACCTGGACTGGCGATATTGCCTCGCTCAAGCGCTTTAAGGACGATGCCGCTGAGGTTCGGCAAGGTTACGAATGTGGTATCAGTCTTGTTAACTTCAACGACATAAAGATCGGCGACGAGATCGAGGCATATATAATCGAGAAGGTTGCACCGACGGAATTGTAATGTCACGAAGGCCCGAGAGATTAGCGGAGATTTTGCGCGAAGAGATAAGCGAAGTTGTCGGTTTTGAACTTGATGATCCGCGGCTGGAAGCAGTTACGGTAACCGATGTAAAGGTTGCTGACGATCTCCGCAACGCGAAGGTTTATGTCCTAATTCAAGGCAGCGAACGCGAGGCAATCGCGGCAATGGAGGCACTTCGGCACGCTTCTGTATTCGTGCGGAGACAGGTCGCCCTAAATTTGAGTATTCGCCACGTCCCGGTTTTGCACTTTGCCCGGGACACGGCCGAAGAAAATGCCGCTCGCGTAAACGAACTTTTGGAGAAATTGCGTCAATCGGAAGACCAGGCCGCATAGGTTTTAGCGCGATCTAAATTCCAGATTGGCGATGTCGTTAAAGAGTGTTAAGCCAGGTCGTTGAATTAATAGAAAACAAATCCAATTTCGGAATCACTACACACGTAAAGCCGGACGGCGACGGCATTGGATCCTCTCTTGGTCTCTTTTGGCTTTTAAAATCGCTCGGAAAATCAGCGGAGGTGATAGTCAATGGCAAAATCCCGATGGCATACAGAGATTTGCCTGGAGCGGGCGAAATCAGAGATGTCAGTCGAATCGACCGCGATTACGATGCCGTGTTTGTAATCGAATGCTCGGATCTCGGCCGGCCTGGTATTAGCGGCCTCGAAGATTTAACCACGGTTAACATTGACCACCACGCGACTTGCGAACATTTTGGGACAATTAACTGGATTGATTCGACGGCTTCCGCTGTCGGCGAAATGATCTATAATCTCTGTAAGGCAATCGGCGGCCGGATCAGCAAAGAAATTGCTGAGTGCCTCTATATGGCCTTAGTTACCGATACCGGCTCGTTTCATTTTTCCAATACGTCGGACCGAACATTGAAGGTCGCCTCGGAACTCGTAAAAGCAGGCGCCCGACCGTCGGCTATTTCCGAGATGATTTACAACAGCTATCCGTGGTCGCGAATCGAATTAATGCGGCAGGTGCTCGCGACTGTTCGACGCGACCCCAGCGGCCGTATTGCGATGATGCGGCAATCGCTCTCAATGCGGGAAGCGGCTGGTGCCGTTGACGGCGACAACAACGGATTTGTCAATATACCGCTGGCCGCCCGCGAAGTGGTTGCGGTTGTTTACACTCGAGAAGTCGGGCCCGGCAATTATCGCGTCAGTCTACGCTCAAAAGGCGACATCGACGTTGCAAAAGTCGCAGAACAATTTGGTGGCGGTGGTCACCGCAACGCCGCCGGACTTCAAATCGAAGGTGATTGGGACGAAGTAGAGGAGAAGTTGGTCTCGGCCGTTTCTCAGGCTATTGCCGAAATCGATCGCGATTAGCGATTTAGCGTTCCGTTGCCCTGTGAGCGGCTTACTCAAATTTTATGTCCATCATTTTCTACTCGCCGGAAGCGGACGCTCGGGAAAGACTCGAGCGTTTCATTTTGCGGGCGGCTCGTTGGACAGGAAGCCATTGGCCGTTGGCGAAAGGCAAATATCGCCTAATGATCTTGGCGGAATCGCTATGCGGTCGTTTCCCTAAGGACGTCAAGGTAACGGTCCCCGATGGACGTTCGCTTGCGCTTCGATTTGCACCGGACATCTGGGACACGGTATTTTTTTTCGGCGAGTATGAAGCAGCTTTAACTGAAGTTGTACGCAGGGTTGTCAGATCCGGCGATATCTGCCTCGATGTCGGCGCTAATTTCGGCTGGTACACAACTTTGCTCTCTGAAATTTCCGGTCCCGGCGGCCAAGTTTTCGCATTCGAGCCAATGCCGGACACATTTCGGCTTCTCGAAGCTAATGTTGCATCTGCACGCTATAAAAACGTATTCATCAATAATTGCGGGCTCGGCGATTTTAATGGCACTGCAGAACTTCATTTCTTTCCTGACCTCGGGCCCGGACACGCTTCAATTTCGGATCACGGTCGGAGCGATTCGATAAAAATTCCGGTTCGGATCCAAAAGTTCGACGACTTCGCGCAGGATCATAATCTTCGCGGTGAAGTAGTTTTCTTAAAGGTCGACATCGAAGGCGCCGAGCTCGCGTTTTTAAGGGGTGCCGAACGGCTTTTCGAACAGGCAATGCCTCCGATAATTCTTATGGAAATGGCACTAGAGCAGACTGCTTCTTTCGGTTATTCGCCGAATGATTTGATTGAGTTTATTCGAAGCCGCCGCCCATACAAGTTCTTTTCGGCGGATCTCAAAAGAGGCCGTCTGCGCGAAATCTAGTTTTTTCCCGAAGGCGACATTGGGGCAAATGTAATTGCATTTCCAAGTGGATTTTACGAAGACCGCTTTGCAGGTCTAAAGGATATGATCGAATAGGAAAGGATATGGCTGAAAAGCGTTATAAGTGGAGGCGGTCGGATTACCGCGAAAACACTCGAGGGCTTTTGATCGTCAATACGGGAGACGGCAAAGGGAAAACGACGGCTGCAATTGGCTTGATGGTTCGTGCAGCCGGCCGAGGGCTGAATTGCTGTATGATCCAGTTTATGAAGTCCAAAACCGATCGATATGGTGAGCATGAATCGCTCGAGCGATTAGGAATCGAAATCCATACAATGGGGCTCGGTTTTACGTGGGACACTCAAGATACAGCTAAAGACATCCAGACGAGCGAAGATACCTGGGCACTCTGCGTAGATAAAATGCGAAGTCGAAAATACGATCTTCTTGTTTTCGATGAACTCAATTACGTTCTTGACTACGGGTTTCTGGACATCGATAAAGTTCTGGGTGAAATTGCAGAGGTTCGGGAACGTCAACCGCACCTCCACTTAGTTTTGACCGGCCGAAATGCGCCACAGAAACTAATTGGCGCAGCGGATCTTGTTACCGAAATGCGCGAAGTTAAGCATCCTTTTCATAAAGGTATTTACGCACAGCAGGGAATTGAATTCTAGGTAGAAATTCGAATGAAAAAGACGCATACGTGTCGTAAACCGAGCGGGGCGAAAGACTATCTAGCCTTGGCTGTGACGACTTTCGGTATCGGATATTTTCCGATTGCACCCGGAACACTCGGTTCCGGCCTCGGCGTGATTATCTATCTACTCGTTTCGCGTTTGGAAACAAGTCTGACAGAGAGTTCGCAAAATATATTGACGGCGGAAAGCGTCGCAGCACTCTGGGTCGCGTTCAACGCGGTACTGCTTTTGTCATTGACTATTGCGGGTATCGCTGCTGCCAGCCGCTCGATTGAATTGCTTGGCGACGCCGACCCTTCGGCTGCCGTTGTCGACGAGGTAATCGGGCAACTGATTACATTCGTATTCCTTCCTTTTTCAATATCGTGGCATTTTATTTTGGCTGGTTTTCTACTTTTCCGGCTCTTTGATATTTGGAAGCCATTTCCGATCGACCTGCTTCAAAAGCTGCCCGGCGGCGTAGGCATTTGCGCCGATGATGCATTGGCTGGTATTTATGCCGGGATCTGCTTGGCAGTTATTTATGCAGGGGCTCGCTTGCGTTAGATTCGGCGACAACTAAAGTAGGCTTATCGTCTGAACGTACATCTTCAGGCAGTGCCGGGCTGCTGTTTTGAAAAATCCAACCTCGTCGCCAGAAATACCATAGAAGAAGAACAGTTAGGATAACCATGACGCCAAGCGTGATAAAATAGCCGTGCTCGCTTTTAAGCTCGGGTATATTTTCAAAATTCATTCCATAAATTCCGGCGATTAAAGAGAGCGGAAGGATTATCGCTGATACAATTGCCAGCGTTTTCATCACCTCGTTGGTTCGGGTAGACAGCACGGCGAAATGGATATCGAATAGCCCGCCGACGAGGTCACGATATGTTTCCGAAAGGTCAGCAATTCGGAGCAAATGGTCGTGTACGTCGCGATAATACGGCAAAATGTTTTCGGGAATCTGCGGAAATTCTCCATGAGCGAGTCGATAAAGGACTTGAAGCTGACGTGTCGAGATACGTTTTAGACGAGCGACTGCTCGGCGAATGCCCATAATCTCGCCGAGCAGCCGATTGCTATCTTGTCGTGGATCGAGAATTCGTTCCTCTAACGAGCCGATAACCTCATCGAATTCCTCCACTAGCGGCATATAGTGGTCAACGATTTGATCTAGAACCTGATGCAGTAGATAGGCCGCACCGCGTTTCATTGCGAAAGGGGAACTACGAACGTGCGTTTTCACGTCCTTGATGCTTATGAAACGCTCTTTGTGAAACGTTACTAGAAAGTTCGCGCCAAGGTATGCGTCTAGCTCTTTTGTAACGAAATTGTCTGGCCGCGTGTCTTCCGGTTTTACTCCATGGACGATGAGGTAAAGATAGTTCGAAAAGGCCTCGATTTTAGGCTGGTTTCTCGTTTCGATGCAATCTTCAATCGTCAGGTAGTGAAAGTGAAATACGTCGTTGAGAATACGTCTCGCTTCTGCTATTTGCTCGTCATTTTCGCCGCGAAGATCGACCCAAACAATGTTTTCGGCATCGGCGAGAAGATCGGGTATCTCGGCCTCTGAAAAACCCTCTTCGACGGCTTTAGAATCTTTGCGGTAAAGAAAAATCTCCATAACAATTTGAATAATCTACAACAAAACGCTCGCCGATGCATTCGAAACGCCTATTGGCCGAACAAGTAGCGTAAATTGCAAAACCTCCCGGTTCAGGTGAAAATAGCCTTGAATGAGCTCCGATGCTGCGAAAAATCCCTCGGTCGAAGTAAGAAACATCACTAAGCGATTTGGCGAATTTGTCGCCGTTGAAGATCTGAGTTTCCAGGTCTCGCCGGGACGAATTTTCGGCTTTCTCGGCCCGAATGGTGCCGGTAAGACAACGACAATACGAATGATGGTTGGGATAACAGCTCCGGATTCGGGCGAGATTCGCCTGTTTGGCGAACTTCTTTCGCCAAAATTACAAGACCGAATCGGTTACATACCAGAAGAACGAGGATTGTACAAAAAGTTAAAAGTCGTAGATCAACTCCGTTATTTCGGTGCCCTAAAAGGACTCTCAACGGCAGAGGCCGAAAAAAGGATAGATTTCTGGTTGGGTAGGATGGGACTTGCCGATTGGAAAAGGGCAAAAACTTCGGATCTCTCGAAAGGAATGCAGCAGAAAATACAGTTTATTGCTGCTGTGCTCCATGATCCCGACTTACTCATACTTGACGAGCCGTTTTCCGGCCTTGACCCGATCAATGTCGAATTTATGATCGACGTACTCGCCGAGTTTCGAACGCAATCAAGAGCAATAATTTTCTCGACTCATCTTATGGAGACTGCCGAGAGGCTCTGTGACGACATATTGCTGATCAACCGCTCACGAAAGGTCATCGCAGGCAGTTTGCGCGAGGTCAAAAGTTCTTACGGCACGAATCGCGTTGCATTTCGCGGACGCCCAGCGGACGGCATCCTAAAAATGTCGCCGTTGGTCGCGAAGGTCGTCTCGTTTGCCGATGAAATGGAAATTCACCTCAATGAGGGCGCAGACCCAAACGTCTTGCTTCGCGATTTGGTCAACGGTGGAGCTGAGATTCAGAAATTTGAGGTCATAGAGCCGAGCCTGAACGACATCTTTATTGCGGCGGTAGGCGGCATCGACGACGATCCATCTCGGGCAGGGAGGTAATGAATCGGCGTGCGAAAGTTTTTTGCAGTTGTAAAACATGAATACCGCAAAGTCGTCCTCCGCTGGTCGTTTATCCTCGGTACGCTGCTGATGCCGGCGATGGCCTTGGTATTTGCATTCGTTCCGTTGCTGATTTTTTCATTTCGCGGCGAGCCGGCCAAAATTGCGGTTTATGATCCGGACGGGAAAATCGCAGCTCGGCTCGAAGCTTATTTTGCGCACAAGCCAGCCAACAAGCTGGATCACCCCAATGCTGGGAGAGCCATCCCGATGGTATCCGGCCAACAGATATCAACTCCTCCGGCCGTGATCGAATCGGATTTTACGCTGGTGCGATTTACAACCGCTACGGCCGAGCCTGAAGCTGTCCGACAGGAACTGCTTACCAGAATTCGTGCTAAGGAATTTGACGCTTACCTGATAATTCCGCAGAATCCAACAGCTCCGGATGCCTGCTTTGAATTCCGTTCGCGCCGAGGCGGCGATTTTACTTTGAGCGACGTATTGCTGAATGGATTAAATCAAGCCGTACAGTCGCAGCGGCTCGCGGATGCGAGAATAGATGAATCCGAACTACGGCAATTGACTGCTCCCGTGCGATTTGATGCAAAAGGGCTCGATGAAAGCGGCGCGGAAAAAGATTCAGGTGGAGTATTTGCTGCCTCGTTTCTAATCGCCTTAATGATTTACTTGATGCTTGCGATTTACGGACAGACAATTCTCGGAGCCGTCGTTGAGGAAAAAGAAACTAGGATAGCGGAGATTTTGTTTTCGTCTACGCGCCCGCTCGTCTTGATGTTTGGAAAGTTAGTCGGTGTCGGGCTTGCCGGCTTGACGCAACTTTCAATCTGGGTCGGTTCCGCTTTATCGCTGGTTGCCATTGCGGCTCAGCAGGCTGATTTTCGGCCCTTGCTGAAATCCGTGCCCACGATCACTCCGGCAATGGTTTTGCTTTTCCTGTCGTTCTTTTTGCTCGGGTATTTCCTTTATGGATCGATTTTCGCACTCATCGGCTCAGCAGTTACTAGCCCTCAGGAAGGTGGGCAATTGTCCTTTCCGCCGACGGTGTTGATGCTTATCGGTTTTTACTTTTCGTTTGCTGTTATCCGTGACCCGAATTCCTCTCTCGCATTTTGGGCATCCATCGCTCCATTCTTTGCTCCGATAACGATGCCGGTGCGAATACTAGCCGAAACGCCTCCTTTCTGGCAGATCGCATTGTCAATTGTCGTGAATTTGCTTGCGATACTTGCCATGGTCTGGATTGCAGCTCGCATTTATCGCGTAGGTATGCTCATTTACGGCAAGCGGGCAACTATTCGGGAGATTTGGAAATGGTTGCGGCATAGTTGAAAGGAACCAAGACCTAACGTTGGAAATCGATGCCAGTAGAAACGGAACGAAAATATCGCTTAAACCAAACGGAAGCTGCAAGAATCGCTGCAAAGCTTTTCGAAGTCAATGCAGATTTCGTCGGCGAAACAGAAGAAGAAAACATAATTTTTGCCGGTCGACCACTTTCCGGTAAAAGAGCTGTTGTAAGAATAAGGCGAATGCCTAATGTCGCTATACTGACGTACAAACGTGCGATCGACGGAGATCAGGATTTTAAGCAGCATATCGAGATCGAAACCGGAATCGAAGACGCAGATGCCACCGAGCAAATACTAAAAGAGCTCGGGTTGAAGCGGGCTTTGGTTTACGAAAAACGCCGGAAATGCTGGCGACTTAAGGATGTGGAAGTGGTAATCGATCGGCTGCCATTCGGAGAGTTTCTAGAAATCGAGGGCGCGGTAGCCGGAATAATCGAAGCTGAGAAGATACTTGGTGCAGAAAATCTCGAATACGTACGGGCCACATACCCGAGGCTAACCGCAGCATTTGGAATCGAAAAAGACGGAGTAATTGAGGCTCGCTTTACTGACAACTACGGCGGCAGCTCGAAGCGCTCGAGCTAGACCTGTGACGAACTTTTCCTACCAAAATCAGGTAACAGATCCAGAATTTCACGAATCAAAATTTCCGGCTCAAACGGCTTTGTTAGATACCGCTGGAACCCGCATTCCAGAGCACGCGTCCGACTTTCAGCGGTCGTAAATGCACTAAGAGCAATTACTGGAATCGACGTCGCGGGATTTGATTTCTCCGAGCGGATCTTCTCGATGAGCGAATATCCATCTTCTTCCGGCATCGCGAGGTCAGAGATTATTAGGTCAAACCGAACCGGCGCTCTCGGATCCAAAAGTGACAACGCTTGGCGAACAGACTCTGCTGCCGCAACGGTCGCCCCGTTCTGCTCTAAAAATAACTGCAAAACCTCCCGAGAATCTGGATCATCTTCTACGATCAGCAACTTTATTCCCTCGAGCTTTCTGGTCGAAACATAGCTCGTTGCAGTCGGCTGGAGACGAGCACCGGTGCTCGTAATCGGAAGCCGGACAGTCAGCCGTGAGCCGCGTCCGGGTCCATCGCTTGCAGCGGTAATTGTTCCTCCGTGTTTTCCGACAAGGATATTTACAATCGAAAGCCCGAGGCCGAGACCGCCACTTCGCCGCTCGTGTTCGGGACGGCCTTGTGCGAACTGCTTGAAGATATCCGGCAGCATCGAAGATTCGATGCCGGCACCGGTATCTGCAACGGATATTTCGACAAACTGCGCGCTGCGGGAAATGTTTACTGATACCGTTCCGCCTGGCGGCGTAAACTTAATAGCGTTTGAAAGCAAATTCGCGAAGACCTGCTGAAGCCGCCCAGAATCGCCTAAGATTTGTAAATTCTCTATGTCCGAATGCAGTTCGTATGCGAGGCCGGCCGACTCCGCGCTCGGACGCATTGCTTCGAACGAGGAGCGGACAATTTCGATTATGTTTACCGGCCGATACTCGAGCCTCAATTTGCCGGACGCAACCCTCGCCGAGTCGACGAGATCGTTTATCAGCTTGGCCTGCACCTGCGCGCTTTTTTCGATCGTTTCGAGCGCTTTACGGCGAATGTCGTCAGTGACGTCTCGCGTAAGAAGAATCTTTGACCAGCCGAGGATTGCGTTCAGCGGAGATCGCAATTCGTGCGATACAAATGCGAGAAAAAAATCCTTTGCCCGATTCGCCATCTCCGCTTCGTCGCGAGCTCGTTTTTCGCGTTCATAGATTCGTTCGAGTTCGTCTGCGGCAAGTCTTGCGTTCGTTGTTTTGCGCAGGACGGCGAGCGTCTTCAACGGTTTACCATCGCTACCGAGCGTTGACCTGCCTTCGGCGCGAATCCATTCTACGGATCCATCAAGATAGACGAGCCGAAACTCTTCCTCGAACGCCGCGCCTGCGCAAACGGCGGCATTCAATGATGCACCAATTCGATCGCGGTCGTCCGGATACACCTTTCGCAGGAAAGTATCGATCCGGAGCTCATCGCTTTCATTCAAGTCAAAAAGCTGGTTGGAGGTTCGGTTCGTGTAGGCTTTCCCGCCGTTCTGGTGGTCCCAAAAAAGCAGTCCAATAGAACCCGCATCTGCTGCTCGCAGCAGGTCCGCGAGAGCATCCCTTGACAAAAACGAGGCCGCCGTGGTCTTGCAACCCGCAACAACATAACGTGGAAGTTGACTTTCCTCGTCAAAAAACTTCAGAATGCGAAGTTCCAACGGAACGATTTCCTCGGCCGAAACCCTGAAATTTACTGCGATTCGCGTTTGCGAATCGATAGACAGTGATCGAATCGCTGTTTCGACCGATTTCGCGTTATCGGCCGAAGATTGCCAGAAAACGCTTTCGCCAAACGGCTGGCCAATCAGAAGATTTGGATCAGCCACCGTTCGGGCAAAAACAGGCCCTCTCAGACTAAGGATTTTGGCCGCTTCGTCAAGCACGCCATAAATGTCGAAAAACTCAATCAGTCGATGCCGCAGGATAGAATCTACCTCTGGTGCCGCTCCGGCGGTCCCGCGGGCACGTTCGTCCGTCATAAAACTAATTCGGCCAGCCGCGGTGCATATCAGGGAAATGTGTTACGGCGCTTGTCACGTAATGATACTTTATAGCAGACTCCGTAATTTTCTAAAACTAAAGGCGGAACGCGGCATATTGTTTTGGTACAATGAGACGTGAAGAGACCGAAAACGTGAAGCCAAAAGGTAAAGCGCTAGTAATCGACGACGACCTCGTGACCCTTGATCTTTTCGAGTTCGAGTTGTGTTCGCAAGGATTGGACGTTTCAGTGGCGTCAAGCGGGGAAAAAGGTCTTGCGATGCTGAACTCCGTGGAATTCGACGTCGTTTTAACAGATTTGAATATGCCAGATATCAACGGCATAGAAATGCTCCGCCGATCAAAGCAGCTTCAACCGGAAACCGAAGTAATCATCGTAACGGGCGACGATTCTACTGAGCGTGCGGTTGCCGCCATTCAAGCGGGAGCCTTTGACTACATCGTCAAAGGGTCTGATTTCGGAAAACTCTTTGCCGTCGTTCGTAATGCACTTGAGCGTAAGCGGCAGGCGCAGATAAATCGACTCCAAGCGGACGAAATTCGTGAACTTCGCGGCCGCCTGACGAGTAGAACGTCGTACGAAGGCATCATTGGCGGCTCGCGTGCAATGCAGCGTATTTACGAAATTATTGAAAACGTTGCCGAATCGGATGCAAACATTCTGATACTCGGAGAATCAGGAACAGGAAAAGAGGTGATCGCAAACGCGATACACTATAAATCGCATCGCGCAGATCAGCCGTTTATAAAAGTTAATTGCTCGGCACTGCCGAAAGATTTAATTGAATCGCAACTTTTTGGACATACGAAAGGCTCCTTTACCGGCGCTAGCGCGGACAAGATTGGCTTTATTGGCCAGGCAAACGGCGGAAGTCTTTTGCTCGATGAAATCGGCGAGATGCCGATAGAGCTTCAGCCGAAGCTCCTTCGCGTTTTGCAGGAAAAGGTTTACTACCGCGTCGGCAGCGACAAGCCCCAGGCGGCCGATTTCCGGCTCATTTGCGCGACAAATCGCGATCCGTTCGACGCAATCCGTGACGGCAGCCTTCGCGAGGACCTCTACTATCGCGTTAATACAATCGAAATTCGGATTCCGCCGCTAAGGGAAAGGCTCGAGGACGTCCCTATGCTGGCCGAGCATTTTCTTTCTATGTACGCAAAAAAGTATGGCCGCGAAAGCCTTGAATTTGCCCAGTCGGCGTATGACGAAATGTTGAAACATTCGTGGCGAGGAAATGTGCGTGAATTACAGCATTCGATCGAGCGGACCGTTTTGCTGACGAAGGGTCAAAAAATCGAAAGGTTGGAAATTCAAGAAACCGGTTCAGTGGATGTGGGCGCATCCGCAGACGCGTCGCGTAATAAGGCAATTGCCGGCTATGCCGGTGAATTGTTTTTAAGTCCGGCGGATGGGATTTCGCAGATGCCGCTTGAAGTCATCGGCGAAATTATCGTCAAGCATTTGCCGGATCCAGCCGAAGATGCAGATCGAGCGGATATTTTTGACCTTATAGAGAGCAGCGTCGTGCGCGCGGCATTAAAGCGGACGAATGGCAATAAACAGGCTGCGGCCAACCTGCTCGGGCTATATCGGCCGAGGCTTTATGGAATAATCCGGCGACATAAACTAGACGAGTCCGGCCGGAATAAAAAAGAATCGGAAACCGAATCCGTACGAAATGCTGCAAAGTAGCTGGCGGTGTTGTAATTTTGCCATCTTTGTAGTAATAAAGAGCTGATCCAACCACAGACTTCATCGTTTTACCTGAGGAGGGAAATCTATGTTAGGGATAATTAGCCAATTGATTGTCGGTCTAATTGTCGGAATACTCGCGCGGCTTTTACTACCTGGCAAAGAGGCGTTTCCGGATGGGCCGCTTGGATGGCTTTTAACGGCACTGCTGGGGATTGCCGGTGCATTGCTTGGCGGCTTCATTGCAAGGTCTCTTTGGGCCGGCGACAGCTATGTGGCCGGTTGGATTATGTCGATCATCGGGGCGATAGTTTTGCTACTTATCGTCCGATTGCTATTCGGGCGGGGAAATGCCACCGTCTGAAGGTGATTTGCGAATTATATTTCCGCGGCCGGAGGGCATTTTCCTCCGGCTTAGTTTCTACAAACGCTTCGCGTAGAAAAACATTCTATTTTGCAGTAAAATCGTCACCCGTTGGCGTAACTTTTCTGACTTCGTAAAAATTGCAAACTCCTCAGGCAATTTCCCGAACGTCGTTGGCTGGAAGTTCCATCCGAACCAAACCCTCAAACTGGACGTCAAAAGCTTCGGTTTCGGTATCGGCCATTATCTTTGACCCGCTGACGCTATTCGAACGAGCTATCCCGAGCGAAGCAAAATAACAGGTTGCACCGCGCGATTTCGCCAGGCGAACGAGTTTTTCGTAAACGGCAAGTCCACCATCAAAGCGACCGCGATCGGGCAAAACCGCCGTTCGAACGACAAAAAAAGCGAGCTCGCCGTCTTTTTCGCCGATGATTTGCGGCTCGTCGTTTGCTGCGCATTCAAGGTTGGTTTCGGTGATTTTCCAGCCATCGTGTGTCAGTTGGTCGGCAAGTATCTGAACACCGATTGAGTCGATTTCAGTCCGCGAAAGTGCTTGGATCCGCATCACGAAAATTATGGTATATTAGGCGGAACAAATTAACAAAGAAGATCGATTTAATTAGAGAACGAAATCTCGACTACACGCATCAAATTAGCCGGTTTTATCAATTTCACCCTAGTTTGGAGGGAGAACTATGAAAAAGCAACGAATGTTTCACGCACTTGCACTACTATTTGCATTAATTCTGACCGCCGCGGCTTTTGGCCAAGCGGTAAACGAAACCTACACGGGAACGATCGTCAGCTTTGGCAGCGGCTTCAACACGAGAACTAGAACCTCAACGTTTCGTCTAGATATAAGAGGCACGACTTCTGACAGTGAATTAAACGGGCTCATCGCAACTTTACAAGAGCGCGGACAAGACGGGTTGTTAAAAACTCTGTCGAAAAACGAACTGGGCCGCTTTTCAGTTGGCGCGAGCGTCGGACGTCCTCTTAACGCTGTCAGGATCGACACAATCGACGGGAAAAAGCGAATCCGTGCGGTTTTTGAGCGTTGGCTTAATTTTACGGAGTTGCGCGGCGGTTACCGGTCGGTAGATTATCCATTCGGCTACATTGAACTCTTTATCGATCCAGCAACCGGCAAAGGCGAGGGAACGCTGATCGAAGCAGCACAGATCCGTTGGAAAACCGATAAAGCAACCGGCGAGGGGACAGTTGAAATAGAAAATTTCGCAACCTATCCGGCGAAACTTATGGGAGTCTCAATTAGCAGGCGGAAATCGACCTCCCGTATTTAGGCTAATTCGTCGGGCCGTATCGGCACTTAGGGTCACGATTGCCGATACGGCTTTTCGTATCTGAAAGTTCCCGGTTGAAAACTTTGGATCAAGGCGGCGTTCATCGTCGTTTTCCTGCCAGTTGGGAAAAAACATCTTAGCGTGATAGTCTTAAATCTTGTCGTATACCGCAATAAAGGAAAAAACATTGAAAGAAGAAACAATTCAACTCGCCGGAGTAGTCATCGATAAGCAACCGAACGCATTTTTCAAGGTTCAAGTAAATAACTCAGAACATATTGTGCTTGCTACTATTTCCGGTCGAATGCGGCGCAACCGTATCCGGATTTTGATGGGTGATCGCGTGGACGTAGAGCTCTCGCCTTATGACCTGACAAAAGGGCGAATCACGTACCGCCATAAATGAACTTTTAAATTCTCGTGCGAACGGTAATTGCCGCGATCAATACGACGGTCGGTGGGTTTTGCGATCATATGGCGGTTTCGCCCGATGCTGAAATCCATCGATATTATGCGGATCTGTTAGACCAAGCAGGCGTAATCCTCTATGACAGAACTACCTTTCAGCTTATGGAGTTTTGGCGAAAGCTGGTCGAACGTCCATCTGGAGATAAATCAATGGACGATTTTGCCGTCGTTTTTAATCGGGTTGCGATAGTTGTTTTTTCGAGGACTCTGAAAAACATCGATTGGCACAACGCAAGGCTTTCGAATTTACCGCTTGCTGAAGAAGTTGCAGAAATTAAAAAGCAACCAGGGAAGGATATCGTTGTTGGAAGCCGCAGCCTGATAATGCAATTGCTAAACATTGGACTGATCGATGAACTTTAGCTGATGATTCATCCTATAATTGCACGAGGTCGGCTGCCTTTGTTTGACGGCATAAACCAAAGAATAAACCTTGAACGGGAAGAGCTGAGAAAATTTACGGGAGGAGCGGTAGCGCTCTATTATCGCCCGACTACTGATCCCGGCAAGTGAATGTCGAAAAAATAACGCTTAATAAAAAAAGCCCCGCCGATTTGGCGAGGCCTTTTTTCTCGATATAGGCGTGGGTTACATTCCCATTCCCATTCCGCCGCCCATTCCGCTCATTCCGCCTTCACTTTTTTCTTCCGGCAGATCTGCAACCATTGCTTCGGTCGTCAGCATAAGACCGGCTATCGAAGCGGCATTTTGCAGTGCGGTTCTGGCAACCTTGGCCGGATCGATGACGCCTGCGGCGACGAGGTCTTCGAACTTCTCAGTCGCGGCATTGAAGCCATAGCTATCTTTATCTTCAGCACGGATTTTCTCAACAATTACCGCGCCTTCTTTTCCGGCATTGGCTACGATTTGCCGCAATGGCTCCTCGACCGCACGTCGGATGATATTGACACCGATTTGCTCATCCTCGTCCTCAAGTTTGAAGTCGTCGAGAACCTTGGAAGCTCGGATTAGGGTCACACCGCCACCCGCAACGATGCCTTCTTCGACAGCGGCACGGGTTGCGTGCATCGCGTCTTCAACGCGGGCTTTTTTCTCCTTCATCTCGGTCTCGGTAGCTGCGCCGACCTTGATTACCGCTACGCCGCCAACGAGTTTTGCAAGCCTTTCCTGTAGTTTTTCGCGATCGTAGTCCGAGGTGGTTTCTTCGATTTGTGTCCGGATTTGTTTGACACGACCATCGATTGCTTCCGCTGAGCCAGCGCCTTCGACAATCGTCGTGTTTTCCTTGTCAATTACGACCTTCTTCGCACGGCCGAGGTCGTCTACGGTTACCGACTCAAGCTTGATACCGAGGTCTTCGGAAATTACCTTACCACCGGTGAGGATTGCAATGTCCTCGAGCATGGCTTTGCGGCGATCGCCAAAGCCCGGAGCCTTCACAGCTGCGACGTTGAGCGTTCCCCGCAATTTGTTAACGACCAATGTCGCAAGGGCCTCGCCTTCGACGTCCTCAGCAATAATGAGAAGCGGTTTACCCATTTTAGCAACCTGCTCGAGGATCGGGAGCAGATCGCGCATATTGGAAATTTTCTTTTCGTGGATCAGGATGAGCGGTTCATCGAGTACTGCTTCCATCCGCTCCGGATCGGTGACGAAATACGGCGAGAGATATCCGCGATCGAACTGCATACCTTCAACTACTTCGAGCGAGGTATCCATCGTTTTGGATTCTTCCACCGTGATTACACCGTCTTTGCCGACTTTATCCATCGCTTCGGCGATGATCGTACCGATCGTCTTATCGCCATTTGCCGAAACGGTGCCGACCTGAGCAATCATCTCACCCGACACCGGCTTAGCAAGCCGTTCGATTTCTTTGACAACTTCGGCAACGGCCTTTTCGATGCCGCGCTTGAGAGCCATCGGGTTTGCCCCTGCGGCGACCGTCCGGAAACCTTCCTTAAAAATTGCCTGAGCAAGCACAGTCGCAGTCGTCGTTCCGTCACCGGCAACATCGCTCGTCTTGCTGGCGACTTCACGGACCATTTGTGCACCCATATTTTCGAGCGTGTCTTTGAGCTCGATTTCTTTTGCCACGGTTACGCCGTCCTTCGTTATGGTCGGCGAGCCGAATTTCTTGTCAATCACAACATTGCGGCCTTTCGGGCCAAGGGTTACTTTAACCGCGTCCGCGAGCTGGTTTACACCGCGCAGAATCGCGGCGCGAGAATCTTCTCCATGTACAACTTGTTTAGCCATATTTTATTTTCAATCTCCTGTTTTCAAACTTTTTTCCCGGCGGTAAAGTGCGCCGGCTACGTACTTAGTTTCAATGGGCTCGGACTATTTAGCGGACGCTCCGGCCCGTTCGACTATTCCGAGGATTTCATCCTCTCGCATAATGAGAAACTCTTCGCCGTCAAGTTTTATTTCCGAGCCGGCGTATTTGCCAAACAGCACGCGATCGCCCTTTTTGACATCGAGCGCCTGTCGGGTGCCGTCTTCTTTGTACTTTCCGGCGCCGACGGCAATCACTTCGCCTTCCTGAGGTTTTTCTTTCGCGGTATCCGGGATAAAGAGGCCGCCAGCCGTCTGGTTGGCGGTTTCCTCGATCCGCCGGACGATTACGCGATCATGCAATGGTTTGATCTTTGTTGCCATAAAATTGATTCACTCCTTTCGAAAAATTGTCGAAAAATAATAAGATGACGGAATTGGATCCGGATTGTAAGGTATGCGCTTAGCACTCTCCGTCTCTGAGTGCTAATTTACTAAACGGCTTACAGCTTGTCAAGTGGGAATTTTTACCTTATCAGAAAATATGACAATGGCGATATCAAGTTTGATCTGCCAAAACCCGGCCGGAAAATGTTAACACTGAAAAAAATAACCGTTTATCCCGTTAAGTCGTTCCGTGGACTTGATTTGGCGTCCGCCGTGACCGAGCGTCGGGGGCTTCGTTTTGACCGCCGCTGGATGCTAATCGATCGTAAAAACCGATTTATCAGCCAACGAGAATTTCCGCAAATGGCAGTTTTGCAGGCATTTCCGATTCGGGATGGAATCAGGATCGTTTTTCCGGATGGTAGAGAGTATCTAAATTTTCTTTCTGAATCCGAGGCGACGAGCGAAACGGTTACTATTTGGGATTCTCGGGTTCGCGGCCTGATTTCCAGTGGGCCGATAAATTCAGCACTGTCAGAGTTTATCGGGACCGAGTGCCGATTGGTTTATATGCCGGATGAGGTTGAGCGCAATGTGGATCACGAGTTCGGCTCGGAAAATGATATTGTCAGTTTCGCCGATTCGTTCCCCTATTTGATGATCGGAAACGAATCTCTTGACGAATTGAATCGCCGAATGGCTACGCCGCTTCCGATGGAGCGATTTCGGCCGAATCTGGTGTTCGAAGGCGGCGAACCTTTTTGTGAGGACGGCTGGTGGAGGATAAAAATAGGCGACGTTAACTTTCGGCTTGTCAAGCCGTGCGTGAGATGCTCTGTTACGACGGTGGATCAAACAAATGGCGAGAGAGTTGGGCCGGAGCCGTTGCGGACGCTCGCGGAGTTCAGGCGGGTCGGCAAAGGGGTGATTTTCGGGCAAAATATGCTTGCGGAAAACCCGGGCCAGATGATCCGAGTCGGCGACGAAATAGCCGTTCTCGAGTAGCGAAGCGATCGAATTTATAATCGGCTTAAAAATCAAAGCTCTCGCCCGTGAGAAGTTCGTAAGCCTTTCGATAGCGATCTGCGGTCGCTTTTGCGATTTCCGGTGGCAGTGCGGGCGCCGGCGTTTGCTTGTTCCAATTCAAGTTTTCAAGGTATTCGCGGACAAACTGTTTGTCGAAAGAAGGCTGCGGATGACCGGGCTCGTATTTCGCCGCGTCCCAAAATCGGGACGAATCTGGAGTAAGGACTTCATCGACGAGCAAGATTTCTCCGGATTTACTTACCCCGAATTCGAATTTTGTATCAGCGATAATGATGCCCCGATCGAGCGCGTATTCGGAGGCAACGGTGTAAATTTCCTTCGAAAGCCGCTTGAGCTCGACGGCAGTGTCGTGGCCGACGAGTTTCATAAAATCAATTTGCGAAATATTTTCGTCGTGGCCCGATTTCGCTTTCGTTGATGGCGTGAAAATTGGGTTTAGAAGTCGCTCGCATTGTTTGAGTCCGCCCGGAAGCTTTTTCCCGCAAACTTCGCCTGTGGACTTATAGTCTTTCCATCCGGAGCCTTCAAGATACCCTCGGACAACACACTCAACCGGGAAAACGTCAGTTCGATGAACGAGCATCGATCGGCCGCGGAGCTGTTCATAGGGGCGGACGACAGGCGGCATTTCATCAAATTCCGCCGTGATCATATGGTGAGCGGTGATTTTTTCTAGTTTTTGAAACCAGAAGGCCGATAGCTTAGTCAAAATGATGCCTTTGTCCTCGATTGGCGTCGGCAGAACACAATCAAATGCGGATAGGCGGTCGGTTGCAACCAGGAGCAACGTTTCGTCGTCGATACGGTAAACGTCGCGAACTTTTCCGCGATGAAGGAGTTCGAGCTCTGGTATTTCCGTTTCGGTTATTGCCGGAGATACTTGCATATAAATTTGATCGATCTCTTAAGCTCAAAACCAATACTTTATTACTCTAGCCGCAATCCGTAAAGCTCGGTGAATCGTCCGTAACTGATTTTCGCGAAAAGTTCTTCGTAAAATTCGGAAGCCAATAATGCATTTAGGGGAAAAAAGGTAATGACAAAGCAGGTATCTTGTTGCATAATACGTTTGTCCCTTCGCGGGACCTCCGCCATCCCGCTGCTCGTGTGACAAACAATTTCATTCGAAAGGATCTATAGAACCTTGTCCTACTGAAACCGGGTAATTCGGTTATCCGGAGCGTGAATTCGATTCTTACCTAAGATGACTTGCTAAACTTAAACGGCGTCCGTTCTAGTCGGAACTAGGGCAATATATGAGTTGAGTATTTTTGTTTGCCGTTTGTGATTCGCACTAAAACCATGCTTTTTAACTACGGAAATGCACTGAAAATTGGCTCCCTCGCTCCAGATTTTGCGCTTGCGGACGAAAATGGAAATCTTTGGAGGCTATCCGAGAAGAGGGGAAAGGTCGTCCTTCTATTGTTTTATCCGGCGAATGAAACGCTTGTTTGCACAAAGCAGCTTTGTTCGCTTCGTGACAACTGGGATATATATCGCTCCACACAGTCGGAAATTGTAGCGGTTTCATCTTCGACTGCCGAGGCGAATCGTCGGTTTTCGGAGAAATACCAGTTGCCGATACGAATTTTGTCCGATTCTGAGCGGGTTGTCACAAGGCTTTTTGCAGCTCACCCGATATTTCCCGTCTCGTTTATGCGTTCGATTGCGGTGATTGACGCGGCCGGTAAAATTCGCGCGCATCAGACGATGCTACGTATTTTTCGTCCGGACGATCATGACGTAATTCTTGCGCTTTACGCAGCAAAATCGGAAGTCTTCGATGAACAAAGACGGCAGCTTCGCAGCCGCATTCGAAAGATACTGCTCGGCTAAAACGAGCTGCTTTTTTGATTAGCCGCGAATCGGCTATCATTTATAAATATGCAGTTTCGTCTCGTAAGCGAAAATCGGCCGCGTGGCGATCAGCCCGAGGCGATTACGCAGCTCGTGCGCGGTTTGCTTGATGGCGTTCGCGATCAGGTTTTACTAGGTATAACGGGCAGCGGAAAGACATTTACGATAGCAAACGTGATCGGGCAGGTGCAGAGGCCGACGCTCGTCCTGGCTCACAACAAGACGCTTGCTGCCCAGCTTTATCAAGAGTTCAAATCCTTTTTTCCCGAGAATGCTGTCGAATACTTCGTTTCGTATTACGATTACTACCAGCCCGAAGCGTACGTTCCAGCGGCAGATCTTTATATTGAAAAGGAAGCAACGATTAATGAAGAAATAGATCGGCTTCGGCTTTCGGCGACTCGGGCTCTTTTTGAGCGGCGTGACGTCATTGTAGTTGCCTCGGTTTCGTGTATTTACGGGCTGGGCGATCCGGATGCATATTTTGGAATGCTGCTTTTTGTCGAGCCGGGAATGACTATTTCACGCGATGATTTTCTGCGTCGGCTTGTTGAGCTCCAGTATGAACGTGTCAACGTAGATTTCGAGCGCGGTACATTCCGAGTCCGCGGTGATGTCGTCGAACTTTACCCGAGTTATCAAGACAATGCCTATCGGATCGAATTCTGGGGTGACGAAATTGACTCAGTCTCCACAATTGATCCATTGCTTGGCGAGGTTGTCGAGCGACATTCGACGCGCATTCCGATCTATCCGAAAACCCATTACGTAATGTCGCGAGAGACGATCAAACGGGCGATCAAGTCGATACGTGAAGAATTGGATGCACACGAAGAGGTCTTGATTCGCGAAGGGAAGCTCGTCGAGGCCCAGCGGCTGCGGCAGAGGACTATGTATGACCTCGAAATGATCAAGGAAATGGGTTTTTGTCGTGGGATTGAAAATTATTCGAGGCATCTGACGGGCAAGAGGCCGGGAGAGCCACCTCCGACGTTACTTGATTATCTTCCGGACGATGCACTTATGATAATCGACGAATCGCACCAGACGATCCCGCAAATTGGTGCGATGTTCAAGGGCGATCAGTCGCGTAAACAAACGCTCATTGATTATGGCTTTCGGCTTCCGAGCGCAAAAGATAATCGTCCGCTTAATTTCGAGGAATTCGAGGCGCGTCGCGGCCAAACAATTTACGTTTCTGCTACTCCCGGCGAACACGAGCTAAAGCTGACCGGCGGGGAAGTTATCGAGCAAATAATAAGGCCGACCGGGCTTCTGGATCCAGTTGTCGAGGTGCGGCCGGTAAAAGGCCAGATTGACGATTTGTTGGAAGAATGTCGCGTGCGGGTTGAGCGAAGTGAACGAGTGCTTATAACCACGTTGACAAAGCGTATGGCTGAAAGCCTTAGCGAATATTTCGCCGAGGTGGGCGTCCGCGTGCGCTACATGCACAGTGACATTGAAACGCTCGAACGGGTTAGGATACTTCGGGATCTCCGACGCGGCGAATTTGATGTCCTCGTGGGAATCAATCTCCTACGCGAAGGGCTGGATTTGCCGGAGGTTTCGCTTGTTGCAATACTCGATGCCGACAAGGAAGGATTTTTGAGATCGGAGCGGTCGCTGATTCAAACGATTGGCCGAGCTGCTCGCAATTCTTCTGGAATGGCGATACTGTATGCCGATAAAATCACAGATTCGATGCGGTCGGCAATCGATGAAACCCGCCGCCGCCGAAAATTGCAAGAAGAATACAATCGCAAGCACGGGATTACTCCGACGACGATTGTAAAATCTATCGACGCAACACTAGTGACAGCATATGAGGCCGACTATTTCAAGGTGCCCGTAGATTTGGATACGATCGAAGAGTTTTCGCCGGCGCGTCTGAAAGACACGATTGCGCGTCTCGAAAGCGAAATGCGCCAGGCGGCAAAGGAAATGAAGTTCGAGCGTGCAGCCGAGATACGCGACAAATTGAAATACCTTCGCGAGCGTGAATTGGTCGTGCGGTAATGCTAGGCGGTCGGCATTCAGATTTGAATGATTTAGAAAATTCAGAGATTCAGAAAATGCAGATAAAAAACCTGAACGATGGTATAGACGATTACCTTAAAGATGCCGGCAATCTTCCCGGCGGCTACGCTGAAAGGGTCTATATGCCCGAGTCGATTGATGAAATCAGGGAGATTGTTCGGAGTGCAAATGCGGAGGCGATGCCTTTAACTATCTGCGGCGGCCGGACAGGCACTGTTGGCGGCGCTGTGCCATTTGGCGGCGCCGTAATTTCAGTCGAAAAACTAAATCGGATAAAGGCGATCGATCCGGCGACGATGACGGCTACCCTCGAGCCTGGAGTTGTCCTCGGGGATCTCCAGCGAGTGGTTGAAGAAAAAGGTCTCTATTATCCGCCGGATCCTACGGAGTGGAGCTGCCAAATCGGTGGAACGGTCGCAACGAATGCCTCTGGAGCAAGGTCGTTCAAGTACGGGCCGACGCGCAATTACGTACAAGCCCTGACGGTCGTATTGCCGGATGGCGATCTCGTGCGGCTACGTCGCGGCAAAAACTTTGCAGCTAATGGAATGCTTTGCATTCAGACCGAAAGCGGGCGGCGGATTGAAGTAAAGCTGCCAACTTATACTTGTCCGAAAGTGAGGAAAAACGTTTCTGGCTATTTTGCGTCATCGGATATGGACGCAATAGATTTATTCATCGGCAGCGAAGGAACGCTCGGCGTAATCGCGGAGGTCGAACTGCGCCTCGTCCCGCGGCCTGCCGGCACGTTTTCCGGCATAGTTTTCTTTCCGGCCGAATCCGACTTGCTTTCGTTCGTCGGCGAAGTGCGTCGCCTTTCGTTTGCGGCAAGGGGCAATGGCAACAACGGTTGTATTGACGCAACACTTATCGAGTATTTTGACGACAAATCGCTACGCTTTATTCGGGAAAAGTTTCCGGAAACGCCAGTCGAGATGGCCGGCGCAATTTACTTCGAACAAGAAACTACGCCGGAAACCGAGGACGAGGTGTTTGCCGCTTACAACCATTTGCTAGAGCAATGCAATGCGGCGATTGAAAAATCTTGGTTCGCCGTAAGCTCGGTGGATAGGGAAAAAATGCGCTCTTTTCGCCATTCGCTGCCGGTTGCTGTAAATGAGCGCGTTGTCCGCAATAAGCAGAAGAAGATCGGTACCGATATGGCAGTTCCAGATGAAAATTTTGCCTCGTTTCTCAGGTTTTACAAGGAGATTCTCTCCGCTTCCGGTTCTGACTATGTAATTTTTGGCCATATCGGCGATTGTCATCTGCATGCCAACTTGCTTCCGGCGGACGACAATCAGGCACGGCGGGCGATACATATTTACGGTCGCTGCGTGGCTCAAGCGATAATGCTCGGCGGCTGTGTTTCCGCCGAACACGGTATCGGCAAATTGAAACGTAAATACTTATATGTAATGATGGGCGAGCGGTACATCAATGAAATGGCCGAGGTTAAGCGAGCCTTTGATCCAAAAGGAATTCTCGGAAGTGGAAATATGTTTTCTGAAATAGCAATTTCCGATTAAGTAAAGCGAGTTGTGCAAAGGATGATTAAAGCAATTTTGTGCGATTTCAATGGCGTAATTATCGATGATGAATTAATCCAGCACAGAGCGTATCGCGAAGTTTTTGCGCCGCTGGGCATCGATGTCACGGATGAAATGTATTACGCTCGGCTCGGAATGGACGACAAATCATTTGTCGGATCTATCTTGACCGAAGCAGGCCGCGAGTCCGATACAGATACTATTTTGAATTTGACGGCGGCAAAAACCTCGTACTGGCGCGCGATTGTAATGGAAAATCTCCCGCTTTTTCCAGGGATCGAGAATTTTTTGCGAAAGATGGCTCGGGAATTTACGCTCGGTATCGTCAGTATGGCGAAACGCGAAGAAATTGACTTTGTTCTGGAGGCTGCCGGAATTTCCTCGCTCTTTCAGGTTATTATCTCCGCGGAAACAGTGACGAAGTATAAGCCGAATCCCGAATGTTACCGCATCGGATTCAGGGAAATCGATGCGGCCCGTATCGGCGACGGGCATCTGCCGATGACGCATCAGGAGTGTCTGGTAATTGAAGATACGCCGGCGGGTGTTCTTGCGGCGCGAGCGGCGGACCTGCCTGTTCTTGCCGTTCACAACACTGTTCCAGCTGTCGAAATGCGAAAAGCAGGGGCCGCGGCCGTGGCCAATTACCTGGACGACTGGATGCCGGATTCGATACGCCGTGTTTTTGCATAACCAAATCTCTAAATTATGTCCCAAACGCAACGCGAGCGGCCGTTCGAAATAACGGCTGAAGAAATGCTCTCTCTGGCAACTGAGCTTGCAGGGCAAATTTCCGGGAACGACGCTTATTCCGATGCAATTTCTGCGATTGTTGGGGAATATTTGCAACGCGGAAATGTCGATCGGGCAGCCGAACTGGCCGATACGATCGAGGATCCATTTTCGCGGGATCGTCTCTTGGTCAGGATCGCGGAGCGATGCGCCGAGCTGGATGACGACGATTACGCGCTTCAATTGGCGGATGCAATCGTGGAAGAAAGTCTTCGCCAGCAAGCCCTCACACTGATCGGAACGCAAAAGGTCGTGAAGGGTCAAATAAAAAAAGCGGAGGCCGTCGCGGCCGAGCTGATACATCCGGATCCGATTTTAGTCGCAATTGCCGTTTCCAATTTTACCGATGCGGCAGAACTTGCATTCACGGTCGCGCAGCTCGAGGATGCGACAACCGCAGCCTATGGATTAATAGAAGCAGCCGAAGCGAAGGTCGAGGCGGAAAATACCGATCAGGCGGTAGATTTCTTGACCTGTGCGGCTGAGCTTTGCAATAGAATTGAGCATCCGGAAGAAAAGGCGCGGACACTGATCGACTTGGGAAATTGTTTCGCTGCTGCCTCGCGAAGAGATTTGGCGATCTCGACTCTAGAGGCTGGCCGTCAAGCGGCGTCCGCGATTGACAGCATTCGCCGCGATGGGTTGCTCGCAGCAGTCGCCGCCGGATTTCTTCGAGCAGGTAGCGAGGAGCTAGCCGAGCGAACCTTGGATTTAATTTCCGATAAAACGCAATTGGCTGCGGCATTGAAATCGATGGCTGATGAATACGCTCGCCTTGGCCGCGTGACGGACGCTTTGGAAGCCCTTAACGAGGCCGATGCAATTTTACGCGGCGAGCGCGAGAGCGAGCGGCGCGACTCGCGAGCGAGTTTTTCCGTCCGCGGAGCTGTCGCAATCGCGTTTGCTGCTCTGAATAAGGCAGAAATAGCAATCGAGATTGGTGAATCTTTGCCAGATGACGACATCGCAGCGAATACGCTCGCTGGCATTGCAGCTGAGCTTGGAAAAATCGGCGATCAGCAGGCGGCTTGGCAGGCCGTGATGGCTATTAAGGACGACGCTAAGCGACTTTTCGCTCTGATTACAATATTTGATCAATTGGAAAAGGCGTTTCCCGAAATCGCCAAAGAATTTCTGGAAAAAGCAGGGCAGCTCGCGGATGCTCCGGAACGATTTACGGTTCGCCTAACGGCAAACTTGGAGATAGCGGATAGATATCTGGCGATCGGCGAGGTTTCGGCTGCCGCTAATAAATGTCGCGAGACGCTGCAGATATTTTCAAATGTTCGCGACGTCTCGATTCAAGCGGCGACGCTTGCACGATTTGCGCGCCTTGCCGCGAAGCGATCTTTTCTGCCATCAGAAGAAGCATCGCGCCTTTTATCGGAGCTGAGGATGCAAACACTGCGCTCGAATTGACCGCCCCGGGGTTTCAGAACCTCAAAAAGAACAAGTGAAATCCGATTGGAAAGTTGAAGGCGAAAGAAGGCTTTCTTTGACCAAACTGAACGGTAGGCCAATCCGTCGGCTATCGATTATGCGCAGATTAAAACGTTTCGCCGGCGATTCGCAATCTCCCGCAGGCATCGTAGAAAACGCACTCTATTTGTAACAAAAGCGTTTTGAGTGTCTCTACTGGATTTCGTTATTTATCAAGTCATCCAGCCTATCACGACGGCGGATTAGTTTCGGTTGGCCGGAAGCGTCTATCGAAACTACCGGAGGAAGGAATCGGCCGTTGTACTGCGATGCCTGAGATAGCGAATATGCGCCGCAATTAAGCAGGGCGAGAATTTCGCCCGGCCGAACGTTTTCAGGCAAGAATCTATAATCGGGTAAACGTTTTTTTCCTTCAATGTCAAAGTAGACATCGCCGCCGTCGCAAAGCGGACCGGCAAGTTTGTACGGCGTGTTATGCGGCTCCGTTGCACGCTCTGCCGAGATGAGGTGGTAGTACCATTTGTAGGTTTCCATTGAAAGCAGAACGTTAAAGCCCGCATCGGTTAAAAGCCAAGTGTCGGTAGGATTCCACCCACCCGCAGACGGTCGCTCTTTCGCGTTGCGAACCGTAGTCAAACAAATGCCCGCATCGGCGATTATGCTACGGCCTGGTTCGAGAAGGAGCGTTAAGTCCTTTAGTAGGTGTAGAGCTCCGTCTGCTTTTGCTCGTCTAACAGCTTCATCCCAAGCCGTGCCGATTGCTTCAACCGGATCATATTCGGCGCCGAAAAGTTGCCGCTGCTCGAGCTGCATCTCATTGGCGGACGAGCGGTCACGAAGGTAGTTAACGGGGAAACCGCCGCCGAGATTTACATGCCCGCAAACGTAGCCGGTCTCCGCATAAATCTGCCGAATGTTGTTGTAGATCTCATAAAAAGCGTTTGTATAAACGGAGGGGTCCGGATTTTGCGAGCCGATGTGAATATGAATTCCGGAGAGTTTCACGTGCGGCGAAGCGTTGTATCGGGCGAACGCAGCAAAAGCTTCCTCCGGCATCATTCCAAATTTCGATGTAATAAGAGCGGTTTGCAAACCCGAATGCGTATTCGATTCGATTTCCGGTACCAGCCGAAGGCTTGCATTAGCCGGGCGGCCGAGCCTTCGTGCAATTGCAGCGATCATCTCGAGTTCGAAAATCGAATCAACTTGAATCGCGTAAATGGCGTTTTCGATCGCCATTTCTATTTCCCACTCTTCCTTGCTTGTCCCGTTGAAAATGATTTGCTCACCCGAAAATCCCGCCTTTAAAGCTTTGAAAAGCTCGCCGCCCGAATTGACCTCGACATCGCAGCCGGCTGCTCGGACCGTCCGCAGGATTCCAAGCGTCGACATAGCCTTTGCTGCATAACAGATCTTCAATCCGCAATCGATTCTACTTCGTATTGCGAGAATGCGGTCGAGATTTTGCTGGATTCTTCGCTGACTGTAAACAAAAAGCGGTGTTCCAAACTCGGTGGCCAGACTTGCGGCGTCGATTCCATCGATCGCCAAATGTCCGTTTCGGGTAGTTAAAAAATCATCAATTTCCCAAGGTGCAGTCATCGTTCAAATTGGTCGGTTATTTCGTTGCAGGTAAATCTATTCCGCTACCTCGTGGATAAAGTCCCGGAAGTGAAATCGGAAGCCGTCCCGTAATGTCCCGCCTGCCTAGTAGAGCGAGCGCTGCCGCTTGCTGAAGACTTGGCATATCGCCGTATGCGACGAGATACGACCGTATTTCGGGAAAAGAAGTGATAATGTAGGGATTACCAAAGCTAATGCCGATCACGTTTTTTCCCGCAGCAAGAGCCTCGCGAAGTAGTGCAGCCCCATTTTCAGGTATGCCGACACTGTTGCTCGCTCCCGAACGGACGCGACCGTAAAGGCCAAAAACGATCGTATCCGCGTCCTCGATCGCCTTGCGGGCTGATTGAATCTGCGCCGAAAGAGAATTTTCCTGTAGATAAGCCTGCGAAAACCGGAGTCCGCCGATTCGAAGCGCATTTGCAAAAGGCGCTATCGTTGCCGGCCCGTCAAAGCCGTTGGAGATTCCGATGACGGCAACTTGGCGGGTACCGCGAAGCGGGAGAGCATTGTTATCGTTGCGAACGAGCGTTATCGCTTTTGTCGCGATTTCGGCCGCAAGTGAAGCCGAATCCGGCCCGGATACAATTCGGTCGAGCTCGTTGACCGAGGTAATTTTATCTTTCGCCAATCCTACGGCATACTTCCATTCGAGTTGTCTAAGTACGGCGTCGTCGAGTCGAGACAAAGGAATTCGCCCGCTCGCGACTGCATCTTTCAGTCCGCGAATCATCGCATCCGGATCCGCCGGTTTTTCCAGAATGTCAATTCCTGCAAGGACTGCCCGAACGCCGGCTTCTTCCTGAGTGAAATAAAGCGTCAAACCGCTCATTGACATTGCATCCGACACAATCAAACCCTTGAAACCAAATTCATTTCGGAGTATACCAGTCTGAATTTTGTTCGATAGCGTTGCCGGTATAGTTGCCGATTCGGTGATGATTTCTGCTCCCGGCTCTGCATCTCCACCTTTGTATTCGCGAAGGGGGCGGATAATTTCGTTGTCGATCTGCGGCAACGCTATATGTCCGATCATTATCGACCCGATACCTGCCTGAACCGCACGACGAAACGGCAAAAGTTCGACGCGGTCGAGCCGCTCGCGCGGGAGGTCTATTACGGGTAGTCCGCGATGTGAATCGACATTAGTATCGCCATGGCCGGGAAAATGTTTTGCCGTCGCAATGACGCCGCTGGATTGTACGCCAAGAGCGAATGCGGTGCCGAAGCGCGCAACTTGTTCCGGATCTTCGCCGAAACTTCGGACATTTATGACCGGATTTGCTGCATTGTTGTTTACATCCAGGACCGGCGCGTAGATCTGGCGTATTCCGACCGCTCTTGCCTCGCGGCCGGCGATCTCACCCATTTTTCGGGCAAGTTCTGGATCGCCGGTTGCCGCAACTGCCATTGCCCATGGGAAATTTTCTGCATCCTCGAAACGCATGCCAATACCGGTTTCAGCATCGAGCGAAAACAGCAATGGGATTTTTGCCGCCTCCTGCATCCGATTGGCGAGGATCGTCGTTTCATAGATCGGAGCTCCGAAAAAAATCACTCCGCCGATCTTGTTTTCCGTTACCTGTCTGAGTAGTTCTTTGAAAAAGCGATTCTCCCGGTTTGCAAAACGTGCGTTTACGCCTATATGAATCATCTGGCCGATTTTTTCCTCTGTGCTCATTAGTGCAAGCTGTTTTTCGGCCCAGCGATGAGCCTTCCGGTTCGGCCAGAAGGATCCGCCCGCGGCGAGAGAAGCGGTTTGAGCCGAAGCTGTTGCGAGGAAAAGAAAAATAATTAAGATGTTACGCATCTTTTTTTCGAGTTGGGTATGCGATCATTGCGATAAAAGCAACGGCCAATGTAATCGTGCTGCCGAGCAAGGCGTACCAGGTCCAAGCGATTTTTGTCGCCAGTAAAACATAGAGCATCGTTGCGATGCTTACCGACATACCGATAAGGGCATGTTTTTCGTTCGCGTGCTTAAGAAAAGTGCCGACAAGAAAGACCCCGAGAATAGGTCCGTTAACGAGCGATGCCACGGATAAAGCTAAACCGAGCGCAGACTCATCTGATGGGAGAAATGCGATTGCAACCAAGATCTGAATTACACCGACGACGACCGTTAAGATGCCAGCAATCCGGACAAGCGATCGGTCCGACGCATTTGGTGCGAAGGGCCGGTAGAGATCATTGATGGCCGTTGCGGCAATCGAATTCAGCGACGACGAGAGTGCCGCGGCAAAAATTGCTGCGACAACCAACCCGGAAAGACCGGCAGGCAAATGTTCAGTTATAAAATTGGGAAATGCCTGGTCGCCTTTTGCAAATGGAAGCGATCCGGGCACTCCAGAGCCGGGTAGGCCCGCCAACGCATACTCCGGCAAGTTGTAGGGTGCATAAAAGGCGAATAATAAGACGCCAATAAAGAGAAATCCGATAAACTGCGCAAGGACGACAGCTCCGGAACTAAGAAGCGCTAAGGACGCCGTAGACGGACGGTCGGTGCAAAGATATCGCTGCACGAGATACTGGTCCGTACCGTGTGTTGACATAGTTAGGAAGCATCCGCCAAGCAGTCCCGACCAAAAAGTAAATGTCTTTGTAATATCCCAAGTAAAATCGAAAATCGTAAATTTGTTGAATTCACGTCCAATTGAGATCGCACCGCTGACACCGTCTGGGATATTCTGAATCAGGACGATTGCGGCGGCAAGCGCGCCCCCGATATAGATCACGAGCTGAACGACTTCAACCCAAATTACGGCCTCCATACCGCCGTAAAACGTAAAAACAATCATTATGATGCCGAGCAAAACTATCGACCCAATAATTATCGTGTTTTGATTTGCGCCCGGGTTGAACGAGGTGTACACCGCGGCTAGCACAAAAGCCGTCAGCAAAAGCCGAACGCCATCGGCCACGTTTCGCATCACGACGAAAAGAGCCGAGGCGAGCATCTTCGCACGTCCGCCGAAACGTTGACCGAGCAGCTGATAAACGCTTTGAAGCTCGCCTTTGAAATACATCGGGATGAAAATCAGGGAAATAACGATCCGCCCGAGCATATAGCCGAAGACAAGTTGCAGAAAATGGAAATTTCCACCTTTTGCAAAGGCAATTCCTGGGACAGAGACGAAGGTGATCGTGCTTGTTTCCGTTGCCACGATCGACATCGCAATCGCCCACCAGGGAACGCTTCGGTCGCCGACGAAATAATCCTCGGTTGTTTCCTGTTTTCCTGAAAACAGAATTCCAAACGCGGTAATCCCAATGAGATATCCAAAGATAATTACCAGATCGATTGTTTGCATTCGCTTTTATTTAGGGAGCAATTCGATCGCCTGCTCAATTATAAAATTCGTTGAGGCGAGGGCCGCGGCCGCGTCTGCGGCACTGGCACCGGTTTTTGCCATCACGATCGCAGTGCGCAGATCCTCGCCGGCGACAGCAAAGAGCCGCTTCGCCGCCGGTTCGTCGATCCCACATTCGGTCATCAAGATACGGAGCGATCGCTCTTTAAGTTTTTGATTCGCGGAACGCAAGTTCGTCATTCGGTTGCCTTTTACGTATCCGAGACGAATCATTGACCCCGTCGAAATCATATTCAGTATCATCTTTTGCGCCGTTCCTGCTTTCATTCTCGTTGAGCCGGTAATTACCTCGGGCCCGACAATCGCCTCAATCGCAATTTCGGATGCTCGGGCCAAATCTGAATCCGGCGTGCAGACGATTGCTGCTGTAAAACAGCCGATTGAGCGCGCATATTCCACGGCTCCGATCGTGTACGGTGTCCTGCCCGATGCAGCAAGCCCAACAACGGAATCCACTGGCGAGAGACCGGCCTCGCGCAGATCTCTCGCACCTGCTTCGCGGTCGTCCTCACTGGCCTCGGTCGCTTGGTAAAGCGCCGAATAGCCTCCCGCAATTATGCCACGCACTCGCTCCGGCTCAAGTCCATAGGTAGGCGGAATTTCGGCGGCGTCCAAAACTCCGAGACGGCCGCTTGTCCCTGTTCCGACGTAAAACAACCGTCCGCCCGCTTTCATCCGCTCGCTAATTGAATCGATCGCGGCCGCAATTTGTGGCAATATGCGCTCGATGGCAAAAGCGACCGTTTTGTCCTCGTCATTTATGAGACGAACTGCCTCGATCGTCGGAAGAGAGTCTATTGACTGAGTCCGAGGGTTTTCTTGTTCGGTAACGGGCAACATCCTTTTCATCAATACAGCTAAAGTACGCAAAACACTAGATCAAGCCATTTCGTCGGCTTAGCGCGTCTAACCCCTTTCGCTCGCGTAGCAATGCCATCAACGCCGCAGCATTTGCCGGCGGCATTTTCGGCTCCGTCAAATAGGCCTTTGGGGCGACAGTTCGGATCGTTCGCAACATCGGCACCTCGAACATCTCGCCGGCCTCGAAAATGCTGCCGACCATTCCAACCGGGGCTTTTTTTCGTTTAAGGCCGAGCTTTTCGATTACAGCACAGGCAGCTAACCCAAGTTCAACGGCTGATTCTTCGATGATTTCTTTGGCTACTGCATCACCGGATTTTGCGGCGTCAACTACGTCGCGGGCAAAACCGGCGATCCGTGTATTATCGACCTGCGGCGAGTAGATAGCCACAATTAGGTTTTCCGGACCGGAAGCTCGAAAATATTCTGACGCACGCTGGCTCAGGTCTGTTGGAATGCCTCTTCCGTCGGAAGCTTTCGCAACTGCCTGCAATGCCAACCTTGCGATTCCAACGCCGCCGCCTTCATCGCCGGCAAGCGGTCCCCACCCACCGGCAATAGCAACTTCGCCTTTTTCGTTTTTTCCGAGGCAGACCGAGCCAGTGCCTGCAATGACGACGATCCCGGGTCTACCGAGAGTAGTTGCAAACAGCGCGATCTCCGCATCGGTTACAACATCGGTCCCGCGAATTTTAGTCTGCAGGGTAAAGCTTTGTTTTACACGCTGCTTCAAGTCCGCCCGTCGCACGCCGGCAAGCCCGAGCGTTGCCGCCGTAACGTCATGCTTTGAAACGCCGGCATGGTCTGCTGCCGCTGCAAGCGCTTTGTAGATGTTCGCAACGGCGGTTTCAACCCCGACCCGCAGGGGGTTTGACGGACCTGCGTCGCCTTCGCCGACCAGCTCGCGCCGATCGTTTATTAATACCGCGTGCGTTTTTGTCCCGCCGCCATCGACGCCCAAGTAAAGTTGTGGGAAAATCGGAGAGCGTTTTGATTTTGCGGGCCTGCGTTTCATGGTAAAGAGAAAGGGAAAATTTGCTCGAGAATATTCTCAGCCAAACTTGACATATAATCAAATTTAACAGATTTTATGTATTCGATAACCGACTGTGATATGCCCGGAATCACGGTTCGAGTGGTATTCGGAAGAGAGGGTTTGCTATGGAAATTAGGCAGCTAAAAGCATTTCTTGCGATCGCTGAAGCAAAAACGTTTACCGCCGGGGCCCGCCGACTAAATGTAACGCAGGCGGCGATCTCGATGCAGATTCGACAACTCGAAGAAGAGGTCGGCCTGCCGCTTTTTACTAGAACGCCGCGCCGTGTAATCTTAACCGAAGCCGGCGAACACCTCCTGGAAAGAGCACGAAAGATTCTCCGAGAACATGATTCTGCCCTTGCCGAAATTGCGGAGGTCGCCGGAGCGGAATACGGTCGGCTGCGCATTGGGACTGCATCGGGGACTTTCGCTATGCACCAGTTGCCAGCGATCTTAAAGCGGCTTAAGCAAGCCTATCCGCGCGCCGAACTGACAGTTGCTTCGGGAACCAGTGAGCGGCTGATCGACAGAATGATGCATGGCGAATTAGATATGGCATTTGTATCTCTGCCCGTAGAAAATCCGAACATTACTACGGAAACGCTCTTTGCCGACGAAATTGTAGCCATCGCCCATCCGAGCCATCCGATGGCCGGTGAGAAATATATAAGTGCCGCCGCCCTCGCCGGTGAGGATCTTATACTCGGCGAACGAGGCGGCAACACCCGCCGAATGATCGATGAGTTTTTTGCAGCTGCCAACGTAAAGCCTAACATCACGATGGAACTGTCGCGACAAGAAGCGATAAATCTAATGGTCGAAAATAATCTTGGCGTTGGAATGGCCGGTGCTAAATCTGTAGCCCGAGAAGTGGTAGAAGGACGGCTTGTAACCTGGCTGATCGAGGGCGCGGAAATTAAATGGGAGCTAGGGCTCGCAAGGCTCCGAGGTGGGCATTTTTCGCCCATCGGAAAGGAATTCGCTCGACTTTGTCGCGAAAGTTTCAGAAATCGGGAAAGCGAGATTGCTGCCCGCAAATAAGTATTGATTCTCCTATATCAGATGCTTTGCAATCGAACTTCAATTTGTTTGTTAGTTTTTGTGCTGAGCTGCTCAGACGCCATTGCGCAGTCGCTTCCTTCGGCAACACCGGCCGTAGTCGGAATGAATGCCGAAAGACTCGCCCGCATTGATTCACTCGTCAATGGAGAAATCAAGGCTGGTAAGCTGCCGGGAGCCGTCGTGCTGATCGGCCGGAAAGGCCGTATCGTATATCGAAAAGCGTTTGGTTACCGATCCGTTGTACCGGCCCGCGAGCCTATGACAGTCGACACAATCTTCGATCTTGCGTCGCTGACAAAGCCGCTCGCGACTGCAATTTCGATAATGTTCTTGGTCGAAAACGGACAGATTCGCCTAAACGATACGCTCGACAAATTCATCCCAGACCTGGAAGATGAGCGGGCACGCCGGATATCAATTTTAGAGTTGTTGACGCATACCTCTGGCTACGCGCCGGATTTTGATCTCAAAGCGAAGTGGTCAGGTCGTGATGGGATGCTGGCCGCATTGAAGAAAGAGAGGCTCCGTAGCCAGCCGGGTACCGCATTTGTTTATTCGGACATCGGTTATTTAGTGCTTGGCGAAATCGTCGAACGCGTCAGCGGTCAGTCACTGGATGTTTTCGTTAAAAAGAATCAGTTTGCGGGTCTGCGAAATACTTCGTTCCGCCGATTCGGTTCCACGGAAGCGTTTTCGCAAAATTTCATCTCGAAAGCGTCAGACGTTGCACCGACTGAAGACGTTTGCGGCCAGATGAGCTATCTCGCGGGAACGCCCGCCGCCGACTGCAAGCCACTGGAAAAGATTCTTCGTGGCGTAGTGCATGACCCGACGGCATATCGTATGAATGGCGTC
>PSMA01000014.1:42359-75546 GCA_040289905.1 Blastocatellia bacterium
GTTTCTTGACGGAGGAGTTCTCGGCGGTCGGCAAATTCTATCGCCGCAAACGGTTGCACGGATGACTGCGCCGGTTGTCGTTTCCGAAAGCGGAAATACGCGCGGGCTCGGATGGGACATCAATACGGCGTTTTCTTCCAGTCGCGGCGAACTTTTTCCTCTCGGTTCGTTTGGCCATACGGGTTTTACGGGCACGTCCGTTTGGATTGATCCAACGTCAGAAACATTCGTTATTTTCCTTTCTAACCGAGTGCATCCAGATGGCAAAGGCGACGTTACAGGGCTTCGAGCAAAGGTTGCTACCATTGTCGCCTCCTCGATTGTGGATTTAACTCCGACTGTCTTTAGAAAGGTAGAAGAGGCTTATCAATCAGCTGTTGCGGGCCAAATCCCTCGTTTTAAGGAAAATCTTTTACGACAGCAAGCCTCGGGTTCGCCGACGTTCGGCGGTCAACAAAATCGGGTGCTTCCCACGGAGGTACTAAACGGAATTGATGTTTTGGAGAAAAGCGGATTCGGCGCGATCGAAGGCAAAAGGATTGGTTTGGTAACAAACCAATCTGGCCGGAACCTTTCGGGTCGCTCGACCATCGACATTCTCTTCGAAGCAAAAAACATCAAGCTTGCGGCGCTATTTTCTCCCGAACACGGCATTCGCGGAGAGCTGGATGTCGAAAAGATCGACGATTCAAAGGACGAGAAAACGGGATTACCGATATTCTCTCTTTACGGTGAGACGCGGCGGCCGAAGCCGGAGCAATTAGCGGGCCTTGATGCCCTGGTTTACGACATTCAGGACGTCGGGACACGTTTTTATACTTACACCGCCACTTTGAGAAACGTGCTGGAGGAGGCCGCGAAAGCAAAAATTCCCGTCATCGTACTCGATCGGCCAAATCCCATTAATGGCTTACAAATTGAGGGGCCGCTTGCGGATGGCGACAAACTGTCTTTCATTGCGGCACATACAATACCCGTCAGATACGGTCTGACAATCGGCGAGCTTGCGCAAATGATGAATACAGAACGCGGAATCGGCGCCGACCTTAGAATTGTAAAAATGGAGGGCTGGTCCCGTTCGATGTGGTTCGATGCTACGAGCCAGACTTGGATCAACCCGTCGCCGAATATGCGTTCGCTGACTGCGGCAACTTTATATCCCGGGATCGGCCTTTTGGAGACAACGAACGTCTCGGTAGGTCGCGGCACGGATACACCATTTGAGGTTATTGGAGCTCCGTGGATAGACGGGCGGCGACTTGCTATATATCTGAATTCGCGAGCAATCGAAGGAGTTCGGTTTGTACCGGTTCGCTTCAAGCCGAATTCGTCCGTTTATAGCGGCCAATCTGTTGGCGGCGTAAACATCGTGATTACGGACCGCGAGCGTTTCAATTCGGTTCGAACCGGCCTTGAAATCGCGGCTGCGCTCGCTCGTCTTTATCCGAAAGATTGGGAAATCGATAAATATTCGCGTCTACTGGTCAGTGCGGAGACGCTTGCTCGGCTCAAACGAGGCGATTCGCCTGCGGAAATAGAAGCGGCTTGGGGCGGGTTGCTTCGGGATTTCGATCTTCGTCGACGAGCATTTTTCTTGTACTGATTTCTCGGGCTTACGTTTGGAGGTGCGAACCTGCGGCTCAAGCTTTTGCACGCAAATTGCCTCCATTCTGGCAAAATTCGGATCCAGGCTGCCAGGAAAATCTATAAGAATACGCTAAACGCTTGAAAACTTAGGAGGTTAACCTTCTGTCTCGAAATTAATCGCGTCGCCAGCAATAACGAAAATTTGGATATTTTTCAGAAAATGCAATAAATTCTTATGGAACAATGGATTCGCAGCGATATTTTTGGAGAGGGAAACAGGAGATTATGATTAGGAAAACTTGGCTTTCGGTGTTAACCGCTCTTGCAATTCTCATTTGCTTAGGCGGTTTTGTTTTTGGACAGGAAATTACAGGCTCGATTGTCGGTAACGTGAAGGATACCTCCGGAGCTGCAGTTCCCGGCGCTACGGTAACGATTACAGACGCGTCGAAAGGCGATTTAGTCGTCCGTACAACTACAACTAATGAAAGCGGCGAATTTTCAGCGCCGAATTTGCAGATAAGCGTTTACAATATCACGGTTGAAGCTCCAAACTTTAAGAAGACTGTTCAGACGGGATTAAAGCTCGACGTTGGACAACGGCGGACGGTCGATATTACCCTTGCCGCCGGCCGAATTGAGGAGACTGTCACGGTCGAAGCTGATCCTGTCGCGGTTGATCTCACTTCAGTTACCAGTGGGACCGTAATCAACGGCGACCAAGTTCGCGAACTTTCTATCAACAACCGCAACTTTACGCAGCTAGTTACGCTCGCTCCGGGCGTGACGAACGACCTCGCGGATCAGGTTTATGTTGGCACAACAAACCCGGAAGGACAGGCAAACATTGTACAGATTTCGGTAAACGGTGCCCGAAGCAGCCAAAATACATTTACCGTTGACGGCGCCGATATCACGGATCGCGGTTCCAACCTTACGATTCAGGCATATCCGAGCGTAGATTCGATCGGAGAATTTCGCGTTTTGCGGTCTCTCTATCCTGCGGAATCCGGCCGCAGTGGCGGCGGGCAGGTGAATGTTGTTACACGTAGCGGAACGTCCAAGTTCCGCGGTAGCGCATTTGAGTTTATCCGCAACGAAGCGTTCAACGCAAATGACCCGCTAACTAACTCGACGCCCTCGCTGGAGACAACGCTTGGCCGCGATAGCAACGGAAAGATTAAGCGGCGGCCCTTTCGCTACAACAATTACGGTTGGACGATCGGCGGTCCGGTTTTCTTTCTAAAGTTTGGCGAACGCGAGGACGGTGACTGGTTTGGCCGTTGGAGCAAGACATTCTTCTTCTTTTCGCAAGAATGGCGAAAAGACAAGCGCTTTCCGACTTTAGTTTCGACCGTTCCAAACCAGTTACAGCGACAGGGACTTTTTACCGTTCCGATTTGTCTTCAAGCAAGCGGAACGACCTGTACGAGCGTACTGCCGGGTTCTCCTACAGCTCCAGGACAATTGACAGATATAAATCCTGTTGCACAGCAGTATCTGACTTACATCTACAACAAACTGCCGTTGCCGAATTCAGGCACAAACACCCTCAGTTTCCCGACCGAGGCAATAGCAAAATTTCGACAGGAAGTAATAAAGATTGACCATTCGTTTAGCGATAAACTATCAGGTTATTACCGCTATCAGCGTGACAGCATCCCGACAATCGATGCAAACGCGCTTTTTTCTTCGGGTAGCGGTCTTCCGGGCGTTTCGACGACTTCGACAAATTCCCCAGGCCGGACCCATACGTTGCAACTCACCTATGCGGCGAGCTCTCGGCTGATCATCGAGGGTCGGTACACGTTCGGTTATGGTGCGATTTTGAGCAAAAACATCGGATTACTAGCGTTAGCAAATTCGCCAATTACGCCGCCGCTAGCTTATCCAGTTCAGCGCGATCGTGTTCCCACGATTTCAGGAAATGGTTTTAGCGCCTTACAAGGATTTGGTCCTTATGACAATTTCTCGTGGAAGGGCAACGTTTCGGGTTCAATCACTTATATTGTCGGCAATCACACGATTAAAACCGGCCTGATGTATTCAAAATACCGGAAGAACGAAAATGCACTTGCCGGTAACAATGAAGGCATTTTCTCGGGATTTAATACTCCGGGTGGTACGCAAAACGTGATTGCTCCGGGCGGCAATGCAACTCAGCAGCTTTGGGCTAATTTCCTGATGGGTAGAAATGTTTCGTTTACTCAAGCGAGCTTCGATTATACGGCCGATCTCCGTCAGAAGGCGTTTGAAGCGTACCTTCAGGACGAATGGAAATTTCGCCCGAATATTACGCTTTACTATGGCGTGCGGTATTCATTTTTTGGCTCGCCATGGGATCGCAACGGCCGGTTGACGAATTTCGTCCCGGAACTATGGAATCGGGCTGCTGCGCCGCTTGTCACCGGAGCGGGGCTTCGCGTGCCTGGAACTGGGAACTATTGCAACGGATTAGTGAATAATTCGCAAAATCTCGTTCCGTTTCCGAATTGCACGATGACGCCGTCGCCCTGGGGCAAATTCATTATGGACGTAAGCAAGAAGGATTTCGCCCCCCGCGTTGGGATTGCGTGGGATCCGCTCAAAGACGGCAAAACCGCCATCCGTACCGGCTATGGAATTTATCACGAGCAGGTTCTAAATGGTATGGTTCTGCAGATAATTGGGCTCAATCCGCCATTTCAGCAAACGTGTTCCGTCGTGGGCGTACGTCTTGACAATCCGGTGCCGGGCGGTTGCGCTGTTGCGGCTTCGAATACCGTCGCAAATGTCCGCGCAATCGATCCGCATTGGCGGACGCCGTATATGCAGCATTGGTCGCTAGATTTACAGCGGCAGCTAACACGCAGGACACTCGTAACCGTCGGTTACTACGGTTCGAAAGGTACGAACCTTATCGGTTCTTATGAAAAGAATTTGCTCGCACCGGGATACGCGATCTCGCTCGGGCCCACGGCGTGCGCGGTCGGTACCTCGACTACGCCAACGGCACCGTGTCAAGTCGCGGGGCAGGCATTTTTCTCGTCGGCGCAAGAAGCAATTCTCGATCAGATTAGGCCGTACCGCGGTTATCGCGCGATTACGGCGGTTGAGCCACGGTTCAATTCCAATTATAACAGCCTCCAGGTTTCGGGACAGCATCGTTTCACCGGAGCATCGCAAATAAATCTTGCGTACACATTCGGAAAGAACTTGACCGATAGCCAGAACGACCGCTCTTCGGCGCCTATCAACATTACAAATATTCGTTTCGAAAAGGGTCGCGCAGCTCTTGATCGAAGGCACGTCCTTACGATCAATTACGTGTACGAACTCCCGTTTTTCCGGAAGCAGCGAGGTGTCGTCGGTAAGTTGCTCGGCGGGTGGCAAGCCTCTGGCATTGCTACTTATCAAACTGGGCTGCCCTTCACGCCGACGGTTTCTTCTTTCGATCCGTCCGGCATCGGGCTGATACCGCCGCCGACGACGGTTGCTCGTCCAAATGTATTGTGCAATCCGAATCAGGGAGCTCCTCGCACGGCGCAGCAATGGTTCAACACGAACTGCTTTCAGGTGACGCCAATTGCGAATCCCGTAGCGGATAATAATTTCCCGAGTGGCGGCCGCGGTATAGTTTTCGGTCCGAGTACAAAGCGGGTTGATTTTACGATGGCCAAAAATCTGCGTTTCTCCGAGCGTTTTCGGCTACAACTGCGGGCCGAAGCGTTCAATGTGTTTAACTTTACCAATCCTCGCGGGCTAAGCATGCTTGTCTGGAATGCGACGACCCAGCCGGTTTCCCAAGGCGGCAATGGCTCGTCTACCTTCGGGCGCGTCGTTAGTTTCCGCGATCCGCGGGTAATGCAGTTTGGCATAAAGTTCTATTTCTAATTCCGACGAGTGCTTTCGTGCTCGTTGCGGACCCGCGTTGTTTCGGAAGGTGCAACGCGGGAATTTTTCTTTGTTAGACTTCAAATATTCGAAATGTCAAAAGCAGTTTTAAACAACGCATTCTTGCCCTCCGGAAATCTCGCGGACATCGCCATAGATCAAGGCCGGATCGCAGCTATTCAAAAAGCCGGTTCGCTCGCAGCGGATTCAGGGATCGATTGTCGAAGGCGGTGCGTTTTACCGGGCTTTATCGATATTCACAACCACGGAGCTAAAGGAATTGACGTTAACGAAGCCGACGCGGACGGGCTCCTCGAAATCGGGCGGTTTTTGCTAAGTAACGGCGTTTGCGGATGGGTGCCGACCATTGTCCCGGATGAAGATACCGCCTATTGCCGTGTTATTTCGGCGGTCGAAAAGGCGATGGAAATTTCGGCGACAATGCCGGTGGCTCGAATACTCGGCGTGCATTATGAAGGGATTTTTGCGAACAAGAATATGTGCGGAGCTCTGCAGCCCGAATATTTTAGGACGTATTCGGGAACCGAGCTGGAGAGTTTGCCGGTTCCGGCCTCGGGTGGCAGGATAATGACATTCGCACCGGAAATCAGCGGCGGCGTCGACCTCGCAACGGATTTGTCTCGCAGTGGCTGGATCGGCGCAATTGGGCATACCGATTCCAACCCGGAAACTTTAGAGCGTGCTTTCTCCGCCGGGGCAAGGCATTTTACACATTTTTTCAATGCAATGAGCGGGATTCATCACCGCAAGATTGGCGTTGCGGGTTGGGCGCTGACGGAACCTTTGGCGACGATCGACATAATCGCCGATGGCGTACATATTGCAAAACGGCTCTTAGATTTTGCAATTCGCTCGAAAACGCCGGAGCATACCTTGTTGATCAGCGATTCCGTAGCGCCAACCGGTCTGGGCGACGGCGCATTTACGCTTTGGGGGGATGAAATAAATGTTGAAGGAAGGCGGACGTTAGGGCCAAACGGCGGGATCGCCGGGAGCGTCATAACTATGCTCGACGCCGCTCGCAGCGTTTACGAACTGGGTTTCAATCTTCAGGAAATTGCATTTATGTCGGCAAGAAATCCGGCGAGGCTTCTGGGAATCGATGGCGACACAGGTACGATCGAGGTGGGAAAGAGAGCCGACCTTGTTGTACTCGGCCCAGACTTTCAGATAGATATGGTTTTCATCGGCGGCCAAATCGTAGGCGGCCCACACGACTGATCGAAGTGACGCAACTGCTAAACGGGATCGCATTCCAGTTATTCGCCGAAGCTTCGCCATATTGACTTTTTCAAGATTTTTGCCGGTTACGCGGGGCGAGTCCGATTGCGGGCCGAACCGTTCTTCGCTAGCCTTCATCATCGCGTTAACCCGCTCCTGTTGATTTCAGCTTTGCGCAAATGAACGCAGATGGCGCACGATCTCGAATCGGCAATTTTTGCGGTAAAGGCGCCAACTAGCAACGTCGAAATCGACATCAACAATATCGTTAATTTGGACGAATTAAGCGCTGTGCCGATCCCGAACAGGACAAAGGCAAGAGTTCCGAGGACATTGTTTTCGCGCCCATTTCCTTAAACTGAATTTCGCGACTTTTTCGCAAAGCGTTAGACGCTAGAAAATGCACTCATCCGGTTACGAGTCATTGGAGATGTGTAAAAATTTGTAAACGCAAACGTTTTGTCGATAATTTGGGCGGAGTTTAGCGTAAAATTTCGGCTATGAGCAAGATTCTGATAATCGATGATGACGAGGAACTCTGCGAGCTTGTTTCGGAATACCTCGGCGTTGAAGGTTTTCAGACAGAAGTGGTGAATGACGGAATTCAAGGGTTAGAAGCTGCCTTGACCGGCAAATACGAAATCGCGATTTTGGACGTTATGTTACCGAAGATGAACGGTTTCGAGGTTCTACGCAACCTTCGAGCGAAATCCGCGCTGCCGGTACTGATGTTGACTGCCCGTGGCGAAGATATGGAACGGATAGTCGGACTTGAAACCGGTGCCGATGATTATCTACCGAAGCCATTTAATCCGCGCGAACTTGTTGCGCGGCTCCGAGCCATACTCCGGCGGACGATCCAGGAATCCCCAGATCGGCAAGGCGAAAGGCTCAAGGTAGACGATATTGAAATTTCCGAATCCGGTCGCGCTGCCTGGCTTGCTGGACGAGAGCTTGTTCTGACTGCGGCTGAATTTGACCTGCTTCGGGAGCTTCTCAAAGAGGCTGGCAAGGTGGTAAAAAAGGAAGACCTCAGCCGCCGCGTACTCGACCGCGAACTTTCACCCTTTGACCGCAGTCTCGATATGCATATTTCCAATCTTAGAAAGAAGCTCGGGCTGCGGTCAGACGGTACCGAGCGCATAAAGACCGTGCGGTCAATCGGCTATATCTACACGCTTTTATGAACCTTTTTTTGAAAATTTTTTTATGGTTCCTCGCGGCGATCGGGCTGATGATCGGCGTGGTTGTATTTCTTAGCTGGACTGTCCAGACCGAACCGGTCGTCAGCCGGTGGCGAGTCTCCGTAACTAACCAGACCACAATTTGGGCCGAAACGGCGGCGCAAATTTACGGCGCTGAAGGTGAGCCGGGATTGATAAAATTTCTGAACCGAATTCGCCGGCCGGAAAATATCAGCGAAGTCGATTTAATTGGAGCAAATGGCAAGGCGTGGATGGCCGAAGGGGTCAATCCAGATGATTACCGCGATTTGGTTGCTCGTGCCCTTGCGAGCGATAAGGTTGAAATCGAGACTCAGCCCGAGACGGCTCTTTCCGCCCGACGCGTCGAGTTTCCGGGCGGCGAGCAGTACGTACTTGTCGTTCGCTGGGAAAAGCCGCGCTTTACGCCGTTTTTCGGTGAATCGCCGTTGAGATATTTGCGGTATGCGACGGTTTTTTTAACTGCGGTTCTACTTTGCTGGATTCTTGCAAGGTATCTTTCATCGCCAATTTCGAAAATCCGCGAAGCCACGCAGCGCCTTGCAGTTGGCGATCTATCGGCGCGCGTCGGCGACGGGCTTGGCCGACGACGTGACGAACTCGCTTCGCTAGCTAGAGACTTTGACGTAATGGCTGAGAGAATCGAGTCGCTACTATTGTCCCAAAAGCGGCTGACTCGGGATGTGTCACACGAGCTGAGGTCCCCGCTTGCACGGATCAACGTTGCGCTCGAAATTGCAAAGCAAAAGGCGAATCCAGAGGTCCAGCCGGTATTATCCCGCGTCGAGTTGGAAGCCGAACGGCTCAACGATATGATTTCGCAGCTTTTGACGCTCTCGAGGCTCGAAGCCGGCTCGGAGAATGTAACGATGCAGCGTATAAATTTGCGTCAACTGATCGAGCAGGTTACAGCGGATGCCGAGTTCGAAGCAGAGGCAAAAAATCGCGCGGTGAAGATGACAAGCGTTGAGGAATGTTTTGTAATGGGCAGCGAGCGGCTGCTTAGAAGCGCAATAGAGAATGTTTTGAGAAATGCTGTGCGATACACAAAAATGGGGACAACAGTTGAGGTTTCTCTTCGCAATGGCGGCGGAAAAGCATCGGTCGTCATTCGAGATTACGGCGACGGCGTTCCGCAGTCGGAATTAAAGAATCTTTTCCGGCCGTTTTACCGCGTCAGTGAATCGCGCGACCGCGGCTCAGGCGGTACGGGACTCGGCCTGGCGATTGCTGAGCAGGCAATTCGCCTTCACCGCGGAACGATCGAGGCCCGCAACGAACCAGCCGGACTCGCCGTCGAAATCAAACTAAACTGCACTAATTGAGGCCAATTCAAGCGGAGCGGGCCGCGATAAAAGAGCGGACTGCGACAACCAAAAAAACCAGGCAGATAATGGACATCGCCGCCTGAGAGATGACCGCAGCACTAAGTGTTAGTTCGCTGGCTTTCGAGATAAGCCGACCAGCAGTTATTAGAAATCCGACGAGCGCAAGCCCGGCGGCAAGGTGCATCAAGTGCTTTCGCAATTCATCCCTTGCACGCGAAACAGCTCCTAAAAGGAAAAAGACCGTTCCGAAAGCTGCCGGGATCAGCGCGGTAACGCTTGCATTGTGGTTGAGGATTCCGTATCCGTAACCGGCAAAACCAACAAGGGCGAGTAAAATACCGCAGACGATCGAAATTACGGGCATCGACATAGGACAGATCTCCGCTGCCATTAATTTAGCAAAAGTTACTCAATTACCGAAACAGAGAAAGGCCGCAACGAGCAATGCCCCGCTGCGGCCAAATTGTTGTAAATCGATCAAATTGCGCGAAACTGCTTACGGTTTCGGCTCGATAACGCTGAGCAGTTTCGCAGCAAGTTCCGCGTCCACAGTTTTAAGTATTTCAAAGTGTTTGCGGGCCGAGATCAGATCACGGTCGAGAACGTAAATTAGTCCCAGCCAGTAGTTTGCATCTGCGTCCTTGGGATTGAGCTGAAATGCGGACAGATACCATTTTTTAGCCTCCGGATAATTTTCCAATAACCGGTAGGTATCACCTTGATAAACCCTCGGCAGTACCCATTCGCGATCGAGGCGGGCCGCCTCGGCATAAAAGGGAATAGCTTCGGCGTAGAGCTTCTGTCCGTAGTAAACGTTACCCATTCCGAGTTGGCAGTCCGAATCGCTCGGCTGTCGCTTCAAGCACTCATTGTAAGCTGCTTTTGCCTCGGCGTATTGCGATTGGCGAATATGGTAATCTCCAATTCTGCGATGGGCGTAGGTAAGTTCCGGATCCAGCTTAACCGCGACACGAAAATACGGGATTGCATCGTCCGGCCGCTCGAGGCTCTCTAGTGTCAAACCGAGGTTATAGTAAGAACTCGGAAAATCTGGCTTGAGAGCGATTGACTTTCGATATGCTGCCTCTGCATCAGCCCATTTTTTCTGGCCGGCGTGCGCGACGCCGATTTCATAATACACGATGCCATCGCTTGGCGGTCTCATAGGCTACTAGGGCCTCAGCGTATTGATTGTTAAGGTCAAGCGCATTCCCGAGCTGGACCCAAGCCGTTTGATAATCCGGCTTTAACCTAACCGCTTCGCGGAATGCGGCAGCCGCGGCTCCGAATTGCTCCAAACGAAAGTAGGAAAGTCCAAGGTTGAAGTGCCCCTCCGGCACATTCGGCCGAATAGCGATCGCACGCTTAAAAAACTCGACCGCTTCGCTATATTTCCTCGCGTCGAACGCACTTCTGCCCTGTTCAAATACCGTGTTCCAATCCTGTCCGAAGACAACTGCGGAAATAAACACGATGCTCAAAATAAGCGACGTTGTTTTTTGGAGTTTTGTTTTCATTTTTCTTTTCTCGGGGAGCGTTTCTAATTTTCAGGGCCGGAACGAGCCGGCCCGGTTTGCCGCAGGCGAGCGGAATTAGGTTCGGTGCGAGGCTATTTCCGCTGAATCGGCAAAATAATTGCCGACGCAGTTTTCCCGCCAAAGTAAACGCGTTGAGTTGCTTTTCGAAATTCGGCAGCGGTCGCCAATTTATAATTTGGCAGGAACTGCTGTGGATTTCGTGCAACGAGTGGAAACCAGGTACTCTGGATCTGCACCATAATTCGGTGTCCCGTCTTAAAAGTATGGGTAATGCCTGGCATTTTGAACCGAAGCTCAGTAGGCTTATTCGGCACAAGCGGCTCAGGCTTTTCAAAACTGTTTCGAAACCGTGCAGGCATCGGCTCTCCTCTCAACAACATTTGATATCCGCCCGGCTGAAATACACTCCAGGCAGACGTTTGCGGCGGCTGCACGCCCGATGGAAACCGGTAATCGTCGGGAAATACATCGATCAGTTTGACAATGAAATCGGAATCGGTTCCGGATGAGGAGATAAATAGCGACGGCGTGATATCGCCGGCGACCGTTATATCTTCTGTTAACGGTTCGCTTTCAAAGACCAAAACGTCTGGACGCGTCGCAGCAAATCGCTGATCCTCCGTCATAAAATCTCGCGGATAATTGCGGGTTATCTTTTGCGTGTAAGGAACTGGCTTTGCCGGATCCGAAACATATTCGCTATATCCGCTTGTTTTAGGCATCTCGAACGTCAATTTTCCGTTTGCGGAAAGATAAAGCTCCTTATCGACGCGATTGTCTGGATCAAAGGAGTTGAAACTGACCCAACGATTGGAGCCTGTGTCGTATGCGTTTACCTCTCTTATTTGTGAAATATCGCCTTCGCCTTTCAGAAAATGGTTGAAAAACGGTATTTCGATGGTTCGGCGATAGTAATCGCCAGTTTTTTGTTCAAAATAAGCTGTCCCCAGCCAATCGCCATCGTTACGCGACCAGCCGCCGTGATCCCAAGGTCCCACAACCAAAACGTTAAAGATTCCCGGATTTTGCCGTTCTATATGGCGATAAGTTTCGATCGCTCCGAAAAGATCCTCATTATCGTACCAGCCTCCAACCGTCATCGTCGCACACCGAATGTTTTTCAGCTTCGGCAGAATGTTTCTCTGCTTCCAAAAATCGTCATAATTCGGATGCCTCATCATTTCGTCCCAAAACGCAATGCGGACGCCGAGAGCGCGTTCGTATTCGTCGGCAACCTCCTTGAGGCCACCGATTCGCAAGAAAAAATCGTAGCCGTCTTGAGTTTGACGGCCCTTCCAGGGCCTCAGATAATCTCCCGCCGCGGTCGGCTTTGGCCGAAATTGACCAAAGCTAGTGAAAAACCAGAAATTCTGCGCTAGAAAAAGTGCACCGTTGTGATGCATATCGTCACCGTGGAACCAGTCGGAAACAGGTGCCTGCGGCGAGCAAGCCTTCAATGCCGGATGCGAGTCTATCGAGCCTGCTGAGGTGTAGAACCCAGGATACGAAATGCCATAAATACCCACGTTTCCATTATTGTTCGCAACGTTTTTTATCAACCAGTCGATTGTGTCGTACGTGTCGGTCGATTCATCGATTTCATCTGGTTTGGTATTTGAGATATCGGGGCGGACGTTGACGAATTCGCCTTCGCTCATATTTCGGCCGCGAACGTCCTGATAAACAAAGATGTAGCCCTCACGAGCAAACAACGGATTTGGCCCCAGACTCGTTTTGAAGTTTTCTGTTCCGTACGGTGCCACCGAATATGGCGTGCGATTCAACAAAATTGGATATTTCTTCGATTTGTCCTTTGGCTCGTAAATCGACGTAAAAAGCCGGACGCCATCGCGGGCAGTTATATAAACCTCCCGTTTCGAATAGTTTTGCTTGATGTATTCGGCCAATTCCGCCTGCGGCGAGGCCGTTTGAGAAAACCCGATCCCAGAAACAAGAAGCAAGAAAAAAAGAAATGCGGAAAATCTAAAGCGCTTTTCGAGAGACATAGAATTTGCTCCATAAAGAATTTTAAGGTGAAGGAAACGCCGGCTATTCTATCAGCAGTAAGGGCGAAGAAACAAAAACGGCCGCGATATTCCGATCGTGGCCAGATCAATCAAAGTGTTTGCTTCGTCAGAGCGCGTTGAAATCGATCCCGTAAACGTCTTCAAATGGTATGACAACTGCGTAAGGTTCGGGGAAGTAGTATCTGCGTGCGGAAACCGAAATTATGTATGTTTCACCTGCTGAAAGGCCAATGAAACAGTAATATCCAAACGTTGCAGTTCTCGTCTCGTAAGTGTCTCCACGACCGCCAACGGCAGTTAGTGTAGCCGCTGCGATGGCGCGGCCATTTCGAACCTTTACGCGGCCGCAAACGTTTGCCGGGCCAAAAGAGACAAACGGGAACGTGGATTGTGCAAGTGGGCCAGCTCCCTCGGAGCTAAGCAACGAGACGTCGGATCCGGCGGCGTAAATCGATGAGATGCAAATTAACAAGACTTTCGTCGACAAGAAGGCGCGTCGAGTTGCCGCATACAATCCTTTAATCAGGTGATGACTGAATCGGGCCAAACTTACGGTCCGCGAGCGCATATGGTTTGTTTCGACTTCGAAATCTTCACTGCTCATCTGCAAAAAAAAGTCCAAAAGAGCAACTTTTGCATGGTTTATCGACGCAAAGCATATGCCATTTAATATCCGCTGATTTATTCGCAAAACGGCGTAGACGTGAAATATTTCATGTAGCACGCGATTCAGGTATGGTACGTACTGCCACATCGCGGGCAAGTTTGGACGAAATGTTGGGGATAAATGGTATGGCCCGATCGCACTCAGTGGCGATCAACGGTCCTTTAGGAGATGTTCGATTTCCGAACGGATGCGTTCGGTGAGGATTTCATATTTTTTCGTGGGCGAGGCATCGGCAAATTCGGAATTGCTGTCAATCGAGAGGCTGTGCGGATAAATCGGCCTGCCGAATTTAATTTTGACCTTCGCCGGTTGGATTCTCAACGTAGCCCGCGGCCAGACTTTGTAAAGTCCGTCGATCGCAACTGGAAGAATCGGGACTTCGAGTTCGAGTGAGAGTATTGCGGCACCTTTTTTGAACCTGTGTAGGTGGCCATCGAACGCGCGTTCGCCCTCCGGGTAAATATTCAGAATTTTTTGGTTTTTTAGCCCAACGGCACCGGCTTTCATTGCTTTGAGCAATTGCGTGTCCGGATCAATCGGAATTACTTTCAACATACTTGCAACGAATTTCATTATCGCGGACTGAAAAAATTCACTTGCCCCTACGTGAAAGATATTCGCAAACACGCTGTACGGATACGTAGAGCATAAGACAAACGGGTCAAGAAAGCTCTGATGATTCGGACAGACGATAAACGTCGTTCCCGAAGATTGACGCTTTCTGTCCAGCTCGTGCAGGTTATCGATATCGAGAACTTCTAACCGCATGAAGGCTAGGCAAAAAAGGTAAAAGAGCCGATAAACGATAAACGCAAACGCCGTAAACAGCGGCCGTTTCTTGAGTATCGGGCGAACCTCGGGCATGTCGGCGGTCGTTTCCGAAATGATTTGTGGCCAATTCTTGGCAGAGGTGGGCGCGTCATCTACACCGCCAATTGCATCAACGAAGCAAATCACATCTGCAATTGTAAGCAAGCGTGCGGCGTCTTCTGCGCGAATTGTCGCGTTAGTGGCAACTTCCAAGCCTGCAAAAAACTCCGCCCGAGCAAGCGAATCAAGCCCGAGGTCGATTTCGATATTCATATCCGGATGGATCGCGGCAGCGGAAGAGACATTCTTCTCGAGCAGCTTTACGATAAGGCGGCCCGATGGCGAATTCATCAAATGGCTTGATTCCTGTGTCCGCTTAAAACGGTTTGTTCTTAAATCACCCGTCTCCTTGGCACTCTCGAAATCGGCTTTTAACTGAAACCGCTTGATTTTTCGAGTTGCCGTTCTCGGTAGCGGTTCGCTTCGGATAATGTATTCACGAATGCGCTGGTACTCGGGGAGTTCTCGGCCCAGTGAATCCATCGCAAAGCGGATGGCTTCTCGGGAATTTGCAATCCCGGCGGACTTTAGATGATCGAAATCCGGGACGATGATTGCAACAAGTTTCTCGGTACCGCGGTGCTTTGCTTCCGTATCGGCGATACCAATAACTGCGATTTCCTCGATTTCGGGCGCTTTGAGGTAATGGATTTCGAGATCTTCGGGATGGACATTTTTCCCAGAAGGCAGCACAATTACGTCCTTCGCACGTCCGACGATGTGAAGATGTCCGTGCTTGTCGATCCGGCCCAGGTCGCCCGATCTGAACCAGCCGTCGTCTGTAAAGGCTTCAGCAGTGGCAGCCGGATTCTTGTAGTAGCCCTTGAAAACAATCGGACCGCGTATCTGAACTTCGCCCACGCCGTCAGCATCTTTTTCGGCAATTCGTATTTCCGCACCCTTCAATGGTTTACCTACCGTTCCGACGCGATTGTCGTCAGCGTAGGTGGCTGTAGCGGCTCCGCTGGTTTCGGTTAAGCCGTAGCCCTGCAAAATTGTGAAACCGAGTCGATGAAAGTCCCTTGCAACCCCTTCATCGAAACGCGATCCAGCCGAGACCGCAAGGCGCAATGCACCACCGAAAGATTTGTGAACGGGAGAAAAGAGCAATTTACCGAGATTAACGCCGAGCGTATCGCGCAAAATTCCATTACCTGCGAGCATCGCGCGGAAAAGCGCTCGAATAAATAATGGTTTGGCGGCTATCGCGTCGAAAATCTTTTTATGGAAGAGATACCAAAGCCGCGGAACTGTCGTCAGGATCGTCGGGCGAAACTCGATCATCGCAAAGGAAAGCTCGGCCGGCGAGAGTTCCTTTAGATAACCGGTTTCGCAGCCATAAGTCGTTGCTACCCAGAGATTGACGATTTGCAAGTAGGCGTGGAAGAGCGGAAGAAGGCTGAGGATTCGCTCGCTTTTATCTATCTCCAGCACCTCGTTGATTCCGTCCAGTTCCGCTAGGATATTTCCGTGCGTGAGCGGAACGCCTTTCGGCTTACCCGTTGTTCCGCTAGTGTAAATCAGTAATGCTAAGTCGTCACCGGCAAAATCCGGAATGGCTGTGTCTTTGGTTCCCGGCGCCGTTGCAATGAAATCGTCAAATTTCACGAAACCATTGGTGGGCGGTGAATCGCCGTTGCTTTCCGACGTCCATTTATTGTTCCAGACTACGGATTTAATGTGACGGCCGAGCTTTTCTTCGATCCGCTGAAGTCGTTGAATCTGCCGGTTATCGACAAAGGCGAGTCGCGCTTGTGAGTCTTTGATAAAGTTTGTGACAGTTTCGATTTCACCTTGCGGATCGAGCGGAACCGCAACAGCTCCGCTGTAGAGGACGGCTAGATAAGAAATCGCCCATAACGGGTGATTTTCGCCCATAATCGCGATCCGATCGCTCGGGTTGATACCGGCGGCTCGGACTGCGGCGGCGGTTTCACGGATTAAGTCGAGTGCTTGCTGAAAGGTAAGCGCAGATCCCTGATCGCCGATTATCCTCATTGCGACGCGATGCCGATTCGCTTCGAACGATGAGACCAGGCGATTTAAGAATGAATCCGTCATTCGTTTTTCGATAGAACCAAGCGGGCAAGTGCGGCGGCCTGCTCGCGGATTTCCGGGATCGCCGTTGTCTCCCAGAGCAGACCTTTGAGTGCTGTCCCAAGGGTAAACAACCTGCCTTGACAGAAGCCATTTTTATCCAGTATTGCGCCATTCGGCAATGCGTCAAAGCCGAAACCGAGCGGTCCAGTGCGAACATAACCTCTGTTGAAAAGATTCTGTAATAATGAGCTTTCTACGCGGCGAAAATTACTTTCGGAGGCAATGCAATTGACTATCATATCCGCCTCGATTTTTAACTCTCCGGCGAGGCCGCTTGTTCGAATTTGGAAGCCGCGACCGGATTGGCGAATTGCACGGATGCGACCTGCACAAATCTCTAACTGCCCACTTGCGCGAAGCATTTGGAATTCCTCAAAAACGGAGGGAGGCATACGATGGCGGGCTATGTTCCACCAACGGCTGACGTGGACGACAAATCTACGTTTCTCTCGGTCGGCGAGATTTTGCCAGACGGTTTGAGTGATCGGCCGTAGCGAATCTATGACTGAGCGCCAATTATCGCCGGAAGCCTCTCTTAGACGGATCTCATTGCGGACGCGCTTCATAAGCTGACGAACGGTGCGGCAAGCTTTAATATCGGAGATAAATGTACCTGAAATTGCTGAACTCGATGAGTGTACTGCTGGTACAAGTCCACGAGTGGAAATTGCGATGATCCGTCCTTTGTGGCCTGAATATTTAAGGGAGAGGACTGTATCGACCATCGAAAGACCGGTACCGAGTATCGCGACTGTATCACTAGGCCGAAGCATTTGAATCCAATTTGTTTGCCAGATGTTTCTGATATAGCGCGGAGAGTTCAGGAAGTCACCATCTGCTACCGATGGATGCGGCGGAGGAAAATTTCCAAATGCAAGTACCATTATATCCGATTCAATGATCCTCCCGGACTTCAAGGACAGCTCGACGCGTTCGGCTAGGTTGACGTCAATTGCCTCGCCATCGATAACTTGTATGACCGCTTCCGCGTTTGCTTTAGTCGCTTGCTGAAATAAGTCCGATAGGTAATCTCCGTAAACACGCCTTGGTAAGAATGCGCTGTGCGCGGTCGCCGGGTTCTTCCTCATAGCTAGCCAGCGAAGGAAATCGTCTGGCTGATCGGGAAACGCGCTGATTTTGCCTGCCGGGACGTTAAGAAGGTGAAACGGTTCATTCGACGCGTAAGCGATACCGCGGCAAAGATACCTGCGATTTTCGATGAGGTTGATTTTTACAGGATTTTCTTTTGTTGCATGCCGCGCTAAATTGACCGCTACCAGCGTACCGCTTGCTCCGCCACCAACGATTGACACAGTTTTCATCGGAAACGAATCTCCCCGGGGAAAGAAAAGCTTCAGGGTTCACCGTGGGCGTCGTTTCCCGGAAACCTTGCGCCGCCGGAGATCCTTCTTCGTTGTGCCTACGGGGTTAGCTGACGGGCTGGAAGCGAAGAAGTCTTCCTCCGAAACTTCGGATTTGCCCCGATTTGGTCATACGGAACCTTGGTTTCCCCGCGTTGTCATTTTTAGACAACTTAGGCGATCACGTTTCGAAGAGTTTACGAGATTGCGGCGCGACAACGCAAGCAGCAAGATCAATCGGCTAAGGGATCCGGAATTCTTACTTTCAGAGCTTGGGGGATGATCTCGAACTTGGCGGGAAGTCGACCGGGAAGTTCACCGTCCATCTCGAGCCGAATGATTTCGCTATTATCGATCGCGCGGGCCGTAACCAGGCGAGCGGTCCGCGAGCGGACCTCCGTTAAATTCAGGTGTGTTCCGCGGTAGAGTGTGTAGGAGTTGAGCATTACGCGGGCAGTCGAAATGTCGCCGATATTCACGACATCGAATTTTCCGTCTGCGAGTTTTGCATTTGGCGCGATCATCATACCACCGCCAAAATATCTGGCGTTGGCAATGCAAAAATTCACCGTTGAGATCGGCCGTTCGCCTTCACCGTCAATGGAAACGAGAACCTGTTTTGGCTTGATGTCAATAACTTCCAGAAGAGTTGACAATGCAAAACTTGCTCGACCTCGGATCGTGTCTATCGGTATCCAGTTTAATTTACCGGTAGACTTAACCCGATCGATTATCGAGGCTGCGAGGCCAAAAGAACTGACGTTTACGAAATACCGCTCGGCAGGGCTGCCGTCATTCGAAGTAAAAGTGACCTTTACGACGTCGATTTCGCACGTCTTACCTGTGCGGATTGCCCGAGCAACGTCTCGGGTAGAAGTTGGCAGCTCAAGCGAGCGTCGGAAATCGCCGCCGGTTCCGGAAGGGAAGACTGCGATCTCGGTCTTGCCGCCCGCAATCAGAACTCCGTTAGCAATTTCGTTGATCGTCCCATCGCCGCCGCAGGCTATTATTAGCTTCGTACCGGATTCGGCGTAACTCCGGGCGAGATTGACCCCATCTCCAGGCCCTTTAGTAAATGCAACTCGGAAAGGTCCAAAATGGGAGCGAAGGTCGGCAGCGATAACCGACCATTTCTCGCGTGTGGCGCCGGATGCCGATTTCGGATTGACAATTACAATCGGAAGCATTCTTTCTCGGGCAATATCTTTACGGTTTACAGGTCGAACGTCAAAGTCTCCTCTAAGCACCTATCTCCCGTTTCCGGCAACTAGTGAACCAATTGCGGAGGTAGCGATGTCATAAACTTTTCAATATCCTGTATCGAACGCGGCAATTTCGATGTCAGCCAGACGACGCCTGTTTGTGTTACTAACAAGTCGTCTTCGATACGAACGCCGATATTTTTATATTTTTCAACTGCCGGTCGTACCTTTTCCTTAAACGCTCGGCTTGCAGGCGTGTCGGGCAAATAGTCAAGGGCGTCTGGGCGAACGTAAATTCCCGGTTCATCTGTAAATACCATTCCGGGAGCCAACGGACGTCCGTATCGACCGACGTCGTGAACGTTCATTCCGAGCCAATGTCCGAGTCCGTGTGGAAACCAAATTGAAACCTGGTCGGGACTTTTTTCGGTAATCAGGCCGAGCCGGAGGAGGCCATCTGCGATGACTTTGCCTGCAATTGCAGTTAGCTGATCGAACTTGACGCCTGGTTTCGCGGCGCGGGCGACCGCCTCTTGCGCATCAAAAACTATCTGGTAAATCTCTGCCTGTTCGCGGGTGAACTTTCCGCTGACGGGAAATGTTCGTGTTACGTCGGCGCTGTAATGCTCGTATTCGGCTCCGACGTCCATTAGCAGCAGATCTCGGTTTCGGACCGGCCCCTGAGCTTCCTCGTAATGCAGAATTGTCGCGTTTGGGCCGCAGCCGACGATAGATGGGTAGCCCCAGAAATCCGAATTTCGCCGGCGGAAAGTAAATTCGGTTTCGGCCTGTACCTCATATTCCCATTTAGCATTCCTTGCTACGGCCATAGAGCGCATTATTGCCTCGGTTGTAATATCGATCGCGTGCTGAAGCAGTCTTACTTCATAATCTGATTTGATCTGTCGAAGCTCCGCAAAGATCGGAGCCACCGTTTCGACCTTTAGTGACTTTACGCTGGCGGCAAATACTGCCTCTTGCCGATATTCTCGTGCATCCTCACTAAACGCCTTTTGAGGCAAAAGCAAATAGAGATTTTCCAGCCCGGCGGGCAGTTCAAACGACGAATCCGCGGAGCGAAACCGCGAGCCCGAGCGGATAGAATCGAGCAAGCCGGTGATTTCCGTCGAGCTTATGACCGTCTTTATTCCAGAAAGCCTTTGGGCGTCTTCGCGAGAATACATTTTACCGGTCCAGATTTCCTCAGCCGGATCGCGATCGGGTAGAAAAATCGCCTCACGAATAGATTCACCTGATTTGGTTAAAACAAGAAATGCTCCGGCTTTTTTTATTGCAGTCAAGTAGTAGAAGTTGTTCTCCTGCCGATATGGATAATCGACATCGCCGGTATAGGTTTTTGGCTCTGCGCTGAACAAAAGCAGAATACTTTTATCCTTCATTGCTGCGGCAATTGCTCTTCGCCTAGCGACTAGCTCACTTTGCCGCTCGGCATCGGAAAACTGCGGCGCGGGCGGCGCCGGCATAATTGGAGACAGCGCGGACTGAGCGGAAGCGGCAAATACGGCAAACAGGAAAGTTGCGAAAAAAGGCAGCGTTTTTTGATGCGTCAGCATAGTTTTCAATCTGTTGTCTCGATCGAAATATCGCGGCTCGTGCGATTTTGATTACGTTCGGCCGCAAATACCGTTATCAAATATTTTCCAGGCAATAATGAGCTTAGATCTAGGAAACTTTCCTTCAGATTATCACCGACCGCGAAGTTTGTAACGATGTAACGAAAGATCGTAGTTCCCACCGCCCCGGATCGGCTCCCCGATCGTAAACCAATCGGATTAAAGAATTTGGCGGATTATTGTGAAAACCGATTGTTGTTACTTCATCGATTACGGGCTGGCGAGACGCCGCTGATATCGAATATCCCAACTAATAAACTCCTAAGCAGCGTCTTTCGGGATTGCCATCCATTCGGTCGTATGCCGTAACGACAATTCGCAGCCGCTCGAGACGGTTAATACGTATTGGACGCCGATCAGTTTCGATTTCTTTCCAATCGGACGTAAATATTTGTACACGATCGATGATCGGCGGTTTTGTGTCTTGTAGGCCCGGAAGATCGAGGGCGTCGAGCGCATTAATTTCAAAGCCCTGAGAACCGGCAATCAAATGAACGTGTTTCATTTCGTTTAGCGTACCGATTGCGTTGCCGTCGCGATATCCAGGATCTCCAGTACCTGCGACATTAAGAATTTCTCCTTTGCTATCGACTGTTACAATCCGGTTTTTCCCGCTTTCGGCAATCACAAGTCGGCCGTCTGAATGGAATGCGATACCGGACCCCACAGTGAGCCCGGCGAGAAACTCTTAAATCTCGCCTGTTTTGCGAATGATGTAAATTTTTCCGGCGTCGCCGTCAGGCACAAATAGGTCGCCTCCGCGTTCTGCGATGGCATAGACTTCTCCGAATTCACCATTGTTTCCCGCTAATGTCAGAAGATATTTAGCCGGACGGTCTTCAGGTCGATTTCCACATCCTACGGCGAGAATGACAAACAGAAACCAAATCAAACGTTGAATGGCTCCGCATCTAATCATCACTACTTAAAAAGCTCCTGAGGGTACCTGTATTTTGCGATAAGGGCAAATCTATCTTGCATGATTGCCGAAGATTACTGCAACAGTTACGGAGTTTCGGCGGAACGGTTGCTTCAATCACCGATTTATAGGATGATGCATAGAAATAACTCAACTCTCCGAGCAGGAAATACTTACAGGAAATACTTAGATGACTAAAAACAAATTCTTTGCTGCCTTTGTCGCCCTCATTTTCTCGTTGTCGTCATTTTCGTCAACCGCTGTCATCGCACGGCCAATGCCGCGCAATCCTCTTGCAATCGGCGAGAAACACAAATTGCCGCCGGTGAATTGGATCCGGAGCCGCAATATCGACATTCAGCATCTTTCGATAGATCTCCGTTTTGATTGGAAGAAAGAGAGCGCCTACGGATTCACTGTAGTAACTCTCGCTCCACTTGCAACGACAAATCGAGTAACGCTCGATGCAGGAGACTTCACAATCGCTGCAATAACATTGGCCAAAGACGGCACGCCACTTAAGTTCAACTACAATCCACAAGGCGGCGACGACAATCTGGAAATCTTTTTGGATAAGTTTTACTCCCGCTCTGAGTCTGTTTCGATCAAGATTGAGTATCGGACGAACCTTGTAAACACCGCGGACACAGCAACTGCAATAGGAAATTTTGGGCGCGGGCTTCGTTTTATCAAGCCAGATTCGGACGAGCCGACGAAGCCAAGGCAAATATGGTCGCAAGGTGAGACAGAGTTCAATCGCTTCTGGTTTCCTTCTTATGACTCGCCGAATGATTTTCGGACAACTGAATTGCGGGCTACCGTGGAGAAGCCTTTCATTGTTATTTCCAACGGGCGTTTGGAATCCACGACCGAAAATAGCGATGGAACACGAACGTTTCATTGGAAGATGGATATTCCTTACTCCAATTACCTGACCTCGATCGTTGTCGGCGAATATAAGGCAGTTGAACAGGCATATGATGGCATTCCAGTCCTCAATTTCGGTTACGTCAATGAAACAAGGGAGGTTGCCGCAACCGTTAAACGCCTGCCCGAAATGATTCGTTTTTTCTCAGAAAAAACTGGTGTCAAGTACCCATATCCGAAATATGCTCAAACCATGGTCGAAGATTTTGGTGGTGGAATGGAGAATATCTCCGCGACGACACAAATCGAAGAGATGATTCACGACGAGCGGGAACTGCTTGACGAAGATTCGGATTCGCTTCAGGCCCATGAACTTGCTCATCAATGGTTCGGAGATTATGTCACCTGTCGCGACTGGAGCCAAATCTGGCTAAACGAATCGTTTGCGACCTATTTGGACGCGCTTTTTGCAGAGCACAGTAAGGGGCACGATGAATTTCTCTATGGTAACGTCCGCGAAAATCAGTTGCAATATTTGAATGCATGGAATGGAGGTAATCGTCGGCCGATAGTAACAAAATATTATGCGAATAAAGACGCATTGTTCGATGTTTATGTTTATCCGCGCGGAGCGGCCGTTCTGCATATGTTGCGAAAACATCTCGGCGAGGATTTATTTTGGGCGTCGTTGAATCACTATCTGACGGTTAACAAGCATAAGCCTGTTTCAACCGAACAGCTCCGGATCGCGATTGAAGAGACGACCGGACAAGCTATGGACTGGTTTTTTGATCAGTGGCTTTACCGAATGGGCCATCCGATTTTCGAGGTGACCAAGTCATACGACGACGCGGCTAAAAAACTTACCTTGAACGTTCGGCAAAAGCAGAAGATCGATCCGGACAACGAATATCCGCAAGTCGAGTTTTTTCAAACGTTTGTAGAAATTGAGATAGATGGCCGGATCGAAAAGGTCTGGATTAAACCGCAGGCGGAAAATGTCTTTACATTTAATGTTCCGCAGCGGCCGCAACTCGTTAACTTCGATTACGAGGGAACGATAATCAAGGAACTCAATTTTGAAAAGCCGACCGAAGAACTGATTTACCAACTGCAAAACGACAAAGATGTACTCGGTCGCCGCTGGGCAATGGAAGAACTCCGAAAAAAAGCCGAAAGTCCGTCTGAACGCCCAAAAATAACTGCAGCACTTGTCGCGTTCTTGAAAAATGAAAAATTTTGGCGCCTGCGGCGGGCGACACTCGAGGTATTGGGCGATATCTATGCACCGGAACGCAAATCAGAAATCACACCGCCGCCCGCAAAATTTCCGCCGGAAGTTCTGAGCGCAATCGTCGAGCGGACCAAAGACGAGAAATCCCTTAACCGTGCTGCTGCAATTGATCTGCTTGCGGCAACAAAAGATGCGAAATATGGTGAAATTTATCTCGCGGCGCTTGAAGATCAAAGTTATTCGGTAGTCGAAAGTGCGGCCGAGGCTCTCGGATCGTTAAAAGCGCCCAAAGCATTTGATATGTTGCTGAAGATGGCGGGCGGTTCAAGTTGGCGCGGCCGCGTCGAAATCGCAGCACTCAAAGGGCTCGCAGAATACGGTGACAAACGGGCGTTCGAGCCGGCTTTGAAAATAGCGCAGGACGCTGCGCGCCCGGTCCGCGTTCGGACGGCTGCTCTTGAAGTAGTTGGGGCAACCGGCAAAGGAGACCCGAGAGCGTTTCCGCTTATTTTCGAACGTTTCAGGCGGGCGCTCGAAAATAATGACTTTCAGTACATCGTTCTCGGTATACAGGCGATCATTCGCCTTGCTGATCCACGCGGCCAGCAGGCTTTTGATCTGATGAAGGAAAAGTTTAAGAACAATCCTGACCTGCTCGGCGGAGTTGCCTTTTTTGAAAAACAGTTTCAGGCCGCCCTGAAGAAATAGGGCTCAGCGGCGACGTCAGGCTCGTTGCGTCTGCGATGCTGCGTGGGTTGACGAGGGTACCTGGAAACTCGTATTCTGGTTGCTTACGGCGGGTGGTGAGTTATTGCGACTTGCGGCCACCTAAAATAATCGGCTAAACAGCAGCGAGTTTTAAGTATCGAATTTGAAGAAACTCTGTGCTGGTTTGGCACGGAGTTTTTTTCATTAGGTCTATTCGATGTCAAAGTTTTTAGAGTTGCTAAATGAGAAAATCATCGTTTTTGACGGTGCGATGGGCAGTAATCTGCAGGCGCTGAACCTCTCGATCGAAGATTGGGGCGGGCCGCAATTTGAAAACTGTTCTGAAAACCTATTATTTACTCGGCCAGACGCAATTCGTGCTGTTCACGAGGGTTTTCTAAAAGCGGGCTGCGACGTTATAGAAACGAACAGCTTCGGCGGCAGCGAAGTAGTGCTCTCTGAATTCGGAATCGCCGAGAAAACATACGACGTAAACCGGCTCGCTGCGTCGATCGCCCGCGAACTCGCGTCAGATTATACAAAGCAGGACAAACCACGTTTTGTTGCTGGGTCAATTGGACCAGGAACTAAGCTGCCGACTCTAGGGCATATTTCTTATCCGGACCTCAAATCAGCCTATCGTGAGCAAGTGCGCGGACTTTTCGATGGTGGAAGCGATCTTTTTATCGTTGAAACCTGTCAAGACCTGCTGCAGACGAAAGCGGCGCTCGCAGCTATTTTTGAATTTTTCGAGCAGACAAGGGTTAGGATTCCGGTGGTTGCGCAGGTAACGATTGAGGTTTTTGGAACGATGCTCAACGGAACCGAGATCGCGGCCGCGTTGACGGCCTTAGAGCCTTTTCCGATTGATGTCATTGGTATGAATTGCGGCACTGGGCCACGGCATATGAGCGAAAGCCTTAGATATTTATGCGAAAACGCGCCGATGCCGGTTTCTGTCTTGCCAAATGCAGGTCTGCCGGAAGTAAAAGACGGGAAACAATTTTACGATGAAACGCCGGAGAGCTTCGCCAATCAAATAGAGCATTTCGTTAAAGATTTCGGGGCCAATATAGTTGGCGGCTGCTGCGGGACAACTTTCGATCATTTGCGGCTTGTCGTCGAGCGCGTTGGCAATCTCGCGCCGCGTCACCGCTCGGCGCGGCTCGTTCCGTCGGCATCGTCAATTTATATTCAGCAACCTTATGTTCAGGACGCATCGTTTCTTATCGTCGGTGAACGCGTTAATGCTTCCGGTTCGAGAAAAATGCGCGAGCTTCTGGAAGCCGAGGACTGGGACGGCATTGTCTCGCTGGCAAAAACGCAAGAACGCGAAGGAGCACATATTCTCGACGTAAACGTAGATTTCGTCGGCCGGGATGGCGTCGCGGATATGCACGAGGTCGCTTCGCGATTGGCGACGAATATCAAAATTCCCCTAATGTTCGATTCGACCGAATGGGAAAAAATGGAGGCAGGGCTACAACATTCCGGAGGAAAATCGCTCGTAAATTCCACGAATTATGAAGATGGCGAACCAAGATTTTTGAAGGTTCTCGGGCTTGCTCGGGAATACGGCGCAGGAGTTGTAATCGGATTGATCGACGAGGAGGGAATGGCTCGGACAGCTGCCAAAAAAGTTGCGATCGCTCGCCGCGCGTATCGGCAAGCGACCGAGTTTGGCATACCTGGCCACGACATTTTCTTCGATCCGCTCGCACTACCAGTTTCTACCGGCACGGGGGAAGACAGGCGAAACGCCATCGAGACAATCGAAGCGATCCGGCAAATCCGATCGGAATTTCCAGATGCGAATATCATTCTCGGCGTCTCCAATATCTCATTCGGACTTTCGCCGGCGGCTCGCGTGGTCTTAAATTCCGTTTTTTTGAACGATTGCGTCGAGGCGGGAATGAATTCGGCGATTGTCAATGCTTCGAAAATACTACCGCTTTCACGATTTTCCGAGCTTGAAATCGAAACCGCCCGCGACCTACTTTACGATCGGCGGCGATTCGAGGGTGACGCTTGCGTTTATGATCCGTTGACCGAATTTACGAAGCTTTTTGAGGGAAAGACCGCCCAGAGCATTCGACCGGATATTTCCAATCTGCCAATCGAAGAAAAACTGAAACGGCATATTATCGATGGCGAGCGAATTGGGCTCGAAGAAGCACTCCGAGCGGCACTGGAAAAATATCCTCCGCTTGAGATTATCAACGAAATTTTGCTTGACGGGATGAAAGTCGTGGGCGACCTTTTCGGTTCGGGAAAAATGCAGCTGCCGTTTGTTCTCCAATCCGCAGAAGTGATGAAAGCGGCCGTCAAGTTTCTCGAGCCATTTATGGAAAAGGCTGATACTACAAACAAAGGCACGATGGTGCTTGCAACAGTGAAGGGCGACGTTCACGATATCGGTAAGAATCTGGTTGACATTATTCTGACCAACAACGGCTATCGTGTCATAAATCTCGGGATCAAACAGCCGATCGAGGATATTCTTCGAGCTTGGGAGGAGGCAAAGGCCGACGCAATCGGGATGAGCGGGCTGCTCGTCAAATCGACGTTGATAATGCGGGATAACCTTGAGATTATGAACGAACGCGGAATTACTGTCCCTGTCATTCTTGGAGGAGCAGCGCTCAATCGGAAATATGTTGAAAGCGACCTCATACCACTTTACAAAGGCAAGCTCTTCTATGCCAGAGACGCTTTTGACGGCCTCAACGCGATGGACACGCTTACGCAGGGCTCCGCAGTCGACGTCGCAGACAAGGACCTGGCGCCCGCGGCAGCATCAGGCAATGGAGCTGGATCAGCCGAGCAGATTCAGACGGTTGAAGATACGGAAGATCTCGTCGGGGAAGATGCGAAGCTCGGCAAAGCCGCTGCCCGCGTTTCGCGAAGGCGACTCGGCGATGTCTCGCATACCGAACGATCTGACGTCAGCACAGATGTAGATATTCCGGCGGCTCCGTTTTATGGCTCAAAGGTGGTTGAAATTCGCGATTTGAGCAAGGTTTTTGAATTCATCAATGAGACGGCGCTTTTCAAAGGCCAATGGCAATACAAGCAGGGAAAACGATCGGCGGAAGAATATCGCAAAATCCTCGAAACTGTGGTTTATCCCAAATTTGCCGAATTAAAGGCTAATGCAATTCGCGATCGCCTGCTTGAAGCAAAGATCGTTTACGGATATTTTCCTTGTCAATCCGAGCACAACGACCTGATCATCTACCGCGACGACGAGAAAACGGAATGGATGCGATTTACCTTTCCACGGCAACCGCTTACTCAGCGTGGCGGTCGCCGACTCTGCCTTGCAGATTATTTCGCTTCGGTTGAATCGGGGCGAATCGACATTGTCGCTTTTCAGCTCGTCACTATGGGGCGGCGGGCTAGCGAGCACTCTGCAAAGCTTTTTAAGTCCGACAACTATCAGGATTACCTGCTTTTTCACGGGCTGTCCGTCGAATCCGCCGAGGCTCTTGCAGAAATGTGGCATAAGCGGATCCGCGAAGAGCTAGGCATCGCAGGAGACGACGCTACGGATTTGGCAAAGCTGTTCCATCAGGGTTATCGCGGCGCACGCTACAGCTTTGGCTACCCGGCCTGTCCGGACCTTGAGGAGCAGAGCAAGATCTTTGAGCTCCTCAGACCGGAAAGAATCGACGTTGAGCTGACCGAAGAATTCCAGCTCGATCCGGAGCAATCGACTTCGGCAATCATCGTCCATCATCCCGAGGCCGTTTATTTCAACATAGAATAATGCCGCGAATCGTATGTATCTCCGATACTCACAACTGCCATTCCTCGCTGGCCGTTCCGCTGGGCGACGTGTTAATCCATAGCGGCGATGCAACAATCAACGGCACCGAAGAGGAAATTTTGACGTTTTCGAATTGGTTTCGCCATCTGCCGCATCGGAGAAAGATTTTTGTCGCTGGAAATCACGATCGGCTATTCGAAGATGATCTAGACCGAGCACGGCAATTCCTCGGCCGCGAGGTCGTTTACTTACAGGACTGCGTAGCCGCGATCGATGGCTTGCGGATTTACGGGTCGCCGTGGCAGCCGCGATTTTTCGATTGGGCATTTAATCGTAACCGCGGGCCGGAAATGGCGGAGGTTTGGTCCAAAATTCCCGCAGATATCGACATTCTAATTACGCACGGACCGCCGTTTGGCATTCTCGACGAAGTTGAGCGGCCGGGCGGGATGGAAAATGCAGGCTGCGAAGAACTGCTGCGGAAGATTGCAGAGATCATTCATTTCGGTAGGCTTCGGTTGCATATTTTTGGGCATATTCACGCCGGACATGGTACCAAGGTCTTTGACGATATGACATTTGTCAACGCCTCTATTTGCGACGAAGAGTATCGCCCGATCCAAAAGGCAATCGTGGTCGAGCTTTAGCTTCACTCGGCTTAAACGAAGGCTTTTGCCGATGCTAGAATAATGCTCTCCGTATGACGGCGAAGAAAATTTCCAAAGAAAGGATTAAAGCTAAAGGGCCTGCCGCTCGCGATGGCAACTGCGTCAATTTGCCCGCCGCGGACGAGATTGCTGTCCTATCGCCAGTTGAACGCCTCGGTTTTAAATTGACCAGGAGGATGAATTACGGCCGTTGGAAGCGTTTCTGGACGTTTTGCCAACGGCACATCGGTTCGCTTTGGATTCATCTGGCAACCTACAACCTGATGAATGTGTTCGGCATCGAGTCGGTTGCCATCTCCGACACTCGGCGACCGCTTTTGTTGGTCGCAAATCACCGTTCGTTTTTCGATATGTACACCGTGTCTACGGTGCTTTTTCGTCAAACATCGCGGCCGCTTTCACTTTTTTTTCCGGTCCGAGCAAAGTTTTTTTATACGAACCCAATTGGCTGGTTCGTTAATTTCATGATGGGTTGGTGGTCGATGTACCCGCCGTTTTTTCGCGAGTCCCGGGACGCGAAAAAACGGGAGTTTGACAAATTTTCGCTGCGCGAATTGATTTCAATCTGTACGTCTGGAACCGCGCGAGTCGTGGGCTTTCATCCGGAGGGCAAACGCAATCTAAACCACGATCCGTATTCATTCCTCCCGGCACAACCGGGCATCGGCCGCGTGATCATGGCCGCCCGGCCGCAGGTTATTCCGGTTTTCATCGCTGGGCTCGGCAATAATCTACCACGACAGATTTTGGGAAACTGGTTCGGCGGTGAGAAAATTCGTATCTGGTTCGGCTCTCGGCTGGATCTGGAGGATTTTCTCTCGCGGCCCGACCGATTGCGCACGCACAAGGAAATCGCCGAATATTTAATGAAAAAAATAGCTGAGCTCGGCGAAAAAGACCGAGCTTGGATGGCGGCTCAAGCGGATCGCAATTCGGATTTGCGGACGAAGTAGCAGCAGTGTTCTTTAATTCTCACTAATCGTACGCCAAGGCGTCGACGGCATCGAGCCTTGCCGATCGGATTGCAGGATACAGCGAGCCGATAACTCCCCCGATTAGTCCGACGATGAGCGTTATGAATAATACGGCCGGGCTCATTTCTACCTCGAGAGCAGTAAATCGCGTAATGATAAAACGCAGAACAAACGCCAGTGCAATGCCTAGGACCACACCCAGAAGGCTAATCAGCATTGCTTCTTGGGCAATCGTTGCGGCAATCCGAATATTGCTCATCCCGAGCGATTTCATAATCCCTATTTGTCGCGTTCGCTCTATTACAGTCGTGTACATTGTGAGAAGAATGACCAGCGCGCTTATCACCGCTGCGACGCCAATAAAGACGTTGAGAAAAACATTCAATGCAGGAAAACCCTTCATATAGAGTTCTTCCAGTTCGCTTGTCAGCAATATTTGGCTATTCGGAAAATGCGTTTGAAGTCGCTCGGCAATCTCGCGGACGTCCTCGCCCTGATTTATCTTCACGAGAAATGCAGAAATCTTACCATTACTTCCGAGTTGGTCCTGCATAGTCGAGAGCGGAATTTTTACGCGAGCGCCTGCGGCGGGCTCGTAAGTTCCGACAATTGTAAAATCACGATCATAGAGCTTGAGTTTCTGACCGACACTATAACCCTTCTGCCTCTGAAAACCTGTGTCAATGATTGCTTCATCGCCGTCCGTTGAAAGCTTGCGGCCTTCAATAATTGTAATCCCGACAATCTTGGCGTAAGAAGGGAAGTCTATTCCATCAATCAATCGGTTGCCGGTGTTGGTTTCGTCGGCTGCAACCGTATTCTGCCCAATCGGAGCGATCGCGGCGACGCCCGGAGTCTCAAGAATTCGCTCGCCATCAGATTCTAGAATCCGAAAACTTTCCGAGCCGCTCAGCCCGCGAGTACCCGATGCGCGAAACATAATCTCGGCACCTACGTTTGCTTCGCGGCGTCCTTGCTCGCGCATCGTGCCGTTTGCGAGACCGATAGTAAAAACTATCAAAAGGACGCCAACTGCGATGCCTATGACGCTAACGGCTGTCCTCGCCGGACGATGAAACATATTTGTCAGGACTAGAGAATTCATAGCATTCTATTTGGGTGTTGTTGGGGTCGGCGACGCCGCCGGTGCAGCATTCTGACCGCTGTTTTGAGACTGGATCTCTTCCGGCGGCCGCCAGCCCGCTTTACGCAAAATCTCGATCGCAAATTTTATTGGAACCGCCATATTCGACGCGTTGTTTTCCGTAAAAACACCGAAATTGATGCCGATGACCTTTCCGGTCTGTCCGAAAAGTGGAGCGCCGCTCCCGCCTTCGGCCGTTTTTGCGTCGTGGACAATTCTTCGTGTGTCCAGATCGGTGATAGCTCCTTGCGTAGTTAAAGGGACGATCTTTCGGGACTGTGCAAGGAAATTTATTAGATTTTGACGAGAGTTTCCAAAGCGCGCGTTTATAGATTTCGCCTCTTGGTCATCGACCATAGCTAAAAGCCGATCCGGCCCGCTCGGATAACCCATTGTGACAACCGTTTTTCCGATTGTTGCGGCGTCCGAATCGCTTTCGAGTGGGAGTGCTGGAATATCCGGCGGAAGAGTTGCCGGATCTATCGCAGCGACAGCAACGTCTTCCTTAGATGAGAACTCCCGGATTTTCAAAGCATATGGGTCAGGATGATTTGGAAAGTAAGCGACGATCTTCTTTATTCTCGCTCGGCCATTGTAATCGCGGATCATTGCCTTTACGGCCTCGTCTTCAGTCCACGGCTGCAATACGTGTTTGTTCGTAATAATATAACCACCGCCGACATGGAACCCAGTTCCGATGAAATCGTATTCTACCGGGCTGCCCGAGCCTTCCGTCGAAAGCGCGATTCCCGGAGCGACGCGCGGCAGCGGATCTTCGTTTTGCGCAGGTTCGTATGGAGAAGTTCTGGAAGCGGTGTCCGCATAGCGAAGCACTTTTCCGCTGCTTTTTTCCACGAGGTCGTAAATTCCAATGATCAGGCAGACGCCGTTGCCATAATCAACTCGAATATTTTGTGCCAAAGACTGAGCGCGTAGGAGGTCTCTGTTTGTTTGTTCAAGCGAGCCTAGCTGATTGGTCGCTTCGCCGAGTTGAGCTTCGAGCCGACGAATCATTTCGTTCTGCGCGGCAGCGTGTTCACGGTTTTGCCGTAACTCCTCACTAATAGCATAACCGAGGTACAGGACTCCTGTGATAAATCCAAGAGATAAGACAAGCGTAATCAGTTTTGTAGTCCAAGAGATTTCACGGGAAAGTTCGCGGACAAATTCGCGAAGAAATGCCTTTGCTTCATCCCGCTGCGGTGAGGCTGCGGCGTCGAGTGCCGCCTCTTCGATAAACTGGGCTACATGGCGCGGCTCACGGTTTGCCTTGATTAGAGTTCCACGGCTGGCAAGGGTGAAGAATGATAGTTTGAGCAATCCATCGGCGGTTGTAACTACATCGCCATCGTCGATGGCTATAAATCGGCGAATTGGTTTCCCGTTAACGGCTAACCCAAGGTCGGGTGAAAAACTCAAAACACGGTAGACGCCATCCGAACCTTCAAGTTCTAGCCAGACTCCGCCGGCCGCGATCGAGTTTATCTGTATTTGCAAATCGCAGGTATCGTCGGCGCCAATGCGGATGCGTTCACCCGTAAAGAATTCGGTGCGTTTTTCAATGCCAGCGGCAATATGTATTACGATTCCGGACGCCATTAAACGCGCTAATCAATGGTTCGCGACAAAGATAATTTTAACATAACTGGCCCGGATTAGGATGCAACTGCGGGCTGCTGTGTGTCAAAATATCCTTAAATGGGAAAGCATAAACATAAATTTATTGACGACGCAGAACAACTGGAAAAACTCGCGCCGGTAATAAAAGCGCCGATAAAGCGGCATATTTTTGTATGCAACGGTAAATCGTGTTCGGCAGTTGGCAGTGCCGATGTTAAGGCGGAATTCGAGCGCCTTCTCGAATCTAAAGGGCTTCGCCAGGGCAAAGCGTCGAAAGGGCGAAATCCGATGGGCGAAATCGTTCTGACCGATTGCGGCTCGGTTGGTTTTTGTTCAATCGGAACGGCCGTCTTGGTTTATCCTGACGGCGTCTGGTACGGCCAGGTCATGCCAGAGGACGTCGTCGAAATTGTCGAAAAACATATAGAAAACGGAACTATCGTTGAGCGTCTCGCATTGATAAATCTTCAAGGGAAAGCCTGATCGCAAGGCCGACGTTGCTTGCCATAACAGCCGCTTTTGGTGACGTGGACGTCAGATTTTTCGATTGCGGCGAAAGTAGTTGATCTATATCTATTGATTTCGTGGATACTGCGGCTTCGGCGTTGGCTACATCCGTAAAAGTGGCTGTT